>NZ_CP108474.1:4818904-5421267 GCF_036226445.1 Streptomyces sp. NBC_01255
GACCTCCAGCAGGAACGGTCCATCGCCTACACCACCGTCATGACCGTCATGGACAATCTCCATCAGAAGGGCTGGGTGCGCAGGGAAGTCGACGGCCGCGCCTATCGATATACGGCGGTCTCCACCCGCGCCGCTTACTCGGCCGCGCTGATGAACGAGGCCTGGGCCCAGAGCGACAACCCCGCCGCCGCCCTCGTCGCCTTCTTCGGCATGATGTCGCAGGATCAGCGCGAGGCGCTGAACGACGCCATCCGTCTCGTCCAGCGCGACGACAACCCGCTCCCCGCCCCGCCCGAAGAGGCCGGGCGCGACAAGGGCGCCGACGGATCCGAGGCGCAGGAGCGATAGCGTCCCCCCATGTCGCCGTCTGCTTCCCCGGCCGCTTCCGCGGCCTCCGCCAAAGCCGTCACCGTACGCAGGGCCCGCACCGGCGATGTCGCCGCGGTCCGCCGTCTCGTCGATCCTTTCGTCCAGCGCGGCATCCTTCTCGACAAGGCGACCGTGACCCTTTACGAGGCCATCCAGGAGTTCTGGGTCGCGGAACGCGACGAGGACGCCAAGGTCGTCGGTTGCGGTGCTCTGCACGTCATGTGGGAAGACCTCGCCGAAGTCCGCACACTCGCCGTCGATCCCGAGTTCAAGGGAGCCGGCGTCGGACATCAGGTGCTGGACAAGTTGTTGCACACCGCCCGATGGCTCGGGGTGCGGCGGGTATTCTGCCTGACCTTCGAAGTCGACTTCTTCGCGAAGCACGGCTTCGTCGAGATCGGCGAGACCCCGGTCGACGGAGATGTCTACAGCGAGCTCCTCCGTTCCTATGACGAGGGAGTCGCCGAGTTCCTCGGTCTCGAACGAGTGAAGCCGAACACCTTGGGCAACAGCCGCATGCTTCTGCACCTGTGAGCCGGAACCCCGGCGGCGGCTATGTCCGAATCGCGCATGTTTCCCGCGTCGTCGGGGTTCTGAACCTCTCCCAGGGGTTTGTGTTTTTCCCGGAAAAGCGGTTTCCTTTCCGCGTACTGCATTTTCGATGAAAGGAAATCCGGTGGCACAGAAGGTTCAGGTCCTTCTTGTCGACGACCTCGACGGCATCGAGGCGGACGAGACGGTGACGTTCGCGCTGGACGGCAAGACCTACGAGATCGACCTCACCACCGCAAACGCGGAAAAGCTCCGCGGCCTGCTCGAGCCGTACACCACGGGCGGTCGTCGGACCGGTGGCCGCACCACGAGCGGACGCGGCAAGGGCCGTGTCGCGGCCGGCAGCCCCGACACCGCGAAGATTCGCGCGTGGGCCAAGGAGAACGGCTTGGACGTGAACGACCGCGGTCGTGTGCCCGCGACCGTCAAGGCCGCTTACGAGGACGCGAACCGCTGAGGCGACAGCTGCTGAGGCGCCGGGCCACCGGTCCGGGCACTCAGCAGCCGCACCCGGTGGCACTCCGCCGCGGCGGCGGCCACGAGGCGCACCAGGCAGGGGGCGTCCGCACCGCCCCAGGGTGCGGACCGCAGGGCCGGAAGCGAGGACTCGACCTCGCGGCCCGGCGCGGGCGGCCGCAGCCAGACCGCGGCACCCGGCGCGCCGGATCCGCCCCGCCCCGGGGGAAGGGGCGCGGTCATCCGGCCGTCGGTGCCCAGGATCGCGAGATCCAGTGAGATCCCGCCCCACTCGAGCCAGTCGAGCAGCCCCGGGAGCTCCTCCGCGCTCCCCGCGGCCACGAGCAGCCGCATCCGGCGCCCCATCAGGGCCACCGGACCCGTGGCCGCGCCCATCCGGCGCAGGACACCACGGCCGGCCGTGGCGGGCAGCTCCAGGACGTCGAAACGCAGCCCCGTGACCAGCTGCACCGGGGGCCCGGGCACCGCGGCCCAGCCGAGTCCGTGCTCGTACCACCGCGCCAGACCGCCGACGCCGTCACCATCGCCGTCCAGCGGCGAGCGGGGAAACGGGACGGTGAAGGCCATGCCCGGCGCAACTCCCGCGAACCCCTCTTGGTTACGCCCACAGCCCGTCCGCGGTGACGTACGGTCCCGATCCGGATGCGCAAGGTGTCCGTGATGGGGCGTACGGGCGCATTCGGCAGCGCAAGGTTGTTCGCTGGTAGCGGAGGGAACCGGGGTGCGCCGCATGGAGTGTCAGTGCTTACGGGTAAGACATTCCTAGTGGAGAGGGGCGACTCGCGGGCTTCGGCGTCTCACGTTCGCCATCGGCGTACTCAAGGCGCGGCTAACTACTTGGCCTGCGGGAACATCGTCTCGCACCATCGGGTTGGAGCATTTGTCGGTTGTTCGGCGGCAGGTCTCCCCGCGGAAGAGGGGTGATCCGGACGGATGTCGGCAGTTGGAATGAGCGGTCCCCGCTTGCGGGACTAAGCTGCGGAAGGACAGGGAGGGGATCGACCCCTAACTGACTGACCGCTCTGAGGAGCGATTAACGATGTTCGAGAGGTTCACCGACCGCGCGCGGCGGGTTGTCGTCCTGGCTCAGGAAGAAGCCCGGATGCTCAACCACAACTACATCGGCACCGAGCACATCCTTCTGGGCCTTATCCACGAGGGTGAGGGTGTCGCCGCTAAGGCCCTGGAGAGCCTCGGGATTTCGCTCGAGGCGGTCCGCCAGCAGGTGGAGGAGATCATCGGACAGGGGCAGCAGGCCCCGTCCGGGCACATCCCCTTCACTCCTCGTGCCAAGAAGGTCCTGGAGCTCTCGCTCCGCGAGGCACTCCAGCTCGGCCACAACTACATCGGCACCGAGCACATCCTGCTCGGCCTGATCCGCGAGGGCGAGGGCGTCGCCGCCCAGGTCCTCGTGAAGCTGGGCGCCGACCTCAACCGGGTGCGGCAGCAGGTCATCCAGCTGCTCTCCGGCTACCAGGGCAAGGAAGCCGCCACGGCCGGCGGCCCTGCCGAGGGCACCCCCTCGACGTCCCTGGTCCTCGACCAGTTCGGCCGGAACCTCACCCAGGCGGCCCGCGAATCCAAGCTCGACCCGGTCATCGGGCGCGAGAAGGAGATCGAGCGGGTCATGCAGGTGCTGTCCCGCCGCACCAAGAACAACCCGGTCCTCATCGGCGAGCCCGGCGTCGGCAAGACCGCCGTCGTCGAGGGCCTGGCGCAGGCCATCGTCAAGGGCGAGGTGCCCGAGACCCTCAAGGACAAGCACCTCTACACCCTGGACCTCGGCGCGCTGGTCGCCGGCTCCCGCTACCGCGGTGACTTCGAGGAGCGCCTGAAGAAGGTCCTCAAGGAGATCCGCACCCGCGGCGACATCATCCTGTTCATCGACGAGCTCCACACCCTCGTGGGTGCGGGTGCCGCCGAGGGCGCGATCGACGCCGCCAGCATCCTCAAGCCGATGCTGGCCCGCGGTGAGCTCCAGACGATCGGTGCCACGACGCTCGACGAGTACCGCAAGTACCTGGAGAAGGACGCGGCCCTCGAGCGCCGCTTCCAGCCCATCCAGGTCGCCGAGCCGTCGCTGCCGCACACCATCGAGATCCTCAAGGGTCTGCGCGACCGGTACGAGGCCCACCACCGGGTCTCCATCACCGACGAGGCCCTCGTCCAGGCCGCGACCCTGGCCGACCGGTACATCTCGGACCGCTTCCTCCCGGACAAGGCGATCGACCTGATCGACGAGGCCGGCTCCCGGATGCGCATCCGCCGGATGACCGCGCCGCCGGACCTCCGCGAGTTCGACGAGAAGATCGCCGGCGTCCGCCGGGACAAGGAGTCCGCGATCGACTCGCAGGACTTCGAGAAGGCCGCCTCTCTCCGTGACAAGGAGAAGCAGCTCCTCGCCGCGAAGGCCAAGCGGGAGAAGGAGTGGAAGGCCGGCGACATGGACGTCGTCGCCGAGGTCGACGGCGAGCTGATCGCCGAGGTCCTCGCGACCGCCACGGGCATCCCGGTCTTCAAGCTGACCGAGGAGGAGTCCAGCCGCCTGCTCCGCATGGAGGACGAGCTCCACAAGCGCGTCATCGGCCAGAAGGACGCCGTCATCGGTCTCTCGCGGGCGATCCGCCGTACGCGAGCCGGTCTGAAGGACCCGAAGCGCCCCGGTGGCTCGTTCATCTTCGCCGGTCCGTCCGGTGTCGGTAAGACCGAGCTTTCGAAGGCTCTCGCCGAATTCCTCTTCGGCGACGAGGACGCGATGATCTCCCTCGACATGTCGGAGTTCAGCGAGAAGCACACGGTTTCCCGTCTCTTCGGTTCGCCGCCCGGATACGTCGGCTACGAAGAGGGCGGCCAGCTCACCGAGAAGGTGCGCCGCAAGCCGTTCTCCGTCGTCCTCTTCGACGAGGTCGAGAAGGCCCACCCCGATATCTTCAATTCCCTTCTCCAGATCCTGGAGGACGGTCGCCTGACCGACTCCCAGGGCCGGGTCGTGGACTTCAAGAACACGGTCATCATCATGACCACCAACCTCGGGACCAGGGACATCTCGAAGGGCTTCAACCTCGGCTTCGCGGCCCAGGGCGACACGAAGTCCAACTACGAGCGGATGAAGGCGAAGGTCAGCGACGAGCTGAAGCAGCACTTCCGCCCCGAGTTCCTCAACCGTGTGGACGACATCATCGTCTTCCCGCAGCTGACGCAGGACGACATCCTCCAGATCGTCGACCTGATGATCGGCCGCGTGGACGAGCGCCTGAAGGACCGGGACATGGGCATCGAGCTCTCCCAGTCCGCGAAGGAGCTCCTGTCCAAGAAGGGCTACGACCCCGTGATGGGCGCCCGGCCGCTGCGCCGGACGATCCAGCGCGAGATCGAGGACACGCTGTCGGAGAAGATCCTCTTCGGCGAGCTGCGCCCCGGTCACATCGTGGTCGTGGACACGGAGGGCGAGGGCGACGAGAAGACGTTCACCTTCCGCGGCGAGGAGAAGTCGGCCCTGCCGGACGCCCCGCCGATCGAGGCCACGGGCGGCACGGGCCCGAACCTCTCGAAGGACGCGTGACGCCGCGCTGAGCCGGTAGCGCTGAAGGGGCGGCCCCGGAACCTTGATGGTTCCGGGGCCGCCCCTTGTTTCTGGGTCAGGTGGAGATCTCGATGTGAGGCGGGAGGTGCTCCGTGCCGGTGAGTTCGGCCGCAGGGGCGATCAGGTGACGCAGGTGGGGAAGGCGCGCGAGCGGAGCCACGTCCCATTGGGCCTCTGGCCGCTCACCGACCAGTGTGAGCGCGTACAGGCGGGGGAAGGCATCGGTGATCAGCTGGCAGGGGGGCTCGTCAGAGGTGACCCACACTTCGAGCACCACGATCTGCGGCAGACGGAGCGCCGTCTGGGAGTCGAACAGATCGTGGAGGTGATCTTCGAACAGAGTGAGCCTCCGTACGTCGGGCAGTAGGGGACGGAGGGGTGCGAGGCCGGCATCGGTGACTCCCCACCTGATGTCCAAGGACTCGGGCCGTAGACCGAGCCGGACCAGCAGAGCACCTTGTTCGTCGTTCGCGATGGTGTAGTCCAGCCCGTCCGGGGCGAGCCTGGCGACGATCTCCTCGGCGTACTGGTCCGTGTCGAATCGGGACCACGCCCAGATGAGCTGGGACCGGACCTCCAGGGCAGGGTGACCGGTGAACAGGGCCAGATAGGGAATTGCCGCATCGGCGGTGACATGGGTCGCCGCCGTCACCACCATCTGGGCTTCCTTGTCGCCGAGACCCTCCGGTCCCGGCAGCAGGTCGAGGACCAGGCGCCCCACGCCGGCCAATTCGCGCGCCTCCGCCGCCGTGCGCGGCGGGATCACCTCCGCGGTGCGGGCCAGTAGCTCCTGCCGTACCTCCGGGGCCACCTCCGTCGCGTGCTCCAGGGCCGTCGCCGCCAGGATCACGAGCCGCAGCCGGGTGCGGCGGTCCTCCGTCGCGTCCGCCGCGGTCAGCAGCTCGCGGAGGATCTCCGCGCACTCGCGCGGCCGAGCATGGCCCAGCGCCATGCGGATGACGTCCTCCCACTGGTCGTCCGCCGCGTGCCGGACCAGGACGCCGATGTCCCAGCGGTCCACGAGAGCCTTCGCCGCCAGGTAGTCCTGGAACGTGCGGTGGACGAACTCGACCGTGTCGGCCGTCGGCTCGCGGAGCAGGCCGCTGCGGTGGAGGAGGTGGGTGAAGACCGCGTCCGGGGCGTACGCCGAGGCCTCCTGGACCGCCGGGACGGCCTCCGCGACGATCTTCTCCGCGTGGGTCCGGTCCAGCGTCGTCCGGCCGTTCAGCGTCAGCCAGTACGCGAGCCGCTGGATCAGCTGGATCTGTGGGGCCTCGTCGAGCACGAGTCCGGACGGGGCGCCCATGTCGCGCTCGCGGTCGCGCCGCGAGAGGAGCATCGACAGGGCGGCCTCGTAGAGCGCCTTGCGGCCGCGGGGCAGGAAGCCGCGCCGGTCGCGGTGGAGCGCGCAGATCAGACCGCACATCAGGGGGTTGGTGGCGAGCTGGGCGACGTGCTCGGTGGTGCGGAGCGCGTCGAGGAGCGGCTGCTCGTACGGTGCGGCCTCCGGCCCGGCGGCCCGGTGCCAGCGGCGTACGAAGGTGGCGACCTCGGCCCGGGTCATGGGGGAGAGGGCCAGCTCGGTGAAGCCCTCGGGGGCCAGCCAGTCGTCCCGTACGGCCGTGGGGCGCGAGGTCACGAGCCAGCGGTTGCCCTCGTACGTGTCGAGGAGACCGCGGAGCCACTCGCGGGCCCGGCCGCGCTCGGCCTCGGGGATCTCGTCGATGCCGTCCACCAGAACCAGGCCCCGTCCGGCCGCCAGGACGCGGTCGGCCCAGCCCTCGGGAGGGGTGAGCGGGCAGCCGACGGCGGCGAGGAAGCGGTCGGGGGAGGGGAGCCGCTCGCCGTGGCGGGTGAGGGTGCGCAGGGGGAGGACGAACGGGACGCGGCCGTAGAGGTAGCCCATGCCGTCCGCCGGCTTCTCCGCCGCCGCGGAGGTCGTCAGCCATTGCACGAGCGTCGTCTTGCCCGCGCCGGCGAGGCCCCGCAGGAGGACCTTGTCGTGCCGGGCGAGGGCAAGGTCGGCGCGGGCGACGACCTGGTCCCCCTCCGGGCCGTGGAGGCGGTCCACCGGGCCGGACCCCGTCGCCTCCAGCGACAGATACGCCACGTCCAGCGGCCATCGGTCCGGTGAGTCGTGCAGATCGATGCCGTAGATGGTGAGGCGGCCGTGCTTCTTCGCCAGGTGCGCCAGGTAGCGCCGCTCGAACTCCGCGTCCCGCTTGTCCACCCTCGGCGTCCGGCGGATGACCTCGTCGATCTTCGCGATGAGTTCCGTCTGGCCGCGCGTCTGCTCGACCAGGCTGCGGGCGATGAACGTGGACCGCTGGGTGAAGAACTCCAGGATGTGGAGGCAGGCCCATTCGGTCATCGACTCCAGATAGAGGACCGAGTCGGCGGAGAGGCCGTCGGGGGCCGGGGCCGCCGCCCGCAGGCGGCGGGCGAGGGCGCGGTGGCCGAGGCGGACGGCCTGGACGTCGTCCATGTCGAGGTCGCCGAGGGCGAGGAGGGTCGTCCCCAGGGTGTGGGCGACGGCCTCGGTCTCGTCCGTGGGGAACGGGGCCTCACCGCCCTCGCTCCGGGAGCGCTCGACCAGAGTCGCCGCGAGCCCTCGGACGTCCTTCTCCGTGAGCGTGCGCTTCTCGCCGCGGAAGGAGAGGAGGCCGGAGAGCCGCACCTTGGGCGCGTTCCCGGTGAGCCCGGCGCCTGGACCATCGCTGACCAGCAGTTTCTTCAGGAGTGGGCCGATCGCCGCTGACGCGAGGCGCGTGCCGATGAGTGCCGGTTCCATGTGTGTCCCCCCGTGGGTCCCCGAAGCGGTCAGCGTAGTGCGGGACGGTCTTCCGGACGGCTCGGTTGCGTGACCCAGGTCCCATTGGCGGTCGGCGCCGGGTGACAAGGCGCACAGGCGTTTCGAGGGGTACTAACCGGAATAGTGGCGACCTTTGGTGGTGATTCAGGACGTTCAGGGATCAACCGTCGGGACTTTAGGCCTGAAGGGTCCCGAACCGGGCGGGGAGCGGCCTTTCGGGCAGTTCTGGCCCCCCTCGACGTGCGGTTAAACGGGTTTCCTTGTGGCGGTATGTCCGCTTTCAGTACTTGAAGCCAAGGCCGTCAAGGGTCGATCTCCCCCGGAGATCGCTACGACGCAATGTCGTAGATGGGGTGTTTTGGGCTGGGCGGGGGTCCGGGTTACCAAGGATGAGCAAGCCCGGCGCCACGCACCGTTCGCGTCGGGTCCCGTACTTCCCCGGAGGTTTTCCCCCGTATGTCGAAGCGCGTCATGAACCCCGCCGCCCGTGTCACCGCCGTCGCTCTCACCGTCGCCGGTCTGGGAGCGTCGCTGGTGGCCGGAGCAGGGTCCGCCTTCGCCGCCGAGGGCAAGGCCGTCGCCCCGGTCGCCGCGACCGCGTCCGCCGCCGTCGCGGCCCAGGCCGAGACCCAGGCCCACGTCGCCGCCCAGGTGAAGGCCGCCGCCGCGAAGGCCGCAGCGCAGAAGGCCGCCACCGCGAAGGCCGTCGCCGTGAAGGCCACCCCCGTGAAGGCCGCGAAGAAGGCGACCCCGTCCTGGGTCAAGCCGGTCGCCTCGTACACCCTCTCCGCCAGCTACAACCAGGGCGGCGCCATGTGGGCCCACAAGCACTCCGGCCAGGACTTCGCCGTCCCGACCGGCACCCCGGTCAAGGCCGCGGGCGCGGGCACCGTCGTGAAGGCCGGCCCGAACGGCGGCGGCGACGGCCCCGCGTACGGAAACGCGATCGTCGTCAAGCACGCCAACGGCACGTACTCGCAGTACGCCCACCTGTCGAAGATCAAGGTCAACGTCGGCCAGAAGGTCGCCGCCGGTCAGCAGATCGCCCTCTCGGGCAACACCGGCAACTCCTCCGGCCCGCACCTGCACTTCGAGATCCGTACGACCCCGAACTACGGCTCCTCCGTGAACCCGGCCGCCTTCCTGCGGTCCCACGGCGTGAGCATCTAAGCTCCGCTACCCGGCCCCGTGGGCCTGGTTCAGCAGACCGAGGGCGACCTCGAGGACGGCTTCGCGCTTCTCCTCGGAGTCGCCCTCGACGTTGTCCATGAAGAACATCCCCGCGTGGAGCGTGAAGATCGCGCTCACGCAGCGCACCCGGTCGCGCACGGTGAAGTCGGGCTCCTGGATCAGGCCGCTCAGTTCGAGCATCCGCTCCTTGAAGGTCAGGCCGATGCTCAGCTCGCGGACGGCCGCCTGGTTCTCCTGCATGAAGCGGAACAGCGGGTACGCGCTGATCAGGGATGCCTGGTAGCGGCGGAGGATCTCCTCCCTCACCTCCAGCGTGCGCGGCTGCTCCTGCGCCCATGCGATCAGCTCGTCCACGGGCCGGGTGAGGTCCTGGAAGATGCCGATGATGATGTCTTCCTTGGTCTTGAAGTGGTAGTAGAGCGCGGCCTTGGTGACGTCGAGGTGCTCGGCGATCTCACGCAGGCTCGTCTTCTCGTAGCCCTGTTCGGCGAAGAGCGCGAGGGCCACGTCCTGGATGCGCTGGCGGGTGTTGCCTCGTGCCTGGGCCATGGCTGTTCTCGCTCTCCGACTTTTACTTACTTGACGACCGGCAAGTTACGGGTCTACCGTCCCCATTCTAGTAACTAGCCGGGCGGCAAGTAAGGGGATGGCGATGGCGACCAGCGGGACAACGCAAGCAGCCGAGGAGAAGGTACCGCCGGCGCGCAGCGTCCGCGTCGTCCTCCTCGCCCTGATGATCGCGATGCTGCTCGCGATGCTGGACAACATGATCATCGGCACGGCGATGCCGACGATCGTCGGCGAGCTCGGCGGCCTGGAGCACCTCTCCTGGGTCGTCACCGCCTACACCCTGGCCACGGCCGCCTCCACCCCCCTCTGGGGCAAGCTCGGCGACATGTTCGGCCGCAAGGGCGTCTTCCTCACCTCGATCGTGATCTTCCTGATCGGCTCGGCGCTCAGCGGCATGGCCCAGGACATGGGCCAGCTCATCGGCTTCCGTACGATCCAGGGCCTCGGCGCCGGCGGCCTCATGGTCGGCGTCATGGCGATCATCGGCGACCTGATCCCGCCCCGTGAGCGCGGCAAGTACCAGGGCATGATGGCCGGCGTCATGGCCCTCGCCATGATCGGCGGACCGCTCGTCGGCGGCACCATCACCGACCACTGGGGCTGGCGCTGGTCCTTCTACATCAACCTGCCGCTCGGCGCCGTCGCCCTCGCCATGGTCACCACCGTCCTTCACCTGCCGAAGAAGCAGCGCGTCGCGGGCACCCGGATCGACTTCCTCGGCGCCGCACTGCTGACCGTCGGCATCACCGCGATCGTCCTCGTCACCACCTGGGGCGGCACGGAGTACGCCTGGAGCTCGGCCACCATCGTCGGCCTCACGGTCGCCGGAGTCGCCTCCCTCGCCGCGTTCCTGTGGGTGGAGACCAAGGCCGAGGACCCGATCGTGCCGCTGCACATCTTCCGCAGCCGCAACTTCACCCTGATGTCCCTGATCGGCTTCATCACCGGCTTCGTGATGTTCGGCGCGGTCCTCTACCTGCCGATCTTCCAGCAGTCCGTCCAGGGCGCCTCGGCGACCAACTCCGGTCTCCTGCTCCTGCCGATGCTGATGGCGATGATGGTCGTCTCGCTGCTCGTCGGCCGGTTCACCACCAGCACCGGCAAGTACAAGATCTTCCCGATCGTCGGCGGCGTCCTCATGACCGCCGGCCTCTTCCTCCTCGCCACGATGGACACCGGCACCTCGCGGCTGACGTCCGGCGTCTACATGGCGCTCCTCGGTGCCGGCATGGGCTTCCTCATGCAGATCACCATGCTCGTCGCGCAGAACAGCGTCGAGATGAAGGACATGGGCGTCGCCTCCTCCTCCACCACCCTCTTCCGGACCCTCGGCTCCTCCTTCGGCGTCGCGATCATGGGCGCGCTCTTCACGAGCCGGGTCCAGGACGAGATGGCGGCGCGCGGCGGGTCCGGGCTCACCGAGCGGACCGCGCAGCTCGACGCGGCGAGCCTCGCCAAGCTGCCGGAGCCGCTGCGCGAGGCCTACCAGTACGCGGTCTCCGCCGGCACCCACTCCGCCTTCCTGGTCGCCGCCGCGGTCTCCGTCGTCGCGTTCGCCCTCGCCCTCTTCGTCAAGGAGGTGGCGCTGCGCGGCGCCGGACCGGCGGAGCCGGAGCCGAAGGCGCCGGCGGGCGACGACGCCCCGAAGGTCGCCGAGAAGGTCTGACG
Organism: Streptomyces sp. NBC_01255; assembly: GCF_036226445.1. Taxonomy (NCBI): domain Bacteria; kingdom Bacillati; phylum Actinomycetota; class Actinomycetes; order Kitasatosporales; family Streptomycetaceae; genus Streptomyces; species Streptomyces sp. NBC_01255. The sequence continues at coordinate 4,830,127 of NZ_CP108474.1, forward strand.
CCCGGCTGACACCCGGACCCCGGCTGACACCCGGACCCCGGCCGACGCCCGGACCCCGGACGCTCGTGTACGGCGGTGGGGCCGGTCCCGAAAGGGGCCCCCCACCGCCGTATCCGCTCCACGCACCGCGTCGTCAGTCCGGCAGCTGCTGCCCCAGCATCGGGAAGCTGCCCGTGTTCGTCGGCGCGTGGTCCGGCAGCCACAGCACCGCGATCGCGCCGCCCACCCCCTCCGGGGCCGCCGCCGAGGCCACGTTCCGGAAGGTCAGCCGGGCGCCGAGCACCCGCGCCTGGCCCGCCGCGATCGTCAGCCCCAGGCCGTGGCCCTGGCCCGCGCGGTCGCTCGTCCCCGTACGGAAGCGGCTCGGGCCCTCCTTGAGAAGCGCCTCGGGGAAGCCCGGACCGTGGTCGCGGACCCGTACCACCCGGCCCTCGACCGTGACCTCGACCGGCGGCTTGCCGTGCTTGGCGGCGTTGGCGAGGAGATTGCCGAGGATGCGCTCCAGGCGGCGCGGGTCGGTGTTCACCCAGGACTCGTGGACGACCCGGACGACCACCTCCGGATCGAGCGCCCGCACCCGCCGCTCCACGAACTCGCCGAGCGCGATCTCCTGGAGCTCGGCCCGCTCCGACGCGCTGTCGAGCCGGGCCACCTCCAGGACGTCCTCGACCAGCGTCCGCATCGCCTGCGCCCGGTCCCGTACTAGCTCGGTCGGCCGCCCCGGCGGCAGCAGCTCGGCCGCCGTGAGCAGCCCGGTCACGGGGGTGCGCAGCTCGTGCGCGATGTCCGCGGTGACCCGGCGCTCGGCCTCGATCCGCTCGTTCAGGGCGTCGGTCAGGGCGTCGACCGCCCGGGCCAGCTCGTCGGTCTCGTCCCGGACGACCCCGCCGATCGCGTCCCGTACCCGTACGTCCGTGTTGCCCTGGGCGACCCGCCCGGCCGCGGCGGCGGCCTTCCGCAGCCGCCGCGAGAGCTGGCCGCCGATGAGCACGCCGAGGGCGCAGCCGCCGAACACCACCGAGACCGAGCCGATGACGAGCGCCCGGTCCAGATCGTTCATGATCGCCGCGCTGCGGTCGGCGAAGGGGATGTGCAGCGACAGGACGTCGCCGTTGGCGAGGGGCACCGCGGCCCACACGTCGGGCGGCCCGCCGTGCCGGTGCTCCTGCACGTACGTGCCGCGCCGCCGGTCCCGCATCAGCTGGTCGAGCTGGGGCGGCAGCGCCGGGTCGTTGATCTTCGTGCCGAAGCGGGGCTCCTTCGGCTTCGACGTCTCGTACATCCGCTGGGCGAAGAGCAGCCGCTCCATCTGCACCTCGCGCGCGTTGTCGAGCATCGAGATGCGGGCGGCGTTGTGCACGACCACGCTCAGCGTGACCGCGATGAGCGCGCCGACCGCCGCGATGGCGACGGCGATCTTCCAGCGGACCCCGGTACGGAGGGCGAGCGGCTTCACGGGGCGGAAGGACATCGGAAGGACACCGTTCCCTAGCCCTTGAGCTTGTAGCCGAAGCCCCGGACCGTCTCGATCCGGTCCTGGCCGATCTTGGCGCGCAGCCGCTGCACGTGGACGTCCACGACCCGGGTGTCGCCGCCCCAGCCGTAGTCCCAGACCCGCTCCAGGAGCTTGTCCCGGGACAGCACGGTGCCCGGCGCGGACGAGAACTCCAGGAGCAGCCGCATCTCGGTCGGGGTCAGCGCCACCGGCGTCCCGTCCTTGCGGACCTCCATGCCCTCGGTGTCGACCTCCAGGTCGCCGAAGGCGAGCAGCCCGCCGCCGTCCGCCGACTCGTCCCCGTGCTCGCTGGCGCCGACGCCGCCCGCGTGCCCGAAGCGCCGCAGGACGGCCCGGATGCGGGCCATGAGGACCGATCCGTCGAACGGCTTCGTGACGTAGTCGTCGGCCCCGGCCTCCAGGCCGAGGACGACGTCGATCGAGTCGGCGCGCGCCGACAGCATGATCACCGGCACGGTCGACTCGTCGCGGATGCGGCGGCAGAGGCTGACGCCGTCCATGCCCGGCAGCATCACGTCGAGGAGGGCGATGTCCGGCCGCTGCGCCCGGAAGGCGTCCAGGCCGGAGAGCCCGTCGGGCATCGCCGTGACCCGGAAGCCGTCCCGCTCCAGGGCGAGCTGGGTGGCCTCACGGATGACGTCGTCGTCCTCGACGAACAGGACATGGGTTTCGGCCATCGTGCGTGCCCTTCGGGGGTCTGTGCTGCTGTGTCGTGCGGGTGATGCGGGTGATGCGGGTGATGCGGGTGATGCGGGTGATGCGGGTGATGCGGGTGATGCGGGTGATGCGGGTGATGCGGGTGGTGCAGGTGGTGCAGGTGGTGCAGATAGTGCACGTGATGGGGGTCAGCTCGGGGTGGGTTCGCTCGGCGCCGGCTCGACCGCGGCCTCACCGTCCCCGACGGCGCGGCTGTAGTCGTTGTGCACCCAGTCGTGCTGGGTGAACTTGTTCCCCGACCAGCGGTACGTGATGACGTCCTCGCCCGAGGGATATGCGACCGGGTCGCCCTCCGCGTACACCTGCTTGGTGACGACGAGATCGCCGCGGTCGATCGTCGCGTAGACGGCCGCGTCCTCCGCCATGAACACGTTCTCGTACCGGTCGCTCTGCTTCCGGTAGACGTACGTGCCGATTCCGACGGCATCGCCGCAGGTCATCACGTTGACGACGACGTCGGGGTCGGCGCTGCCGGTGAGGTTGCCGTAGGAGGCGTCCACCGGGTAGGCGTCCGCGACGCACGGCTTCAGATCGTCCTTGAGCCGCTCGCCGATCTTCGGGTCGGCCTTGAGCAGCGCGATCGGATCCACCCGCTCGGCGGACTGCGGACCGCTGGGCGCGGCGGGGGAGGAGGGGCTGGGTGCCGCCGCCGCGGTCTCGTCGACGCGGGCCGCGCCCTCGTCGCGGGAGCCCGTACCGCCGGTGGAACAGGCGGCCACGGACAGCCCGACGGCGACGAGCCCGGCCACCGCCGTGACGCTCGCCGCCTTGACGGTACGGCGAGGGCGGCGCCGCCCGATGCCGTACCGGTCGTCGCCGCCGTGTGCTCTGCCGTCGTGTGCTCTGCCGTGTTCTCCGCCGTCGTGTTCTCTGCCGTCGTCGGATTCGGCGTCTAGGCCGCGCACCGCCCCCGCCCCCTTTCGTCACCTCGTACGTCCGCCCGCTCTCCCGTCCGTCCCAGGGCGCGGGCGTCGAGGTCGCGGCTCTCCAGCTCCTGGCGGAGCCGGGCCAGCGCGCGGTGGAGCGTCGACTTCACCGTACCCGTCGACATCCCGAGCGCGGCCGCCGTCTCCTCGGTGCTCATCTGCTCCCAGTGGCGGAGGACGACGACGCTGCGCTGCTTCGGCGCGAGCACCTTCAGGACGTCCATGAGGAGGGCCCGGTCGGCGTGCTGCTCGGTCCGGTCGTCGATGCTCGCGTCGGGCAGCTGCTCGGTGGGCACCTCTTCGAGCTTGCGGGAGCGCCACCACTCGGTCCGGGTGTTGATCATGACCCGGCGCAGGTAGGCGTCGGCGAGGGACTTGTCGGCGATGCCGTCCCAGCGCCCGTACGTCCGGGCCAGCGCGGTCTGGAGGAGGTCCTGGGCGTCGACCGGGTCGGGGACGAGACGACGGGCACTGCGCAGTAGCGCGTCCTGCCGCGTGCGTACGTACTCCTCGAAGTCGAGCACCTCTCCGTGCCTCATCCGAACCGCCTCCATCCCCGTGACCAGCCATTTCCTCGTGTCGTGGACGACGCTACGGAGGCTGTGTCACGGGGCTGTGCGGGGCAGCCGTCGGTGGACGCACGGCTACCCATCGGTTGTGTAACAGCGGATACGGAAGAGGTTTCGCGAGGGTGGCCTCAGGAGAGCGGCAGGCGGTAGAGCCCGTCCTCCAGCGGTTCGACGAGGCCGTCCGCGACCAGGCCGTCCAGGGCCCGGGCCCGCTGCACCGGCTCGTCCCAGACCGCGTCCAGGGCCGCCTGCCCGACCGGGTCCGTCGCCTCCCGCAGCACCGCGAGGAGCCGGCCCCGTACCTGCCGGTCCGTGCCCGCGTACGTCTGGCCGCGCCGCGGCGGGCCGTCGTGCGCCGGCTTCCCCGCCAGCTGCCACGCACAGCGCTCGGCGATCGGGCAGCGCCCGCAGTCCTCGTTCCGCGCCGTGCACACCAGCGCGCCCAGCTCCATCGAGGCCGCGGCCCAGCGGGAGGCCGTCGCCTCGTCCTCCGGGAGCAGCGCCCGGGCGAGCCGGCGCTCGGCGGCCGTGGTCGCGTTCGGCGGGTACTGGACGCCGGTCGCCGCCCGCGCGAAGACCCGGCGCACATTGGTGTCCAGGACCGCATGCCGCTGCCCGTACGCGAAAGAGGCCACCGCGGCCGCCGTGTACTCGCCGATCCCGGGCAGCGCGAGCAGCTGCCCGTGGTCGCGGGGCACGTCGCCGCGGTGGCGTTCCGTTATGGCCGTGGCCGCCGCGTGCAGGCGCAGGGCCCGGCGCGGATAGCCGAGCCGGCCCCAGGCGCGTACGGCCTCGCCGGGGGCGTCGGCGGCCAGGTCGGCCGGGCGCGGCCAGCGCGCCAGCCACTGCTCGTACACCGGAAGGACCCGGACGACGGGGGTCTGCTGGAGCATGAACTCGCTGACCATCACCCCCCAGGCTCCGGCTTCGGGGCGGCGCCAGGGCAGGTCACGGGCGTGCCGGTCGAACCAGGCGAGGACGGGCCCGTGCAGCTCCGGGGGGAGCGAGGGAGCTACGGGGGCCGGGGGACCGGGGGGAGTGTCGATGGAAGTCATGGCACTCCGATCCTGGCACGTCCGAGGCGGGATCAGTGCGCGCCGTGGCGCGAGCGCTCGGGCCGGTCGGCGCGCGCGGAGGCGTGCGCCGGGAGCCCGCCGTGGGCGTGCGCCCGCGGTCCGCGCCCCGCGCACCACACGACGGCCGAGCTCCGGCTCGACCTGGCCGTGTCCACGAGGGAGCGCACCGGCCGCTCCGCCGCCCGCATGACGAGGAAGGCGACCAGGGCGCCGAGCAGCAGGCCGGCGGTCACGTCGTGCGGGTAGTGCACGCCGACGAAGACCCGGGAGAACGCCATGAGCAGCGCCATCGGCACGGTCAGCCAGACGATCCCGCGCCAGGACAGTGCGAGCGCGATCGCGGCGGCGCCCGCGATGGCCGAGTGGTTGCTGGGGAAGGACCAGTCGCCGTACGGCGGGCACTCCACGAGCGCGGCGGGTGCCCCGACGACCGCGCGGCACGGCCGTTCCTCGTCGATCAGCGACTTCAGCCCCTCGCTCACCACGTAACCGAAGGCGGTGGCGAGCGGGGCGAGCAGCGCGAGCGCCATCATCCGGCTCGATCCGTCACGGGAGCGCCACCAGCCGGCCAGGAACAGCACGCCGAAGAGCAGCAGTCCTGCCTCCGTCCACACCTCCGCGAGCCACTGGAACCAGTGCGGGGTGGAGTGGGCGAAGTCGGCGACGTCGAGGTAGAGCCGATCGGAGAGGTCGAGGAGGGAGTCCATGGTGGACGACGCTAACCGGAATTCGGAGCTCTCCGCCCCGGGCCAACGACCAGAGCGACCCCCGACGAAAGTCGGGGGACCGCCGGATCCCGGTGATTCCCCGCCGCTTCAGGCCTGTTCCGGAAAAGTTCCCGGCACGGAAGGATGTGATCATCGGCAAAACTTGATGCCTCGGGCGGCGGGTGGGGCGGGAGTTGGGCCGGATCTCTCGTAAGGTTCGGGTCGTGGGATCTTTGCGCAATCCGGTCGGGCCGCTTCCCTCCACCATCTACTGGCGACGGAGGGCGGTGGCGGTGTGCCTGGTTGCGGTTCTCGCCCTGCTCGCCGTATGGGCCGTCGCCTCGGGTGACGGCGGCGGGAAGAAGACGAACGACGCCGCCAACGGCTCGTCGCCCACACCCCCTTCGATCACTCCAGGCCCCTCCGGCACCGGCCCGGCGATCAGCCAACAGCCCGGTGGCCGCGACGAGTCGGGCGACGGCGGCGACACGTCCGGCGGCAGCGGTGACGGCAGTGGTGACGGCGGCGGCTCCGCCGGCTCCGGTACGGACGCGGGCTCGGGCTCCGGTACGGGCGCCGACGCCGGTACGGACTCGGGCGCCGGCGGCACCGGGAAGAACGGCGACACCGACGGCGCGGGCGGCGACGGCGGCGCGGGCACCGGCGCGGGACAGCAGGTTCCGGCCAATTCTCCGCTCCCGAACTGCCCGTCCGGAGCGCTCCAGTTGACGCTGCGCAGCGCCAAGCTCTCCTACGAGGCGGGCGAGAAGCCCCGCTTCCACCTGGTCGCCAAGAACACCTCGAACACCGCCTGCAAGGCAGACTTCGGGCCGCGCAGCGCGGTTCTGACGATCAGTGACAAGCAGGCCGACGCGGTCTGGGCGTCCGACGACTGCCCGCGCCCCGGCAACCCGCTCCTGCTGAGCGTCCCCGCACAGACCACGGTCACCCACACCGTGGAGTGGGACCGCGGGCGCAGCGCACCGCAGTGCGCCACGGCCCCGGCGGGCCAGGCCGGCCCCGGGACCTACCTGGTGGAGGCGACGATGGCGGGCGCGAAGGTCGCCCCGGCCTCGTTCACCCTGGCCAAGGACTGAGCGGAACAACAAGGACCGAGCGGAACAACCGGGCACCCGGCCTCCGGCCTCGACCCGATTCCAGGACCCCGTCCCCGGCCCGGCTCTCGTTGCCGGATCAGACGTACCGCTCCAGGATCGAGGACTCCGCGAGCCGCGAGAGGCCCTCGCGCACGCTGCGGGCGCGGGCCTCGCCGACCCCGTCGACGGTCTGGAGGTCGTCGACGCTCGCCGCGAGGAGCTTCTGCAGCCCGCCGAAGTGCTCCACGAGCCGCTCGATGATCGCGCCCGGCAGCCGCGGAACCTTCGCGAGGAGCCGGTAGCCGCGCGGCGAGACGGCCGAGTCGAGGGTCTCGGGCGAGCCGCTGTAGCCCAGCGCCCTCGCCACGACGGGAAGTTCGAGGAGCTCGGTGTGGCTGAGCGCGTCCAGCTCGGTGAGCGCCTCGGCGACCGTCCGCGAGCGCTTGGCGGTGGGCTCGGGCACGTAGTCCCGGACCACCAGCTCGCGCTCCGGCTCCACGCCCGCGATCAGCTCGTCGAGCTGGAGCGACAGGAGCCGTCCGTCGGTGCCGAGCTCGACCACGTACTCGGCGATCTCGGTGGCGATCCGGCGCACCATCTCCAGACGCTGGGCGACGGCGGTGACGTCCCGGACCGTGACCAGGTCCTCGATCTCCAGCGCGGAGAGCGTGCCGGCCACCTCGTCGAGCCGGAGCTTGTACCGCTCCAGGGTCGCGAGCGCCTGGTTGGCGCGGGAGAGGATCGCGGCCGACTCCTCCAGGACCCGGCGCTCACCGTTCACGTACAGCGCGATCAGATGCATCGACTGCGAGACGGAGACGACCGGGTAGTTGCACTGCTTGGAGACCCGGTCCGCGGTGCGGTGCCGGGTGCCGGTCTCCTCGGTGGGGATGGAGGCGTCCGGGACCAGCTGCACACCGGCGCGGTGGATCTTGGTGATGTCCTTGTCGAGGACGAGCGCGCCGTCGAGCTTGCACAGCTCGCGCAGGCGCGTCGCGGCGAACTCGACGTCCAGCACGAAGCCGCCGGTGCACATCGAGTCGACCGTCTTGTCCAGGCCGAGCACGATGAGACCGCCGGTGTTGCCCCGGAGGATCCGCTCCAGGCCGTCGCGCAGCGCGGTGCCAGGGGCGACCGCGCTGAGGGCGGCACGCATGAGCGCCTCATTGCCGGAGCCCGCGCCGGACTTCCCGGGAGCTGTTGCCCCGTCCTTCGCTGCCACTGCACTCCTCCGGCTCGTACGGATGGGCGAGACCAGGGCAAAGTCTAGCGACACCACCCCGCCCCCCTCCGCCGCGCGCCGGTCAAGAGTGCGGCGCGAGGGACAGAAGGGCCCTCGTCATGCCCCCTCGCCTACCCCTCGGGGTCCCTCGTCTACCCCTCCGAAGCCCCCGCTCACCCCTCCGACGACCCTCAGCCGAAGCCCACGAGGGCTCGCCCGCCACGCCTCCGGCGTGGCCGCGAGGGCTCGCCCGCCCCGCTCCGCCGAAGCCTATGAGGCCTCCCCCGCCCGGCTCCGCCGAAGCCCACGAGGGCTCGCCCGCCCGGCTCCGCCGAAGCCCGCGAGGGATTTCCCGCCAGCCCTCCGGCGGCCCCGCCCTACCCCTCCGCGCTCTCCGAGCGCGGCGCGCGGCGGCTGCGGGGCAGGACGCGCAGCGCGTCCCCCATGTCCGCGACCTCTGTCACCTTCATGCCCGCCGGCACCTTGCCCGGGTCCGGCGGCACCAGTGCGTGCGTGAAGCCCAGCCGGTGGGCCTCGGCCAGCCGGCGCTGGACGCCCGTGACCCGGCGGACCTCGCCCGCGAGTCCGACCTCGCCGATCGCGACCAGGTTCTTCGGCAGCGGGGTGTCGCTCGCCGCGGAGGCGAGGGCGAGCGCGATCGCCAGGTCGGCGGCCGGCTCGGAGAGCTTCACGCCGCCCACGGTCGCGCTGTAGATGTCCCGCTTGCCCAGCGCGCTGATCCGGCCCCGCTGCTCCAGGACCGCCAGCATCATCGAGACCCGGGAGGTCTCCAGGCCGGAGACGGTCCGGCGCGGCGAGGGGATCTGCGAGTCCACCGTCAGCGACTGGACCTCGGCGACGAGCGGGCGGCGGCCCTCCAGGGTCACCGTCAGGCAGGTGCCCGGCACGGCCACGTCACGCCGGGTCAGGAAGAGCCCCGACGGGTCGGTCAGACCCGTGATGCCCTCGTCGTGCAGCTCGAAGCAGCCGACCTCGTCGGTCGCCCCGTAGCGGTTCTTCACGCCCCGGACCAGGCGCAGGCGCGCGTGCCGGTCGCCCTCGAAGCTCAGGACGACGTCGACCAGGTGCTCCAGGAGCCGGGGCCCGGCGATGGCGCCGTCCTTGGTGACGTGGCCGACGAGCAGCGTGGACATGCCCCGCTCCTTGGAGGCCCGGATGAGGGCTCCGGCGACCTCGCGGACCTGCGCCATGCCGCCGGGCGCGCCGTCGATCTCGGGGGAGGCGACCGTCTGCACCGAGTCCATGATCAGCAGCGAGGGCTTCACGGCGTCGAGGTGACCGAGGACGGCCGACAGATCGGTCTCCGCCGCCAGGTACAGGTGGTCGCTGAGCGCGCCGATCCGGTCGGCGCGCAGCCGGACCTGGCTCGCGGACTCCTCGCCCGTGACGTACAGCGTGCGGTGCTCGTCGCTCGCCGCCTTCGCCGCCACGTCGAGCAGGAGCGTGGACTTGCCGACGCCGGGCTCGCCCGCGAGCAGCACGACGGCGCCGGGCACCAGGCCCCCGCCGAGGACCCGGTCCAGCTCGTCGACGCCGGTCGAGCGGGCGGTCGCCGTCCGGCCGTCGACCTGTGCGATGGGGACGGCGGCGGTGGAGACCCGGCCGGCGGCGGTCGTCCGGACCGCGGGCGCGCCGTACTCCTCGACCGTCCCCCAGGCCTGGCACTCGGGGCAGCGGCCGAGCCACTTGGCCGTCTGCCAGCCGCACTCGGTGCAGCGGTAGGACGGCCGGTCCTTGGCGGTTTTCGTACGGGCAGCCATAGGCCACACCGTAGCGGCCCCCACTGACAGCGACGGCCAGGGTCTGTCCGGTCCCCGATCCGAGCCCGTCCCCGATCGAGTGACGGAAGGTGAGGTTCCTGTCCCCCTTCGAGCGATAGCTTCACCCGTAAGAATGAGAAGTGCTCGACCGGTACGAAGAGCGCCCCCCGCCCTGCCTACGGTCGCCCCGTGACGAGCAGCAGGCTGGATCCCCCCACATGCACCACCGGCGCACACCGGGCGCACCGCGGCGCCGCGGAGCAGGGACCGCGCACGCTCGGCCGCCGGCCCCCCGCCCGCTACGAGGCCGCCCTCGACGGCCTCTACACGTACTGCCTCTCCGTGCTCTGCGAGCACGACACGGCCACCGCCGTCCTCGGCGACGTCCTCGCCGTCGCCGAGCGCCACCACGGCCGCTGCCCCTCCGACGAGGAGGGCCGCGCGGCCTGGCTGTACGCACTCGCCCGCTGGGCCTGCCTGCGCACCCTCGGCGAGCAGCGCCGCAAGCGACAGGGCGCCCACACCGGCCGCCCCGCCGTCACCGCGCCCGAACCGCCCCCGGTCTCCGACGAGACCGCCGAGCACCGCCGCGCCGAACTCGCCAGGCTCGCCTGGCCCGAGGCGGCCGGCACCACCCCCGAGCAGCGCGAGGCCCTGGAGCTGGCCGTCCGGCACGGCCTGAGCCACCGCCAGATCGCCGCCGTCCTCTCCCTCGACCCGCTCGCCGCCCGCGAGCTCCTCGCCATGGCCGCCTGTGAGGTCGAGCGGACCCGCGCCGCCCTCGCCGTCGTCGAGACCGGCAGCTGCCCCACCGTCGCGCGGCTCACCGGCGACCACAGGGTGCTCCTCTCCGCCGCCCTGCGTGCCGAACTCGTCCGGCACGTCGACGACTGCCCCCGCTGCCGCCGGGCCGCCGAGCGGGTGGGCGCCACCGGCCCCTGGCCCGGCGCCGCACCCCGCCCGCCGGACCGGCTGCCGCTCGTCGAGGCGCCACGGGCCGCCGCCTACATGGCGATGCTGCACGTCCCACGCGCGCGTGCCGGTGCCCCGCGCTTCACCCCGACCGGTTTCCCCATGGATCCCAAGGACCACACGGCCCGCCGCGACCGGCTGCGGGCCCGCGCGGTGACCACCACCGTCGTCGCGGCCGTCGTGGCCGCCCCGGTCCTCGCCCTGTGGACCTCGTACCGCGGCACTCCGGCCGCCGACGAGGGCGTCCAGGGCGGCACCAGGATCAGCGCGCGCGAGGCGGACGAGCCGGTGGACGAGGACGGCCGCCCGTACGACCGCTACGAGAACGCGGGCAATGCCCGCACCACGCCCGAGCCCCGCTTCACCCGCGGCAGTCGCTCCCCGGACGTTTCGGTCGAGGTCGTCAGCCCCGGCGGCCCCACGGGCTCCGTGGGACCCTCCCGGCCCGGCGAGCCCGCCCCGGGCTGGCTCACGGTCGGCGCGCGCGGTTCCGGTGACCTGACGATGCTCACGCTCACCGCCGACGGCGGCTCGCCCGTCGCCTGGTCGCTGTGGACGGACGCCCCCTGGCTGTACGTGAGCCGGGCCTCCGGCACGCTCCGCCCCGGCGAGACGGTCACGATCGTCGTCCGCGTCGACCACGGGCGCGAGCCCGCGGGCGCGTGGAGCGCCCGCGTCGGCGTGAACCCCTCGGGCGCGGTCGTTCGCATCGACGGTCAGGGGCAGACTGCCCCGCCGCAGGTCACCCGCCCGGTCACCCCGCCGCCCACGACGACCGACCCGACCACACCCCCGACGAGCCCGCCGACCACGGAGCCCCCGACGAGCCCGCCGACCACGGAGCCGCCGACGACCCCGCCGACGACGGAACCGACCACACCCCCGCCGACGACCGACCCGGGGACGACACCCCCCACCTCACCGCCGACCACGGAGCCGACCACCCCGCCGCCGACGACGGAGCCGACCACGCCCCCGCCGACGACCGACCCGGGCACGACTGACCCGGGCACGCCCCCGCCGACGACGGACGACCCGCCGCCGTCCGGCCCCTGACGCCTACGAGACGGGATCGGCCGGATGCGGGGCCACCAGCGGCAGCTGCGAGGCCAGCCGGGCCTGGCACAGGCCGACCAGGACCTCGTACGCCTCCTTGCCCATCATCTCCGTCAGCTCCGGCCGGTACGTGACGTAGACGGGCTCCCCTGCCCCGTGCGCCGACGTGGCCGAGGTGCACCACCAGTGCAGGTCGTGGCCGCCCGGACCCCAGCCCCGGCGGTCGTACTCGCCGATCGACACCTGGAGGACCTTGGTGTCGTCGGGCCGGTCGATCCAGTCGTACGTCCGGCGCACCGGCAGCTGCCAGCACACGTCCGGCTTGGTCTCCAGCGGCTCCTTGCCCTCCTTCAGGGCCAGGATGTGCAGCGAGCAGCCCGCGCCGCCCGCGAAACCGGGACGGTTCTGGAAGATGCAGGACCCCTCCCAGCGGCGGGTCTGCCGGTCGCCGTCCTCGTCGAGCTGCACCCAGCCCGAATCCGTACCGACGTCGTGGAACTGCCACAGCTCCGGCGTGAGCCGCGCCACGTGCGACGCGACCCGCTTCTCGTCGTCGTCATCGGAGAAGTGCGCGCCCAGCGTGCAGCAGCCGTCGTCGGCCCGGCCCGCCTGGATGCCCTGGCAGCCGCTGCCGAAGATGCACGTCCAGCGCGAGGTCAGCCAGGTCAGGTCGCAGCGGAACACCTGCTCGGCGTCGGCCGGATCCGGAAACTCGACCCACGCCCGCGCGAAGTCCAGACCCTTCTCGTCCGTCTCCATGCCCTTGCCCCGCTTCTTGGCGCCCTTCACGGACTTCACGGCCTTCTCCGCCTTACCGGCCTTGCTGGCCTTGTCGGCCTTCACACCCGTCTCGCCGCTGCTGTCTTTGCCCGGCTTCGCCTGCTTCGTCTTTGGCACAACGCCAAGCGTATGCGGGCCGGACCAGTAGCGTTCCGCCCATGAGACTCGGAGTCCTCGACGTCGGTTCGAACACGGTGCACCTGCTGGTGGTGGACGCCCACCCCGGCGCCCGCCCGCTGCCCGCCCACTCCCACAAGGCGGAGCTGCGGCTCGCCGAGCTCCTCGACGAGCGGGGCGCGATCGCGCCCGACGGCGTCGAGCGGCTCATCGCGACCGTCCGGGACGCGCTCCTGGCGGCCGAGGACAAGGGCTGCGAGGAGGTGCTGCCCTTCGCCACCTCGGCGGTCCGCGAGGCCACCAACGCCGACGCCGTCCTCGCCCGGGTCAAGGACGAGACCGGGGTCGACCTCCAGGTCCTCACCGGCGAGGAGGAGGCCCGGCTCACCTTCCTCGCCGCCCGCCGCTGGTTCGGCTGGTCCGCGGGCAAGCTCCTCCTCCTCGACATCGGCGGCGGCTCCCTCGAAGTCGCGTACGGCATCGACGAGGACCCGGACACGGCCGTCTCCCTGCCGCTCGGCGCGGGCCGCCTCACCTCGGGCTGGCTGCCCGGCGACCGGGCCGACGCCGACGCCGTGAAGTCGCTGCGCCGGCACGTCCGCGCCCAGATCGCCCGTACGGTCGGCGAGTTCAGCCGCTTCGGCCGCCCCGACCACGTCGTGGCCACCTCCAAGACCTTCAAGCAGCTCGCCCGGATCGCCGGCGCGCCCGGTTCGGGGGACGGCCTGTACGTCCAGCGCGTCCTGTCCCGCAAGTCCCTGGAGGAATGGGTCCCGCGCCTCGCCGCGATGACCGTCCCCGAGCGCGCGGCCCTGCCGGGCGTCTCGGAAGGCCGCGCCCCCCAGCTCCTCGCGGGCGCGCTCGTCGCCGAGGGCGCGATGGACCTGCTCGGAGTGGAGGAGCTGGAGATCTGCCCGTGGGCGCTGCGCGAGGGCGTGATCCTGCGCCGCCTGGACCACCTGCCGGAGGAGTGACGGACGCGGGCCCGCCCCGCCCGCGCCCGCCCCGCCCGCCCGCCCGCGCCCATGCCCACGGACCGGCGTGACCGGAACCACCTCCCGGGCCCCCGGCCCGCCCCGTACCCTGTCGGGGTGGCAGAACCAGTGGTGCGCATCCCGGATGCGAAGGTCGCCCTGTCGACGGCCTCGGTCTATCCGGAGTCGACGGCGACGGCCTTCGAGATCGCCGCGCGCCTCGGGTACGACGGCGTCGAGGTCATGGTGTGGACCGACCCCGTCAGCCAGGACATCGAGGCGCTGCGCCGCCTCTCCGACTACCACCAGGTCCCGATCCTGGCCGTCCACGCCCCCTGCCTCCTCATCACGCAGCGCGTCTGGTCCACCGACCCGTGGGTCAAGCTCCAGCGCGCCCAGGCGGCGGCCGAGAAGCTCGGCGCGTCGGCGGTCGTCGTGCACCCGCCGTTCCGCTGGCAGCGCCAGTACGCGAAGGACTTCGTCACCGGCATCTGGCGGATGGCGGACGAGACCGACGTCCGGTTCGCCGTCGAGAACATGTACCCGTGGCGGTACAAGGACCGCGAGATGCTCGCGTACGCCCCCGAGTGGGACGTCACGAAGGACGACTACCGGCACTTCACCGTCGACCTCTCGCACACCGCGACCGCCCGCACCGACGCCCTCGCGATGATCGACCGCATGGGCGACCGCCTCGGCCACGTCCACCTCGCCGACGGCAAGGGCTCCGCCAAGGACGAGCACCTGGTCCCGGGGCGTGGCACACAGCCCTGCGCCGAACTCCTGGAGCGGCTCGCGCTCACCGGCTTCGACGGCCACGTCGTCATCGAGGTCAACACCCGCCGCGCGATGTCAGCCGCCGAACGCGAGGCCGACCTCGCCGAGGCCCTGGCCTTCACCCGCCTCCACCTCGCGTCCGCCGCCGCCGGCCGCCCCACCCGGGTCCCGCGCCCATGACCGACCCGGCCCCGCGCCGGCGCGGCCGCCCGTCCCGTACCGGAGAGGACAGCGGACCGGGCGCGCGCGAACGCATCCTGGAGGCGGCCCGCACGCAGTTCGCGGAGCGCGGGTACGACAAGGCCTCCGTCCGCGGCATCGCCAAGGCGGCCGGCGTGGACCCGGCGCTCGTGCACCACTACTTCGGTACGAAGGACGAGGTCTTCGCCGCCGCGATCGAGGTCTCCTTCGAGCCGGCGCTCGTCGTCCCGGCGATCCTCGGCGGCCCGCGCGAGGCCATCGGCGAACGGCTCGCGCGCTTCTTCATCGGCGTCTGGGAGAACCCGGTCAGCCGCGCCCCGCTCCTCGCGATCGTCCGCTCCGCGCTGACCCACGAGGCCGCGGCCAAGGTGCTGCGGACCTTCGTGCTCCGCCGGCTCCTGGAGCGGATCGCGGCCGAACTCGACGTACCGGAGCCGAGCTTCCGGGCGGAGCTGGCGGCGTCCCACATGATCGGGATCGTGATCCTGCGGTACGTGATCGAGGTCGAGCCGCTGGCCTCGGCCGACCCGGAGGAGATCGTGGCCCAGGTGGCCCCGACGCTCCAGCGGTACCTGACCGAGAGCTGAGAAGCTCCCCGGACCGGAACCTGACCGAAAGCTGAACACCCCGTCCGCCATACGGACAGGCTGTCCAGATCTTGGAGCGTCAGCGTACGCTCGAAGGCAAGCACACCCATCACGAGGAGCGAGCGACGATGCCCGAGCTGAGGTCCCGCACAGTCACCCACGGCCGCAACATGGCGGGCGCACGCGCCCTTATGCGCGCCTCCGGTGTACCGGGCGCGGACATCGGCCGTAAGCCGATCATCGCGGTGGCCAACTCCTTCACGGAGTTCGTCCCCGGCCACACCCATCTCCAGCCGGTCGGCCGGATCGTCTCCGAGGCCATCACGGCCGCCGGCGGCATCGCCCGCGAGTTCAACACGATCGCCGTCGACGACGGCATCGCGATGGGCCACGGCGGCATGCTCTACAGCCTCCCGTCCCGCGACCTGATCGCGGACAGCGTGGAGTACATGGTCGAGGCGCACTGCGCCGACGCCCTGATCTGCATCTCCAACTGCGACAAGATCACCCCCGGCATGCTGATGGCCGCCCTGCGCCTCAACATCCCGACGGTCTTCGTCTCCGGCGGCCCGATGGAGTCCGGCCGCGCGGTCCTCGTCGACGGCACGGTCCGCACGCTCGACCTGGTCGACGCGATGTCCGACGCCGTGAACCCGAAGATCTCGGACGAGGACATGCTCCGGATCGAGGAGAACGCCTGTCCGACCTGCGGGTCCTGTTCCGGCATGTTCACCGCCAACTCGATGAACTGCCTGACCGAGGCGATCGGCCTCTCCCTCCCCGGCAACGGCTCGCTCCTCGCGACCCACACCGGCCGCAAGGCGCTGTACGAGAACGCGGCCCGCACGGTCGTCGACATCACCCGCCGGTACTACGACGAGGACGACGCCTCCGTCCTGCCGCGCGCGGTCGCGACCCGCGCCGCCTTCGAGAACGCCATGGCCCTCGACATCGCCATGGGCGGCTCGACCAACACGATCCTCCACCTGCTCGCCGCCGCCCAGGAGGCCGAGCTCGACTACGGCCTCGGCGACATGGACGAGGTCTCGCGCCGGGTTCCCTGCCTGGCCAAGGTCGCCCCGAACGTCGCCAAGGACCGCACGTACTACATGGAGGACGTGCACCGGGCGGGCGGCATCCCGGCCATCCTCGGCGAGCTGTACCGCGCCGGCCTCCTCAACGAGGACGTCCACTCCGTCCACTCCCGCTCCATCAAGGAGTGGCTGGACGCCTGGGACGTGCGCGGCGGCTCCCCGACGGACGAGGCCGTCGAGCTGTTCCACGCGGCCCCCGGCTGCGTCCGCTCGGCGACCGCCTTCTCGCAGTCCGAGCGCTGGGAGGCGCTGGACGTGGACGCGGCCGGCGGCTGCATCCGCGACGCGGCCCACGCGTACTCGAAGGACGGCGGCCTCGCGGTCCTGCGCGGCAACCTGGCCGTGGACGGCTGCGTCGTGAAGACGGCCGGCGTCGACGAGTCGATCTGGACCTTCGAGGGCCCGGCCGTCGTCTGCGAGTCGCAGGACGAGGCCGTCGAGAAGATCCTCAACAAGCAGGTCACCGACGGCGACGTGGTCGTCATCCGCTACGAGGGCCCGCGCGGCGGCCCCGGCATGCAGGAGATGCTCTACCCGACCTCCTTCCTCAAGGGCCGGGGCCTGGGCAAGACCTGCGCGCTGGTGACCGACGGCCGCTTCTCCGGCGGTACGTCGGGCCTGTCCATCGGCCACGCCTCCCCGGAGGCGGCCTCGGGCGGCACGATCGCCCTCGTCGAGGACGGCGACCGGATCCGTATCGACATCCCGAGCCGCTCGATCGAGCTCCTCGTCGACGAGGCCACCCTGGCGGCCCGCCGCGACGCGCTGAACGGCGTGTACGCGCCGAAGAACCGCGAGCGCAAGGTGTCGGCGGCGCTGAAGGCGTACGCGGCGATGGCGACGAGCGCGGACAAGGGCGCGGTCCGCGACGTGTCGAAGCTGGGCTGACCCCGGAAGACGTACGAAAGCGGGGAGTGGGTACGACACCCACTCCCCGCTTCTTCGTGTCTGAGCCACCCACTCACCAGGACTCGGGCTCGCGCGCGTCGACCGCGAATACGGAGCCGTCGGGCGCCGTCCCGAACACCCGGTCCCCGGCGACCAGGGGCTCGGGAACCATGGGCGCGTAGCCGAGCCGCCCGTTCCGCAGCCGCGGCCGGGTCTGGCCGATCAGCGCGCCGCGCTTGGTGTTGACGGCGAGCAGCCGCCCGTCCTGGACGGAGAAGTAGAGGCGGTCGTCGCCGCCGAGGACCGGCACGGAGACGTTTCCGGCGCCCGTCTCCAGCTCCCACAGCACCCGCCCCTTCTCCGCGGCGGTGTCGAAGGCGGTGAGGTGGCCGTTCGCGTCGAGGATGTGGACGACCGCGCCGCGCACGGCGACGCCCCGGACGTCGATCCGGTGGGGCAGGGCCAGCCGCCGCACGGAGTCCGCCGAGCCGTCGGGGCCCACCAGGACCAGGCCGTCGATCAGCGGGTCCTGGTAGTGGTCCGCGAGGACGAGGGCTCCGGCGCCGGTGCGGCCGAGTGCGGCGAGATCGCCGTCCAGGCTCCGCTGCCAGACCACCTCGCCGGTCCTGGGCAGGACCGTACCGACCCGGGTGCTCGTCCCGTCGGCCGAGGTCTCGGTGACGGACAGCAGCCCGGAAGGAGCGTCGTACGCGCCGAGCCGCGGGACCGCGAAACCGGTCAGGCCGTGCCGCCACAGCTCCTTCCCGCTGCGGCTGTCGAGGGCCCGGAGCCCGCCCCGCCCGTCGGCAAGGACGACAGCGCTGCCGGCCGCCCGGTACAGCTCGGGGGCACCCTCCGTCTCGACGGCGCTCCACCCGGGGGCGCCGCCCCCCGTCGCGTACGCCCGCAGCGGGTCCGTGGGGGCGGCGGCGCCGACGAGGCCGTCGGTCAGGAGGACGGGGGCGGTCGGGGTCTCCGAGTCGATGGGGGTGGTCCGCGACCACAGGACCCGCCCGGTGACGGGGTCGAGCCGGGCGATGCCGACGCCCCGGGCCACGCAGTACAGCGCGCCGCCGCCGTGCGCGCAGGCCGGGGCCGCCGTGGGGCCCCGCTCCTGGAGCGGCGTCCGCCAGCCCGCGAAGGCCGTGGCCACCTCGTCCGGGCGGGCGGGGGTCTCGGGCCCGCCGTCCGCGGGAGTGCTCAGCGCCCCGTACAGCCCGGCGCCGGTCAGCGCGAGCCCGGCGACGAGGGCGGCCGTCAGCCGCGGCCGGATCCGCGGGCGCCGACGGCGCGGGGGCGGCACGGCGGTCGCCCGGACGCGTGTGTCCGCGTCCCAGGCGGGGGAGACGCCGGGCTCGCTCTCCGGCAGGGTGGGCCGCCGCCGCTGGGCCGGTATGAACGCCTCCGCCTCGTACGAGGGCGGCAGCAGCGCCGACATGATCTCGGCGGGCGTCGGCCGCTCGGCGGGATCCTTGGCGAGGCAGCGCGCCAGGAGCGGCGCGAGCTCCTCCGGCACGTCCGTCAGATCCGGCTCGTCGTGGACGACCTGGTAGGCCACGATGTACGGGCTGTCGGAGTCGAACGGGCCGTGTCCGGTCGCCGCGTGCACGAGGACCGAACCCAGCGCGAAGACGTCCGCAGCCGGCCCGACCTCCCTGGGCCGCTGGAACTGCTCGGGCGCCATGAAAGGCGGCGACCCGATCAGCTTCCCCGTCTCCGTGTGCAGATCACTGTCCACGGGCCGGGAGATGCCGAAGTCGATGACCTTGGGGCCGGTGTCGGTGAGCAGGACGTTGCTGGGCTTGAGGTCCCGGTGGACGACCCCGGCGCGGTGGATGTCGCGCAGCGCCTCCGCGAGCCCGGCCGTGAGCCGGCGCAGCTGGGCGGGGGACAGGGGGCCGTTCCGCTTCACCTGTTCGGCGAGGGTCGGCCCGGGCACGTAGAGGGTGGCCATCCAGGGGCGTACGGCATCGGGGTCGGCGTCGACGACAGGCGCCGTGAAGGCCCCGCTCACCCGCCGGGCGGCCGCGACCTCCTGGCGGAAACGGGCCCGGAACTCCGGGTCCTCCGCATACCGAGCGTGTACGACCTTGACCGCGAGCCGCAGGCCGGAGGCCGAGGCGGCGAGGTGGACGACCCCCATGCCGCCGGACCCCAGACACGCCTGGAGCCGGTAGTCGCCCGCGTACTCGGGCCCCTCCGCATCGCGGTCGGCGCCGGTGCTGCGCAACGGTGGCATCTCCCACCCCCGTGTGAATCCCCGTCACATCACGCGCGTGCGCGACCCGACGGAGCCTAGTCCATGGCACCCGCGATGTCGGAGGGGCTTGCTAGCCTGCGCGTCGCAGAGAGTGAAACTCGGCGGAGCGCTTTTGCGCCAAGGGGGAGAACACCATGGGAACCGACGACAAGCAGGCCACCGCGAGCGTGACGGCGGACGTTTCGGCGACGGCGACGAGCGCGGTGAAGCGCTACGCGATCGCCCCGGGCTACCGGGTCAACGTCCGCTCGGGCCCGAGCACCCAGTACTCGATCGTCCGGTCGCTGGCCGCCGGCTCCACGGTGCCGATCCACTGCCAGAAGCCCGGCGAGTGGGTCAGCGGCCCGTACGGCACCACCAACCTCTGGGACAACATCGCCCCGGGCGAGTACATCTCCGACGCCTACGTGAAGACGGGCAGCGACGGCTACGTCGCACCGCGCTGCGCCTGAGGCCCTCCTCCGCCGCTCCGGGGATAATCGACTCTGTGAGCGACGACGAGCAGACCCCCGGCACGGAGCAGAACCCCGGCACGACGGCAGGCGGCCCGCAGCCCGAGGAGATCCGTTTCTTCGGTACGACCTGGGTCGACCACACCGGCAACTACGCGCTGCGCCGCGTCGGACTGGCCGCCGGCTCGCTGGCCGCCGCCGTCGCGGCCTGCCTCGTGCTGCGCTTCGCGTACCAGGGCCTGGCGATCGCGGACGTCGGCGGCCTCGTGAACATGCTGGTCGTCGTCATGTTCGGGGTCTGCAGCGCCATCGCCTTCCGCAAGACCTGGGAAGGCTTCACCCGCAGGCCCACCGACCCGGGCCGCGAGGAGTCGCTGCGCAGCCTGAAGGCCATCGGCTTCATCGGCTCGCTCCTCGCCTACTTCGTCCGCTGCTTCACCGAGGCCCCCGGCGAGAAGCTGCGCCGCACGGAGTACGAGACGTCCCGCGCCCAGTACGAGAAGCGCCGCGGCGCCCGCACGGGCAACCCGGCCGCCCGCAAGAAGCCCAAGCGCAAGTAACCCACCCCGCTCCGAGCCGCCCCGCTCCGTCCTGCCCGGATGCTTGACGGCCGGCACCCCCAGGAGCACTATTCATCGCATGATGAATTACCCGACGGGTGCGACGGGCTCGACGGAACCGGCCCCCACAGCCGACAACACGACCGACACCGCAGCGGCCATCACCGCCCACGCCCTCACCACCGTCCGCGGCGACCGCACCGTCCTCCGCGACCTCGACTTCACCGTCCCCTCCGGCCGCATCACCGGCCTCCTCGGCCCCTCCGGCTGCGGCAAGACCACCCTCATGCGCGCCATCGTCGGCACCCAGGCCAAGGTCGGCGGCACCCTCCAGGTCCTCGGCCGCCCCGCCGGCGACCCCGCCCTCCGCTCCCGCATCGGCTACGTCACCCAGGACCCCTCGGTCTACGACGACCTCACCGTCCGCCAGAACCTCGACTACTTCGCCGCCGTCCTCTTCCCCGGCCGCGCCCGTCGCCACGACCGCCGCACCGCCGTCGACCGGGCCATCACCGACGTCGACCTCACCTCGCACGCCGACGCCCTCGCAGGCCGGCTCTCCGGCGGCCAGCGCAGCCGCGTCTCCCTCGCCGTCGCCCTCCTCGGCACCCCCGAACTCCTCGTCCTCGACGAACCCACCGTCGGCCTCGACCCCGTCCTCCGCCGCGACCTCTGGAACCTCTTCCACCAGATCGCCGCCGACCGCGGGACGACGCTCCTCGTCTCCTCCCACGTCATGGACGAGGCCGAGCGCTGCCACCGCCTCCTCCTCATGCGCGAAGGCGAGATCCTCGCCGAGGACACCCCCGAAGCCCTCCGCCGCCGCAACGACACGGCCACCGTGGAAGAGGCCTTCCTCCACCTGGTCGACGCGGCAGCCGCCCGCGCCGCCCACCCCAAAGCCCCGCGGACCGCCCACGAGGAGCCCCGCTCATGAACAGCGCCCGCACCCTCGCCACCGCCGCCCGCGTCCTGCGTCAGCTGCGCCACGACCCCCGCTCGATCGCCCTGATGCTCCTCGTCCCCTGCGTCATGCTCTTCCTGCTCAGGTACGTGTTCGACGGAAGCCCGGGCACCTTCGACAACATCGGCGCCTCCCTCCTCGGCATCTTCCCGCTCATCACGATGTTCCTGGTGACCTCCATCGCCACCCTCAGGGAACGCACCTCCGGCACCCTGGAACGCCTCCTCGCCATGCCCCTCGGCAAGGCCGACCTCATCGCCGGCTACGCCCTCGCCTTCGGCCTCCTCGCCGTCCTCCAGTCCACCCTGGCCACCGGCCTCGCCGTCTGGTTCCTCGGCCTCGACGTCGTCGGCTCCCCCTGGCTCCTCCTCCTGGTCGCCCTCCTCGACGCCCTCCTCGGCACCGCACTCGGCCTCTTCGTCTCCGCCTTCGCCGCCTCGGAGTTCCAGGCCGTCCAGTTCATGCCGGCGGTGATCTTCCCCCAGCTCCTGCTCTGCGGACTCTTCACCCCGCGCGACCGGATGGCCCCCGCCCTCGAAGCGATCTCCGACGTCCTGCCCATGTCGTACGCCGTCGACGGCATGAACCAGGTCCTCCGCCACCCCGAGATCACCGGCGACTTCGTCCGCGACGCCCTCGTCGTCGCAGGCTGCGCCGTCCTCGTCCTCGCCCTCGGCGCGGCCACCCTCCGCCGCCGCACGGCATGACCGCCCCTCGGACACCCACGCACCCCCCGGCCCGCCGGTGCGAGGATGACTCCACGTACCCCCCTCCGGCGAGGTGAAAGACCCATGACCCAAACCGTCGCAGTCCTCGGCACCGGCAAGATCGGTGAAGCGCTCCTCAGCGGCATGATCCGCGCCGGCTGGCGCCCCGCGAACCTCCTCGTCACCGCCCGCCGCACCGAACGCGCCGACGAGCTCCACGCCCGCTACGGCGTCGAAGCCGTCACCAACGCCGAGGCCGCCAAGCGCGCCGACACCCTCATCCTGGCCGTCAAGCCCCAGGACATGGGCCGCCTCCTCGAAGAGCTCGCCCCCCACGTCGCCGCCGACCGCCTCGTCATCAGCGCCGCCGCCGGCATCCCCACCTCCTTCATCGAGGAGCGCCTCACCGCAGGCACCCCCGTCGTCCGCGTCATGCCCAACACCCCCGTCCTCGTCGACGAAGGCATGTCCGTCATCTCCGGCGGCAGCCACGCCACCCCCGCGCACCTCGTCCACACCGAGGAGATCTTCGGCGGCGTCGGCAAGACCCTCCGCGTTCCCGAGTCCCAGCAGGACGCGGCCACCGCCCTCTCCGGCTCCGGCCCGGCCTACTTCTACTTCCTCGTCGAGGCCATGACCGACGCCGGCATCCTCCTCGGCCTCCCCCGCGCCCAGGCCCACGACCTCATCGTCCAGGCCGCGATCGGCGCCGCCGTGATGCTCCGCGACAGCGGCGAGCACCCCGTCAAGCTCCGCGAGGCCGTCACCTCCCCGGCCGGCACCACCATCAGCGCCATCCGCGAGCTGGAGAACCACGGCGTACGGGCCGCCCTCATCGCCGCCCTCGAAGCCGCCCGCGACCGCAGCCGCGAACTCGCCTCCGGCAACAGCTGACACCTGCCCGCCGGGGGCCACCGACCCCCGGCGGAACACGAGGCCCCCTCCACGCCTCCCGTCACCCCGCGGGCAGCAACCCGATCGCCCGATAGGCCCGGTCCACCAACGGCCGCGCCATCCCCCGGGCCCGCCCGGCCCCGTCCCGCAGCACCTGATCCACATAACCCGGATCCGCCGCGAGCTCGGCATGCCGCTCCCGCAGGGGCCTCAGCAGCTCGACGACGGCGTCCGCCGTGTCCTTCTTCAACGCTCCGTACGACTCGTATACACCGGCCAGCTCCTCCGGGTTCCCATCCGTCGCGGCCGCCATCAGATCGAGCAGGTTGGCGATCCCCGGCTTGACCTCCCGGTCGTACTCCACGTCCCGCCCGCTGTCGGTCACGGCCCGCATGATCTTCCGCCGCACGGTCTCCGCGTCGTCCAGCAGATAGACGATCCCGGCCCCGTTCGCGTGCGACTTCCCCATCTTCGACGTGGGGTCCTGCAGATCCATGACCCGCGCGGCCACCGCAGACCGCGTCGCCCGCGGCACCGCGAACGTATGCCCGTACCGCTGGTTGAACCGCACCGCCAGGTCCCGCGTCAGCTCCACGTGCTGCGTCTGGTCTTCACCCACCGGCACCTCGTCGGCCCCGTACGCCAGGATGTCCGCCGCCATCAGCACGGGGTACGTCAGCAACGACAGCCGCACACCCTCCCCGGCGGCCCGCGCCAGCACGCTCTTCTCCTTGTACTGGATCATCCGCCGCACCTCGCCGTCCGTGGCCGTGCACTCCAGCAGGTACGAGAGCCTGGCGTGCTCGTCCACATGGCTCTGCACGAACAACGTGCACAGCTCCGGATCCAGCCCGGCGGCCAGCAACAGCGTCGCCGCCTGCCGACTGAGCCGCCGCACCCGCCCGGGATCGTGCTCCACGGTCAGCGCGTGCAGGTCCACGACGCTGAACAGCGCCTCCGCCTGGTGCTGATCGACCTCGACCCACCGCCGTACGGCCCCGAGGTAGTTGCCCAGCGTCAGATGCCCGGTGGGCTTGACCCCGCTGAAGATCCTCGTCATCGCGTTCCTTCTCCCTCAGCTACGGGCCGCCGGCCCGACGGCCCGGCTCCCGGAGGGGGATACGCGAACGGCCGCCGAGACGGCGGCCGCTTGGTGCATGCGCGAGTGCGGGCCGCCGGTCAGGCGGCCCACCACTGGGTGGCGTGCGCATGCGTACTCATACGGAGAGGCTACGCCCGAGGACCGGGGTTGACACGGGATTACCCGGTCCGTAGTGTTCTCCGAGTTGTCCGACGTGAGCACCGACCCCGGTCGGCCCCGGACAGCCATTCCGCAAGACCCACAGAAGCTGACGACGCTTTGCCGCGCCGTCGGACCTCCCGTGTGTTTTTGCGAAATGAGGAATCCGCGTTCGAAGGTCTGAGCGCAAGCCGCCCGATTAGCGTCGGAGGCAGGAATTCGCTAAAGTCTCACTCGTCGGAACGGCCCAACAGCCGGAAAGACAAATCCCGCTGACTGGGAATCAGACGCCGAAAGGATCTGATAGAGTCGGAGACACAAGAACGAAGGAAGCCCGGAGGAAAGCCCGAGAGGGTGAGTACAAAGGAAGCGTCCGTTCCTTGAGAACTCAACAGCGTGCCAAAAATCAACGCCAGATTAGTTGATACCCCGTCCATCTTCGGATGGTCGAGGTTCCTTTGAAAAAGTCCACCCCTAGCCGGGTGGCACACAGCGAGGACGCTGTGAACGATCGGTCTTATTCCGACTCGATCGTTCCGCTCAACGCGAGTGTATCGCCGGATTACCGGCAAACATTCACGGAGAGTTTGATCCTGGCTCAGGACGAACGCTGGCGGCGTGCTTAACACATGCAAGTCGAACGATGAAGCCCTTCGGGGTGGATTAGTGGCGAACGGGTGAGTAACACGTGGGCAATCTGCCCTTCACTCTGGGACAAGCCCTGGAAACGGGGTCTAATACCGGATAACACCGGCTTCCGCATGGGAGCTGGTTAAAAGCTCCGGCGGTGAAGGATGAGCCCGCGGCCTATCAGCTTGTTGGTGGGGTAATGGCCTACCAAGGCGACGACGGGTAGCCGGCCTGAGAGGGCGACCGGCCACACTGGGACTGAGACACGGCCCAGACTCCTACGGGAGGCAGCAGTGGGGAATATTGCACAATGGGCGAAAGCCTGATGCAGCGACGCCGCGTGAGGGATGACGGCCTTCGGGTTGTAAACCTCTTTCAGCAGGGAAGAAGCGAAAGTGACGGTACCTGCAGAAGAAGCGCCGGCTAACTACGTGCCAGCAGCCGCGGTAATACGTAGGGCGCAAGCGTTGTCCGGAATTATTGGGCGTAAAGAGCTCGTAGGCGGCTTGTCACGTCGGGTGTGAAAGCCCGGGGCTTAACCCCGGGTCTGCATCCGATACGGGCAGGCTAGAGTGTGGTAGGGGAGATCGGAATTCCTGGTGTAGCGGTGAAATGCGCAGATATCAGGAGGAACACCGGTGGCGAAGGCGGATCTCTGGGCCATTACTGACGCTGAGGAGCGAAAGCGTGGGGAGCGAACAGGATTAGATACCCTGGTAGTCCACGCCGTAAACGTTGGGAACTAGGTGTTGGCGACATTCCACGTCGTCGGTGCCGCAGCTAACGCATTAAGTTCCCCGCCTGGGGAGTACGGCCGCAAGGCTAAAACTCAAAGGAATTGACGGGGGCCCGCACAAGCAGCGGAGCATGTGGCTTAATTCGACGCAACGCGAAGAACCTTACCAAGGCTTGACATATACCGGAAAGCATTAGAGATAGTGCCCCCCTTGTGGTCGGTATACAGGTGGTGCATGGCTGTCGTCAGCTCGTGTCGTGAGATGTTGGGTTAAGTCCCGCAACGAGCGCAACCCTTGTCCTGTGTTGCCAGCATGCCCTTCGGGGTGATGGGGACTCACAGGAGACCGCCGGGGTCAACTCGGAGGAAGGTGGGGACGACGTCAAGTCATCATGCCCCTTATGTCTTGGGCTGCACACGTGCTACAATGGCCGGTACAAAGAGCTGCGATGCCGCGAGGCGGAGCGAATCTCAAAAAGCCGGTCTCAGTTCGGATTGGGGTCTGCAACTCGACCCCATGAAGTCGGAGTTGCTAGTAATCGCAGATCAGCATTGCTGCGGTGAATACGTTCCCGGGCCTTGTACACACCGCCCGTCACGTCACGAAAGTCGGTAACACCCGAAGCCGGTGGCCCAACCCCTTGTGGGAGGGAGCTGTCGAAGGTGGGACTGGCGATTGGGACGAAGTCGTAACAAGGTAGCCGTACCGGAAGGTGCGGCTGGATCACCTCCTTTCTAAGGAGCACAGTACCGATTGCAGACAAACGTTCTGCACGGTCAGCTCATGGGTGGAACGTTGATTAGTTGGCGTGAGCGAACCTGATGGTTCTTCGAGTACTGCTTCGGCGTGGAAAGAAGAGTCCGGTGGGTGGCTCACGCTTGGCACGTTGTTGGGTATCTGAGGGTACGGCCGTATGGTCGTTGCCTTCGTGATGCCGGCCCCAGTGAACTTGCTCTTAGGAGCAGGGTGATGGGTGGCTGGTCGTTGTTTGAGAACTACACAGTGGACGCGAGCATCTGTGGCCAAGTTTTTAAGGGCGCACGGTGGATGCCTTGGCACCAGGAACCGATGAAGGACGTGGGAGGCCACGATAGTCCCCGGGGAGCCGTCAACCAGGCTTTGATCCGGGGGTTTCCGAATGGGGAAACCCGGCAGTCGTCATGGGCTGTCACCCATGCCTGAACACATAGGGCATGTGGAGGGAACGAGGGGAAGTGAAACATCTCAGTACCCTCAGGAAGAGAAAACAACCGTGATTCCGGGAGTAGTGGCGAGCGAAACCGGATGAGGCCAAACCGTATGCGTGTGATACCCGGCAGGGGTTGCGCATGCGGGGTTGTGGGATCTCTCTTTCACAGTCTGCCGGCTGTGAGACGAGTCAGAAACCGTTGATGTAGGCGAAGGACATGCGAAAGGTCCGGCGTAGAGGGTAAGACCCCCGTAGCTGAAACATTAACGGCTCGTTTGAGAGACACCCAAGTAGCACGGGGCCCGAGAAATCCCGTGTGAATCTGGCGGGACCACCCGCTAAGCCTAAATATTCCCTGGTGACCGATAGCGGATAGTACCGTGAGGGAATGGTGAAAAGTACCGCGGGAGCGGAGTGAAATAGTACCTGAAACCGTGTGCCTACAAGCCGTGGGAGCGTCGGAAACAAGCTTGCTTGTTTCTCGTGACTGCGTGCCTTTTGAAGAATGAGCCTGCGAGTTTGCGGTGTGTTGCGAGGTTAACCCGTGTGGGGAAGCCGTAGCGAAAGCGAGTCCGAATAGGGCGATTTAGTAGCGCGCTCAAGACCCGAAGCGGAGTGATCTAGCCATGGGCAGGTTGAAGCGGAGGTAAGACTTCGTGGAGGACCGAACCCACCAGGGTTGAAAACCTGGGGGATGACCTGTGGTTAGGGGTGAAAGGCCAATCAAACTCCGTGATAGCTGGTTCTCCCCGAAATGCATTTAGGTGCAGCGTCGTGTGTTTCTTGCCGGAGGTAGAGCACTGGATAGGCGATGGGCCCTACCGGGTTACTGACCTTAGCCAAACTCCGAATGCCGGTAAGTGAGAGCACGGCAGTGAGACTGTGGGGGATAAGCTCCATGGTCGAGAGGGAAACAGCCCAGAGCATCGACTAAGGCCCCTAAGCGTACGCTAAGT
Source organism: Streptomyces sp. NBC_01255 (assembly GCF_036226445.1). Taxonomy (NCBI): domain Bacteria; kingdom Bacillati; phylum Actinomycetota; class Actinomycetes; order Kitasatosporales; family Streptomycetaceae; genus Streptomyces; species Streptomyces sp. NBC_01255. Next base: position 4,857,773 of record NZ_CP108474.1, read on the forward strand.
GGGAAAGGATGTGGAGTCGCAGAGACAACCAGGAGGTTGGCTTAGAAGCAGCCACCCTTGAAAGAGTGCGTAATAGCTCACTGGTCAAGTGATTCCGCGCCGACAATGTAGCGGGGCTCAAGCGTACCGCCGAAGTCGTGTCATTGCAGCAATAGGGCCAACGCCCGCTGTGATGGGTAGGGGAGCGTCGTGTGCCGGGTGAAGCAGCAGCGGAAGCTAGTTGTGGACGGTTCACGAGTGAGAATGCAGGCATGAGTAGCGATACACACGTGAGAAACGTGTGCGCCGATTGACTAAGGGTTCCTGGGTCAAGCTGATCTGCCCAGGGTAAGTCGGGACCTAAGGCGAGGCCGACAGGCGTAGTCGATGGACAACCGGTTGATATTCCGGTACCCGCTTTGAAACGCCCAATATCGAGCCCATTAATGCTAAGGCCGTGAAGCCGTTCCGGACCCTTCGGGGAAAGGAAAGTGGTGGAGCCGTCGACCCAAGGTGGTAGTAGGTAAGCGATGGGGTGACGCAGGAAGGTAGTCCAGCCCGGGCGGTGGTAGTCCCGGGGTAAGGGTGTAGGGCGTGTGATAGGCAAATCCGTCACACATTAAGCCTGAGACCTGATGCCGAGCCGATTGTGGTGAAGTGGATGATCCTATGCTGTCGAGAAAAGCCTCTAGCGAGTTTCATGGCGGCCCGTACCCTAAACCGACTCAGGTAGTCAGGTAGAGAATACCGAGGCGTTCGGGTGAACTATGGTTAAGGAACTCGGCAAAATGCCCCCGTAACTTCGGGAGAAGGGGGCCATCACTGGTGATCGGATTTACTCCGTGAGCTGGGGGTGGCCGCAGAGACCAGCGAGAAGCGACTGTTTACTAAAAACACAGGTCCGTGCGAAGCCGTAAGGCGATGTATACGGACTGACGCCTGCCCGGTGCTGGAACGTTAAGGGGACCGGTTAGTCACATTTCGGTGTGGCGAAGCTGAGAACTTAAGCGCCAGTAAACGGCGGTGGTAACTATAACCATCCTAAGGTAGCGAAATTCCTTGTCGGGTAAGTTCCGACCTGCACGAATGGCGTAACGACTTCTCGACTGTCTCAACCATAGGCCCGGTGAAATTGCACTACGAGTAAAGATGCTCGTTTCGCGCAGCAGGACGAAAAGACCCCGGGACCTTTACTACAGTTTGATATTGGTGTTCGGTTCGGCTTGTGTAGGATAGGTGGGAGACTTTGAAGCCGTGACGCCAGTCATGGTGGAGTCGCCGTTGAAATACCACTCTGGTCGTGCTGGATGTCTAACCTCGGTCCGTGATCCGGATCAGGGACAGTGTCTGATGGGTAGTTTAACTGGGGCGGTTGCCTCCCAAAGGGTAACGGAGGCGCCCAAAGGTTCCCTCAGCCTGGTTGGCAATCAGGTGTTGAGTGTAAGTGCACAAGGGAGCTTGACTGTGAGACCGACGGGTCGAGCAGGGACGAAAGTCGGGACTAGTGATCCGGCGGTGGCTTGTGGAAGCGCCGTCGCTCAACGGATAAAAGGTACCCCGGGGATAACAGGCTGATCTTCCCCAAGAGTCCATATCGACGGGATGGTTTGGCACCTCGATGTCGGCTCGTCGCATCCTGGGGCTGGAGTCGGTCCCAAGGGTTGGGCTGTTCGCCCATTAAAGCGGTACGCGAGCTGGGTTTAGAACGTCGTGAGACAGTTCGGTCTCTATCCGCTGTGCGCGTAGGAATATTGAGAAGGGCTGTCCCTAGTACGAGAGGACCGGGACGGACGAACCTCTGGTGTGCCAGTTGTCCTGCCAAGGGCATGGCTGGTTGGCTACGTTCGGGAGGGATAACCGCTGAAAGCATCTAAGCGGGAAGCCTGCTTCAAGATGAGTATTCCCACCTCCTTGAGAGGGTAAGGCTCCCAGTAGACCACTGGGTTGATAGGCCGGATGTGGAAGCCCAGTAATGGGTGGAGCTGACCGGTACTAATAGGCCGAGGGCTTGTCCTCAGTTGCTCGCGTCCACTGTGTTAGTTCTGAAGTAACGAACACGCCCCCTTTGGGTGGTGCGGCGGTTCATATCTTCATAGAGTTTCGGTGGTCATAGCGTTAGGGAAACGCCCGGTTACATTCCGAACCCGGAAGCTAAGCCTTTCAGCGCCGATGGTACTGCAGGGGGGACCCTGTGGGAGAGTAGGACGCCGCCGAACAATCATTGTGGGAAAGCCCCGCACCTTATGGTGCGGGGCTTTTCTGCGTTCAAGGCCAAATAGCCGGCTCCGAGCGTCGCGCCGGCGAGACGAGCCGGCCGATGCCGGGACGGTGCACAGCCCGGAGGAGACCTCCTCCGACGGTGCCCGAGGTGGGAATCCGACCCCCAGATGTCTGATAGAGTCGGAGACGCAGGAAGGGACCGGCGCGAAAGCTAAGGGACCGGAAAGCGCCGAGGAAATCGGATGGAAAACATCTGATAGACTCGGAACCGCCGGAAGGGCCTAGAGCGAAAGCGAACAGGACCGGAAAGCACCGAGGAAATCGGATCGAAAACATCTGATAAGCTTCGGAACGAAGGGAAGCCCGGAGGAAAGCCCGAGAGGGTGAGTACAAAGGAAGCGTCCGTTCCTTGAGAACTCAACAGCGTGCCAAAAATCAACGCCAGATTAGTTGATACCCCGTCCATCTTCGGATGGTCGAGGTTCCTTTGAAAAAGTCCACCCCTAGCCGGGTGGCACACAGCGAGGACGCTGTGAACGATCGGTCTTATTCCGACTCGATCGTTCCGCTCAACGCGAGTGTATCGCCGGATTACCGGCAAACATTCACGGAGAGTTTGATCCTGGCTCAGGACGAACGCTGGCGGCGTGCTTAACACATGCAAGTCGAACGATGAAGCCCTTCGGGGTGGATTAGTGGCGAACGGGTGAGTAACACGTGGGCAATCTGCCCTTCACTCTGGGACAAGCCCTGGAAACGGGGTCTAATACCGGATAACACCGGCTTCCGCATGGGAGCTGGTTAAAAGCTCCGGCGGTGAAGGATGAGCCCGCGGCCTATCAGCTTGTTGGTGGGGTAATGGCCTACCAAGGCGACGACGGGTAGCCGGCCTGAGAGGGCGACCGGCCACACTGGGACTGAGACACGGCCCAGACTCCTACGGGAGGCAGCAGTGGGGAATATTGCACAATGGGCGAAAGCCTGATGCAGCGACGCCGCGTGAGGGATGACGGCCTTCGGGTTGTAAACCTCTTTCAGCAGGGAAGAAGCGAAAGTGACGGTACCTGCAGAAGAAGCGCCGGCTAACTACGTGCCAGCAGCCGCGGTAATACGTAGGGCGCAAGCGTTGTCCGGAATTATTGGGCGTAAAGAGCTCGTAGGCGGCTTGTCACGTCGGGTGTGAAAGCCCGGGGCTTAACCCCGGGTCTGCATCCGATACGGGCAGGCTAGAGTGTGGTAGGGGAGATCGGAATTCCTGGTGTAGCGGTGAAATGCGCAGATATCAGGAGGAACACCGGTGGCGAAGGCGGATCTCTGGGCCATTACTGACGCTGAGGAGCGAAAGCGTGGGGAGCGAACAGGATTAGATACCCTGGTAGTCCACGCCGTAAACGTTGGGAACTAGGTGTTGGCGACATTCCACGTCGTCGGTGCCGCAGCTAACGCATTAAGTTCCCCGCCTGGGGAGTACGGCCGCAAGGCTAAAACTCAAAGGAATTGACGGGGGCCCGCACAAGCAGCGGAGCATGTGGCTTAATTCGACGCAACGCGAAGAACCTTACCAAGGCTTGACATATACCGGAAAGCATTAGAGATAGTGCCCCCCTTGTGGTCGGTATACAGGTGGTGCATGGCTGTCGTCAGCTCGTGTCGTGAGATGTTGGGTTAAGTCCCGCAACGAGCGCAACCCTTGTCCTGTGTTGCCAGCATGCCCTTCGGGGTGATGGGGACTCACAGGAGACCGCCGGGGTCAACTCGGAGGAAGGTGGGGACGACGTCAAGTCATCATGCCCCTTATGTCTTGGGCTGCACACGTGCTACAATGGCCGGTACAAAGAGCTGCGATGCCGCGAGGCGGAGCGAATCTCAAAAAGCCGGTCTCAGTTCGGATTGGGGTCTGCAACTCGACCCCATGAAGTCGGAGTTGCTAGTAATCGCAGATCAGCATTGCTGCGGTGAATACGTTCCCGGGCCTTGTACACACCGCCCGTCACGTCACGAAAGTCGGTAACACCCGAAGCCGGTGGCCCAACCCCTTGTGGGAGGGAGCTGTCGAAGGTGGGACTGGCGATTGGGACGAAGTCGTAACAAGGTAGCCGTACCGGAAGGTGCGGCTGGATCACCTCCTTTCTAAGGAGCACAGTACCGATTGCAGACAAACGTTCTGCACGGTCAGCTCATGGGTGGAACGTTGATTAGTTGGCGTGAGCGAACCTGATGGTTCTTCGAGTACTGCTTCGGCGTGGAAAGAAGAGTCCGGTGGGTGGCTCACGCTTGGCACGTTGTTGGGTATCTGAGGGTACGGCCGTATGGTCGTTGCCTTCGTGATGCCGGCCCCAGTGAACTTGCTCTTAGGAGCAGGGTGATGGGTGGCTGGTCGTTGTTTGAGAACTACACAGTGGACGCGAGCATCTGTGGCCAAGTTTTTAAGGGCGCACGGTGGATGCCTTGGCACCAGGAACCGATGAAGGACGTGGGAGGCCACGATAGTCCCCGGGGAGCCGTCAACCAGGCTTTGATCCGGGGGTTTCCGAATGGGGAAACCCGGCAGTCGTCATGGGCTGTCACCCATGCCTGAACACATAGGGCATGTGGAGGGAACGAGGGGAAGTGAAACATCTCAGTACCCTCAGGAAGAGAAAACAACCGTGATTCCGGGAGTAGTGGCGAGCGAAACCGGATGAGGCCAAACCGTATGCGTGTGATACCCGGCAGGGGTTGCGCATGCGGGGTTGTGGGATCTCTCTTTCACAGTCTGCCGGCTGTGAGACGAGTCAGAAACCGTTGATGTAGGCGAAGGACATGCGAAAGGTCCGGCGTAGAGGGTAAGACCCCCGTAGCTGAAACATTAACGGCTCGTTTGAGAGACACCCAAGTAGCACGGGGCCCGAGAAATCCCGTGTGAATCTGGCGGGACCACCCGCTAAGCCTAAATATTCCCTGGTGACCGATAGCGGATAGTACCGTGAGGGAATGGTGAAAAGTACCGCGGGAGCGGAGTGAAATAGTACCTGAAACCGTGTGCCTACAAGCCGTGGGAGCGTCGGAAACAAGCTTGCTTGTTTCTCGTGACTGCGTGCCTTTTGAAGAATGAGCCTGCGAGTTTGCGGTGTGTTGCGAGGTTAACCCGTGTGGGGAAGCCGTAGCGAAAGCGAGTCCGAATAGGGCGATTTAGTAGCGCGCTCAAGACCCGAAGCGGAGTGATCTAGCCATGGGCAGGTTGAAGCGGAGGTAAGACTTCGTGGAGGACCGAACCCACCAGGGTTGAAAACCTGGGGGATGACCTGTGGTTAGGGGTGAAAGGCCAATCAAACTCCGTGATAGCTGGTTCTCCCCGAAATGCATTTAGGTGCAGCGTCGTGTGTTTCTTGCCGGAGGTAGAGCACTGGATAGGCGATGGGCCCTACCGGGTTACTGACCTTAGCCAAACTCCGAATGCCGGTAAGTGAGAGCACGGCAGTGAGACTGTGGGGGATAAGCTCCATGGTCGAGAGGGAAACAGCCCAGAGCATCGACTAAGGCCCCTAAGCGTACGCTAAGTGGGAAAGGATGTGGAGTCGCAGAGACAACCAGGAGGTTGGCTTAGAAGCAGCCACCCTTGAAAGAGTGCGTAATAGCTCACTGGTCAAGTGATTCCGCGCCGACAATGTAGCGGGGCTCAAGCGTACCGCCGAAGTCGTGTCATTGCAGCAATAGGGCCAACGCCCGCTGTGATGGGTAGGGGAGCGTCGTGTGCCGGGTGAAGCAGCAGCGGAAGCTAGTTGTGGACGGTTCACGAGTGAGAATGCAGGCATGAGTAGCGATACACACGTGAGAAACGTGTGCGCCGATTGACTAAGGGTTCCTGGGTCAAGCTGATCTGCCCAGGGTAAGTCGGGACCTAAGGCGAGGCCGACAGGCGTAGTCGATGGACAACCGGTTGATATTCCGGTACCCGCTTTGAAACGCCCAATATCGAGCCCATTAATGCTAAGGCCGTGAAGCCGTTCCGGACCCTTCGGGGAAAGGAAAGTGGTGGAGCCGTCGACCCAAGGTGGTAGTAGGTAAGCGATGGGGTGACGCAGGAAGGTAGTCCAGCCCGGGCGGTGGTAGTCCCGGGGTAAGGGTGTAGGGCGTGTGATAGGCAAATCCGTCACACATTAAGCCTGAGACCTGATGCCGAGCCGATTGTGGTGAAGTGGATGATCCTATGCTGTCGAGAAAAGCCTCTAGCGAGTTTCATGGCGGCCCGTACCCTAAACCGACTCAGGTAGTCAGGTAGAGAATACCGAGGCGTTCGGGTGAACTATGGTTAAGGAACTCGGCAAAATGCCCCCGTAACTTCGGGAGAAGGGGGGCCATCACTGGTGATCGGATTTACTCCGTGAGCTGGGGGTGGCCGCAGAGACCAGCGAGAAGCGACTGTTTACTAAAAACACAGGTCCGTGCGAAGCCGTAAGGCGATGTATACGGACTGACGCCTGCCCGGTGCTGGAACGTTAAGGGGACCGGTTAGTCACATTTCGGTGTGGCGAAGCTGAGAACTTAAGCGCCAGTAAACGGCGGTGGTAACTATAACCATCCTAAGGTAGCGAAATTCCTTGTCGGGTAAGTTCCGACCTGCACGAATGGCGTAACGACTTCTCGACTGTCTCAACCATAGGCCCGGTGAAATTGCACTACGAGTAAAGATGCTCGTTTCGCGCAGCAGGACGAAAAGACCCCGGGACCTTTACTACAGTTTGATATTGGTGTTCGGTTCGGCTTGTGTAGGATAGGTGGGAGACTTTGAAGCCGTGACGCCAGTCATGGTGGAGTCGCCGTTGAAATACCACTCTGGTCGTGCTGGATGTCTAACCTCGGTCCGTGATCCGGATCAGGGACAGTGTCTGATGGGTAGTTTAACTGGGGCGGTTGCCTCCCAAAGGGTAACGGAGGCGCCCAAAGGTTCCCTCAGCCTGGTTGGCAATCAGGTGTTGAGTGTAAGTGCACAAGGGAGCTTGACTGTGAGACCGACGGGTCGAGCAGGGACGAAAGTCGGGACTAGTGATCCGGCGGTGGCTTGTGGAAGCGCCGTCGCTCAACGGATAAAAGGTACCCCGGGGATAACAGGCTGATCTTCCCCAAGAGTCCATATCGACGGGATGGTTTGGCACCTCGATGTCGGCTCGTCGCATCCTGGGGCTGGAGTCGGTCCCAAGGGTTGGGCTGTTCGCCCATTAAAGCGGTACGCGAGCTGGGTTTAGAACGTCGTGAGACAGTTCGGTCTCTATCCGCTGTGCGCGTAGGAATATTGAGAAGGGCTGTCCCTAGTACGAGAGGACCGGGACGGACGAACCTCTGGTGTGCCAGTTGTCCTGCCAAGGGCATGGCTGGTTGGCTACGTTCGGGAGGGATAACCGCTGAAAGCATCTAAGCGGGAAGCCTGCTTCAAGATGAGTATTCCCACCTCCTTGAGAGGGTAAGGCTCCCAGTAGACCACTGGGTTGATAGGCCGGATGTGGAAGCCCAGTAATGGGTGGAGCTGACCGGTACTAATAGGCCGAGGGCTTGTCCTCAGTTGCTCGCGTCCACTGTGTTAGTTCTGAAGTAACGAACACGCCCCCTTTGGGTGGTGCGGCGGTTCATATCTTCATAGAGTTTCGGTGGTCATAGCGTTAGGGAAACGCCCGGTTACATTCCGAACCCGGAAGCTAAGCCTTTCAGCGCCGATGGTACTGCAGGGGGGACCCTGTGGGAGAGTAGGACGCCGCCGAACAATTTTTAGCCTCAACCCCCGGACTCTGTCCGGGGGTTGAGGCATTTTTGCGTTCTAGGCTTTGTCCATGCGATACGACTTGGTCATCTTCGACAACGACGGTGTGCTCGTGGACAGCGAGCCGATTTCCAACACGCTTCTCGCCGGCTACCTGACGGAGCTCGGGCATCCGACCTCGTACGAGGAGTCGGTGCGCGACTACATGGGGTCCGCCATGCACCGCATTCACGAGCTGGTCGAGGAGCGGACCGGGGAGCGCTTGCCCGCGGACTTCGACGCGACGTTCCACGCGCGGGTCTTCGCCGCGTTCGAGAGGGAGCTGGAGGCTGTGCGCGGGGCCGCGGACGTGCTGAAGGGGCTGGCCGAGGCCGGGGTTCCGTACTGCGTGGCGTCGTCCGGGAGTCATGAGCGGATTCGGGTGGGGCATCGGAAGACGGGGCTCGACGCGTGGTTCCGGGACGAGACCGTCTTCAGCGCCGAGGACGTCGGGCGGGGCAAGCCGGAGCCCGACCTGTTCCTGTACGCGGCCGCGCGGATGGGGGTCGCGCCGGAGCGGTGTGTCGTGGTCGAGGACAGCCGGCTCGGGGTCCAGGCCGCCGTCGCCGCCGGGATGGACGTGTACGGGTTCACGGCGATGACGCCCGAGGAGAAGCTCGCCGGCGCCACGGGGTTCTTCCGGGCGATGGGTGAGCTTCCCGCGACATTGGGTCTGTGATCCATCTACCCATCGGTAGGGCCCGGCCCTACGCTGAGCCGCCATGACGGATGCGCGGTTGCGGCGTGGGCGGGGATCCCTGGCGGTCAGTTTCTTCGTGCAGGGGGTCACGTTCGCGCTGCTCGTGACCCGAATACCGGGGATCCAGGACCGGTACGGGATCTCGGACGCGCTGCTGCCCGCCTTCCTCGCCGCCGTGCCGATCCTTGCCGGGGTGGCGAGTGTCGCGACCGAGAAGGCCGTCGCCCGGGTGGGGCCCGCGGTGGTCCTGCGGTGGGCGCAGCCCGTCGTCCTGCTTGCTCTCCTGGGGGTGGGGGCCGGCACGGAGTTGTGGGAGGCGGCGGTCGCCCTCGGGCTCTTCGGGCTTGCGGTGGGCGCCCTCGACGCGTCGATGAACATGCTGGGGGTGAACCTTCAGCGGGCGTACGGGCGGAGCATCATGCTCGGGTTCCACGCCTCGTACAGCCTCGGCGGGATCGCCGGCGCCTCGCTGGCCTGGGTGGGGGCGCACTGGCACCTGTCTCTGTTCGTGTCGTATCTGCCGGTCGTCGCGCTACTGCTGCCCGTCGCCCTCGTGGGCAGTCGGTGGTACGGGGCCGGGGAGCACCGGGCGGTCGAGAAGGAGGCGGGGGAGAGCGGGGGGAGTCGGGTCGCCTTCGCGTTGCTGCTGCCGCTCTGTCTTGTGATGACCTTCGCGTACATCGGGGACTCCACCGTTTCCAACTGGAGTGCCAAGTACCTCCAGGACGTGCTCGGGAGCTCGGAGGAGCTGGCGACCGTGCCGTACAACGCGTACATGGTGACGACACTGCTGGGGCGGGCGGTGGGTGACTTCGGGGTGCGGAAGCTGGGGGCCGCGACCGTCGTGCGGTGCGGGGCGGTGCTCGCGGCGCTGGGGTTCGCGGTGGTGGCGGTGGCGCCGGGGGCGTGGGCGGGGATCGCCGGGTTCACCGTGCTGGGGCTCGGGCTGAGTGTGATCGTGCCGCAGACCTTCGCCGCGGCCGGGAAATTGTTCCCCGGGGCCAGTGACGCTGCTGTGGCGCGGCTCAATGTCTTCAACTACGTGGGGTTCCTCGTCGGGTCGCCGTTGGTGGGGGCGCTCGGGGACGCGTGGAGTTATCGGGGGGCGATGCTGGTGCCGATGGTGCTGGTCCTGGTGACGGTGGTGTACGCCACGTCGTTCGGTTCGCGGGAGGCCCGATACGGTGGCGGGCATGAGCGGCCGCGCACTGTTGATGTGGGATGAAGCTGTCACGCAGTACGACTTCGGGTCCGAGCATCCGATGGATCCGGTACGGCTCGCGCTGACCATGGGGCTGGTGCGGGCGTACGGGCTCGACCGGGCCGTGGACGTGGTCGCGGCGCCGCCGGCCGGGGACTCGACCCTGCGGCTCGTGCACCGCGAGGACTATGTGGCGGCGGTGCGGGCGGCCTCGGCGGATCCGCGCCACGCGGATCAGGCGTACGGGCTCGGTACGGTCGACGATCCGGCGTTCGGCGGGATGCACGAGGTGTCGGCGCTGATCGCCGGGCAGTCGGTCGGGGCGGCGGAGGCGGTGTGGCGCGGGGAGGCCGCGCACGCGGTGAACTTCGCGGGCGGGCTGCACCACGCGATGCCGGGGAGCGCGTCCGGGTTCTGCATCTACAACGACGCGTCGCTGGCCATCGCCCGGCTGCTCGAGCTCGGGGCGGAGCGGGTCGCGTATGTGGACGTGGACGTGCATCACGGTGACGGGGTGCAGGCGGCGTTCTGGGAGGACCCGCGGGTCCTGACGATCTCGCTGCACGAGCATCCGCGGACGCTGTTCCCGCAGACCGGGTGGCCGGAGGAGACGGGTGCGGCGGGGCCTGGTGAGGGCGGGGCCGTGAACGTGGCGCTGCCGGCCGGGACGGGGGACGCGGGGTGGCTGCGGGCCTTCCACGCGGTGGTGCCGGAGCTGATCGCGGATTTCCGGCCGCAGGTGCTCGTGACGCAGCACGGGGCGGACACGCACTTCGAGGATCCGCTCGCGCATCTGGCGGTGTCGCTGGACGCGCAGCGGGTGGTGCAGTCGGCCTGTCACGACCTGGCGCACGAGTACGTCGAGGGCGGGAAGTGGGTCGCGCTCGGCGGTGGCGGGTACGCGGTGGTGGATGTCGTGCCGCGGTCGTGGACGCATCTGGTGGGGATCGCGGCGCATGCCCCGGTGGATCCGGAGTCCGTGATCCCGTCGTCCTGGCGGGACGAGGTGTACGCGCGTACCCGGCAGTTGGGGCCCGCGCGGATGACGGACGGGCGGTGGCCGGTGGGCTTCCGGGACTGGGCCGAGGGGTACGACCCGGCGGATCGGCTGGACCAGGCGGTGCTCGCGACCCGGAAGGCTGCCTTCCCGCTGCGGGGGCTGCTTCCCTAGGGGTGGGGCCGTTCGGGGCGGGAGGTTTCGGGGCGGGGGTGTCCTCCTCGTTCGTTACGCCGACTGTGCACTGTCCCTGGGGTTTCGGCTCCGGGGACGGCGTGTTCCGGCAGCATCGGGAGGGTGTTGAGTACCGGTGCGCTGCGGGCGCATCTTTTGGCGGCGGGGTTGGCGGGGACGGTGGCGACGTCGCGGGAGGAGAGTCTGCGGAGCTATCGGCTCTTCGCCGCTCGTGATCCGCGGGTGCTGCTGGGGCTCGATCCGGCCTGGGGGTGGGGCGAGGCGGATCTGCTGCGGTTGATGGCCGACAAGTGCGGGGTGTCGGGGGATCCGGCGCACCGGTCGGGGCCTGACGTCATCGATCCGGAGCGGACGCTGAGGGGGCTCGACGCCTTCGCGGCGAGGCTGGGGGCGGCGGCCGCTCGACGGGTTCCGGTGCTGTTCGGGACGGGTCATCCGCACCGTCTGCTCGGTTTCTACGTCGCGCTTGCAGACGCTTTGTCGGCGGCGGGATGTCTTGTCCTCACCCCGGCGCAGGGGCGATGTGTCGACATAACGACCCGGTTCGGCGTACGTACGTACCTCCTCGACTACGTACGGGGGGTCGCGTTGGTGCGTGAGCCCGGGCTGTCGGGGGGTGGTCGCGAGCCGGGGGTGCACTCGCACTCCGCGCTGCCGGTTAGGGCCGCGCTCGAAAGCGCGGCCGAGGGCGGCGGGCCGCTGCCGGAGCTGGTGGTCGGGGACCACGGATGGGTCTGCGGTGCAGGTCAGCTGGGTATCGAGGCCATCGGGCTCGCCGATACGGATGATCCGGCGCTGTTCGTCGGTGAGGCGGAGGGGCAGGTGTCGGTGGCCGTTCCGCTTGATGACGGCGTGCGCTCCGACTACTACCGTCCGCTCACGCGCTATGTACTCAATCGAGCGTTTCTGTCACGGTAAACGGCCGATGGCAGCTCCTCTTCCCCACTCGTACCACCCGCCCCTAGTCTGGCGAGTGAGCGCTCGGCGACGAAGAGTCACCGGAGGGGAAGCCGGTGGGCGTCGCGGCGGAAGGTACAGGTGGGTCATGGCTGCTGGCGATCGACCTCTCAACGAGGTCAAGTTTCTGACCGTGGCGGAAGTCGCCTCGGTGATGCGCGTGTCGAAGATGACCGTGTACCGCTTGGTGCACAGCGGTCATCTGCCGGCGATCCGGGTGGGCAGGTCTTTCCGGGTGCCGGAACAGGCGGTTCACGAGTACCTGAGGGAGTCCTTCGTGGGGGTGGGGACCGCGTAGCGAGCGCGCGGCCGTTAAGCCGGGAAAGTCGCGTACGGCCCTCGGATTACAAGCGCGGTGCTCGGGACGGTAGGCTAGGCCGACGTAGGTCGTGTGGGCCCAGACGCCCCGCACCGATCCCCGCCGGGAGGCGGGGATGTTCCGAGAAGTGAGCGAGGGTAGTCGTGGGCTCTGTTATCAAGAAGCGGCGCAAGCGGATGGCGAAGAAGAAGCACCGCAAGCTGCTTAAGCGCACGCGCGTTCAGCGTCGCAACAAGAAGTAAGGCGACCGCTGCATCGCAGCGTTCAGTGCGTCAGGCGTGGCCCTTCACCGTTCGCGGTGAAGGGCCACGCTTTATTCGCGCCGAAATCCGGAGGCGCTACGGTGGCGACCAACGGAAGACGGACGGAAGGCGCTGATCTTGGGCAGGGTCGTGCTCGTCACCGGTGCCGCCCGGCACCTCGGGGGCCGTTTCGTACGGCGAATCCAGCGGGACCCGGAAGTGGAGCGGGTGATCGCGGTGGACGCGGTCGCCCCGGCGCATCAGCTCGGCGCCGCCGAATTCGTCCGGGCGGACATCCGCCGGCCGGCGATCGCGAAGGTCCTCGCCGAGCACGAGGTCGACACGGTCGTCCATATGGACGTCACCGGTACGGCGCTCGGCGCCGGCGGCCGTACGTCGGTCAAGGAGACCAACGTCATCGGCACCATGCAGCTGCTGGGGGCCTGCCAGAAGTCGCCGCGGATCAAGCGGCTCGTGATCAAGTCGAGTACGAGCGTCTACGGCTCCGCGCCGCGCGACCCGGCGGTCTTCACCGAGACCACCCCGGCGAAGTCGCTGCCGAGCGGGGGCTTCGCCAAGGACGCCGTCGAGGTCGAGGGGTACGTGCGGGGCTTCGCCCGGCGCCGGCCGGACGTGGCCGTGTGCGTGCTGCGGTTCGCGAACATCCTCGGGCCGCGGATCGACTCCCCGCTGGCGGAGTACCTGTCGCTGCCGGTCATGCCGACCGTGCTCGGCTACGACCCGAGGCTCCAGTTCGTCCACGAGGACGACGTGATCGACGTCCTGCGCCTGGCGGCGCACGAGCCCCGCAGGGCCACCCTGAACAGCGGCACGTTCAACGTGGCCGGGGACGGGGTGCTGCTGCTCTCCCAGTGCGCGCGGCGGCTCGGGCGGCCGACCGTCCCGGTGCTGCTGCCCGCGGTCACCTGGGTGGGGACGGCGCTGCGCACGATCGGGATCACCGACTTCGCACCCGAGCAGATCCGGCTGCTCACCCATGGCCGGGTGGTCTCGACGGTGCAGATGCGCGAGGTCCTCGGGTTCTCGCCGCGCTATACGACGGCGGAGACCTTCGCGGACTTCGCGGGCAGCAGGGGACCGGGTCTTCTGCCGCCGGAGACGCTCGCCGGGGCGGTGGACCGGCTTGCCGGCCGGCTCGCCCCGGCCACCACTGACATCGACCCACTTCACCACGGCGCCTGAGGAGACCGGACAGCGATGGCGGACGCCAAGGTCATTCCGTTCGACGACGACCGTTCGCGGGCCCGTCGTCGGCCCAGCCGGGCCGACGGGGAGGCGGCGGCCGTCAGAGCCCTCCCCGGGGCGCAGCAGGGCCCTCAGGAGCCTGCGGGGCCCGGGGAAGGGCTGCCCGGTGCCGACGCGGGCGGCGGGGTCGGGGGCGGTGCGGGCGCGGAGGCGGGGAGCGGCGTCGAGGCCGCGTCCCCGTCCGGGGCCGTACCCGGTGGCGGGGGCTGGGAGCGGCGGCTCGCGGGTGGTCTCGCGTTCCTGCGGCGGCGGATCACCGGTGAGTACGAGGTCGACGAGTTCGGCTACGACGAGGAGCTCACCGACCAGGTCCTGATGTCGCTGCTGCGGCCGCTGTACGAGAAGTACTTCCGGGTCGAGGTGAAGGGCATCGAGAACATCCCCGCCAAGGGCGGGGCTCTGATCGTCGCCAACCACTCGGGGACTCTGCCGCTGGACGGGCTGATGATGCAGGTCGCCGTCCACGACCGGCACCCGGCGGGGCGGCACCTGCGGCTCCTCGCGGCGGACCTGGTGTTCGTCCTGCCGGTGGTGAACGAGCTGGCGCGGAAGGCGGGGCACACCCTGGCCTGCGCGGAGGACGCGGAGCGGCTGCTGCGGGCGGGTGAGATCGTCGGCGTGATGCCGGAGGGCTTCAAGGGCATCGGGAAGCCGTTCTCGGAGCGGTACAAGCTCCAGCGGTTCGGGCGGGGCGGCTTCGTCTCGACGGCGCTGCGGGCGGGGGTGCCGATCGTGCCCTGCTCGATCGTGGGGGCGGAGGAGATCTACCCGATGATCGGGAACGCCAAGACACTGGCGCGGGTGCTCGGCATCCCGTACGTCCCGATCACCCCGACCTTCCCGTGGCTGGGGCCGCTCGGGGCGTTGCCGCTGCCGACGAAGTGGACGATCCAGTTCGGGGAGCCGATTCCTACGGACGGGTACGCGCCGGAGGCGGCGGAGGACCCGATGCTGATGTTCAACCTGACGGACCAGGTCAGGGAGCAGATACAGCACACGCTGTACAAGTTGTTGGTGCAGCGGCGGTCGGTGTTCTTCTGACGGTGCGGCCGGCAGCCGGGATCGCCCGCCCGGCGGACGGAGTCCGGCGCAGGCTTCCGAAGCCCGTGAGGCCCCCTGGGGCCGAGCGGTGCGAGGGAGGCAGAGAAAGAGGGGCCAAGTTGTTGGTGCAGCGGCGGTCGGTGTTCTTCTGAGGAGTTCTTCTGACGGTGCACAGAGGTGAGGGGCGCCCCCGTCCGTGGGGCGCCCCTCACCTCTTGCTAGCGAGCGTCCTCGCTGTCGATGCCGAAGCCTGGTAGCAGGCCCGGCAGGAGTGGTGGAAGGGTCACGTCCGGTACGTCGGGGGGTGTCGGGGTCGTGGGAGTGGGGATCGTCGGCGAGCCGGTGGGGGTGGGCGGCTGGAGCAGCCCGCCCGTGTCGCCGCCGAGGAGACCGTCGTCCTCCGGTGACGGGGTGGTGCCGCTGTCCGTGCTCGCGCTTGAGCTCGTGCCGGTGCTCGGGGTGGGACCGGACGGGCGGGGCGGGGCGGAGGTGCTGCCTGTGGGCGGCGCCTCGTGGGTGGACGGCGGACGCTGGGTGTCCGGTGCCTGGGTGTCCTGCGGGGTGCTGGGTCCGCTGGTCGGGCGCTCGGTGGCGATTCCGTCCTTCTCCAGGGTGCGGGGAAGCACCGACTGGAGCGGCTCCACCTCTTCGTCCATGGCGTCGAAGACTCCGGTCACCTCGGTGCCGACGTCCGTGAGCTGGACGGGGAGCCGGTCGCGGATGCCGTTCCAGGTGTCCCGGTGGGCCTGCGCGAAGGAGTTGAGTCGGGCCATGGGGCCGATCTCGCCGTCCTGCTCGTAGGCCTCGCGGAGCAGGCGGTGGCCTTCGCTGGCGTCGTGCTTCATTCCGCCCAGGACGCGGCGGATCTCGGTGAGCGACTCGTGGTCGAGGTCGCCTGAGCGGCCGCGCTCCATGAGTCTGCGGGCCTCGCTGAGCCGGGTGGACGCCTGGTCGAGGTAGATGCCGCCGCGGTCCGCGGCGTCGTCCGCCATTCCGAGCTTGATGTCCTCCATGCCTCGCTTGAGCCCGTAGAGCGAGTCACCGGGCAGGGCGTCGGAGCTGGCAGCGGCCACTCCGCCGAAGGCTCCCGCGGCCACACCGACCGTGAGGCCGCCGGCGGCGAGGCCCTTGGACCAGCGGGAGCGCGGGCGGAGCTTGCGGAGTGGAGACGCCCGGTGGGCTCCCTTGCTTCCCGGTGCCCGTTGCTCCGGGACCGTAGGTCCCGCGGCCGCGCTGCCCTCCATGAGCATCGCTTCCATGGCGGCGACGAGCTGCGCTCGCTGCACCACCTTGACCTCGGGGTCCAGCTGTGGCTTCGGCAGTTCGCCTAGGCCGTTCGACAAGGCCAACAGCCGCCCCTGCTCCGCCGGTTCGGCCGGAGCTTCGGGCTGTTCGGCTGCCGCGCCCTCGGCCGCCCGGTCCTCCAGGGCCTGGGCGAAGGCGTTCGCCCGCCGGTGCGCCGATACGTTCGCGATCACTGGCGGCACCTCCTCTCGTCATGACGGTCGACTCCCCGGGGTGTCCGGAAGGTTGCACACCTTGAACACATCCACACGAACGAGTGAGTGGCTGCGGGCATGGCGTGACCACAGGGAGCCTGCATTCCGCACAACGAGCGGCGCGGCACTTGGGTTACGCGCGAAAGATGATCGGACCAGTGCGTCACCGAGGGGTCACCGACTGTGAGTTGAGCGGGGGTCGTGGAATGTGGGGGGAGGTGTGGGGGGCGAGGCGCGGACGGGTGGGGCGTGGGCCGCTGCATGGGCGCGCGTGTGGGGGGCGCGGACCGGTCAGCGTGCGTCGTCCGGGAGGAGGCGGGCCAGTGTGCGGACGGCCCGGTACTGGAGCGTCTTGATGGCGCCCTCGTTCTTCCCCATGACGCGGGCGGTCTCGGCGACCGAGAGGCCCTGGAGGAAGCGCAGGGTCACGCACTCCTGCTGCTGGGGGTTGAGGCGGCGGACCGCGTCGAGGAGTGCCGCGTTGGAGAGGGATTCCAGGACGGAGTCCTCGGGGCTGCGCTCGACCTCGTTGGCGTCGAGCATCTCGCCGGTGGTGACCTCGAGGCGGAAGCGGCTGGACTTGAAGTGGTCGGCGACGAGGTTGCGGGCGATGGTGACGAGCCAGGCGCCGAAGTCGCGGCCCTGCCAGGTGAAGGTGGAGATCCGGCGCAGGGCGCGCAGGAACGTCTCGCTGGTCAGGTCTTCCGCGGTCGCCTTTCCGCCGACGCGGTAATAGATGTAGCGGTAGACGGTGTCGCTGTACTGGTCGTACAGGCGGCCGAAGGCCTCGGCCTCGCCGGCCTGGGCGCGCTCGACCAGGTCCATCATGCGAGCGCTGTCGCTGTCGGCGGTGGGGCGGCGGGCGGCGGTCGAGGTTCCGGCGCCGCCGCGGGTTCCCCGTCTGCCCACGGCGGCGCTGCCGTCGGCCAGGGCATAGCAAGGGCCGGCGGGTGCCGGTGAGGCGAAGGCGAAGGCGGGGACGGGGCCGGCGTACGCGGTGGGGACGAAGCCGCGCAAGTGGTCGAGGACCGTTGCGCGCAGCGTAGCCAGGCCCGAGGTGTCAACCCCGACGTGTGGGTACACGGGACTCCCAGAGGCAGAGCTTCCATCACGTGCAGTGCGGGACCGTTCACTCGTCGTGGCGACGGGAGGGGTCCTTTGTGCGTCTGAGGAGAATAACGCTTCGTACAGGCAGCGCTACACCCAGTTGCTCAAATCACCGATTACGTCGTTTCCGTTACCGCTTGCAGTCGTAACTGGCCGCTATTCGTGACCGGTTGTTGATCGGATTGCTTCCGAGTGTGACTGCGCGGGCGTTGCGTTGTGCTCAAGTGCAGAACGGGGGAGTGATCGGGGCCGCTGCTGGGTAAGGAGTCCGGAATGCCTGGGAGTCGACCTGTGCGGTGGTGTTCGACCACGGACGGGTGAGGGCTGCTGGTCCGGGGTTGTCGCAGATGATCGCAGCCGAAACGTATCGGCAGGGGTCCGGCGCGCCGCGTGGCGGTGGCGTCAGTGGCGGCGGCGGTGCAGGGCGACCGCGGCGGCGGTGCCGCCTGCGATGGCGCCCAGGCCCGCGGCGGCGGGGATGCCGACCTTGGCGGCCTTGCGGCCGGTCCGGTAGTCGCGCAGTCGCCACTCCCGGTCCCTCGCGTACTTGCGTAGCTTGGTGTCCGGGTTGATCGCGTACGGGTGTCCGACGAGCGAGAGCATCGGGATGTCGTTGTGCGAGTCGCTGTAGGCGGCGCAGCGGCTCAGGTCGAGGCCTTCGGCGGCGGCGAGGGCGCGTACCGCCTCGGCCTTGGCCGGTCCGTGCAGGGGCTCGCCGACCAACTTGCCCGTGTAGACGCCGTCGACGGACTCGGCGACCGTGCCGAGCGCGCCGGTCAGGCCGAGTCGCCGGGCGATGATCGTGGCCGTCTCGACCGGGGCGGCCGTGACGAGCCAGACCTTCTGGCCGGCGTCCAGGTGGGCCTGGGCGAGGCCGCGCGTGCCGGGCCAGATGCGGTCGGCCATGTACTCGTCGTAGATCTCCTCGCCGATCGACATCAGTTCGGAGACGCGGTGGCCCTTGACGATGGACAGGGCGCTGTCGCGGGCGTCCTGCATGTGCTCGGGGTCCTCGACGCCGGCGAGCCGGAACCAGGCCTGCTGCCAGGCGAAGCGGGCGAGCTCGCGGCGCTGGAAGAACTTCCGCTTGTACAGGCCGCGGCCGAAGTGGAAGATCGCGGCGCCCTGCATCACGGTGTTGTCGAGGTCGAAGAACGCGGCCGCTTCCACGTCGCCGACGACCGGGAACTCCGGTTCGGCCGGGGCCGCGGGCTCCGCGGTGGCCGTCTCGGCCGCCGCCTCCTCCCGCTCCCGTTCCAGCTGGAGCGAGGACTTCCGCGCTGCCTCGGCAGCGGCCTCGCCTGCGAGGACGCTGCGCGCGGTGGCGGAGCGCCTACGAGGGGTGAGCCATCCCAGAGCGGCCATGCCGTGAGCATAGCCAGTCTGTTCGGTACTTCCCGACTTGTGACGATGCCGGGGCGTGAACACTGCGGGGCTCCCCTGTTAATTGGACAGAATGGACGTCATGTTCGGACGGACGAAGAAGAAGGACGCCGGATCGCGCACCGTGACGCTGATCGGCAAGCCGGGATGTCATCTCTGTGACGACGCCCGGGCGGTGATCGAGACCGTGTGTGCCGAAACAGGCGCACGATGGGAGGAGAAGGACATCACGCGCGATGAGGAGCTCTACCGGGCGTACTGGGAGCAGATCCCCGTCGTTCTCGTCGATGGCGAACAGCACACTTTCTGGCGCGTGGACCCGGGGCGGCTCCGGCGCGAACTGGGTGTGTGACCGAAAGGCGGTTACCATCGTGGACGTTTTGTTGGGTTTCGGGGGTGGCGTCGTGAGGAGTGTGTGCGGTTTTGCCCCCTTCGGGATCTCAACGCTCTGACCTGCTCCGCGGTTCCGTGAGGATGGGAACCAGCCGCGTGACCCCGGTCACTTTGGCCGGACAAAACGGACACCATCTTTGTGCACGCGTTCACAAAGACATAGCCTGCATTCGACGGGGCGGTCTTGGGACATACGGCCGCCTGCAGCCCCGCTCATCCCGCAGGAGCACCGTGGCAACTGGCCGAACTCACCGACCGGCGACCCGTAGCCGAGGAATTCCCGAGGCCACCGTCGCCCGGCTTCCGCTGTATCTGCGCGCACTGACCGCGCTCTCGGAGCGCTCCGTACCCACGGTCTCCTCCGAGGAGCTCGCGGCCGCTGCGGGCGTCAACTCCGCGAAGCTGCGCAAGGACTTCAGCTACCTCGGCTCGTACGGCACCCGTGGTGTCGGTTACGACGTCGAGTACCTCGTCTACCAGATCTCGCGTGAGCTGGGGCTCACCCAGGACTGGCCGGTCGTCATCGTCGGCATCGGTAACCTCGGCGCCGCGCTCGCCGGCTACGGCGGCTTCGCCTCCCGTGGCTTCCGGGTCGCCGCGCTGATCGACGCCGACCCCGCCATGACCGGCAAGCCGGTCGCCGGCATCCCGGTCCAGCACAGCGACGACCTCGAGAAGATCATCGACGAGGACGGCGTCTCCATCGGCGTCATCGCGACGCCCGCCGGCGTCGCCCAGCAGGTCTGCGACCGGCTGGTGGCCGCCGGAGTCACCTCCATCCTGAACTTCGCCCCGACCGTGCTCTCCGTGCCCGACGGCGTGGACGTACGCAAGGTCGACCTCTCCATCGAGCTCCAGATCCTCGCCTTCCACGAACAGCGGAAGGCCGGCGAGGAGGCGGGCGCCGAGAGCGGCCCGGAGACGGGTACGGACACCGGTGCGCCCGCCGCGCCGCCCGCCGCCCGCACCGGGGGCAGCAGCCGCAAGGGACCCGACGGGGACGTCCCCGCCGTGATGCCGGCATGAGCCTTCTCGTCGTCGGGCTGAGCCACCGCAGCGCCCCGGTCTCCATCCTGGAGCGGGCCGCGCTGTCGGGAGAGACCCAGGTCAAGCTGCTCCAGGACACCCTCGCCGCCGAACCGGCCGCCGAGGGCACCGTCCTGGCCACCTGCAACCGCATCGAGCTCTACGCCGACGTGGACAAGTTCCACGCCGGTGTCGCCGAGCTGTCCACGCTGCTCGCGCAGCACAGCGGCGTCGGCCTGGAAGAGCTCACTCCCTATCTCTACGTGCACTACGAGGACCGGGCCGTCCACCACCTCTTCTCGGTGGCCTGCGGGCTCGACTCCATGGTCGTCGGCGAGGGCCAGATCCTCGGCCAGATCAAGGACGCCCTCGCGCTCGGCCAGGAGCAGCACACCGCCGGACGCCTCCTCAACGACCTGTTCCAGCAGGCCCTGAGGGTCGGCAAGCGCGCCCACAGCGAGACCGGGATCGACCGGGCCGGGCAGTCGCTCGTCACGTTCGGGATGGAGCGACTCGTCGACGGCGCGGGTACGGACGCGGGCGCGGCCGGCTTGGACGGCCTGAGCGCCGCCGACGTCGACACCTGGGCCAAGGGCAAGCGGGCGCTCGTCATCGGCGCCGGTTCGATGTCCTCGCTCGCCGCCGCCACCCTCGCGCGCTCCGGCGTCTCCGAGGTCGTCATCGCCAACCGCACCCTGGCCCGCGCCGAGCGGCTCGCCCAGATCCTGAGCGAGCCCGGCGGCACCGGGGTGACCGCACGCGCAGTCGAGATGGTTGCCGTCGGCGACGAACTGACACGTGCCGACGTCGTCGTCTCCTGCACCGGCGCCACCGGACTCGTCCTCACCGCCGAAGCCGTCGAGACCGCCGCACAGAACCGCCGCACCCCCCTCGCCCTGCTCGACCTCGCCATGCCCCGCGACATCGACGCCGCCGCCCACCGGATCCCCGGCGTCCGGCTCGTCGACATCGAGTCGCTCGCCGAGGCCTCCGCCGACGCACCCATGGCCGCCGACGTCGACCAGGTCCGGGCCATCGTCTCCGACGAGGTGGCCGCCTTCGGCGCCGCCCAGCGCGCCGCGCACATCACCCCGACCGTCGTCGCCCTGCGCACGATGGCCGCCGATGTCGTGGCCAGCGAGGTCGCCCGGCTCGAAGGCCGGCTGCCCGACCTCGACGACAAGCAGCGCGCCGAGATCACCCAGACCGTGCGACGCGTGGTCGACAAGCTCCTGCACGCGCCGACCGTGCGGGTCAAGCAGCTGGCCAGCGAGCCCGGCGGCGCCGGGTACGCGGACGCGCTGCGGACACTCTTCGACCTCGACCCGGAGACGGTGGCATCCGTCAGCCGGGCCGACCTGAATGACGCCGACGTCAAGAACCGAGGGCGAGTATGACCGAGAGGGCACTGAGGCTCGGGACCAGGCGCAGCAAGCTCGCCATGGCCCAGTCCGGGCACGTGGCCGACGCCGTCCGGCAGCTGACCGGCCGGCCCGTCGAGCTCGTGGAGATCACGACGTACGGGGACACCTCCCGGGAGCACCTCGCGCAGATCGGCGGCACCGGCGTCTTCGTCGCCGCCCTGCGCGACGCGCTGCTCGCCGGTGACGTGGACTTCGCCGTCCACTCCCTGAAGGACCTGCCGACCACGCCCCACCCCGACCTGGTGGTGGCCGCGATCCCGAAGCGCGAGGACCCGCGCGACGTACTGATCGCACGGGCCGGCGTCACACTCGACCGGCTGCCCAAGGGCGCCCGCGTCGGCACCGGGTCGCCGCGTCGCATGGCCCAGCTCCACGCGTACGCGCGCAGCCACGACCTGGAGATCACCTGTGTCCCGATCCGGGGGAACATCGACACCCGGGTCGGCTACGTACACAGCGGTGAACTGGACGCGGTGGTTCTCGCCGCGGCCGGTCTCAACCGCATCGGCGGGACCGCGGAGCTGACCGGCTCCCTGTCGCTCGACCACCTGTCGGTCGACACGGTCCTGCCCGCCCCCGGTCAGGGGGCCCTGGCGATCGAGTGCCCGGCGTCCGACGCCGAGCTCGTCGCCACGCTCGCCGCTCTCGACGACCCGCACACGCGGGCCGCCGTGACGGCCGAGCGATCCCTGCTCGCCGCCCTGGAGGCCGGCTGCTCCGCACCTGTGGGTGCGCTGGCCGACCTGCTGGCCGACGACCCCGGTCACGGGCAGGTTGTCACCGAAATGCGCCTGCGCGGCGTCGTCGGCACCACCGACGGCTCGACGCTGGTGCAGCTGTCCACCACCGGTCCCGTACCCACCTCGCACCACGAGGCGATGGCGCTCGGACGCGAACTCGCGGACGAGATGCTCGCCAAGGGTGCGGCTGGTCTTATGGGGGAGCGAGCACTTTGAACCCCACCCGCCCGACCACCAGCCCAGTGTCCTCGGCCTTCACCGGCCACGGACACGTCACGTTCCTCGGCGCAGGACCGGGAGACCCCGGACTGCTGACCCTCAGGGCCGTCGAGGCCCTCGCGGGAGCGGACGTCCTGATCGCCGAGCCGGAGGTGCTCGAGGTCGTTCGCGACCATGCGCGCGCGGGGGTGAGCACGCCTGAGCTGACGGTTGTTGACGAGGCGTCAACAGCCGCCGGAGTCCCCGTGTTGAGGGATGCCGCCAATCTTGTCATGGAGGCCGCGAGGGGCGGCAGGCGGGTCGTCCGTGCGGTGACCGGCGACCCCGGCCTCGACGGAAACGCGGGCGCGGAGATGCTCGCCTGCGCCGCCGAGGGCATCCCCTTCGAGGTCGTCCCCGGCGTCGCCACCGCCGTCGGCGTGCCCGCCTACGCCGGTGTCCCGCTGCGCGACGCGCAGGGCACGGACGTGCGGTTCGTCGACGCCAGGACCGCCGACGAGCGGTGCTGGACCGAGGTCGGCGCCTCCGACGGCACCGTCGTCGTGTCCACCTCGCTCGACTCGGTGGCAGCGGCCGCCGGTGAACTGGTGGCGGCTGGCCGTAAGCCGGACACCCCCCTCACCGTCACGATCGCCGGTACCACCACCCGCCAGCGGACCTGGACCGCGACCCTCGGCACCATCGCCCAGGTCTTCAAGCAGGGCAAGATCCTCCCCTCGCCCGAGGGCCACCGGCCGGTCATAGCCGTGGTCGGCGAGCGCAGCGCCCCCGCGCAGCGGGACCAGCTGTCGTGGTTCGAGTCCAAGCCGCTCTTCGGGTGGCGGGTGCTCGTGCCGCGCACCAAGGAGCAGGCCGCCTCGCTCTCCGACCAGCTGCGGTCGTACGGCGCCGTGCCGCACGAGGTGCCGACGATCGCCGTCGAGCCGCCGCGCACCCCGCAGCAGATGGAGCGCGCGGTCAAGGGTCTGGTGACCGGCCGCTACGAGTGGATCGCCTTCACCAGCGTGAACGCCGTCAAGGCGGTGCGGGAGAAGTTCGAGGAGTACGGGCTCGACGCGCGCGCCTTCGCCGGGATCAAGGTCGCGGCGGTGGGCGAGCAGACGGCCGCGGCGCTCGTCGACTTCGGTGTGAAGCCGGATCTCGTGCCGAGCGGTGAGCAGAGCGCGGCGGGGTTGTTGGAGGACTGGCCTCCGTACGACCCGGTTTTCGATCCCATCGACCGGGTGTTCCTGCCGCGGGCCGACATCGCCACGGAGACGCTGGTCGCCGGGCTCATCGAGCTCGGGTGGGAGGTCGACGACGTGACCGCCTACCGGACGGTACGGGCGTCGCCGCCGCCGGCGGACACGCGCGAGGCGATCAAGGGCGGCGGCTTCGATGCCGTGCTCTTCACTTCGTCGTCGACCGTGCGGAACCTGGTCGGTATCGCCGGGAAGCCGCACAACGTGACGGTCATTGCCTGTATCGGGCCCGCCACGGCCAAGACGGCCGAGGAACACGGGCTGCGGGTGGACGTCCTGTCGCCCGAGCCGTCCGTGCACAAGCTCGCCGAGGCGCTGGCCGACTTCGGACTGCGGCGGCGGGAAGCGGCGCTGGAAGCCGGGGATCCGGTGACGCGGCCTTCCGAGCGGCGGCCGGGAGCCAGGCGGCGGCGGACGACGTAGGTGGTTGCCCGGG
The DNA here is from genome assembly GCF_036226445.1 of Streptomyces sp. NBC_01255. NCBI lineage: Bacteria > Bacillati > Actinomycetota > Actinomycetes > Kitasatosporales > Streptomycetaceae > Streptomyces > Streptomyces sp. NBC_01255. The sequence goes on from NZ_CP108474.1 coordinate 4,882,131, forward strand.
GTGCGGGTCCCTTGACGGGGCCCGCACCCCGCTGCGTTGCAACACCGTGTCGGTAAAACCACTGTTTGTGCGGGCGTAGCCTCGGGCGTATGAACTCGTACGGATCCTTTCCCGGGGCGCGGCCGCGACGGCTGCGGACGACGCCTGCCATGCGGCGCATGGTGGCCGAGACGCGGTTGCAGCCGGCCGATCTGATCCTTCCCGCGTTCGTGCGCGAGGGGATCACCGAGCCCGTGCCGATCGCCGCCATGCCCGGCGTCGTGCAGCACACGCGCGACACCCTGCGGAAGGCCGCGGTCGAGGCGACGGAGGCCGGCGTCTCCGGAATCATGCTCTTCGGCGTCCCCGAGGACGCCAAGAAAGACGCCGCCGGTACGGCAGGGACCGATCCCGACGGGATTCTTCAGGTCGCCATCCGTGACGTGCGCGCCGAGGTCGGCGACGACCTGGTGATCATGTCGGACCTCTGCCTCGACGAGTACACCGACCACGGGCACTGCGGCGTCCTCGACACCGACGGCCGCGTCGACAACGACGCCACGCTGGAACGTTACGCCGAGATGGCGCAGGTCCAGGCCGACGCCGGCGTCCACGTCGTCGGACCCTCCGGGATGATGGACGGGCAGGTCGGGGTCGTCAGGGACGCCCTGGACACCATCGGCAAAGAGGACGTGTCGATCCTCGCGTACACCGCGAAGTACTCCTCCGCCTTCTACGGCCCCTTCCGCGAGGCCGTCGGCTCCTCCCTCGACGGCGACCGCAAGACCTACCAGCAGGACCCCGCCAACCTCCGCGAGTCGATGCGCGAGCTCGCCCTCGACCTGGAGGAGGGCGCGGACATGGTGATGGTGAAGCCGGCGGGGCCGTATCTCGACGTGCTCGCGAAGGTCGCCGCCGCCGTGGACGTGCCCGTCGCCGCGTACCAGATCAGCGGCGAGTACGCGATGGTCGAAGCCGCCGCCGAGAAGGGCTGGATCGACCGCGACCGGGCGATCCTCGAGACCCTCACCGGCATCCGGCGCGCCGGCGCCCAGATGATCCTGACCTACTGGGCGACCGAGGTGGCGCAGAAGCTGGCCGTCGGGCGGGGTTAGCCAAGGCTAGTCCCACCAGAACGTCCAGACGGGGCTGTCCAGCAGCCCCGTCCGGGCGTATGCGCGCAGGCCACCGTGGTCGCCCTGGTTCACGTTGTCCGGGCAGAACGCGAAGTGCTCCGCCGCCAGCGCCTCGGCCTCCTCCAGCGTCCCGGGCGGGGCCGCGACCGAGACCACCAGCTGGTCGAAGGTGAGCGCGACGACACGGGCCCCGAAACGGTCCTCCCAGGACCGCAGGACCGCACACAGGCGGGCCACGTCGTTCTCGTGGTTCAGCGGCCCGGTCCAACCGATCACCGCCGGTATGTCCGCGCTGCGCCGTGCCGGGACGAGGGCCGGCCGGGCGTCCTCCAGCCAGAACCCCGGCTCCGTCAGCATCTCGGCGACGGCGGCCGCCGTCCCGTCGGGGTCCGCGTCGCACGGCTGCGCCGGGGCCAGGCCCGGCCAGCCGACGCTTCCGGGTATCTCGTCGGACGCGTTCGCGTCCCAGAACCCGGCGAGGACCCCGTCGGCCTCGTGGTCGGCCGGGTCGCTCATTCGCTCCGGCATCAGCTCCCACCGGTCCAGGCTCCAGTCACCGCCCAGCAGCACCGGCAGCAGTCCCGCCGTGCGGGCCGCCGGGCGCAGCGCGCTCCAGGCGGACGGGCCCGCCGCGCCGTGTCCCGACCAGATATACGGGGCGTCCACCGGGCCGGTGAGGGCGCCGGGCGGCAGGTCGAGGCCGAGGGAACGGCCGGTCGGATCGGCTGCGAGCCGGGGCAGCTGGTTCGGGATCATCGCCATGCGGAGAACGTACGGGGCACCACTGACATTGATACTCGTAGCGGGTTCCGGGGGCCGTGGCTCTCCCACTGACTGACGCCCTGCTGGGCTGTCTTCGCGTTGTACCGTCCGGCCGCCGGGACCCGTTCTTCATGGCTCCGGCCAGGTGGAACATGACCTGATAGGAGCTTGGTCAGAAGCCCCATCAATGTCCTGTCTGCGCCACCTGGCCGGTGTCACCTCCGGCTAGGAAGGCACCCCCAGCATGACGTCAGCGGGCACGGTGGACATGGATCAGCAGTGGGTGTTCGGCGGCGTGGATTCTCATGCCGACACCATCCACGTCGCGGTCGTCACCGACAACGGCGGTCACGTTGCCGACGCCGAGTTCCCCACCACCACGGCCGGATACACCGCGGCCCTCGCGTTCCTGGGCGCCCATGGGGACGTGATCGCGATCGGCGTGGAAGGCACCGCGTCCTACGGAACCGGCTTCACCCGCGCGGCCCGGGCCACCGGTTTGACCGTGGTCGAGGTCAACCGCCCCGACCGCGCCGAACGCCGCCGCAACGGCAAGTCCGACCCCATCGACGCCTACGCCGCCGCCCGCGCCGCACTGTCCGGACGCGCGTCCAGCGCGCCCAAGGACGACGCCGTCACCGGCATACGTGCCCTCCACAACGCCGCCCGGTCCACGGTCAAAGCCCGCACCGCCGCCATCAACCAGATCGGTCACATCCTGGTCAGTGCCCCCGACGCTATCCGCGACCGCTACCGGGCCCTACGCGGCAAGGTGCTGATCGACACCCTCGCCCGCCAGCGACCCCACGGGGACGCGGTCCATACTGCCGTCCTGACCGCCCTGAAGAGCCTGGCCAGGCGGGTCCAGGCCCTCACCGGCGAGCACGACGAGCTCACAGCCGCACTCGACGGCGTGGTCAGCACCCACAATCCGGGCCTGCGAGCTGCCTACGGCGTCGGTCCCGACACCGCGGCCCAGCTCCTGATCACCGCCGGCGGCAACCCCGACCGCCTCCGCACCGAGGCGTCCTTCGCCGCTCTATGCGGCGTCGCACCCGTGCCGGCCTCCAGTGGCAAGACCAGCCGTCACCGCCTCTCCCGAGGCGGTGACCGGGCCGCCAACGCGGCCCTCTACCGCATATCCCTCGTCCGCATGGCCAGCGACCGGCGCACACGCGAATACGTGGCACGGCAGACCGCGGCCGGCCGGACGAAGAAGGAGATCATCCGTCTCCTCAAGCGGGCCATCGCCCGCGAGGTGTTCCGCTACCTCACCACCACGGTCACCGTCCCCGACATCGCCGACCTACGACCTCTGCGGCGGTCCAAGAACATCACCCTCACCACCGTGGCCGAGCACTTCGGCGTCTGGCCCGCCGTCATCTCCTGCGTCGAACGCGGCACCCGCCGCGACGACTACCTCGCAGGCGCCTACCGCGACTGGCTCATCGCAGCTTGACCCTCTGACGCGGAGGTTCACTCATAGCCAGTGGCGGCCTGAAGCGCTTTCGCCAGGAAAGCCCAGTTCCCGCCTTCGGGGAGCTCTTGACCCACGTTCTGATACCAGCCCGGCGAGTCATGCATCCATGCCGCAAGGGCCTCAAGGAATCGATCGAGGGTCTGGTTCTCCCACTCGTCTCCCCTTCGGAGATAGTCCTCATGCAGTCCTCGAACAAAGGAGACCAGTTCGTCGCGGCTGCGGACTTCATCGTCGGGAATCAGTGACATAGAGCGAACCTACCCTCCACCTCGTCCGCAGAGCGCTTGACGATCAATAGGAGCATCAACGGGGCGAGTGGTGTGGCGGCACCGGGCGGCGCACTCTGGAGAGGTACCCGACAGGTACCTCGCTGGAGGTGGTCCTCATGATGCACACGCTTGTCGGATGGCACGTGGAGATGGAATTCAAGGAGGAGGGCGACCGGACGCGGGCGGCGGCCATGGTCCGGCTCACGGACGGCACCGAGTTCCGGGCCCACGGCACGGCCAATCGACACCCCTCCGATCCTGACCAGCTGCGCGTCGGCGAGGAGATCGCGGGCGCCCGCGCGCTCATGGACCTCGCCTCACAGCTGCTCCAGAAAGCCCACACGGAGATCGACGAGGTCTCGGGCAGGACCTCCCACTCCATCCGATGACGACGAAGCCCCCGCCACGGTGTTCCCGTGCCGGGGGCTTCGCTCAGCTACGGCTCCGAGCCGCCAGGAGCACTCGGAGCGTCAGAGGCGCTCAGGCGTCCGGATGCCCAGCAGCGCCATGCCCTGGTGGAGCGTCCGGGCGGTCAGGTCGCAGAGGAAAAGACGGTTCTCGACCTGCTCGGGGGTGTCGGCCTTCAGGACCGGGCACTCCGAGTAGAACGTCGTGTAGTGCGAGGCCAGCTGGTACAGATACGACGCGAGCTTGTGCGGAGCGTACTCCGCGGCCGTCTCGGCGATCAGCTCGCCGAAGGCGTCCAGGTGCAGCCCGAGAGCCCGCTCGGAGGGCGCCAGGGCCAGCTCCGCGTGCGCCGCCGGCCTGGCATCGCCCGCCTTGCGCAGAATCGACTGGATACGGGCGTACGCGTACTGCAGGTACACCGACGTGTCGCCGTTCAGCGACACCATCTGGTCCAGGTCGAACTTGTAGTCACGCGCCGCCGACGTCGACAGGTCCGCGTACTTCACCGCGCCGATGCCCACCTGCGCACCCCGGTCGGCGATCTCCGCCTCCGTGAGGTCCTGAGCCTTCTCACGGACCACGGCCGACGCCCGGTCGATCGCCTCGTCCAGCAGGTCCACCAGCCGGACCGTCTCGCCCTCACGGGTCTTGAACGGCTTGCCGTCCTTGCCCAGGACCGTGCCGAACGCCAGCTGGACGGCCTTCACACCGTCATTCAGCCAGCCAGCCCGACGGGCCGTCTCGAAGACCATCTTGAAGTGCAGCGACTGACGGGCATCCACCACGTACACCAGGGACGTCGCCTTCAGGTTCCCCACCCGGTCGCGGATCGCCGACAGGTCCGTCGCCGCATAGCCGAAGCCACCGTCGGACTTCTGGACGATCAGCGGCGTCGGGTTGCCGTCCGGACCCTTCACGTCGTCGAAGAACACACACAGCGCGCCCTCGGAGCGGACGGCGACGCCCGACTCCTCCAGCAGGCGGCACGTCTCGTGCAGCATGTCGTTGTAACCGGACTCGCCAACGATGTCCGGATCGTTGATGTCCATGTCGAGCTTCTCGAAGACCGAGTAGAAGTAGATCTTCGACTCGTCGACGAACCGCTGCCACATGGCCAGCGTCTCCGGGTCACCCGCCTGCAGGTCGACCACCCGGGCACGCGCCCGCGTCTTGAACTCCTCGTCGGAGTCGAAGAGCGCACGCGAGGCCTTGTAGAGCCGGTTCAGATTCGACATGGCCTCCTCACCGGAGACATCGGCACCCTCGACCTTGTGGTCCAGCTCGTGCGGGTGCTCGATCAGGTACTGGATGAGCATGCCGAACTGGGTGCCCCAGTCGCCGATGTGGTGCCGCCGGACCACCGTCTCGCCCGTGAACTCCAGGATCTCCACCATCGCGGCGCCGATCACGGCGGACCGCAGATGCCCGACGTGCATCTCCTTCGCCACGTTCGGCTGGGCGTAGTCGATCACCGTCGTGCCCGCCGACTCGTTGAACGGCACGCCGAGCCGCGCGTCGGCGGCACGGGCCGCGAGCGTGTCGATGATCGCCGAGTCCGTCACCGTGATGTTCAGGAAACCGGGGCCCGAGACCTCGATCTCCTTCAGGACGTCGTTCGCCGGGATCGCGTCGACGACCTTCGTCGCCAGCTCACGCGGATTGCCCTTGAGCTGCTTGGCCAGCGCCAGGATGCCGTTGGCCTGGAAGTCGGCCCGGTCGCTTCGTCGCAGCAGCGGGTCGACGGACGCGGCCTCCGGCAGAGCTGCCGAGAGTCCGTCCGCGAGGCGCTGCTGCACGGTCGAAGCGAGGGAAGGGACCGAGGCCATGAGCTTCCGTTCCTGTTGAGTTCGTCAGGTCTATTTCGCTTGTCAAGTGTCCCATGGGAGAGCAACGTGTTTTCTCCGCCTGTGGACAACCTCCGAGTGCGCGCTTCCGTCTGGGAGAATGGCTCACGCAGGGCTGTACCGCAGCGAGGCCATCCAGCAGGACCCCTCAGGAAGAAGGACGTACCGACCGTGGCTCAGAGCAGCACCGAGACCGACTGGGTCTCCCGTTTCGCGGACGAGGTCATCGCCGAATCGGAGCGACGTGCGCCTGGCAAACCGGTCGTCGTCGCCTCCGGCCTCTCCCCGTCCGGCCCCATCCACCTCGGCAACCTCCGCGAGGTCATGACCCCGCACCTCGTCGCCGACGAGATCCGCCGCCGCGGGCACCAGGTCCGCCACCTCATCTCCTGGGACGACTACGACCGCTACCGCAAGGTGCCCAACGGCATCGAGGGCATCGACGCGTCCTGGGCCGAGCACATCGGCAAGCCCCTCACCTCAGTCCCGGCCCCCGCCGGCTCGCCCCACCCCAACTGGGCCGAGCACTTCAAGGCCGCCATGGTCGAGGCCCTCGCCGAGCTCGGCGTCGAATACGACCCGATCAGCCAGACCGAGCAGTACACCACCGGCGCCTACCGCGAGCAGATCCTGCACGCCATGAAGCACCGCGGCGACATCGACGCCATCCTCGACCAGTACCGGACGAAGAAGGCCCCGAAGAAGCAGTCGCAGAAGCCCCTCGACGAAGCCGAGCTGGAGGCCGAGGAAGGCTCCGGCGCCGCCGCCGAGGACGACGGCTCCGGCGGCACGTCCGGCTACTTCCCGTACAAGCCCTTCTGCGAGCAGTGCGAGAAGGACCTCACAACCGTCACCTCGTACGACGACGAGACGACCGAACTCGCCTACACCTGCACGAACTGCGGCTTCGCCGAAACCGTCAAGCTCAGCGAGTTCAACCGCGGCAAGCTGGTCTGGAAGGTCGACTGGCCCATGCGCTGGGCCTACGAAGGCGTCATCTTCGAGCCCTCCGGCGTCGACCACTCCTCGCCCGGCTCGTCCTTCGTCGTCGGCGGCCAGATCGTCCGCGAGATCTTCGACGGCGTCCAGCCCATCGGCCCCATGTACGCCTTCGTCGGCATCAGCGGCATGGCCAAGATGTCCTCCTCGCGCGGCGGCGTCCCCACCGCGGCCGACGCACTGAAGATCATGGAAGCACCGCTGCTGCGCTGGCTCTACGCCCGCCGCAAGCCCAACCAGTCCTTCAAGATCGCCTTCGACCAGGAGATCCAGCGGCTCTACGACGAGTGGGACAAGCTGGAGGCCAAGGTCGCCGACGGCACCGTCCTCCCCGCCGACGCCGCCGCCCACACCCGCGCGGCCCGCACCGCCGCCGGCGAGCTCCCCCGCACGCCGCGCCCCCTCCCGTACCGCACCCTCGCCTCGGTCATGGACATCACCGCCGGCCACGACGAGCAGACCCTGCGCATCCTCACCGAACTCGACCCCGAGAACCCGGTCACCTCCCTCGACGAGGTCCGGCCGCGACTCGACCGCGCCGAGAACTGGATCACCAACCAGGTCCCCGCCGACCAGCGCACCATCGTCCGCGACGAGCCCGACACCGAGCTCCTCGGCACCCTCGACGACGAGGGCCGCGAGTCCCTGCGACTCCTCCTGGAAGGCCTCGACAGCCACTGGTCGCTCGACGGGCTCACCACGCTCGTCTACGGCGTCCCGAAGGTCCTGGCCGGCCTCGACCCCGAAGCCAAGCCCACACCCGAGCTGAAGCTCGCCCAGCGCGCCTTCTTCGCCCTGCTCTACAAGCTCCTCGTCAGCCGCGAGACCGGGCCGCGCCTGCCCACGCTGCTCCTCGCGGTCGGGGCGGACCGGGTGCGGAAGCTGCTCGGCGCGTGAGTGGCGAGTGGTGAGTGAGCAGCTGAGCATGTGAAAGGGCCGCCGCTCGGAGTCCGGGCGGCGGCCCTTCTGCATGGCCTCGTGGCCATCAGGCCGTGTCGAAGTCGGCCATCTCCTGCTGGATGCGCTGCTGAATCACCGGGGTCAACTGGTGCAACAGATCCGTGTCGGGGAACTCCGGAACGCCGTAGTGAGCGGCCACCAACTGCTGCAGCTCACCATCGCCGGGGAACTGCTTGTGCTCGTGGACATACGACCACGTGATCTTGTAGACCGTCTCCTCGAAGTCACCGACCCGAGGCTCCGGCTCCTCCACGTACTCCGGGTACGGCTCGAACGCCTCGGGGCCCTGCTCATGGCGCGGGTCCGGGATCGGAACGTCCTCCGGACCGAGCGGCACGGCCACCGGAGTGGGAGCCAGACCGTCGACGTACTGCGGGTCGTACGCCGTCTCGATCGCCTCGGACGGGAGATGCGGAGCCTGGAACCACGGGCTGTCGTGGTTCGAGGCTTCTGCCTGGCCCTGCTGCCCCTGCCGGCCCTGCTGGCCCACCTGTGGGTGCTGCTGAGGCTGCTGGGGCGCCTGCGGCAGCTGCTGCGGCTGCTGCGGCTGAAGCGCGGGGGCCGCCTGGACCGCCGCCACCGGCTGCATCCCGTGCACCGCCTGCGCCTGCGGCGGGAGGACAGCCGGCTCGATGCCCGCCGCCGCGAGGCCCGCCGCCGCCGTCTCCGCCAACGGCACCCCGTACCGCGCCAGCCGCAGCGGCATCAGCGCCTCAACCGGCGCCTTGCGCCGCCAGCTACGACCGTAACGAGCCTGGAGCCGCGCCTGATAGATCAACCGCTCCTGCTCCAACTTGATCACCTGCTCGTACGAGCGGAGCTCCCACAGCTTCATCCGCCGCCACAGCCGGAACGTCGGCACCGGAGAGAGCAGCCAGCGCGTCAGCCGCACGCCCTCCATGTGCTTGTCGGCCGTGATGTCCGCGATCCGGCCGACCGCGTGACGCGCGGCCTCCACGGACACGACGAACAGAATCGGGATCACCGCGTGCATACCGACGCCCAGCGGATCCGGCCAAGCGGCCGCACCGTTGAAGGCGATCGTCGCCGCCGTCAGGATCCAGGCGGTCTGACGCAACAGCGGAAACGGAATCCGCAGCCAGGTCAGCAGCAGATCCAGAGCCAGCAGGACACAGATGCCCGCGTCGATACCGATCGGGAAGAAGTAGGAGAAGGTCCCGAAGCCCTTGTCCACCGCGAGCTCGCGGACCGCGGCGTACGAACCCGCGAAACCGATCCCCGCGATGATCAACGCACCGGCGATGACGAGGCCGATGAGTATTCGGTGTGTGCGTGTCAGCTGCATCGCGGCCACCCGCGATCCCCTCCCGTCAAACGACATCTCGCGCGCACAGACTGGCACATGCGCGCGGAGCCCGGCCCTCGGGGGAGGGACGGGCTCCGCGCGGGTGTCTCCGTCTGCGTTGGTTTGTGACTACTTGTTGGCTACGTGTCGGCTACTTGTTGGCTGCCGCGACGGCGGCCACAGCCTCCTTGGCGGCCTTCACGGCACCATCCATGATCTTCTTGTCGGAGGGCGCGTCGGCGCCCGCGTAACCGGCGCCGTTGTACGACAGCAGGACCAGCACGTTGCCCGTACGCGCCACGACCGAGGCGTAGACGAAGTCCTCGTCCGTCTTGCGCAGCTTGTACGCGACCGACTTCGCCTCCTCGCCGATCCCCGAGGCCGCCGTGGTGCGAAGCTTCTTCGCGCCCGGCGTCTCCTGGATCTTGGCGAGCTCCTTCGTCAGGTTCTCCACCGCGCGCTCCTCACCGCTGCCGAGCGACACGTCCGACTCGTACCGGTAGAACGACACGTCCAGCCAGCGGTACTGCGAGCCGTCCACACCGTTGTCGTCGAGACCGTTCCACGAACAGCCACCACGGCTCGCCAGGTCACTGGAGGCGGCCGGCGTGCCCTTCTTGCTCTTCGCCTTCGGCACCAGGGACGCAGTCGTCTTCGCCGAGATCGCCTTGCAGACCTCGGGCAGCTTCGCGAACTTCGCCGGCTCGACCGTCGGCGTCGGCGAGGCAGTGGGCGTGGCCGAGGCCGACGCGGACGCCTTGTCCTGCGCCCCCTTCTTGCCGGAGTCACCGCTGCCACCCGAGTCCGAGGAGCAGCCGGCGACGACAAGCATCACCGGGACGGCTGCGCAGGCGAGTATGCGGGGGAGTCGCGGGGCTGATCGCTGCATGGTTCCTTCAGTCGCTTGTCGGCCACGGGTACGCCGACACGTTACGTGGTCGCCGCCCGCTCACGGATCGTCCGCGAACGGCTACTCCTCCAGGCGCTCGGCGAGCATCCGGGCCAGATTCCGGGCCTTGTCCTGCAGTTCCTTGCTGTCGGGGGCCTCCGCGGAACCGGTGCTCTGCTCCCGGTAGGAGACCGTCACGATGACGTTGGATGTGCGGAACACCACGCTGACGACACGCTGATGTCCGCTCGCGCCGACGGCGCTCAGCGCGTCGTCGAGGTACGCGATGTCGCCGAGGCCGTCGAGGACGCGGGACTCCAGGCCGGTGGAGGTGGAGGTGGGCGTGGGGCCGGTGGAGGGCGTTCCCGTGGAGGGGGCTCCCGACGTCGGGCCGTCGGTGGGCGGGGTCTTGCTCGTCGGCGCCGTGGGGCTCGTGGTGGTCGTGGCGCTCTTGGGGTCGGTGGAACCGGTCGCCTGAGGATCCGCCGTACCGGAGGCGGTGCCCGTGGCCGGAGCCGTGCCCGTGGCCGTGCCGGTGGGCGTGCCGGTGGGCGTGGGCGGGGTCGTGGGAGGTACCGGGATGCCCGCCGCGAGTTGCTTGCGGAGGTACACCTCCTGCGCCCGGGCGTCGTCGCTGACGGCGGAGTCGTACGACACGACCCGCTCGATGTCGAGAACGAGCCGGTGGGAGGTCTCGGGACTGTCGGCCTTCCACGTGCAACCGACGCGCCGGTCGGTGTCGTACGTGACGGCCGCGACGCCGCGGTACGCCTTGGCGCGGTCGGGGTCGGACAGTGCGGCGGCGCCCGGGAGCAGGTCCTTGAGCGTGGCCTGCGGGACGGCACCGCAGGGCTCGAAGAGCGTCCGGTAGCGGCCGGGAGGTGCGACGGGCGTGACGGGGCCGGCCTTGGCGTCGACGGCGATGTCGTCGGTCGTGGGGCCGGCCGAGCATCCGGTGAGGCCGAGCCCGAGGCCCAGTCCGAGGACGCTGGTGAGGATGGCGGCGGTACGCGCCGTGGACCCGGTGCGGCCGGGGGCGTACCTCTTTCGCTGCACGGTCCCAGGCTCCCTTCTCCCGAAGTCTTTCCCGAAAACTGTTTGCCGCGCGAACCCGGCCGGTGGACACAATGTCTATCGCACACGCAGCTGTTGATGCCGGTCCGCTGTCACCTGTACGGGCTTTGGCTCCGGTTTTTGCGTTATCAGACTTTTCGGGGGAATTGAGGAAGTATGTCGTACGTAGAGGTACCGGGGGCGAACGTACCCATCCGGATGTGGACCGATCCTTCCACGGTGGACGACGGCGCCATGCAGCAGCTGCGGAACACGGCGACGCTGCCGTGGATCAAGGGCCTGGCCGTGATGCCGGACGTGCACTTCGGCAAGGGCGCCACGGTCGGTTCGGTGATCGCGATGCAGGGGGCGGTGTGTCCGGCGGCGGTCGGTGTGGACATCGGCTGCGGGATGTCGGCGGTCAAGTCCTCGCTGACGGCGAACGACCTGCCGGGCGATCTGTCACGGCTCCGGTCGAAGATCGAGCAGGCGATCCCGGTGGGCCGTGGGCTGCACCGGGAGGCGGTGGACCCGGGGCGGCTGTACCAGTTCCCTACGGCGGGGTGGGGGGACTTCTGGTCGCGGTTCGACACGGTCGCCGATCCGGTGAAGTTCCGCCGGGGGCGGGCGGAGCAGCAGATGGGAACACTCGGCGGGGGGAATCACTATGCAGAGGTCTGCATAGATATGCAGGGTGAAGTTTGGCTCGTTCTGCACTCCGGATCGCGCAACATCGGCAAGGAGCTTGCCGAGTATCACATCGGCGAGGCGCAGAAGCTGCCGCACAACCGCGGCTTGGTGGACAGGGATCTCGCGGTCTTCGTCGCTGACACCCCGCAGATGGCGGCCTATCGCAACGATCTGCACTGGGCTCAGGAGTACGCGAAGTACAACCGGGCGGTCATGATGGCGCTCTTCCAGGAGGTGCTTCGTCGGGAATTCCGCAAGGCGAAGGTGACCTTCGAACCGGTGATCTCCTGCCATCACAACTACGTGGCGGAGGAGCGATACGAGGGGATGGATCTGCTGGTCACGCGGAAGGGTGCGATCCGGGCCGGATCCGGGGAGTTCGGGATCATCCCGGGCTCCATGGGCACCAGCTCGTTCATCGTGAAGGGGCTCGGCAACAAGGCTGCCTTCAACTCGGCCTCGCACGGTGCGGGCCGCCGGATGAGCAGGAGCGAGGCGAAGCGGCGCTTCTCGACGCGGGACCTGGAGGAGCAGACTCGGGGCGTGGAGTGCCGTAAGGACTCCGGCGTCGTGGACGAGATCCCGGGCGCGTACAAGCCGATCGAGCGCGTGATGGAGCAGCAGCGGGACCTGGTCGAGGTGGTCGCGCAGCTGAAGCAGGTCGTCTGCGTGAAGGGCTGAGAGCGAACAGGAACGGGGTGCCGCACCTGCGGCACCCCGTTTTTTGGTCCCCGTCTCGGGCTACTGGGCAGGTGCTGGCGTCTGTCCGGTGCGGAGGCGCCAGAGGCGCATGGAGCAGCTCTGCTCGGTTCGATCGAGCGCGATGGCTGCGGCGGCGGGGTCGTTGTGTCGTAGGAGTTCGCGGTCGTCCGTCTCGGTCCAGCGCCTACGGGGTGGTGCGAACTTCATATCTGCTGGACGCACCCAGCTTTGGATCGAGGTCGCGTTGGCCTTTTTGTGGTCCAGGGCTAGGCAGTCGCGGTAGTAGAGGTGCGCGGCGAGCTGTTGCGCCTGCTCTTTGTAGTAGGTGATGACGTAGACCTGGTCGCGAGTGTTGCGGCGGGCGATGCGCTCGGCGCCCGTGATCTTCTTCGTGTAGTGGCACAGGTATGCGGCAACAGCCGTGCTGGCCGACGTGAACGAGAGGAACGGGATGCCTTCGGCGGTCCAGCCGAGCGAACCGTCGGCATCGATGACGCCGCGGAGATAGTCCGGTCGGGAGAACTTGACGCGGGGTGGCCGGATGATCCGCGACTTCTTGCCGTAGGGGATTCCGAGCTCGTTGACGATGGTCCTGGCCTCGAGTGCGCACAGCGACCATGTGGCTGAGTGGTGCTGCGCGGCGAAGTTGGTGGTGCGGACCCGTTCCGTGATGGAGCTGTAGTACGGGGTCAGGCGCTGGAACTCGTGGAGGATATGGATGTCCCGCGCGTTGATCTCGGCGGTCAGCCTGCCCTTCTGGCCCGTCCCCCGGGAAAGGTGCCCGTCGGCCTGGAGGAAGCCGAACATGTAGGCGTAGCTGGGGTCTTTGAGGTCCATGAAGTGCGGCGGGGTGGTGGGCGTGAGGGCGCTCATGTCGAAGAGCGCGGGCACGCTAGGGTCCTGTTCAGCCATGGGAAGTTGCGTCTTCCTGGTGGTGAGGCCCTCGGCTGGGATTGCAGTCCCGGTCGAGGGCCGTTCTGTATGGAGTTGTCTTCGACGTTAGGTCGGGTCTTCGGGCGTCGTCCCGGTGATCGGGTGGGTTCACTCGATCGTGGTTACAGCTCGCGGTGGACCTTGGTGTTGGAGGCCTGGGCGCGGGGGCGGACTACCAGGAGGTCGATGTTGACGTGCGGGGGGCGGGTGCAGGCCCAGGTGATGGTGTCGGCGACGTCGTCCGCGGTGAGGGGTTCGGCCACGCCCGCGTAGACCTTGGCGGCCTTGTCGGTGTCGCCGCGGAAGCGGGTCGTGGCGAACTCGTCGGTCTTGACCATGCCGGGGGCGATCTCGATGACGCGGACCGGGGTGCCGACGATCTCCAGGCGGAGGGTCTCGGCGAGGACGCGGGCGCCGTTCTTGGCGGCGACGTAGCCGGCGCCGCCCTCGTAGGTGGAGTGGCCCGCGGTGGAGGAGAGGACGACGACCGTGCCGTCGCCGCTGGCGGTGAGGGCCGGGAGCAGGGCCTGGGTCATGTGGAGGGTGCCGAGGACGTTGACCTCGTACATCCGGCGCCAGTCGTCGGGGTCGGCGATCGCGACGGAGTCGGCGCCGAGGGCGCCGCCGGCGTTGTTGACGAGGACGGCGAGGGCGCGGAAGGCGGTGGCGAACTCGTCGACGGCGGCGCGGTCGGTGACGTCGAGGGCGTAGGCGGTGGCCTGGTGGCCGGCGTCGTTGATCTCGGCGGCGAGGGCTTCGATGCGGTCCTTGCGTCGGGCGGTGAGCACTACGCGGTAGCCGGCGGCGGCGAGCTGCTTGGCCGTGGCGGCGCCGATTCCGCTGCTCGCTCCGGTGATGACGGCGATGGGGGTACCGGGGGCGGTCATGGAGTGCTCCTCGCGCAGGTGGTCGATTCCGTGGATCGCCCGGTCAGGATAGGCGGGGGCGTGGTTCAGCGGCCGCGGGGGGCGTACATGATCAGGGCCATGCCGGCGAGGCAGACGAGTGCGCCGGTGACGTCCCAGCGGTCGGGGCGGTAGCCGTCGGCGATCATGCCCCAGAGGAGTGAGCCCGCGACGAACACGCCGCCGTAGGCGGCGAGGATGCGGCCGAATTCGGCGTCGGGCTGGAGGGTTGCGACGAAGCCGTAGATGCCGAGGGCGAGGACGCCGGCGCCGATCCAGATCCAGCCGCGGTGTTCCCGTACGCCTTGCCAGACGAGCCAGGCGCCGCCGATCTCGAAGAGGGCGGCGACGGCGAAGAGGGCGGCGGAGCGGGCGATCAGCATGGGGGCAGGGTGCCATGGGCTAGGGACACGCTGGCTGATGGGGTGTCAAGGGATGCGGTCGTATGTGGGTATTTTGTGCTTATGCGTGGAATGCGGAAGTCTGTGCTCGGGGTCGTGCTCGCGGTCTCCGTGGTGATGGGTGCGGGTGGGAGTGCCGGTGCCGTGGGGGCCGAGGCGGATCTTGCCCATCACGGGCATGTCTCCCTGTGGGACGGGCGGGTCGGTGTGTGGTTGGTCAGTGAGAACCACGGGCCTTCCGATCTCTCCCAGGCGACGGTCCGGCTCGCCTTCTCCGAGCCGATGTCGGGGGGCCAGGAGCTGCCGACGGCCTGTCTGTGGAGCAGTGACCGTGTGGTGTCCTGCCGGACGGGTGAGCTTCTGGCGGCGGGGGCCGTCGGCGAGCTGGCGCTCGACCTGCGGACGGCGGGCCTTCCGGACGAGCTGACGGTGGAGATCACCACGGCTTGGCGGGACGGGGCCGGTGACGGGAATCCGGCGAACGACCGGCATCGGGTTCTGGTGCTGGCCACCGGGGATCCGTACGTCTTCTGATGCGCGGGTCGGCGGGGCCGGTGTCTGGTTCGTACAATTTCTGCATGCCGCAGAAGAGTTCCGACCGGCGCGAGGCGCTGATGGCCGAGCTGTACGGGGAGGCCCGTCGCTACATGGCCTCCTACGCCCTGTTCAATCAGGCCGTCGCCGATCATCTGCGGCTCCACCCGACCGATGTGCAGTGCCTGAACCTGCTCAGTCTGGAGGAGCGGCCGGTGACCACCGGGCGGGTGGCCGAGCTGACCGGGCTCACCACGGGCTCCGCGACCCGGCTCGTCGATCGGCTGGAGCGGGCCGGGTACGTGACGCGCGAGCGGGACGCCGAGGACCGGCGCCGGGTCCTGGTGTCGCTGGTGCCCGGGCGGATGGCCGAGCTCGCCGCTCTGTGGCGGAAGCTCAACGGGACCTGGGGCACGATGTTCGACGTCTACAGCGATGCCGAGGTCGCCCTGCTCATCGCCCATATGCGGCGCACCGTCGAGGTCAGCGCCGTGCAGATCGAGCGGCTGCGCGGCGGCGAGCTCGGCTGACCGGGGCGTGGCCCTAGCGGGCCGCAGCGCCGCCGAACTCTCGGACCGCTTCGGAGACGATGGCCTCCAGGCGGGCGTGGTGGGCGCCGCGCCAGTAGACCCGGCCGCACTCCACGCACTCCGCGAAGACGTCGTAGGTCTTCTCCGTGCCCTGCTCCAGGCGCTCGCGGACCGCGTCCTTGTCGGCGTCGGACAGCCGGCCGTTGCATGCCGTGCAGCGGGTCCAGGGGGTCAGTGGTGGTGCGAACCGCTCCAGGACGTCGCGGAGCTGGTCCTCCGGTCGGTCGCTGTACACGTAGGCGCCTGCCCACAGCTCCCGGCGGCGCAGCAGGCCGCGGTCGCGTGTGAGCATGACCCGCTGCTCCCGGGCGGAGAGTGCGGCCAGTGCGGGGTCGCCGATGTCCTCGCTCTCGTATGCCGCGTCGACGCCGAGCAGGCGCAGTCGGCGGGCCAGGGTGCCGAGGTGTACGTCGAGCAGGAACCGGAGTGGTGCGCCCGGCACCGGCTGGGGGCGGGCGACGTCCTCCACGTCGATCGTCTCGCCCGCTACCGGGACGTGTGACGTGTCCACGGGGCGGCCGTCGACGAGGAGCCGGCCCGCTTCGGTGAGCGGTACGCCGAGCGACTCCACCACGTGGCCGAGTGAGGAGGCGCCGTCGGTGGTCACGGGGGTGTGTCCCGAGCGTCGCTCCGCCGAGACGAAGAGCCGCAGGCCGGGGGCGAATCTGATGTGGATCTCCGGTCCGTTCACGGGGACAGGATGGCATCGGGGGGTGGGAGGGGGCCAGGGGATTCGTCTTCCGGGGGGCGGGGGCCGGTCAGGGGCGGAAGGCGGCGGCGTGGTCGGTGGGTACCGCGAGGGCGGCCTCGGCGATGTCGCGCTCATGGATCGGATCCCCGTGCGCGTGCGGATAGGGCAGGGCCGGTGCGTGTCCGGTCCGGAGTGCCCGTGACCACTGCAGGGCGTTGGAGGCGAAGGCGCCGGGCCGGAGGTATGTGGCCTCGAAGGCTCCGGTGTCCGCGGCGGTGGACAGGGCGTGCTCCGCGGCCAGGTGGGAGGTGGCGATCGCGTTTCCCGCGGCGTCCGGGGCGAGGGCGGAGCTGGAGGAGAGGAGCACGATGTGCTCGACGCCGGCGGCCCGGGCCCGGTCGGCGAATGTCCCGGCGTGTGCGGCCTCGGCGTACAGGAACACGGCGTCGGTGCCGGTCAGGGCGGCGTCGAAGGTGGTCGGATCGGTGAGATCGCAGCGCACCGTGTCGACTCCGTGGGGTGGGGAGAGGTCGGCGGGGTTCTTGGAGGCGGCTGTGACCTTGATGCCCGCGGCGTCGAGCAGGCCGATCAGGGTGGAGGCGCCGCGGCCGCGGCTGCCGGTGACGAGAACGGTCATGAGGGTGTCCCTTCGGTTCGGTGGGAGGTCGAGGCGGTTTGCTGTGTTGCGAAGAGTCTGCGTTACGCAGATAAATATCCGTGGGCTTGCCTCGTCCGTCAACCCTGAAAAACCCTGGGGTACCGTCCCCGTATGAAGATCATCGACCTCGAGCCGGGCGATCCCCGGCTGGAGAGCGACCTCCTGCCGGTCCTCTCCGAACTCCGCCCCCACCTCACCCCGGAGCTGTTCCGCGAGGTGTACGAGGCGGGGCATCCCCAGGGGCTGCGGTTCAGCGCCGCCTACAGCGACGCCGGGCGCTGCGTCGGCGCGGCCGGCTGGCGGATCATCAACAACACCAGCTCCCTGCGCAAGCTCTACGTCGACGACCTGGTGACCGCCGCCGCCGACCGCTCCACCGGCGTCGGCCACGCGCTCATCGCCCACCTGGAGGGCCACGCGCGCGCGGCCGGCTGCCACGAGCTCAACCTCGACTCCGGCACCCACCGCACCGGAGCCCACCGCTTCTACCTGCGCGAGCGCTTCGACATCGTCGCCTTCCACTTCACCCGGCTGCTCACCGGGCCGGAAGACGCCTCCTAGCCGGGAGCGAAGCCCAGGTCGAGCCGCCAGTCGTTGCAGCGCATCGGGCGGCCCGGCGGGTACTCGAAGGTGCGCTCCCCGCGCAGCTCGAAACCCGCCTTCCGGCACACCGCGTTCGACGCGGTGTTGTCCGCCGACGGGAAGGCGTGCAGGTGCCGGTGGAGGCCCGCGGCCCGGGCTTCCGCCGCCACCGCGCGCGTGGCGGCCGTCGCGACGCCCTTGCCCTGGAAGCCCGGCAGGACGGTCCAGCCCGTCTCGTACACCGGCTCGCCGTCCCAGGTCTGTGCCCAGAAGCCGATGCTGCCCACCACCACGTCCTCCGGCAGCAGCCGGATCCGGAACATCCGCCCCGCGCCCGTGTCGTCGGCGCTCAGCGCCACGTACCGCCGGTGGCGGCCGACGAGCTGCTCCTCCGTCGCCGGACCGCCGAGGTGCTCCATCAGCTCCGGTGCGTTGAGCGCGCGCAGCAGCCCCGCGTCCTCTTCGGACCAGGCTTCGAGCCGTACGGAAGAGGTGTCGTCGTCCATGGTCCGTACGGTAGGTCAGGGCGCCGACACCGCGCGGGCGTACGCGGTCGGCGGCACCCCGATCGTCGCCGTGAAGTCCCGTACGAGATGGGCCTGGTCGCTGTAGCCGAGCTCGTCCGCGAGCAGGGCCCAGTCGGGGGCGCCCGCCGTCCCGGCGGACTCCGCTCGCTCCAGGGCCTCGTGGATGCGGTAGCGCAGGATGACCCACTTCGGTCCGACGCCGACGCAGGCGGCGAAGAGGCGCTGGAGGGATCGGGCCGACAGGCCGGACGCGGCGGCCAGCCGGGACACCCTGCGCAGCCCGCGGTCCGTGCGGATCAGGTCCACGAGCTCCATGGCCTGCTCGGCGGCCGGGTCGGGTGTGGGGCCGTGGGCGAGGAGGAAGGCGTCGAGCGCCGCCACGCGCGCGTGGTCGCCGTCGGGGAAGAGGACCGCGGACAGTGCGTCGGTGCCCTCGCCCGTACCTCCCGCTTCGTTCGTCGGGAACACCTTGGTGAGGGGGATCCGGCGGCCCGTCCAGGTCGAGACCGGCCACGCGGGCGCGAACGGGCGGAAGCCGCCGGGGCGGAACTGCACGCCGCAGACCCGGCCCAGGCCGGTCAGCTTCTGTGTGAACAGGCCGAGCCCGATCCCGGAGACCTCGGCGGACGACTCGGCCGTGTCCGGAGGGCCGTCGAGCGGGCCGTACCGCTGGAAGACGACGTTCACGGACGGGTGCGGGACGACGTGGGTCGCGTACGGCTCCGTCAGCTCCCAGTCGATCAGCCAGTAGTGCTCCAGGTAGGGCCGCAGCTCGGGCGCCGGGGGGTGGCGGCGGAAGCGGACGCGGGTGAGCAGCTCGGCGGGGTCGACGATGCCCCGGGTGTCCCGGCGTGGCGCTGAGGCTGAGGCGGCGGACATGCTGCGGATGCTAGGCGGTGCCGGCGGTTGTTCGGGGGTCTTCCCCAGGGCTTCTTTCAGGGGTGCGGGTCTGTGGCGGCGCGTTTTTTCAAGACCGGGGCGGGCAGGTTCCCCTAGCGTCGACGCATGACGTACGAGGCCCCGCCCCGCATCGGTGATCTGCTCCGCACCGCCGCCGCCCACGCCGACCCCCTGGTCGGCGCCACCACCGACGACTCGCTCGGCGCGCCCACGCCCTGCGCCGAGTACGACGTGCGTGCCCTGCTGAACCACCTCTTCTCCGTCGTCGTGAACTTCCAGGCCCTCGCGGCCAAGGAGCCGGCCGACTTCGCCGAGACCCCGGACCGGCTCGCGGAGGCCGGCTGGCGCGAGCGGTTCTCGGTGGAGACCGGGAAGCTGGTCGCCGCCTGGTCCGCGCCGGGCGCGGACGAGGGGATCGTCGGGGCGATGGGGCTGCCCGCGCGGACGGTCGGGTCGATGGTCCTGCTCGATCTGACCGTGCACGTGTGGGATCTGGCCCGTGCCACCGGGCGCGGTTTCGAGCCGGATCCGGCCGTGGTGGCCGGGCTGGTGGAGGAGGTGGAGGGGATGGCGCCGATGGCCCGGAAGATGAACGTCTTCGGGGAGGGCGTCGACCTGCCCGAGGGGGCGACGGTGTTCGAGCGGCTCCTCGCGGTGACGGGTCGCGACCCGCGCGCCTGGGCGGTCTGAGGCGGCCTTGAGGGGCCGGAGGGGGCCTGGTGCGACCTGGGGCTGCGCGCTCGGGCGGCCCCGGGCTCAGCGCAGGCGGCCCGGGGAGCCGAAGGAGAGGCGGGAGACGACCTGGCCGAAGGCGTGCTCCTCCGCGGGTGTCAGCTGGACCGACTCCTGCGGGTGCCAGACGCGCTCCAGCGGGCCTGTCGCCGCCCGGTCGCGGCGTGCCCGGGCGCGGGACCGCAGGCTCAGCGTCAGCCACACCGCCGTCGAGACGGCGAGCAGGCCGAAGAGCGTGAGGACACGGGGGTCGGAGAACTGGCCGGGCAAGGACATGGCTCACTCCAGGGCGTGAGGGCCGTCCGTACGCGCTGCGCCCCGGCAGGTGGCGCGCGGGCACGAAGGCGCTGGCGATTCCTACTGCTTCCTCCCGACCTGTTCAGTTAACACCACGCCGGGGGACTTTCGGCAGGGGGGTCCGGGACGAAAGTCCCGGGTGGGGCGGCAGGCGGCGGGGGTGTGCGCGGAGGGGCGCAGGCCCTCTTGTGCGGGCCGGGGAACCGTTCCAAGGTGGCCGCAGGAGGCAGTCTCGGCCGGGGAGGGAGCAGCCGCATGTCCGGAACGCAGCCATGGGGATTCACGGACGACAGGGGTGCGGAGCCGGTGTCGGCCCGGGTGCCGGAGCGGGTCGTCGCGTATGTACGGGCCGGGGCGGCGCTGCTCGATCTGGGGGTGACGCCGGTCGCCGTCTACGGTTCCGGGCACGACGGCCCGGTGTCCGACCCGGCCAAGGCGGGTGGCCTCGACGCGGCCGGGGTCCCGTACCTCGGTCCCGGCCGGGCCCTGGACGAGGGGCTGCTGCGGGAGTGGCGGCCGGATCTGATCGTCGACGTGACGTACGACGGGAAGAGCCCGTACGCGCTGGACGAGGCGGTCGCCGACCGGCTGGGGGTGCCGCTCGTCGCGCTCTCCGTCGGCAACGAGCTCACCCTGCCGGCGATCCTCGACCGGTTCGGGGCGCTGGGCGCCTCGCTGCGGGCCGGGGCGGCGGTGTCCACGGCGGCGTCGGCGGAGCCGGCGGCGGGCGTGGAGGAGGCCGAGGCAGTCCTCCGGGGCGTCGCGGGGCGGACCGGGCTCACTGTGCTCGCGCTGTCCGGGGCCGGCCCCGACCAGGTCCATCTGGCCCGTCCGCAGGCCTGGCCCGAGCTGGCGCGGCTCGCGGCGCTCGGGGTCCGGCTGCTCGACCCCGGTCCGGGGCCCGGCGCCAACTGGCTCACCGCCGACTGGGGCCGTGCCGCCGAGCTCCGTCCCGACCTGATCCTCTTCGACAACCGGTTCCACGCCGTCCCGCCGTACGAGACACCGCCCGGCACCCGCCTCGCCGCGTGGAACCCCGAGACCCCGCCCAGCCCCGCCGCCTACGCGCGCTTCTTCCGTGAGCTGGCGGAAGCCCTGGCGGCGTAAGGGTTCCGGGTCGGGTCGGGTCGGGCCGGGTAAGGCCGGGTCGGGCCAGGTATGGCCGGGTCAGGCCGGGGTCGAGGACAGGCGGCTGCGGAGGGACGTGGCGAACTCCTCCGCGCGAGCCAGCTGGGTCCGCAGTTCGGTGACCCGCTCCGCGGCCGCCTGCTCGTAGCGGCGGACGCGGGTCACGAGCGCGGTGCGGTCCTCCGGGTCGAGCTCCGTGTCCGTGCCCGGACGGTCCTCGGTCAGCCGGTCCACCGCCGTGAGCAGTTCGCGGGTCTCGTCGAGGGTGAAGCCGAGGGGCTTCATCCGGCGGATCACCATCAGCCGGGAGACGTCCGCGTCCGTGTAGAGGGGGAATCCGCCGGGCGAGGCGGCGGAGGGCACCACCAGGCCGTTGTCCTCGTACTGGCGGATGGTGCGCAGGGACAGTTCCGTCCGTGCGGCGACCTCGCCGATCTGCATGGGTTCGCCGGCCATCCGTACTCCGCTTCCTACTCCGCTCCGTACTCCGCTCACGCGTGACGTCCTTCCTCGTAGAGGGGTTCCGCAGGGCGCGGCTTCCGCGCATTACATACCATTCGTCCTAACTTCAGCACTTATGAGAGCTGGAAGTGCGGCGAAACGCCTGCTCGTAGGACGTCCGTTGGACAGCGGACGGCTCGGTGAGACCCTGCTGCCGAAGCGGGTGGCCCTGCCGATCTTCTGCAGCGACCCGCTCTCCTCGGTCGCCTACGCCACCGAGGAGATCCTGCTGATCCTCGCCCTCGGTGGCCTCGCCGTGCTCCATCTGGCCTGGTACGCGGCGGTCGGGATCGTGATCCTGCTCCTGGTCGTCGTCGCGTCCTACCGGCAGACCTGTTACGCCTATCCGGGCGGCGGCGGGGCCTATGTCGTCTCCGCCGAGAACCTGGGGCAGACCGCCGCGCTCACCGCCGCCTCCGCCCTGCTCATCGACTACGTGATGACCGTCGCCGTCTCCGTCGTCTCCGGGGTCGCCGCGATCACCTCGGCCGTCCCCTCGCTCGACGGGCACGCCGTGGCCATGTCGGTGGGCTTCGTGGTGGTGCTGGTCTGGCTGAACCTGCGCGGGGTGCGCGAGTCGGGGCGGTGGTTCGCCATCCCCACGTACGCCTTCATCGCCGTCATCTACGTCATGTTCGCCGTCGCCGCCGTGCGCATGGCGACCGGTTCGACGATCCGCGCCGAGTCCGCCGACCTGCCCGTCAACGCGGTCTCGGCCTACTCGGGGATCGCGCTCGTCTTCCTCGCCCTGCGTGCCTTCGCCTCCGGGTGCACGGCGCTGACCGGTGTCGAGGCCGTCAGCAACGGCGTCCCGGCCTTCGCGAAGCCGAAGAGCCGCAACGCGGCCATGACGCTCGCGATCATGGGCGGGCTCTCGGTGACCATGTTCTTCGGGATCACCGTGCTCGCCATGGTCTACGAGGTCCACGTCGCCGAGGACCCCACCGAGCTCGGGCTCGCCCCCGGCACCCCGATGTCCACGGCGCTCGCCCAGATCGGCCGGGCCACCTTCGGCGACTGGCACGTCCTCTTCTACGCGCTCCAGGCCGTCACCGCGGGCGTCCTGATCCTGGCGGCCAACACCGCCTTCAACGGCTTCCCGATGCTCGCCTCGGTGCTCGGCCGCGACCGCTACGCGCCCCGCCAGCTCTTCCACCGCGGGGACCGGCTCGTCCACTCCAACGGCATCGTCCTTCTCGCGCTCGCCGCGATCGCCCTCATCGTCGCCTTCGACGCGCAGCTGACCCGGCTGATCCAGCTCTACATCATCGGCGTCTTCGTCTCCTTCACCCTTTCCCAGACCGGGATGGTCAAGCACTGGCGGCGAGAACTCGCCACGCCCACCGGGGCCGCCGACCGCCGCGGGATCCACAGGCGCCTCGCGATCAACGCCTTCGGCGCCTGTCTGACCGCGGTCGTCCTCGTCATCGTCCTGATCACC
The DNA here is from genome assembly GCF_036226445.1 of Streptomyces sp. NBC_01255. Taxonomy (NCBI): domain Bacteria; kingdom Bacillati; phylum Actinomycetota; class Actinomycetes; order Kitasatosporales; family Streptomycetaceae; genus Streptomyces; species Streptomyces sp. NBC_01255. The sequence goes on from NZ_CP108474.1 coordinate 4,905,428, forward strand.
AAGTTCACGCACGGCGCCTGGCTGGTCGTGATCGCGATGCCGGTGCTCTTCGCCGGGATGAAGGGGGTGCGGCGGCACTACGACGCCGTCGCCGCCGAGGTCGCCGTCGCTCCCGGCGAACGGCCCCACGCCCTCGCCGGGAACCACGTCCTCGTCCTCGTGGCCTCGGTCAACGCGCCCAGCCTGCGTGCCCTGTCGTACGCGAAGACCCTGCGGCCCGCCTCCCTCACGGCCGTCACCGTCGCCGAGGACCCGGCGGAGGCGGAGGTGCTCCGCGCGACCTGGGAGGCCCACGGGATCGACGTACCGCTGCGGGTGCTCAGCTCCCCGTACCGCTCGCTCGTCCAGCCGATCCTGCGGCACGTCCGGGAGACGTCCGAGCGGACGCCCGACGCGGTCGTCTCGGTGGTCATCCCCGAGTACGTGGTGGGGCACTGGTGGGAGCAGCCCCTGCACAACCAGAGCGCGCTGCGGCTCAAGACCCGGCTGCTGTTCATGAAGAACGTCGTGGTCATCGACGTCCCGTACCGGCTCGCCTCCGCCCGCGAGCTCGCCGAGCAACAGCGAGAACGACAAGGCCCTTAGACGTTATTCACTCGTGTCCCCTGGGCCCCCTGCGCGTTGGGGTGTGATCGCTACCGTGGGACGACGATGAGTGCTGTCTCCGAGCCACCGCGTGGGCGCAAGGCCGTCGTCATCGGCCTGATCGCGCTGGCGGGCCTGGCCGTGCCGGCCGCGCTCGTGTTCCTCTGGGTCACCGTCGTGACCGGCATGTCCGACCCCCTCGGCCCCAGCCTCCTCGGGCTGCGGATCGACGGGGACACGGTCACGGTCAAGGCCGCCCAGTGCCCGTCGGAGCGGGTGCGGCGGGTGGAGCTCCGGGACAGCGGGACGGAGAAGCTCGTGTGGCAGGCCGACGGGCCGCTGACCGACGAGGGCCGGGGCGGGCTGCTGCGGCTGTGGGCCGCGGGGGACTACCGGACGTCCCGCCCGGCCACCCGTCCGGCGGAACCGCCGAAACAGCTCGACGTGTTGGTCGCATACGGATCCGAGGGCGCGGCGGGTGCGGTCTTCGACCTCGCGGCGGTACGGGCGTCCGCGCCGCCCGCCAGCTCGTACTGGACTCCCCAGGGGATCGTGACGGGCGAGGAGCTCGACGAGCTCGTCGACTGCGGCGGCGGCGAGACGGCCCCGTAGGGAGCGGGAAGGCCGTCGGTGCTCGCGCCGTCGCCCCTTCCCGTCCCGGAGCAGGGGTTACGGCCAGACCAGGCAGTAAGGCTGGTGGCCGGCCTCGTGGAGGCGGACCGAGAAGTCCTGCCACTCGTGGAGCAGCTGGTAGACGTCGAAGGCGTCGCGCGGGCCGCCGCGGTCGGGGACCGTGGACCAGATGAAGGCGGCGGCGCCGACCGACTCCTCGCCGATCCCGCGCAGCGGGTCGACCACGGTCATCGGGAGCTTCACGACCGCGTAGTCCGGGTGGAGGACGACGAGCTCCAGCGGGGGCACCTTGTTCAGGGGCATGCCCTGGATGCCCGTGAGGACCATCGCCGCTATGGTCTCCGGCTTGATCTTGGTGAACATGCCGCCCATGCCGAGCTCGTCGCCGCCGAGCTCCTCCGGGCGCATCGAGATCGGGACGCGGGCCGCCGTGGCGCCGTCGGGCGCGCCGAAGTACTTGTACGTCACTCCCAACGACCGGCCGCTTCCGCTTCCGGATCCGGGATCGGCCTCGGGGCCCTGGCCGCCGGGGCTTCCCGGAGTGCCCGGCGCGCCGGGAGTCGACCCGTCCGCCCGCCGGCGCCGGTGCCTCCCTCGCCGGGCAGACTCCGGACCCAGGTCGTCCGTCCCCTCGCCCGGTCCGCCACCGCGATGCATATCTCCACCCGACTGCTTTTTCTCGGCAACACGACCCCGCCGCGCGACCCGATCATCGTGTCAGTGACCTCCCCCGCGTTCGTACGGTGAAACACCTGTCCGCAAGAACGCCGTGGCCTCTGACACCATGGATTCCGTGAGCCATCCCTCTGACGCCCCAGTTTCGCAGACGCGGCCGACAGCCGCCCCGGCGTCATCTCAGGGTGCCCACACCGTTCCTCCGTACTCGAAGCCGTACTCGCAGCCGTAATCGCGGCCGTACTCGCAGGTCAGGATCACAGTGCCGTATTCATACGAAGCCCCAGTCTCACAGACGCTTTTCGACCGCGCGTCCCTCGTGACGCCCGGCGGCGTGAACTCACCGGTGCGTGCCTTCCGAGCCGTGGGCGGTACGCCCCGGTTCATGGTCTCCGGTACCGGTCCGTACCTCACCGACGCGGACGGTCGGGAGTACGTCGACCTGGTCTGCTCGTGGGGGCCGATGATTCTCGGCCATGCGCACCCTGAGGTCACCGCGGCGGTGCAGGCCGCCGTGGCCCGCGGCACGTCCTTCGGTACGCCGGGTGAGGGCGAGGTCGCGCTCGCGGAGGAGATCGTCGCGCGCGTCGAGCCGGTCGAGCAGGTCCGGCTGGTGTCCTCCGGTACGGAGGCCACGATGTCCGCGATCCGGCTCGCCCGCGGCTTCACGGGGCGTGCCAAGGTCGTCAAGTTCGCGGGCTGCTACCACGGTCACGTGGACGCGCTGCTGGCCGCGGCCGGTTCCGGGGTCGCGACCCTCGGCCTGCCCGACACGCCCGGTGTGACCGGCGCGCAGGCCGGGGACACGGTCGTGCTGCCGTACAACGACCTCGAAGCGGTGCGGGCGGCGTTCGCCGCGCACCCGGGTGAGATCGCCTGTGTGATCACCGAGGCCTCGCCCGGGAACATGGGCGTCGTGCCGCCGGCGGAGGGTTTCAACCAGGGCCTGGCGGACCTGTGCCGGGAGAACGGCGCGCTGTACATCTCGGACGAGGTGATGACCGGTTTCCGTACCTCGCGGGCCGGCTGGTACGGCATCGACGGCGTGAAGGCGGACCTGCTGACCTTCGGCAAGGTCATGGGCGGCGGCTTCCCGGCCGCCGCGTTCGGTGGCCGCGCCGACGTGATGGGGCACCTGGCCCCGGCCGGGCCGGTCTACCAGGCGGGCACGCTCTCCGGTAACCCGATCGCCACCGCCGCCGGGCTCGCGCAGCTGCGGCTGCTCGACGAGGCCGCGTACGCGACGGTGGACGCGGTGTCGAAGGAGATCCAGGGGCTCGTCACGGGCGCCCTCGCGAAGGAGGGTGTCGCGCACCGGCTGCAGACCGCCTCCAACATGTTCTCGGTGTTCTTCACGGCCGACGAGGTGCGGAACTACGACGAGGCGAAGCAGCAGGAGGCCTTCCGCTTCAACGCCTTCTTCCACTCGATGCTGGCCGACGGGGTCTACCTGCCGCCGTCCGCCTTCGAGTCCTGGTTCGTGTCGGCCGCCCACGACGAGCGGGCGATCGAGCGGATCGCCGCCGCGCTGCCGGCCGCCGCCCGCGCCGCCGCGGAGGCCACCGCATGAGCGTCTCCAGCGGTGCCGACGACATCACCGTCGTCCACCTGATGCGGCACGGCGAGGTCCACAACCCGGACGGGGTCCTCTACGGCCGCCGCGCCGGCTACCACCTCTCCGAGCTGGGCCGGCAGATGGCGGACCGGGTCGCCGAGCACCTGGCCGCCCGGGACGTCACGTACGTCGTCGCCTCCCCGCTGGAGCGGGCGCAGGAGACGGCGATGCCGGTCGCCAAGTCGCACGGCCTGGACCTGGCGAGCGACGAGCGGCTGATCGAGGCGGCGAACGTCTTCGAGGGGAAGACCTTCGGCGTCGGTGACGGGGCCCTGCGCAAGCCGGGGAACTGGAAGCACCTGACCAACCCGTTCCAGCCGTCGTGGGGCGAGCCGTACGTCGAGCAGGTCGTGCGGATGATGGGCGCGCTGGACGCGGCGAAGGACGCGGCCCGCGGGCACGAGGCGGTCTGCGTCAGCCATCAGCTGCCGATCTGGATCGTCCGGAGCTTCGTGGAGAAGCGGCGGCTCTGGCACGACCCGCGGCGGCGGCAGTGCACGCTGGCGTCGCTGACCTCGTTCACGTACCGGGGCGACAAGATCGTCTCGGTCGGGTACAGCGAGCCGGCCCGGGACCTTGTCCCGGCGCATCTCCTCGCCGGGGCGAAGCCGGTGAAGGGGAAGTCGAAGGCCTTCGGGGCGTAGTCCCAGCCGGTTCGGGGCGTAGTCCCAGCCGGTTCGGGGCGTAGTCCCAGCCGGTTCCGGGCGCAGTCCCGAGCCGGGTTCCGGGCGTGGTCCCGGAGGGATTCCCGGGGAGCGATACGGCGCGGGCCTGGACAGCGGGCCCGAAGAGGTCCATCGTCAGGGCGGTCAGGTGGTGTACATGCCATCCGGCCGCCCTGAAATTTATGTGCGAATTTCCGGAACCTCCGTGTTCCGCCCTGCATCTCACTCATTGTCGGTTTGGATGACGTTTAGTTCATACGTCAGCGCGAATGGGGATGTCATGCGCGGGATCAACGGAATCAGTCGAAGGGGGCTCCTCGGGGCGGGCGTTGGCGCGGCCGCGGCGATCGGAATCGCCGGCTGTGGCAGCAACAACGAGGACAAGCCGGGACGTTCCGGACCCGGCAAGGGAGGCGACGCGTCGGCGGAGCCGACCACACCCGCTCCGACCAAGGACGACGCCAAGCTCATCGGCGACGGTTCCACCGCCGACACCGGCAAGCAGCCGCACCAGCCCGACACCCCCGTGCCCCTCGAACCCGGCCAGACCCCGCCGCAGTTCGTGATCTTCTCCTGGGACGGCGCGGGCGAGGTCGGCAACGGCCTCTTCCCCCGCTTCCTCGAACTCGCCAAGAACCACGACGCGGCGATGACCTTCTTCCTCTCCGGGATCTACCTCCTCCCCGAGTCGAAGAAGAACCTCTACCGCCCGCCGAACAACCGCGTCGGCGCCTCCGACATCGGCTACCTCACCGACGACCACATCAAGGACACGCTGAAGTACGTCCGGCAGGCCTGGCTCGAAGGCCACGAGATCGGCACCCACTTCAACGGGCACTTCTGCGGCGGCTCCGGCTCCGTCGGCAACTGGACCCCTGCCCAGTGGCAGAGCGAGATCGACCAGGCGATGAAGTTCGTCACCGAGTGGAAGACCAACAGCGGCTGGACCGACCTCGACCCGCTGCCCTTCGACTACTCGAAGGAGCTCGTCGGCGGCCGCACGCCCTGCCTCCTCGGCCAGGACAACCTGCTCCCCACCGCCAAGCGCCTCGGCTGGCGCTACGACGCCAGCTCGCCCGGCGGCCGCCAGACCTGGCCCGTCAAGCGCCAGGGCATCTGGGACCTGCCGCTCCAGGCGGTGCCCTTCCCCGGGCACTCCTTCGAGGTCCTCTCCATGGACTACAACATGCTCGCCAACCAGTCGAAGAACACGACGAAGGGCATGCCCTCCCGCTACCCGGGCTGGCGCAGGCAGGCCACCGACGCCCTTCTCGGCGGCTTCACGCGCGCGTACGAGTCGAACCGCGCGCCCTTCTACGTCGGCAACCACTTCGAGCAGTGGAACGGCGGCATCTACATGGACGCCGTCGAGGACGCGATCAAGGGAATGGCCGGAAAGAAGGACGTCCGGCTCGTCTCCTTCAAGCAGTTCGTGGACTGGCTCGATGTGCAGGACCCGAAGATTCTCGCCAAGCTGCGCGGGCTCGACGTGGGGCAGAAGCCCACCGGCGGGTGGAACGCCTATCTCAAGACCGCCTAGTCAGGCTTAGGCGATCTTGACAAGGGGCTTTACGGGCACGTAGGGGGGTGCCCAAGATCCCCCAAACGCCCATGCGAAACTTTTCACATGAGCCTTAGCAGTCGTGCCAGTCGCGCCCGTCGTGCCCCTCGACGCACCCTGCTCGCCGTCGGAGTGCTGTCCGCCGCCCTCACGCTCTCGGCCTGCAGCGGCGACAGCAACGGCAAGTCCGGCGGCGGTGGCAACACCAACTTCGTGACCAACACGGGCGGTATCTCCACCGCGGCCAAGGGCGAGCGGGCGACGCCCGGGAAGCTCGCGGGCGAGACCCTCGACGGCAAGCAGCTCGACGTCGCCGACCTCAAGGGCAACGTCGTCGTCCTCAACGCCTGGGGATCCTGGTGCGCCCCCTGCCGCGCCGAGGCTCCCCACTTCGCGAAGGTCGCCAAGGACCTGGAGGGCAAGGGCGTCGAGTTCGTCGGCCTCAACACCCGCGACCCCAACAAGCAGCCCGCGATCGCCTTCGAAGAGGACTACGGGGTGCCCTACCCGAGTCTCTACGACCCGCAGGGCAAGCTGATCCTCTTCGGCTTCCCCAAGGGCACCCTCAGCCTCCAGGGCATCCCCTCCACCGTCGTCCTCGACAAGGAGGGCAAGATCGCCGCCCGTTCCCTCATGGCGCTCGACGAGGAGAAGCTCCGGTCGATGATCGAGCCTCTCCTCAAGGAGAAGTGAGCCCGTGAACGAGACGGTCACCAGCGGAGCCCTGCTGCTCGCCCTGCCCCTCGCGGTCCTCGGCGGCCTGGTCTCCTTCTTCTCGCCGTGCGTCCTCCCGCTCGTCCCCGGCTACCTCTCGTACGTGACCGGGGTCACCGGCACCGACCTCGCCGAGAGCCGCCGCGGCCGGATGACCGCCGGGGCCGTCCTCTTCGTCCTCGGCTTCACCGTCGTGTTCGTCTCCGGCGGCGCCCTCTTCGGCTACTTCGGGTCGACCATCCAGGCGTACCGCGAGACGCTCACCACCATCCTCGGCGTGCTCATGATCCTCATGGGCGTCTTCTTCGCCGGCCTGATGCCCTGGTTCACGCAGCGCGAGTTCCGCTTCCACAAGAAGCCCGCCGCCGGACTGATCGGCGCCCCGCTGCTCGGCGCGCTCTTCGGCATCGGCTGGACCCCGTGCATCGGCCCGACCCTCGCGTCGGTCAACGCCCTCGCCCTGGAGCAGGCCAGCGCCGGGCGCGGCGCGATACTCGCCTTCGCGTACTGCCTCGGCCTCGGCGTACCGTTCGTGCTCGCCGCCATCGCCTTCCGCAAGGCGCTCGGCGCGTTCGGATGGGTCAAGAAGCACTATGTGTGGGTCATGCGGATCGGCGGCGGCATGATGATCGTCACCGGCGTCCTGCTCCTCACGGGCGCGTGGGACAGCATGGTCGCCACGATGCAGGGCTGGTCCAGCGGTTTCACGGTGGGGATCTGAGTTCCATGAGCACGACCGACACATCCGGTACGACCGGCACATCCGGTACGTCCGACACGACGGAGACCGAGCGCACCGCCGACGAAGCGGCCGGCGCGCAGCTCTCCACCGCCCCCACCGAGGACCGCGGCGACGCCCCCATCGGCGGCCCCGTCCTCGGAGTCGTCGGCTGGATCCGCTGGTTCTGGCGGCAGCTGACGTCGATGCGGGTCGCGCTGATCCTGCTGTTCCTGCTCTCCCTCGGCGCCGTCCCCGGCTCCCTCATCCCGCAGACCAGCGCGGACGAGATCAAGGTGCAGGACTTCCAGGCCGCGCACCCCACCCTCACGCCGATCTACGAGAAGCTCCAGCTCTTCGACGTCTACGGCTCGGTGTGGTTCTCGGCGATCTACATCCTGCTGTTCGTCTCCCTCATCGGCTGCATCGTGCCGCGCACCTGGCAGTTCGTCGGCCAGCTCCGCAGCCGTCCGCCGGGCGCCCCCCGGCGCCTGGACCGGCTCCCCGCGTACGCCACCTGGCGCACCGACGCCGAGCCCGAGCAGGTCCGCGAGGCCGCGCTCGCCGTCCTCAAGGGCCGCCGCTTCCGCGCCCACACAGCCGGGGACGCGATCGCCGCCGAGAAGGGCTTTCTGCGCGAGGCGGGCAACCTCCTCTTCCACGTCGCCCTGATCGTGATCCTCGTCGCCTTCGCCTGGGGCCAGCTCTTCAAGTCCGAGGGCGGCAAGCTGATCGTCGAGGGCGACGGCTTCTCCAACACGCTCACGCAGTACGACGACTTCAAGTCCGGGTCGCAGTTCGGTACGGAGGAGCTGGAGCCGTTCACCTTCACGCTCGACGCCTTCGATGGCACGTACGAGATGAACGGCCCGCAGCGCGGCACCCCCCGCACCTTCGAGGCGAAGGTCCGGTACTCCGAGGCCGACGGCGCGGAGAAGAAGGCGGTCATCCGCGTCAACGAGCCGCTCAAGGTCGGCGATTCCAAGGTCTACCTGATCGCCCACGGCTACGCGCCCGTCGTCACCGTCAAGGACGGCGGCGGCAAGACCGTCTTCCACGGCGCCGTGCCGCTCCTGCCGATCGACAACAACATCACCTCGACCGGCGCGATCAAGGTGCTGGACGGCTACCGCGACAAGAACGGCAAGGGCAAGAAGGAGCAGCTGGGCTTCCAGGCCTTCTTCGTGCCGACCTTCGCCGGCGCCGGCGAAGGCACGATGTTCTCTCAGTTCCCGGGGCTCGTCGACCCGGCCATGGCGCTCACCGGCTACCACGGCTCCCTGGGCGTGGACTCCGGTCTGCCGCAGAACGTGTACCAGCTCGACAAGACCAAGATGAAGCAGTTCACGGACACGTCCGGCAACCCGCTCGCCCAGCGCCTCCTGCCCGGCATGACGATGAAGCTCCCCGACGGGGCCGGCTCGATCACGTTCGAGAAGGAGATCAAGGAGTGGGCCAGCTTCCAGATCTCGCAGCAGCCGGGCAACGGCCTCGCCCTCGCGGGCGCGATCGCGGCGATCGCCGGTCTCACCGGTTCGCTCTTCATCCAGCGGCGCCGGGTCTGGGTCCGGGCCGTACGGGGTGAGGACGGCGTGACCGTCGTCGAGATGGCCGGCCTCGGCCGGAGCGAGTCGGCCAGGCTCCCGGAGGAGCTGGGCGACCTCGCGGTCACGCTCACCGCGGATGCCCCGCCCGCCGCACCAGCGCCAGAACCCGCGGAAGAACCCGCAGAAGACCCTGCCCCTTCGGGAGAGGCCGACAAGTGATCCTCGCCGCCACCACCAACGAGAGCCTGGCGAAGATGAGCGACCTGCTCATCTACTCCTCCATGGCCGTCTACACCCTGGCCTTCTTCGCGCACATCGCCGAGTGGGTCCTCGGCAGCCGCAGCAAGGTCGGCCGGACCGCCGCCGCCCTCACGCAGCAGGCCTCGGCCGCGGCCGCCGCCGTGACCGTCCAGGTCAAGGGCGCGGCCGGCGCCACCGCCGTCCTCGACAAGCCGAAGGTCGTCACCCGCTCCGCGGCCGGCACCCGGGACGTCCCGGACGGCCCCGGCGCGTCCGGCGGCACGGTCAAGGGCGACCTCTACGGCCGGATCGCCGTCTCCCTCACCGTCCTCGCCTTCGCCATCGAGGCGGCGGGCGTGGTCAGCCGGGCCCTCGCCGTGCAGCGCGCCCCCTGGGGCAACATGTACGAGTTCTCCACCACCTTCTCCACGGTGGCGGTCGGCACGTACCTCGGCTTCCTCCTCGCCAAGAAGAACGTGCGGTGGATCGGCCTGCCGCTGGTCACGACCGTCCTGCTCGACCTGGGCCTGGCCACGACCTGGCTGAAGACCCCCAGTGACCAGCTGGTGCCGGCGCTCGACTCGTACTGGCTGTGGATCCACGTCTCCACCGCGATCTTCTGCGGCGCGGTCTTCTACCTCGCGGCCGTCGCCACTGTCCTGTACCTCTTCCGCGACTCGTACGAGAACAAGCTCGCGAGCGGCGGCGCACCCAGCGCGTTCGCCCGCTCCGTCCTGGAGCGGCTGCCCTCGGCGGCGTCCCTGGACAAGTTCTCGTACCGGGTCAACGCGGCCGTCTTCCCGCTGTGGACGTTCACGATCATCGCGGGCGCGATCTGGGCCGGCGACGCGTGGGGCCGGTACTGGGGCTGGGACGCCAAGGAGGTCTGGTCCTTCATCACGTGGGTCGGTTACGCGGCGTACCTGCACGCGCGCGCCACGGCGGGCTGGAAGGGGCGGAAGGCCGCGTACATCGCGCTCATCGCCTTCGGCTGCTTCCTCTTCAACTACTACGGCGTCAACATCTTCGTCACCAGCAAGCACTCCTACGCGGGCGTGGAGTAGGAACCGGCGTTGGAGTAGCGGGTGGGGGACCCCGGGGCCACGCTGGAGGTATGAGCGAGATACCCCGGGGCAGGTGCGAGGCCCACGACGGCGACACGCACCTGCTGCGGTACGTCATGGAGCTCCCGCACCCGCCGGCGGAGGTCTGGGAGGCCGTCGCCACCCCCGAGGGCCTGCCGGGCTGGCTGTGCGCGGCGGACCCGCTGGAGCCCCGGCTCGGTGGCCTGGTCACGCTCCGCTGGCTCAACAGCGAGACGGAGGTCTCGGGGCGGGTGACCGCCTGGGACCCCGAGTACGTCGCCGAGTACACGGTCGATCCGCCGCACGGCCGGATCCGGTTCCATCTGGAGCCGGGGTCCGGGGGCGGCGGGTCGACCGTGCTGCGTTTCACCAACGAGTTCCGGGGGACGCGGGAGTACCGGCTGGACTGCCTGGCGGGCTGGCACGACCACTTCGAGCGGCTGGTGGCGGCGCTGGACGGCCGCCCGACGGACTGGGCCGCGTGGTCGCCCGAGCGCTGGGCCGATCTGCGCGTGCTGTACGAGCGGGACGAGGCGCCCTGGCCGAAGTGGGTGCCGTGACCCCCTAGCTCCTCTTCGGTGGCAGGCAGGACGTGCTCGGGGGGTTCTTCTCCGGCCAGGCGATGGCGACGAAGCGCTGGGAGCCGTCCAGGGCCAGTTCCACGATCGGGACCGCCTTGTTGTACGGGTTGCCGTAGTTGTCGAGGCAGATCCAGCCGCTCGCGCCCTGCACCCGCAGCGAGCCCTTCACCTGCGGCCACTGCGTGACCACGTCCGCGAGCTCCGGGTACTGGGCCTCGCGGGGCGTGGCCTGGCGGATCGCGTGGACCGCCGTCGCCATCGCGTCGTACGCGACGATCGCCTGCCCGTCCGCGAGCGGGACCGGCTCCTTCGAGGCGCGGGCGATGTCCGTCTCGAAGGTCGAGTACGCCCCCACCGAACCGCCCGTTGCCGGGACCGGCCGCCCCGGCGCCGGCTTCCACGCGTCGGGGTGGGCGAGCGCGGCGTAGCGGACGGTCAGCTTCTTCTTGAGGGCGTTCCGGTCGAGCTTCTTGTCGGCGCCCAGGTACGAGCCCTCGTCGCCGGTCAGGATGGTGAAGGCGCGGTCGGTGCAGCCGCGCGACCCCAGCGCGTTGATGAACTGGCGGAGCTGGGTGTGACGGCCCGCGAAGAAGACCGTCTCGGCGCGGGTGTCGCAGATCAGGTGGGTGATCTGGCGGAAGGTGTTGGCGGTGGTGCCCTCGTCGGTCGGGTCGGGGGGCGAGGTGAACAGCTGCGGCTCGTAGGGCGCGCCCTTGAGGGAGGCGGCGAAGGCGGACTTGAGGGTGTCCGTGTAGTGGTCGCCGCTGCGGGTGTCCTGGACGAGGAGCGCCTTGGCGGCGTCGACGCGGCCGAAGTGGGCGAGGGCCTTGGCCTCGTCGCTGTTGGTGGGGGAGACGCGGGCGAGGCCGGGGTAGCGGTTGTTTCCGGCGCCGGGGCCGTTGGCGATGTCGTCGGCGGTGATGGTGGTGCCGACGACGGCGATCCCGTCCTCGGTGAGGGCGGTCACCGCCTCCCGCATCTCGGTCGAGGAGGTGGCGATGCCGGAGACGACCCGCAGCCGGTCGGGGGCGCCGGTCATCGACGCCAGCTGCTGGGTGACCGACGGCCAGTGGGCGTTGCCCCGGCCGGTGTTGGCGAGGACGAGCCGGATCTTCGGGGTCTGGTTGTTGGACTCGTGGTTGGCGCGGTACTGGTAGGCGTACGCGCCCTGCACCTCGTGGAGGACCTTGGTCCGCATGCCTCCGTCGGGGGAGGTCAGCGGCAGGAGCACGGCGACGGTCGCGTACTCGCCGGGTGTGAGGGCGGCGTTCTCGCGGCCGATGGCCTCGGCGACCTCGGCGAGTTCGGGGATGCCGAAGGCGTGGCCGTCGCCGTTGACGCCGACGCACTCGGAGCTGCCCTCCGGGCGTTCGACGCCCGCCGCGCAGGAACGGTCCTCCGGGGTGGTGAGCCGGGCGATCCCGTATCCGCCGAGGCCGATGACGACGGCGGCCGTGACGACTGCGGCGACGAGCTTCTGGCGGGGGGTGCGGACGCGGCGGCGCAGCCGGTCGGTCAGTCCGCCGTTCGGTCGGTCGGGCATGGCGTCAGACTCCGTCCTCGCGGCCGGGCGGCAGCGAGAGCTCCCGCCAGGCGCGGATGTCGCGCGGCCAGTGGGTGGCCGCGTCCCAGAGCGAACCGCTGCCCGTCAGATGGCGGCCGGACAGCCTGCGCAGCTCGTGCGCGAGCCGGTCGGCCACGTCGTCGTCGGGCAGTGCGAGCGGATCGGTGAGCAGCCATACGGCGTGCAGCAACCGCCGTACGGAAAGGTGGAGTTCGATGCGGTCGGCGTCGAGTCCCGCCGGGAGGTCGCCCGTCGGGGCCTGCCCCAGGGCGATCGCCCGGCGCGGGTCGGGCCCCGAGTGGTCCCGCTCGCGCGGGTACGGGGCGGCGGCGACGAACTTCAGCCGTCCGAGCCAGCCGAGGACGTCCTGCTCGGGGAAGGTGGCCCGCAGGTGGGTGACGGCCTCCTCGGTGCGGCCGAGCGCGAGGTCGTGGTGGAGGCGGTACGGGCCGGGCTCGGGCCCGTAGTACCGGTGGAGGGTCTCGTGGACCGCGCGCCAGGACGCGTAGCGCGGGTGGTCGTCGTCCTCGAAGCGGAGCCGGTGCAGGAGCAGGGCGCGCAGGAGGGGGTCGGCGACGAAGTGGCGGGGGCCGTCCTGCCAGTCCTCGGCGCGGAGCCGGTCGCGGACGCGCAGCGCCACGTCCCCGTCCAGGGACTCGCCCTGGAGCCGGGCGTGGGCGAGCACGCGGGCGGACCCCTCGTCGTGGGTGGCGGCGAGCACGGCGTACGGGCCGGGGCGTCGCACCGGGAGCAGCTCGGCGAGGAGGGTGGGGGCGACGGGCACCGGCGGGGTGTCCTCGCGCAGCTCCACCGTCAGGTCGAGGAGTCCGCCCGGGGTGAGGGCGGCCCGGAGCTCTGCCGGGGCCTCGCCGGCGGCCCGGCCGAGGAGGGCCACGCCGAGCGGGCGGCCGCCGGTCAACCGGTGGACGGCGCGGGCGAGTTCGGGTGGTGTGCGGCCGGCCGGGTCGTGGTGGTCGAAGGCGGTGCGGGTCTGGGCGGGGGAGAGCGGGGTGAGTTCGACGGCGAGGATGCCGGAGCTGACGCCCGTCCCGCGCGGGCAGGGCGCCCGGTGCGCGGTCTCCGGCAGCCGGGACCTGGTGGCGTGCCGCAGCGCCTCGTGCTCACGGACCCGGGAGGTGGCGAGGACGACGGTCCGGTCGCGGCGGCCGGTGGCGCGGGCGCGCAGGATCGGTTCGACGAGCTGGCGGCCGAGCGGCTCGTGGGCGTTGTCGAGGAGGAGGAGCGGTCTGCCGATCCGGGTGCCGCGCCGGAGTCCCGTATAGGCGTGGAGCAGGTCCTCGGTGAGGGCGACGACGAGGAAGTCCTCGGCCTCGCCACGGCGCCGGCCGCCCTGCTCGAAGTCGATCGCGAGCTGCCGGAGGCCGGCCTTGCCCCGGCCGCCGGCGTTGCGGTAGCTGCCGTACCAGTTCTCGGAGGCGCGCTGGAACCGCCCGAAGACCTCTTCGAGCACGGTCTCGACGGTCGCCTCGGCGAGCAGTCCCGCCATCGGCACGGTGGCCTCGGCGAAGTTCGCGGCCAGCTTGGCGAGGACCTTGGAGACCCAGTTCCCGGCGGCGCCCTTCGTCGCGTCGACGGTCGCGAGCAGCGGCCCGAGCTGCTGGAGGTCGTTCCTGGCCCGCTCGTCGTCCTCCTGGGACCAGCCGAGCGAGGCGACGGCGACGAGCCCGAGCGAGAGTCTCGGGAACTGTACGGGTTTCGCGGCGAGCACCTTCGGCGACAGCTGGACGGCGAGCTCGGTGAGCGCGCCGGTGACCTGGCTCCAGCCGGGGCCGTGGTCGGCGGGCGGCTCGACGTGCGCGCAGTCGAGCAGGGCGAGCGGCGTGTAGCCCTTGTAGCGGTTGCGGACCTCCTTGAGCAGGGAGGTCTTCCCCATGCCGCGCCCGCCCGTGAACACCGTGACCGGCGGATCGTCGCCGTGCTCGTACGCGACCCGCGCGGCACCGTGCCGGGTGAGCCCACTGAGCCGTGCGACGAGACCACTGTCGTGCAGGACCGCTTCGCGTCCGTAGAGCTCCCTGTCCACCGGCCACCCCCCTGCTTCCCCCTGCTACCCCACGAGATGCGCCCCGTCACATCATCAAGTCCAGGATATCGACAGGGTGTTGGGATCACGTCAACCTTTGCGAGGTTGGTGGGTGTCAGGTGAGGGCGGTGACCAGCAGGGTGAAGGCGGCGATGACGACGGCGACGCGGACGTGGTGGAAGCGGTCCCAGCGGTCCCAGCGGTTCGTCTGCATGACGACCCCTCCTGGGATCTAGTGTTGCTAGATGGCGGGGCGGCGCTAGTGCTGCTGCCGCTTGATTGTCTAGCGATGCTAGGATGGAGGTATGTCGGTACAGGAACGCAAGGAGCGCGAACGAGCGGTCCGCGAGCGCCTCATCGTGGCCACGGCCCGCGAACTCGCCGAGCAGCAGGGCTGGGACGCGGTCACCACCCGTCGGCTCGCCGAGCGCATCGAATACAGCCAGCCCGTCCTCTACAGCCACTTCCGCGGCAAGCGCGAGATCATCGGCGCCGTCGCCCTCGAAGGCGCCGCCGAGCTGGCCGCGGCGGTGCGGGCCGCGACCTCCGCCGCGGACGGCCCGCGCGCCCGGGTCGCCGCCCTCGCCCGCGCCTACCTCGACTTCGCCGAACGCCACCCGGCGGTCTACGACGCCATGTTCCAGCTCGACGGCGGCCTGGCGTTCGCGGACGAGGAGACCCCGGAGCCTCTGAAGGACGCCTTCGCCGCGCTACTGGAGACTCTCGTCGAAGTCGCCGGGGAAGGCGTCCACCCGGGAGTGTTCACCGAGGTGTTCTGGGCGGCCCTGCACGGGCAGGCGACCCTGGCCCGGGCGGGACGGCTGCCTGCGGAGTACGCCGAGGGGAGAGCCGAGCTGCTGGTGGACCGGCTCGCCGTGGTCTGACGCGCCGCCGTCACGGGTCTACGGTGACGAGCGCGGCCTCGTCAAGACCGGCGGGCCCTCGGCCGCCAGGGCCCGCTGCAGGCAGTCGGTCAGGCGGCCGGCGATCGTCCCGTCGGGGTCGAGTCGGGGGTTGAAGATGGTGACATCGAACCCGACGGCACGCTCCTGGCCCAGGGCCGTCCTCAGCACGTCCTCCAGTTCGGCCCAGCTCAGCCCGCCGGGCTGCCGGTAGTCGACGGCGGGCATGATCGCGTCGTCCAGGACGTCGACGTCAAGGTGGACCCAGAACCCGTCCCGCTCGGCGAGCCGGGCAACGGCGCCGCGCGCGGCCTCGACCGCGCCGGCCGCGCGCACGTCGTCGAGGGCGAGGGCGTACAGCCGCGGCGGGAGCGGTCGGCTCCCCGCCGCGGCGGACTCGTCGGCGTCCCGGAACCCGAACGCGACGACGTCCTCGTCCCGCACCAGTGGCTCCCGCCCCTCCAGATCGGCGAGCGGCCGCGGGCCGCGCCCGGTGGCCAGGGCGAGTTCCATCGACGCGACCTCGCCGGTGGGCTCGGCGGACGGCTGGTAGAAGTCCGTGTGTCCGTCGAGGAACAACAGCCCGTACCGCCCCCTGCGCCGCAGGGCGAGCAGGTTCCCGAGCAGGATGCTGCAGTCGCCACCCAGGACGACGGGAAAGCGCCCGGAGTCGAGCACCTCGCCGACGACGTCCGCCAGCTGTACGGAGTACCGCGCGATCCCGCCCGGGTTGAGCACCCCGGTCACGGCGTCCCTCACCGGGTCGTACGCGGGCGGTTCGACCCGTGCGACCCGCACCACTCCGCCGAGCACGGCCTCCGGCAGCTCCTGCACCCCGGACGGCCGCAACCCGAGCACGGACGGGGCCTCGACGACGGCGAGGCCACGCTCGCCGGGCAGCGTCATACGTCCATGGTGTCCCCATCGGGCAGACCGTGCGCGCGCCGGTGAAATCGGCCTGCTCAGGGCGTTTCCCGGGCAGTAACATCCCCGGATGCGAAGCATCGAGACCCTGGTACCGCAGGCCGGATTCCATGACACCGCAGGCTTGCGGGAGGTCGGCGCGGAGGAACTCGCCCGGTACGTGGCGGACCCGGGACACCCGTGGTGGCGGCGCCGGCCGTGTGTGATCGCGCTGACCGGCCGGGTCCCCGAACGGTACGTCCCCGAGCTGATCGCGTGCGTCCAGGACCCCCAGGACACCCCCGAGGTGCGCAGGGCCCTCCTCGACCTGCTCGCCGACCGGGCGGAGCTGCTGCCGTGGCTGCGGCACGAGGATCGTGCGTCCGACACCTCGTACGGCATGGGAGAGGCGTTCCTCAAGGCGCGGGGCCTGCTGGGCGACCGTTCGGCGGCGCGCGAGCTGGCGACGCTCGCCGCCTTGCCGCAGCGGAGCGCCCGCGACGCGGGCGATGCCGGTCTGGACGGGCTCGTGGACCGGTACGGAGCGGACGCGATCCTGGCCGATCTCGGCGAGGACCGCCCCGAGGACCGGGAGTTCCGCGTCTGGATGCGGTACCGCGCCGACGAGGACGTGACCTACGCGCTCGCGGACCCGGACCGGCGGGTCGGGTACGTCGCCCAGTCGCTCGCGACCGACGCGGACCGACTGCGCGCCTACCTCGACGAGGCGCCGACGACCGAGGCGAAGGTCTGGGCGGCGTACGCGCTGTACGGCCTCACCGAGGACAGGGCCGAGGCCCAGGCGGTCTACGAACGTCTGGGGCGCCCCCGGGTCGAGGTCGAGGGCCTGGACGAGGAGCTCCGCGGTGCGATCGTCCACGAGTACGGTCCCGGCTGCGAGCGCCACAGCGACCCGCGGTGGCGGATCGAGGCCGTGTGCGCCGAGCCGCCCGCCCGTCCCGACGTGGACGAGCAGCTCCGCCGGGCGACGGCCGCCCTCACGGCGGCCGGCCTGGCTCCGAAGCCCCCGGTCTCCTGCGGCGAGGACAACCAGCAGGGGGACGGGACGTACCACGTGATCGAGGTCGGTGGGGACCGGCTCCTGATCAGCACCCTCGGCCCGTTCGCGACCGCCGAGGAGGACGCTCCCGACGCCGCCTGGCGTGCGCTCGAATCGGCGGGCTTCCGCTGGATCGACGGGGAGACGGGAGCGATCCGGGTCACGGACCTCTGCGTCTACTACTTCGGCGGACGGAACGCCATCACGGTCGACACGGCGCTCTTCTACTGGCAGGACTAGTCCCGCAGGACCTTCACGGCCCGGTCGAAGGCCGAGTCCTTGTTCCCGTCGAACTCCTCCGTGGTGAAGACCGGCTCGGTGAGGTGCGGCGGGATGCCCGCGCCGTCGAAGGTCCTGCCCGACCGGGTCAGCAGCTCCTCGTTCGGCAGCCAGACCGACATGCCGTTGGGGAGCTTGCGCACCATGATGTCCGAGAAGACGCCCTGCGTGGGCTGCCCGATCCGCACGGTCCGGCCGGGCCGGTCCATGAGGGCCTGGGTGAAGGTCTCTCCCGCGCTGACGGTGGATCCTCCGGTCAGCACGGCGATCGGTCCGGTGTAGCGGGGGCCCTTGGCGGGCGTGACGTACAGCGGCTGGGGGCGCGTGTGCCGGGTGGGGTCCGCGGGATCGTTGCGGGCCCGCTTGGAGTAGGCGAGGTAGGGGGTGTCGGTCAGCCGCCCGGCGATGTGGAGCCCCATGGCGTCGGAGCCGCCGCCGTTGACCCGCAGGTCGATGACCAGGCCCTTCAGGTGCCGGGTGCGCTCCTGGTCGAGGACCGTGTCCAGCGCCCTGTCGAGCTCGGCCAGCTCGGCGGCGTAGGAGGCCTTGTCGCCCGCGTAGCCGCCGAAGCCGGAGATCCGCAGGTAGCCCTGCCCGCCGGGGAGGTCGGCGTAGGTGATCCGCCCGGCGGCGAAGTCCTGGAGGTTCCGGGCGTCCTTGAGGTCGCGCTCCACGACGAACTTCTTGACCTTGGCATCGAGCGTCCCGCCGGGCATGACGGTGCCGGGGCGGGCCTGCCCGAAGAGCCGGTCGGGGTAGCCGTCGCCGTCGCCGTCGACGTCGCAGACGGCGACGTGGGCGTCGTAGAGCGGCTCCACCATCTTGCTGAAGACGGCGAAGAGTTCGTCCGGGGTCGTCCCTTCGTGGACCGTGGGCCGGTACCGGTCGCGTACGGCGTGCCAGTCGATGCCCTTGGCGGCGAAGAAGGGGTAGTTCTCCTCGAAGGACTGCCAGAAGACGTCGAAGGAGGCGAGCGGTCCCCCGGGGGCGGAACCCGTGCAGGCGTCGGGCAGTTCCGTCATCCGGCGCAGGTTCCGTTCGCCGACGTCGCCGTCCAGCCGTACGGAGGCGCGGTCGCGGTCCCCGCGGATGCGCACGGTGAGGACGGTGTTCCCGGGCGTGGTGTAGGTGCCGGGGCCGGTCCGCCGCGCGGTGTCGCCCGCGATGCAGCTGACGGCGGTGGTCTGGTACTCCTGGAGGGTTCCGTTCCGGATGGACAGCACAGTGCCGTAGCCGTCGGTGCGCCAGATTCCGTCGGTGGACGGCTGGTGGGCGGTGGCGGCCGGCGCGGCTGCGCCGACGAGGGCCAGGGCGACGGCGGTGGCCGTGACGATGCGCACGATCTTGCCTTCTCTGTAGGCGACTTGCTGGGTACCGCCCCACCGTCGCCGACACGGGACCCACCGGGCCATCCGGCTGTCCGGCCGATCGGGGGTGGGGCCAGCCCCCGCCACTCGCGGCACCCGGGACCACCGATCACCGCAGCTCCTGACGCCAATCCCTCCGTCGGGCGCCCGACTTGGGGTGGGTACGGTAGGGGTCATGATCAGATTGACACGAGGTGCGGCGGGGGCCGCCCTGGGAGCGATGCTTCTCCTGACGGGCTGTGAGACCTCGGACGCTTCGGCGAATCCGTACGACGCGAAGCCGCAGAACCCGGCAGAACAGGCCGCGAAGCCGGGCAGTACCGACCTGGCCATGGTCGTCGGTGAGTGGAAGGAGACCGGCACCGAGGGCGACACCCCCTGGACGCTGCGGATCTCCGCGGACGGGACGTTCTGGACCAGCGACGGGAGCGACACCTGCGAGGGCGGCGTGCAGGCCGTGCAGTCGGAGGCGGACAAAACCTGGCGCCACTTCCTCGCGCAGGTGGACTGCGGCTGGGCCGGCAAGCAGACGACCCCGCTGCGTCTCGGCGAGGTGGACGGCGAGGAGCGGCTGATCCTCACCAACGACTCGGGCCAGGGCTCGGAGGAGACCTACCAGCGGGTCGGCTGACCGCACGAACGCCCAGCGGCCTGCCGGACGGCGACGCTGGTGTTGATGTACGCGCCGTCGGCCGGCACGGGCACGCCCTCGCAGTACTGGGCCCTGCCTAGGGCTCTTCCCCGATGTCCTCGTGCCAGAGCGCGGGGTGCGCGGCGATGAACTCCCGCATGAGCGCCACGCATTCGGCGTCGTCGAGGACGATCACCTCGACGCCGTGCCGGGTGAGCCAGTCGTGCCCGCCGTGGAACGTCCGGGCCTCGCCGACGACGACCCGTGAGATCCCGAACTGCCGGACGAGGCCGGAGCAGTACCAGCACGGCGACAGGGTCGTGACCATGGTCGTCCCCCGGTACGAGCGCTGCCGCCCGGCGGCCCGGAACGCGGCGGTCTCGGCGTGCAGGGAGGGGTCCCCGTCCTGCACGCGCCGATTGCGCCCGCGCCCGAGGAGGGTGCCGTCGGCGCCGTAGAGCGCGGCCCCGATCGGAATCCCGCCTTCGCCGAGCCCGTCCCGCGCCTCGGAGAGGGCGGTGCGGAGCCAGCGCTGTGCCTGTTCCCGGTCGATGAGGGGTTCCGCCGTCGAAGGGGTGCTCACTCCGGTGGTGGGTGCGACGAAGGAGCCCTTGCCGGGCACGGTGTAGATCAGTCCGTGCTTGCGGAGTTCCTGCATGGCCCGGCGGGCGGTCAGCACGGCGATGCCGTACTCCTCGGCGAGGCGGGCCGGCGTGGGGACCATGCGGTCGGGGGCGTACTCCCCGGTGGCGATCCGCGCTGCGATCACGTCGGCCAGCTGCACGTACAGCGGGCGTCCCGACTTCGGGTCAAGGCTCATAGGTCAACGGTAGATAGTCATACAAAGACACGTTCGGATGGATCTAGCTACATAGTGATGCAGCAGTGTGTAGCACTCACTACGGTGAGGGGAACGCAAGACCCCGGCGACCGCTCGAACGGCCCCGGGGCATGGCCACCAACTACCAACGGAGTTGATGACGTGCGGAACCCTATCGCGCGCGTACTGGGCAGGGCGCTGATCCCCGTACTGCTCGGGCTGCTGATGCTGACCCTGCCTGCCACCGGCAGGCACCGCCCCCGCCCGGCGACACCGTCCCCCGCGCCCCGACACCGCGCGCCCTCCCGGCGATCTCCCTACGCCCGCGAGCAGACCGCACTCCTCGACGGCGCCCGATCGCCCCTGGAGCGGCCCTATTTGGCGGCGGACTCGGCACGGACCGTGCAGCGGCGTCGGCGGCGGGCGCTGTGGCTGGCGACGGTCGGGGTGGACGTCGACCACCGCAACATCCACGCCGGGAGCGCCCGATGAGCCGATGCGGGGCGCGGCGGTCCGTGTTCGACGTCGCCGAGGCGGTGCGGCCGGTGTGGGGCGGCTCGGTCTGCGTGCTGGCCGTGGGGCACGACGGTCCGCACCGCGACCGCGCGGGCGACGGCTGGTGGGTGACGCCGGAGATCGCCGACGCGGTGGCCGTGTCGCTGCTGACCCGCGTCCTCGCGCCCGAGCCGGAGTTCCGGTCACCGCGCTGCATCGTCGGCCGCCACGACCGCTGCCGGGACGGGGTCCCCCGCGACAGCGGCGTACAGGGAGTCCGCTACCTCGTGTGCGGGTGCCTCTGCCATCCGGCGCCTCCGCCCCGGGCCGGCGACCGTCCATGACGTGCGGCGCCGGCGGGCCTCCTCGGTCTCCCTACGGGGCCGCCTGGGCGTCGTTGGCTGCGAATACCGTGTCGGTGGCACAGGGCTTGCCGTCGAACCGGTCGGAACTTCCGCCGCCCAGCCCCACCTTGTCGCCTTCGCGGGCGAAGAGCTTGCCGTCGGCGTCGTACACGGCGGCCTTGCCGCTCTCCTCGCGAACCGACCAGCCGTGGCCCCAGACAACGGCAATCGGCTTCTCGCTCCGGGCGGTGGTCACGGCGACGCAGTTGTCGTCGGTGACGACGAGAGTCCCTGGGAGATGGGCGTAGAGGCTGGGAGTCGGGTCGCCCGCACCACGGGTGATGATCTTCACGGAGGGCTTCTCGTTCGCCGTGACCTGCGAGTCGCCGTTCGTGGCCTTCGCCGGTGCGGGGGCAGCCGCCTTCGTGCTCTCCGCGTCGGCTCCTCCGCACGCGGAGAGCGCGGCAGCGAGGAGCAGGAAACCCGCGAGGGCATGGATGCCACGGCGGGTTGCCTCGGGACGTCGATCGCGGTTCTCGGGCATGGCATCCGACTCCTTCGACCTCTACGGGAGAACAACGTATCCCGCGCCAACTCCCTTTGCAGAGAGTCAGGTTCATGATGGATGCTCACAGAGCGCTATCGTGTGGTGACTGTGGGGAGGCGCATGAGCAGGAAAGCGACGGCCTTGGTGGCGGGCGGGGTGGTCGCCGGGGCGTTGGCGTTGGGCGGCTGGTCCGGATACCGGTATCTGGAGGGGCAGGTCTCGTCCGGGTGTGTCCTGCGGGTGTACGACGCCACCAGCGTGGTGGACACCGCCTCGTACGCCGAGAACGTCTTCACCGGGCGCGTGGTGGCGTTCGTGGAGCGGCGCGTGGACGAGTCCTGGACGACGGACGTCTACCGGGTCGACGTCGTCTCGGTGCTGCGCGGGGACGTTCGGGGCGCGGTGCTCGTGCCTTTCGCGCCGGACGAGGCGTCCGCTCGGCGGTTGGTGGACGGCGAGACGTACGTGTTCGCGACCCAGCCTAAGGACGCCGACGGGTACTGGCTGATGTTCCAGGGAGAGATGAAGCCCGTGGACGACGGGGAGTTGCTCCTGTGGAAGGCGGCCGTGGCACTTCCGAGGGAGGGGGAGGGGGAGTCGTAGAACCCCCATCGGTCCCGCCGATCGCCCCCATCGGGAGGACGGGCCACTGGCTCGTGGACCCGGCTCCCCTCCCGCTCGTAGCGTCGCTGTCATGAGAAACGAGACCAGGGGAACCGTCGAACTCACCCTCGCCATGGTGCTCTCCGGCACGCTCGGCGTCTTCGTCGTCGAGTCCGGGGCTTCGCCCTTCGAGGTGGTGTTCTTCCGGTGCCTCTTCGGGGCCGCCGCGCTCGGGGCGTACAGCCTCGCCCGGGGGTTCTTCACCGGGCACGGGTTCACCCCGAAGAAGCTCGGGCTCGCTGCGCTCGGCGGGGTGTTCATCGTCTTCAACTGGGTCTTCTTGTTCGAGGCTTACGAGGCCACCTCGATTTCGCTCGCCACCGTCGTTTACCACACGCAGCCGTTCTTTCTTGTGCTGCTCGGGGCGGTATTCATGAGGGAGCGGATATCAGGGGCAAAGCTCGGGTGGCTCGCACTCGCCTTCGGCGGGCTCGTGCTCGTCTCCGGCGTGCGGCCCGGGGACACCGCCTCCCTCAAGGGGCTCGGCTTCGCCCTCGCCGCCGCCGTGCTCTACGCCCTCGCCACCTTCGTCACCAAGCGGATCACCGGCGTACGGCCCCATCTGATCGCGCTCGTCCAGGTCCTCGTAGGGCTCCCGCTGCTCCTGCCCTTCGTCGACTTCGGCGCCGTCGGCGGGATCGGGGGCGGGTGGCTGTGGCTGGGTGGGCTGGGCGTCATCCACACCGGGCTCATGTACGTGCTCATGTACGCCGCTTACGCCAAGCTGCCCACCGCCAAGATCGCCGTCCTCGCCTTCACCTACCCCGCCGTCGCCATGGGCGTCGACTGGGCGGTGTACGGGCACCACATCGGGCTCGTTCAGGCGCTCGGCGTCCCGCTCATCGTCCTCGCCAGTCTCAAGGTCACACTGGCCGGCTCTGCTCGGACACCAGTCGCCGCGCCTGCTCCACGAACAGCCGGACATGCGCCGGGAGCTTCTTCCCCCGTCGCCACGCGAGCTGTGTGAAGAGGGTGAACGGGGCTTCCCAGTCCAGGGCGATCAGGGTGCCGGAGGTCAGTTCCTCCGCCACCGCCACCCGGGGGAGCAGGGCCACGCCCAGGCCCCCGGTCACTCCCCGCTTCGTCGCCTCGATCGTGCCGAACTCCATGAAGGGCGGCGCCCACTCCCGCAGCTCCGCCTCGAAGAGGTCGCGGTACGGGCAGCCCGGTTCGGTGCCCACCAGGCGGGCCGCGGCCAGGTCCGCGTTCGTGAGTCGCGTACGGCCCGCCAGGGGGTGGCCCGGGCCGGCGACCAGGACCAGCGGTTCCGGCGCGAGGACCTCCGACTCCAGGCCCTCGTGCTCCGTACCGGGCTCCATCAGGAAGCCCACGTCGTACGTGCCCTGGCGCAGCGCCGCCCGGGTCTCGTCGCCCAGGGTGGGGCGCAGCGTCAGCCGCACCTTCGGGTAGCGGTGGTGGAAGTACTCCAGGAGCGGCGGCAGCCGGTAGGAGGTGAGGGACTCCATCGTGCCCACGGCGATCGTCCCGGACGGTTCGGAGGCGGTGGAGACCGCCGTCCTCGCCTCCTCCGCCAGCTCCGTCATCCGGCGGGCGTACGGCAGGAGCCGCTCCCCGGCCTCGGTGAGCCGGATGCGGCTGCCGAGCCGCTCGAAGAGCTCCACGTCGAGCGACGACTCCAGGGAGCGGATCTGACCGGTGACGCTGGACTGGGCATAGCCGAGGTCGGCGGCCGCCCGGGTGAAGGAGAGGACGTCGGCGACCTTCTCGAAGGTGAGGAGGAGTCGCAGTTCCATCGGTCCTCCGTCAGCTCTCGGTGTCCTCGCCGCTCTCGCGCTTCCTCAGCTCTTCCTCGCGGCGGCGGAGGTCCGCCTCCCGCTCCTCGAACCCCTGGGTGTTCTCGTCCTTCAGGGACTTCAGGAACTCCGGGTTGTCGTCGGGGGCGACCCAGCCGCCCGCCCTGCCCCGCGCCCCGGCCGGGCGCCGTACCTTGCCCGCGAAGAACCAGACGATCGGCCCGACGATCCAGAACAGCAGGATGATGATGACCCAGACCACCTTCGGCAGGTGCTTGGTCTCTTCCTCCGGGGTGTTCAGGCAGTCGATGAAGGCGTAGATCGTCAGCGCCAGCGGCAGGATGTACAACAGCGCCCTGAGCATGTGGGACAGCCCCCTGGAAGCGGTGGCGGGGGCGCGTTTCGGCGGCCCCGGTGACAGGTCAAGGGTAGCCGGTGACCGATACTGGCCCTTATGGCTTACGACGATCTCCGCTCGCTGCTCAGGGCCCTTGAGCGCGAAGGCGACCTCAAGCGCATCAAGGCCGAAGTCGACCCGTACCTGGAGGTCGGGGAGATCGTCGACCGAGTGAACAAGGCAGGAGGTCCGGCGCTTCTCTTCGAGAACGTCAAGGGCTCCTCGATGCCGCTCGCGATGAACGTCTTCGGGACCGACCGCCGGCTGCTCAAGGCCCTCGGCCTGAAGTCGTACGGCGAGATCAGCGAGAAGATCGGCGGGCTGCTCAAGCCCGAGCTTCCGCACGGTTTCGTCGGGGTCCGCGAGGCCTTCGGCAAGCTCGGCTCGATGGTCCACGTGCCGCCGAAGAAGGTGAAGTCCGACGCCGCTCCCGTCCAGGAGGTCGTGCTCACCGGGGACGACGTCGATCTCGACGCACTCCCCGCGCTGTTCACCTGGCCCAAGGACGGCGGCTCCTTCTTCAATCTCGGGCTCACGCACACCAAGCACCCCGAGACCGGCGTGCGGAACCTGGGGCTCTACCGGCTCCAGCGGCACGACAAGCGCACCATCGGCATGCACTGGCAGATCCACAAGGACAGCCGCAACCACTACGCCGTCGCGGCAGCGAAGGGGGAGCGGCTGCCGGTCGCCATCGCCTTCGGCTGCCCGCCCGCCGTGACGTACGCGTCGACCGCCCCGCTGCCCGGTGACATCGACGAGTACCTGTTCGCCGGCTTCGTGCAGGGCAAGCGGATCGAGATGGTCGACTGCAAGACCGTGCCGCTCCAGGTGCCCGCGCACGCCGAGGTCGTCATCGAAGGGTGGCTGGAGCCGGGTGAGACCCTGCCGGAGGGGCCCTTCGGCGACCACACCGGGTTCTACACGCCGCAGGAACCGTTCCCCGCGCTGAAGATCGACTGCGTGACGATGCGGAAGCGTCCGCTGATCCAGTCGATCGTCGTCGGCCGGCCGCCCACCGAGGACGGGCCGCTCGGCCGGGCCACGGAGCGGTTCTTCCTGCCCCTGCTCAAGATCATCGTGCCGGACATCGTCGACTACCACCTGCCGGAGTCGGGCGGCTTCCACAACTGCGCGATCGTCTCGATCGACAAGAAGTACCCGAAGCACGCGCAGAAGGTCATGCACGCCATCTGGGGCGCGCACATGATGTCGCTGACCAAGCTGATCATCGTGGTCGACAAGGACTGCGATGTGCACGATCTGCACGAGGTGTCCTGGCGGGCCCTCGGCAACACCGACTACGCCCGCGACCTCACGGTGGTGGAGGGGCCGGTCGATCATCTGGACCACGCCTCGTACCAGCAGTTCTGGGGCGGCAAGGCCGGTATCGACGCGACCAAGAAGCTGCCCGAGGAGGGCTACACCCGGGACGGCGGCTGGCCGGACATGGTGGAGTCCGATCCGGCGACGGCGGCCCTCGTGGACCGCCGCTGGAAGGAGTACGGGCTGTGACCACGGCCGCCGTACCGGGCGCGGATCCGGGGCGTACGAAGGCGTTCCTGCGCCTCGTGATGATCGAGCACTCGGTCTTCGCGCTGCCCTTCGCGTACACCGCCGCGCTCACCGCGATGTACCAGGTGGACAAGAACATCCACTGGTGGACGCTCTTCCTCGTCACCGTCTGCATGGTGGGCCTGCGGACCTTCGCCATGGCCTGCAACCGGATCATCGACCGCGAGATCGACGCCCGCAATCCGCGGACGGCGGGGCGCGAGCTGGTGACCGGGGCGGTGTCGGTGCGGTCGGCGTGGACCGGGGCCGGGATCGCGGTCGTGGTGTTCCTGGGCGCCGCGGCGCTGCTCAACCCGCTCTGTCTGGCGCTCGCGCCGCTCGCCGTCATCCCGATGGTCGTCTACCCGTACGGCAAGCGGTTCACGAACTTCCCGCACGCCATCCTCGGGCTCGCCCAGGCCATAGGGCCGATCGGTGCCTGGCTCGCGGTCACCGGCGAGTGGTCCTGGGACGCGGTGATCCTCGGCCTCGCGGTCGGCATCTGGATCGGCGGCTTCGACCTGATCTTCGCCTGCCAGGACGTCCAGGCGGACCGCGCCGAGGGTGTCATGTCCGTCCCGGCGCGCTTCGGCATCCCGGCGGCGCTGTGGGGCGCGCGCGCCTCCGCGGTCGTGACGACGGGGCTGCTCGTCTGGTACGCGGTGGCCACGGACGCGGGGATGTTCTTCTGGGTCGGCCTCGTCATCGTGGCGGCGGCCTTCTGTTACGAGCACTCGATCGTGAAGCCGAACGACCTGTCCCGGCTCAACCGGGCGTTCTTCACGACGAACGGCTTCATCGGGATCAGCCTGTTCGTGTGCGCGCTGCTCGATCTGCTGGTGCGCGGGCTGTCTCTCTGATCGTTCACGATTCGGGGGCGAAGCGGTCCAGGAGGGCGTCCAGGCCGATGGCCAGGCCTTCCGGGGCGCCGTGCCGGGCGAGTGTCGGGGCGGCGCCGCGCAGGTGCGGGAGCTCGCGGGCCGGCATGCGGTGCAGGCCGAGGCGGAAGGCGGGATCGGGCTCGTCGGGGTTGTCGACCATGGCCCGCAGGTCTCCGAGGATGTAGCCGAGGACCCAGCCGGTGACGGCCCGGAAGGCCATGACCGTGGCGTCCTCGTCCAGGCCCGCCCGCTCCAGGAGGGCCAGGATCCGCTCGTGGTCCCTGAGGACGGGGAGCGGGCGGCGGGCGAGTGGGACCGCCAGCATGCGGGTGGCCAGGAGCGGGGCCACCTGGGGGTGCGCGAGGGCGACCCGGTAGGTCGCGGCGGCGATCCGGTGGAGCTCGTTCCGCCATCCGGGTGCTTCGTCGGAGGCGGCCAGCTGTTCCTCCAGCTCGGTGTAGAGGGCCTCCACCAGACCGTCGAGGAGTGCGTCCTTCCCGGCGGCGTACCGGTACAGCGCCATGGCCTCCACTCCGAGCTCCGCGCCGGTCCGGCGCATGCTCAGCGCGGACAGTCCCTCACGGTCGACCAGCTCCAGGGCGGTGGCGAGCACGCGCTCGCGGCTCAGGCGGCCGTACCGCCCGTGGTCGCCGGCCCGCCGGCCAGGCGCGCGGCGGCCCGATGCGGGGGCCGATGGGGGCTTGGATGCGGGCCCCGATGCGGGCTCCGGTGAGGGGTCCTTCTCGATCGCCATGTGTCCGCCTTCGCTGTGCACTCCTTGACCACAGGACATTCAGGGATAAAGTGTACATATACGGCGTAAACGTACGTATGGTGCATCGCACGGGTGGACGTACCTGTCACCTGGCATCACACTCCGGCGGACGGCCTCCGCAGCACGACGCGACCGTGCACCGATTCGATCCCGGAGCCATCATGACCACTCACCCGACTCTGCGGCAGAACACCGACTTCCCGCCCACAGAGCACCCACTCCGCCGCTCCACCGACTCCGCCCCGCACCCCATGCGGCGCGCCGAGGACAAGGAACCGACCCGGCTCGCGGTGAGCCTGGTGATCCCGGCCCTCAACGAGGCGCGCAACATCCCCTGGGTCTTCGAACAGATCCCGGACTGCGTCGGCGAGGTCCTGCTGATCGACGGCGACTCCCACGACGCCACCGTCCGCATCGCGACCCAGATCCTGCCCACGGTCCGCAGCCTGAAGCAGAGCGGGAAGGGCAAGGGGAACGCGCTGCGCACCGGCTTCCTCGCGGCGCGCGGCGACTACGTGGTGATGATGGACGCCGACGGCAGCATGTCGCCCGCGGAGATCCCGCACTTCGTGCACTTCCTCGAGAACGGCTACGACTTCGTCAAGGGCTCCCGCTTCGTCGAGGGCGGCGGCTCCCTCGACATCACGCGCTTCCGGCAGCTCGGCAACCACGCCCTGCTGGCGCTCGTGAACCGGCTCTACGACGCCACGCTGACCGACCTCTGCTACGGCTTCTGCGCCTTCCGGCGCAGCTTCCTCGACCAACTCGACCTGCACGCCACCGGTTTCGAGATCGAGGCCGAGATGATCGTGCACGCGCTGCGCTCCGGACTGCGGATCGCCGAGGTCCCCAGCCTCGAACTGCCCCGCCGCAACGGCCGGTCCAACCTGCACGCGATCTCCGACGGCCGCCGGGTGCTGAAGACGCTCCTGTCCGAGCGCCCCGGCGGGCCGAAGGCGTCCGCCCGGCCGACGTCCGCCCAGCCGGCGTCCGCTCCGTTGGAGCGGAGCGCGTCGTGACCGGCGGACGGCCGCTCGCGTCGGCCGCGCCGCTGCCCGTCGTGGACATCGACCTCGCCGAGCCCGGGGCGTTCCGGCGCCCCGGGGGCGGGGTGCGGACCAGGCCCTCCGGCCGCGCGCTCGGTCTCGTACGGTTCCACGGCCGTCCGCTGGGGATGGCCGAGGCGTCCGGCGGCGGGCCCGAGGAGCTGTGGCAGGCGCTCGCGGCCACGGCGGTCCGGGAGTTCGCGGTCACCGACGAGGACCCCGCCCGCGCCCAGCCGCACCGGACGTCCGTCGGGACGCCCGCGATCAGCGTGATCGTGGCCACGAGAAACCGCGCCGGAATGCTCCGCGACTGCCTGGACTCGCTCCTTGCGCAGACGTACCCGCGGTTCGAGGTGATCGTCGTGGACAACGCCCCGGCGGACACGACCACGGAGGAGCTGGTCCGGCGGGAGTACGGCGGCGGCACACGTCCCGTGGTCCGCTACCTGCGCGAACCCGTGCCCGGTCTCGCCCGTGCCCACAACCGCGGGCTCGCGGCGGCCCGTGGCGGGATCAGCGCCTTCACCGACGACGACACGCTCGTCGACCCGCTGTGGCTGACCGCGCTCGCCGCGCCCTTCCTGGCGGACCCCCGCACCGGATGCGTCACCGGGCTCATCGTCCCCGCCGAGCTGGACACCGAGGCGCAGCTCGCGCTGGAGCGGCACGGCGCGTTCGCGAAGGGGTACGCGCCCCGCGTCTGGTCGCTGCGCGCTCCGCCCGCGGACCCGCTGTTCCCGTTCACCGCGGGCCGTTTCGGCTCCGGCGCGAACATGGCGTTCCGTACGGAACTGCTGCGCGACCTCGGCGGCTTCGACCCCGCCACCGGCGTCGGCACCCCCGCGCACGGCGGTGACGACCTGCTCTCCTTCTTCCGGGTCCTCGCCCGTGGCCGCTCCCTCGCCTACGAGCCCGCCGCGATCGTCTGGCACCGGCACAAGCGCACCCCCGAAGCCCTCGACGCGCAGGCGTTCGGCTACGGCGCGGGCTTCGGCGCCTATCTGGCCGGGGCGATCGTCCACGAACCCCGCATGCTGCCCGCGCTGCTGCGACGGCTGCCCGGCGGCGTACGGTACGCGCTCACCCGACACCACGAACGTGGTGGACCGGACTCCGGGCGTGGCGCCACGGCGTCCCGGCTCACCCGCCTGGAGCTGCGCGGCATGCTCTACGGCCCGTACGGCTATCTGCGCAGCCGGCGGATCGAGCGGCGGCTACGACGGCGGACCGAAGGCCGCCACGACGACCTCGCGCACCCCGACCCGCGGAGACGGGGCGGACCCCGATGACCTATCCGCGGATCGCACGGCACGCCCGGAGGTCACCGGCGGCCGGCACCACGGTCGCGTTCGTCGACGGCAGGACTCTCCCCGCCGCGCACCGCTCGGTCGGCCAGGTGGTCCGGTCCGGCGTCACCGCGGTGTTCCCCCGAGACCCGCTGCTGCGCAACGGCCACCTCCTCGCGATCAGCTCCCTCGTCAGCGCCGCGCTGGGCTCCCTCTTCTGGGTGCTGGCCACGCGCTGGTACGACGACGAGGTGGTGGGCCTCAGCTACTCCGCGCTCTCCATGACCCTGCTCCTGGCCAACATCGGCCAGCTCAACCTCTCCGACTTCCTCGTCCGGTTCGTGCCCTCCGCCGGCCACCACACCCGCCGGCTGATCCTCCTCTGCTACACCGTCAGTGCCGTGATGAGCGCCCTGGCGGCCTTCTGCTTCCTGCTGCTCGTCCCCAAGGTCGCCCCCGGCCTCGACTTCCTGCTGACCCCCGTGACCGCCGTCTGCTTCATCACCGCCACCGCCGGATACGCCGTCTTCGTGATGCAGGACGGCGCGCTGACCGCGGTGCGGCGGCCCGGCTGGGTGGTCGGCGAGAACGTGATCTTCGCCTGCGTGAAGATCGGGCTGCTCGGCATGGGCGCGGCCATGGCGCTCTTCTCCGGCATCCTGCTCTCCTGGGTCGGGGCGCTCGCCGTCTCCCTCCTCGTCGCCAACTTCGTCCTGCTGCGGCGGGCCGTACCCGAACACGTGCGGGTGTCGACACAGGCGAAACGACCGGACCGGGCCCTGCGGTACGCCGCCGCCGACTACTTCGGCTCGCTGTTCCGGATGGCCGCGTACACCGTGGTCCCGCTGATGGTCCTGAACGCTCTGGGCGCCGAGCAGAGCGCCTACTTCTCGCTCGCCTGGATCGTCGGCTACGTGCTCTACCTGGTCGCCCGCAACCTCGGCAGCTCCCTCGTGGTGGAGGCCGTGAGCAACCCGGAGCGGCTGGTCGAGCACACGGTGAGGATGCTGCGCCACACGGGTCTGCTGCTCGGCGCCGGCATCGTCTTCGTCGCCGCGCTCGCGCCGCAGATCCTCTGGTTCTTCGGCCCCGGGTACGCCGAGAACGGCACCACCCTGCTGCGGCTCCTCGCCCTGTCCGCCCTGCCGAACATCGTGGTCAGCCTCGCCATCGACGTGTGGCGGGCGCGGCGGCGCCTGCGGTGGGCCGTCGGGGTGCAGATCGCGATGTGCGTGATGGTCCTGGGGCTCACCAAGATGCTGCTGCCCACGATGGGCATCACCGGCGCGGGCGTCGCCTGGCTGGTGACCATGTGCGTGCTCGCCACGCCCCTGCTGATCTGGCGGAACCGCTGGCTCACGACCGGAACCGGGAGGTCCTCGTGAACACCGACACCCGCAGCCTGCCGACTCTGACCGTCGTCGTCTGCGCCTACACCCTCGACCGCTGGGACGACCTGCGGGCGGCGGTCGGGTCGCTGCGCGCCCAGCGGCGTCCCGTGGAGGAGACCGTCCTTGTCGTCGACCACTGCCGCGAACTGTACGAGCGGGCGGCCGCCGCCTTCCCCGGTGTGCGGGTGCTCGCCAACGCCGAGCGCCAGGGCCTGTCCGGGGCACGCAACACCGGTGTGGCCGCTGCCCGTTGCGAGGTCGTGGCCTTCCTCGACGACGACGCGGCCGCCGATCCGGACTGGTCCGGACGGCTTCTCGCCCGCTACGCCGACCGTGCCGTCGCGGGCGTCGGCGGTCTGGTCCGGCCGTGGTGGGTCACCCGCCGGCCGGTGTGGTTCCCGCGCGAGTTCGACTGGGTGGTCGGCTGCTCGTACCGCGGACTGCCCGAACAGCCTTCCCCCGTACGGAACTTCATCGGCGCCAACATGTCCTTCCGCCGGTCCGAGCTGCTCGCCGCCGGAGGGTTCCGGACGGATCTGGGGCGCGTGGGGACCCGCCCCCTCGGCTGCGAGGAGACCGAGCTGTGCCTGCGCATCGCGGCCCGTGACCCGGCCGCGGTCCTGCTCCACGAACCCGCCGCCGCGGTCCGCCACCGCGTGCCCGCGGCCCGCGCCACCTGGGCGTACTTCGTCGCCCGGTGCTACGCGGAGGGCCTGTCCAAGGCGCACGTCGCCCGGCTCGGCGGCACCCGCGCCGCCCTGGCCAGTGAGCGCGCCTATCTGCGCTCGACCGTCCCGAGGGCGTTCGTCCGGGCACTGCGGCCCGGCCGCCCCGGCGGTCTGCGCACCGCCTCGGCGCTCGCGGGAGGCGTCGGGGTGACCGTCGCGGGATACGTCGCGGGCCGGGTCCGGCATGCGGAGCCGGACCCGGTGCCGGACCCGGCCCCAGGGCCGGCCGCCGTACCGGCCCTGGGACGGGTGGGGGACGCCGGCGGGGGGCT
The DNA here is from genome assembly GCF_036226445.1 of Streptomyces sp. NBC_01255. Classification (NCBI taxonomy): domain Bacteria; kingdom Bacillati; phylum Actinomycetota; class Actinomycetes; order Kitasatosporales; family Streptomycetaceae; genus Streptomyces; species Streptomyces sp. NBC_01255. The sequence continues at coordinate 4,937,750 of NZ_CP108474.1, forward strand.
GCCATGACCGCCGTGCCCGTCTTCCTCTACCACTCGGTGGCGTCCGACCCGGCGCCCTGGATCGCGCCGTTCACGGTCGGCCCGCGGGTCTTCGCCGAGCAGCTGGAGATGATCGTCGACAGCGGTCTGCGGCTCGTGCCGCTGCGCCGGCTGGTGGCCGCGCAGCGCGGCGGCCCGCCGCTCCCCGACCGGGCCGCGGTCCTCACCTTCGACGACGGTTTCGCGGACTTCCACTCGACGGTGCTGCCCCTGCTCGCCCGGCGTGACCTGCCCGCCACCCTGTACGTCACCACCGGCGCGCTGCGCGGCCGGGCCGGCGGGCCGACGGAGGGCGTCTTCCCGCCGGAGTCCCGGATGCTGAGCTGGCGGCAGCTCGTCGTCCTCGACGCGTACGGCATCGAGATCGGCGGCCACACGCGGACGCATCCGCAGCTCGACACCCTGCCCGCCGACCGGGCGTGGGACGAGGTGGCGGGGTGCGGACGCGAGCTGGAGGACTTCCTCGGCCACCCGGTCACCTCGTTCGCCTATCCGCACGGGTACTCCAGCCCCGCGGTGCGCGAGCAGGTGCTCGCGGCGGGCTGGACGTCGGCCACGGCGGTGCGGGACGCGTTCAGCTCGGCGGGTGACGATCCGCTGCGCATCGCCCGGCTGATGGTGCGCGCCGACACCGACCGGGAGCGGTTCCGGCAGTGGACCACGGGCGCCGCGGCGCCGGTCGCGCCGTTCCCCGAAGGGCCGAGGACCAGGGGGTGGCGGGCCTACCGCCGGATGCGGGCACGGCTGAACATGCCGTACAAGGCGGTCTCCTGAGGGGGCCCGGGGCGGGGCGCCTCACCGTGCCGGGAGGCGCCCCGCCCCCCTGCTCACCGCTCCCACACCCGTACCCAGTCCACGTACATCCGGGCCGTGTCGACCGTGTCCGGCGGGGAATTCGGCACCCCGACCGCCAGATTGATCAGCACCTCCATGGGCACGTCCGGGATCCGTTCCGTGTCCGTCACCCGGAGGCGCTCGACGCCGTCCACGTACCAGACCAGCGCGTCCGGCTCCCACAGCAGACCGAACATGTGGAACCGGTCCGGGAAGTCGGCCGGGCCGTACGTGCCGCGCTGCCGCTCCTCGTCGCCGTCGGACCCGCGCCAGTGCACGTACATGCTGACCTGCTCGGTGGTGTCCAGGAACTCCATGATGTCGATCTCCGGCGGCGTGAACTTCGACTCGGGCATCATCCAGAACGCCGGGAACATGCCCGCCTCGGGCGGGATCCTGATCGCCGCCTCGAAGTAGCCGTACGTGAACGTGCGCCGGGGCTCGGCGTACCAGTCGTCCCGGCCGGTGGAGATCATGCCGGAGATCCACGGGTAGGTCCGGTCGTCGCTGCCCTCCGTCTCGCGCCGCTCGGCGGTGAGGGTCAGTTCGCCGTTCCGCACCGAGACCTGCTCCGGCAGGTACCACTGCTCTTCGTCGTTGCCGCTGTTGGTGCAGCCGTCCTTGTTCCAGTCGTAGCAGGTGGTCCACGTCCGGTCGTCGAGTTCCGTCCCGTCGAACTCCTCGTCCAGGACGATCCGCCAGGAGCCGGACGGCGGCGGCCCGGTGGTGGGCGCCCGCGGGGTCTCGGCCGTTCCGGCGCAGGCGGTGGCCGTCATCAGCAGGGCGGACGACAGGGCCAGCGCCACCCGCCGGAGGGGCCGGCGGGCGCCCTTCGCGGTCACCGTGTCCCGCCCGCGACGGAGCCCGCCACCGAGGCCGCGACCCGGTGGGCGGCGAACGTCGTGCCGTGGACGAACCGCAGGAGCGGGCCGAATGTGGGGGCCGCGGCCAGTCCGGTGAAGTACAGGCCGGGGACCGACGACTCGAACCCCGCCGAAAGCACCGGCGCGCCGCCGGACGAGGTGGCCACCGACGTCCGCAGCGCCGGTTCCAGGACGGGGATCCTTCCCACGTCCACCCGGTAGCCGGTGGCCGCCAGGACGTGATCGGTGTGCAGGACGTCCCGCCGTCCCGCCGGGTCCTCCACCTCCAGGCGTACGGCGCCGTCCGTGCCGTCCTCCTGCCGGGCCGACACCAGGCTGCGGGCGCACCACACCGGGAAGTGTCCGTCCACCCGGTCCCGGAGCCACCAGGCGCCGGACGGTCCGAGCACGGTGCGGAGGAAGTGGGCGCGTACCGGGAGCGGCAGACGGCGGTAGGCGGCCGGGCCGTGGCTGACCGCGAACAGCGACCAGCCCGGGCCCAGCGCCGAGCCGGGTTTACGCAGCCGGGTGGACCGGGACCGGGCGGCTGGCCGGTCCGCCGGCGGAGGGTCGCCGAACAGCAGGGCCCGGGTCCGGGCGATCACGACGGGCCGGGCGCCCGCCTCGTGCAGCAGCGCGGCGCTCTCCAGGGCCGACTGGCCCGCGCCGACGACGGCGACGCGTCGGCCATCGAAAGCGGTGAAGTCCTGGTGGTCGCAGGAGTGGGACGCGAGGCCAGCCGTGACGAGCGGCGCCAGTGCGGCCGGCCGGTGGGCGTACGCGACGAGTCCGGTGGCCACCACCACGGCCCGCGCGGTGACCTCCTCGCCGGTGTCCAGGGAGACGCCGAACCCGCCGTCGGCGGTCCGCACCTCGCGTACGGCCGTACGCTCCACGTCCGGCACCAGGCGCTCCTGGAACCAGTGGCCGTACGCGATGAACTCGTCCACCGGGATCGGATAGGTGTCGCCGACCGGCGGCCGGCCTCGCGCGGCGCGGAAGTCCGCGAACCGGTGCCCGCTCTCGGGGGCGGAGATCGAGGAGGCTGCCGGGACCGACTTGAGGAACATGCCGTCGGGCATGTGGGCCCGCCAGGTCGCCATCGGATCGCCGAACACGCGGGTGGTCATGCCGTTCGCGGTCAGCCAGGCGGCGGTGGCGAGTCCGAACGGACCGGCTCCGACGACCACCACGGGAAGCCGCCGGCGCGCGCCGGCGCCGGGGTGCGGGGGCGGGATCGGGGGCGGGTCCTGGGCCATCGCGCGCCTCCTCTCTTCAACCAGCGTGCACCTCCGTGTCCCGGTTCCGCGCGCCGGAGCGGCCGGGCAGCAGGGCCAGGACGGAGGTCAGGACGGCGAGGGCGAGGAGGGACCGGGTGGCGGTGAAGACACCGCCGAGGAAGAGCGCGACGGCCACGAGGGTCGCCATCGCGAGACCGAGCACGAGGCTGACGAGGGCGGTCTCCAGGGCCGCGGCCGGGTTGCCCCACAGCGGGCTGCCGGCCGGCCGCAGGACGCGCAGGGCCGCGAGCCCCGGGCAGACGAGCAGGAACGCGGTGACGACGGCCACCCGCACCGGGGCGGCGTCCGGCAGCGCCGTGGCGAGGAGCGCGAGCCACCCGGAGGCGGCGAGTCCCAGGCGCGGGAGGATCGGCGGGAGGTTCACGAGTGCCTCCTCAGTCCGGTGGCGGTGTCACGTAGCGGTAGACGATCGCGTCGCCGTTGTCGTAGACGCGGGTGAAGCCCGGTGCGCCGGCCAGCGCGGCCTGCAGCCGCTCCGAGACGTCGGCCGGCAGGGCCCCGGTGACGTAGAGGTTCATGTCCTGGGCGCGGGTGAGGACGATGTACGCGGGCTTCTCCTCGGTGGCGCCGTAGATGAAGCCGGTCACCCCTTCCAGCGGGTCGACGACCATCTGCCGCAGGTCGTCCTCGTCCTGGTAGGCCAGCTGGACCCGGCGGTGTTTCTCGTAGTCCAGGTCGAGGTCGGGCACGTCGGCGGTGAGCGAGACGATCGTCGAGCCCGGTGGGGCGTTCTCGATCACGTAGCGGGCGGCGGCGACCTCCTTGAGCGTGTACTGGTTCAGGGCCTCCTTGCCGAAGTAGCCGAAGACCAGCCCGCCGAGCATCGCGAGGAGGACGGGGTAGACGGCGAGCGTGCGCCCGACGCCCCGCCGGTCGCTCGGCGGCAGCAGGAGGACCGCCACCAGGAACGCGGCGGCGGGCAGCGCGAAGAGGTAGGCCCGGAAGAGCATCTCGCCGCCGTAGGCGTTGACGGCGAGCAGCGGCAGCGGGGCCGCGGCCAGCAGGGGCAGGCCGGTGCGCCAGGTCCACCGGTGGGTCAGGAGGCCGGCCAGGGCCAGGACGGCGACCGCGGCCGACAGACCGCGGTCGACCCAGGACAGCAGGATCTGTCCCGGTGCGGCGTCGCCCAGGGCGGCGAGGCCGGAGGTGACGTTCTTGTCGGGCTCGGTGAGGGACTCGATGACGCCGGTGATGTTGACGGAGATGTACGACCGGGCCACGGTCGCGTCCCAGACGGCGGTGAGGACGACCGCGGCGATCAGCACCGGCAGCGCCAGGCGTCGGCTGCGGCGGGGGAAGGACAGCATGGCCATGGCGGTGATCAGCATCAGCGGTGTGAGCGGGTGGGAGACCACGATCGCGGCCACGATCACCACGACCACCACGAGGAGCCCGGGCGGCCAGCCGTCCCGGCGGTCCGGATCGGGGCGGGGGAGCGCCGACGACGGCAGCTGCCGGTACAGGAGGGCGATCACGGTCAGGAAGAGCAGGAAGGCGAAGGACTGCGGCGCGAAGTAGTCCTGGCCCACCCAGGAGCAGCTGTAGAAGATCCAGACGGCGCCCCATACGAGCCGCCGGTCGCGGGTCACGCTCCGGTACACCAGGAGCAGCGGGGCCAGCAGTAGGACGTTGGCGACCGGAGGCGTCCAGGAGGCGTACCCGACGGCCGAATCCAGGCCGGTGATCTGCAGGAACATCGCGTGGAGGTCGAAGAACCCCGGCCACTCGTTGTAGACGGAGAACTTGTCCGCGTTCGGCACCTCGCCGCCGTGCCGGTTCACCGCGTCGATGACCGCCAGGTGTTTCCAGGCCCAGGAGTAGCGCAGGGTCGGGTACAGCAGGGTGGGTGTGGCGTGGAGCAGGGCGATCAGCGCGAAGACGTAGCCGGCCAGCCAGGCGCTGTGGGTGCGGCGGTCGCTCAGGGCCAGCAGGAAACCCAGCGTGAGCAGGGCCGTCGCGACCCAGAAGAGCGGGGGCAGGACCTGGAGCAGTCCGAGGTCCCGCATCTTGTCGAGCGGGACCGAGCGCAGCGACAGCAGCCAGAGGGCGACCGAGACGGGCAGGACCACCCGTGCGGCCCAGACGCGGACCACGTCGGCCCGGGTGCGCGCCGCCGGGGCGGGGGTCTGCTCGGCGGCGGACTGCTCGGCGGCGGGCTGCCCGCTCATCAGGACACGTCCGTGACCTGTTCGGCGGGACCGCGCCTTTCGGGAAGTCGCAAAAGGGGCATAGTGGTGGTAATTCTAGAACGCCCCCTGCTGTGGGGCCTGATGAGGACGTCGGGCCCCCGGAGAACCCGCCGAAGGGAGAGCCGTGAGGCAGCGTGCGCCGGGCGACCCCTTCCTCGATCCGGCGGTGCCCGCGCTCCTTGCCAAGATCGGCGGGTACCCCCAGCACCACGGCGGGCTCGGCGTGGTGCGCAGCCTCGGCCGGGCGGGCGTCACCGTCCATGCCGTCGTCGAGGACCGGCTCACCCCGGTCGCGCTCTCCCGTCACCTGTCCCGCGCCTTCGTCCGGCCGACGACCGGCCTGGAGCGGCAGGACGAGCTCGTCGCGGCCCTGCTCGACATCGGCCGGTCCATCGGTACGCGCTCCGTCCCCGTGCCGACCGACGACGAGGCCGCGATCCTGATAGCGGAGCACTACGACGCCCTGTCCGAGTGCTTCCTGCTGCCCCGGGTGCCGCCGGGCCTGCCGCGGCTCCTGGCCGGGAAGGCGGGCCTGCACGTCCTCTGCGAGGAGCTGGGGGTCCCGTCGCCGCGCACCAGGGTGCCCGTCACCCGCGACGAACTCGTCGACGCGGGCAGGGACCTGGGCTACCCCGTCGTGCTGAAGAACCGCGACGCGTGGACCAGGCTGCGCGACCCGGCCGTGGGCGGCACCACCGCGGTCCGCGACGAGCGCGGCCTCCTGGACCGGTTCGCGCCGGGCGTCCTGCCCCCGCTCCTGGTGCAGGAGTACATCCCGAGGGAGTGGGCGGAGGACTGGATCACCCACCTGTACTGCGGATTCGGGGGCGAGCCCCGGGTCGCGTTCACCGGTCTGAAGCTGCGGTCCTGGCCGCCGCACGCCGGGGTGACGACCCGGGCCGTGGCGTTGGGCAACCCCACCCTCGTGAAGCTGGCCGCGGACCTGTGCCGCCGGATCGGCTACAGCGGCGCGGCGGACCTCGACTGGCGCTACGACCGCCGCGACGAGCGCTACAAGCTGGTGGACTTCAATCCGCGGACCGGCGCCCAGTTCCGGCTCTTCGAGAACGTCGACGGCGTCGACGTCGTACGGGCCATGCATCTCGACCTGACGGGCCGTGACGTGCCGCGGGGCCCGCAGGTCGAGGGGCGGGTGTTCGTGGCCGGACAGCTCGACCTGCCGTCCGTGGCGGCATGGCTGCGCGAGGAGCACCGGCTCCCGCCCGGCCTGCTGCCGGGACCGGAGACCGAGCGGGCCTGGCTCAGCCGTGAGGACCCGCTGCCGGCCGTGGCCGAGGCCGTCCGGTTCCTCGGCACCGTCGCCCGCCGTGTCGGCCGGGAGGTGCGGGCGGGCGGCGCGCGGAGGTCGTAAAGGCCTTGTTAGAGTGAAATATCCGCATTCATTCGTCGATGGATGGCCGGGAGGATCCGTGGACACCGCCCTCCCCCGGACCGCGCCGGGGGAACGGTCCGGCCCCGGACGGTCGGGATGGAGCGGCTTCCTTCCGCTCGATCCGAACCCCCTGCTGACCCGGCCGCTCGACCTGGTGCGGGCCCGCCGCCTCGCCGGCCTGCTGCGCGGCCGGGACGTCCGCTACCGCGATCTGCACCGGCTGGAGCGGACCGTCTCCGACCTGCTGGTGTTCCGCCTCGACGACCGCGCGGCGGAGCCCCTCGTGATCAAGTACCCGCGCAGTGCCCGCGCGGCCGGATCCCTCACCCACGGCTGCGCGGCCCTGCGCGAACTGGCCGCGGACGACCGGGTCGGGGCGTGGCGACGGCTGCTGCCGCCGGCCGAGGAGCTGCGGTACGACGGCCGGCTGCTGCTCGTGGCGGAGCGCTGCCTGCCGGGTGTCGAGGGAGACGTACTGCTCCGGCGCGCACCCGGCCGGGCCTGGCCCCTGGCCGTCGCGGCGCTCGACTCCGTCGCCGCCCTGCACCGCGCGACCGGCCGCCCGGAGCGCGCCGAGCGCAGGACCGCCGACTGGGTGGACGCCCGCCTGGCGGTGCTGGCCCGGGAGGTCCCCTGGTGCCGCGGGGCCCGCGGGACCGCCGCCGTACGGGCCCTGCGGGAGCGCCTCAACAGCGGCCTGGCCGGGCGCACCCTGACCGCCGCCTGGACCCACGGCGACTACCACCCCGGGAACATCCTGGTGGACGAGGAGAGCGGGGCGCTGTCCGGGGTGATCGACTGGGCGGACGCGCGCCCCGACGGGCCGTGCGCCGTCGACTCGTACCTCTTCGTCCTCACCCTGCGGCGGCAGCGCGAGCGGCGGGAGCTGGGGCGGATCGTGGCCGACGCCGTGCGCCGCGGCGGCCTGCTGCCCGAGGACCGCGCCCTGCTCGCCCACTCCGACGTCCCGCCCCCGGGGCAGGAGTCCGACGAGGCCCTGCTGCCGCTGCTCACCTGGCTGTGGCACGTGGCGGGGAACGCGGCCAAGTCCGCGCGCTACGGACGCAGCCGCCGCTGGGTGGCCGGCAACGTGGTGCCGGTCCTCACCGAGGTGGTGGCGCGGCGATGAGCACGGTGGAGGTCCTCGCGCGGACCACCGCGGCGGGCCCTGTACGGGTGACGTCCCCGGCACCGCGCGACGCCTGGTGGCGGCTGGCCGAGGAGGACGGGACCACGCTGGTCACCCAGACCCCGTCCTGGCTCGACTGCGTCTGCGACACGGGACCGTACGAGGACGCCAGCCGGCTGTACGCCTTCGAGGGCGGCCGCCGGGTCCTCGTCCCCCTCGTCCGGCGGCGCGGCCTGCCCGGACGGCTGACCGCCGAGGAGTCCTTGCCGTCCGTCTGGGGGATCGGCGGGCCTCTGGCGTCCCCGGGCGCGCCCGACGCGGAGGAGGCGCGGGTCGTCTTCCGCGACCTGGCCAGGCGCCCGGCGCTGCGGGTCGGCGTGCGGTTCGGGCCGGACGCCGACCCGGTGTGGCCGGCCGCCGCGCCGCCCGACTTCGTCGCCGAGGGACTCACGACACACGTACTGGACCTGAGCGGGGGCTTCGGCACCGTCTGGGACCAGCGCTTCCACCAGCGGGCCAGGCGGGACGCGCGCAAGGGGGAGCGGTCGGCCGTCGAGGTGGAGATCGACCGCGAGGGCCGGCTGGTGGGGGAGTTCTACGGGCTGTACGAGACGTCCATGCAGCGGTGGGCCCGGCAGCAGCACGAGCCGTGGGCGGTCGCCCGCCTGCGCCGGTCCCGGGCGTTTCCGCGGCGGTACCTGGAGGCGGTCGCCGACCGGTTCGGCGCCTCGTGCGCCGTCTACCTGGCCCGCGTGGACGGGGAGCCGGCCGCCGGCGTGGTGGTGGTGTCGTACGGAGGCCGGGCGAAGTACTGGCGCGGCGCGATGGACAAGGAACTGGCCCATCCGGTGCGGGCGAGCTTCCTCCTGCAGCGGCTCGCGATCGAGGACGCGTGTGCCGAGGGCCGCGCGTTCTACGTCATGGGCGACTCCCGTCCTGGGTCCTCGCTCGCGCGGTTCAAGGAGGGGTTCGGGGCCGAGGGGCGCCCTTCCCTCCGCTACCGCCGCGAACGCCTTCCCCTGACCGAGGGGGACCGCCTGGTGAAGGCGACGGCCAAGCGGCTGCTGCGCTTCCGGGACGCCTGACCGAGGTGGTCCAGGGGCGGGCCGGTCCCGGGAGCGTGCCGTGCTCAGGCCTGGCTTTTCCCGGCCGGATAGGCTCACTGTCGTGGAGTCGCAGGAGATGAAGAGTCGTCGGCCCTGGGTGGTGGGGGTTTCGGGCGCGTCGGGTACGCCGTACGCGGCCGCCGTACTGAGGGGGCTGCTCGCCGCGGGTGAGAGCGTCGACCTCGTCGTGTCGAGGGCCTCGCGGCTCACGCTCCTCGACGAGACGGGGATCTCCTTCCGGGACGCGCACTGGCGCGAGGACCTGGCGACCTGGCTGGCGCGGGGCGCCGACGGGAAGCCCGGCACGTTCGACGTCGGGGACGCGCTGGAGGACGTGCGGTACTGGGCGGCCGGGGATCTGGCCGCGGGGCCGTCCTCGGGCTCGTACCCGGCGAAGGGGATGCTGGTGGTGCCGGCCTCGACCGCCGCGGTGGCGGGAGTGGCACTCGGGCTCTCGAAGGACCTGCTGCAGCGGGTCGCGAGCGTGACGCTGAAGGAACGGCGGCCGCTGGTGGTCGCCGTGCGGGAGACCCCGCTGAACGGTCAGACGCTCAAGCACATGGTGGCGCTGGACGAGGCGGGCGCCGTGGTGCTGCCCGCCTCTCCGGCGTTCTACGCGGGGGCGACGCACATCCAGGATCTGGTGGACTTCGTCGCCGGGCGGGTGCTGGACGCGGCAGGTGTGCCGCATCGGCTGTACCGCCGGTGGGAGGGAGAGCTGGGTGCGGCTCTCCAGGCTGATTAGCGCTTCTTGGCGCGCTTCTTCGCGGCGCGCTTCGAGGCGGAGGTCGACTGGTGGGCACGCGAGCGGTTGGCCAGTTCCTGCAGCTCGCGCATACGGGCGTAGGCCATCTCGATCGTGTACACGGTGAACACCACTCCTGAAAGATCGTCTTTGATCAACTGAAAGATTCACAGGGCGTCTTCCCTGTGTACCTTAGATTCTATACCTAAACTCGCGGTATCGCTGGACAATGGAAGGCCTCATACCTATGGACGCCGTGGACAGGCAGCTCATCCAGGCTCTGCGCGAGAACGGTCGTGCCTCGTACGCCGAGCTCGGCCGGCTCGTCGGGCTCTCCGGCCCCTCCGTCACCGACCGGATCAACCGTCTTGAGGCGGCCGGGGTCATCACGGGCTACCGCGCCACCGTCGACGCCGCCTCGCTCGGCCTCGGCGTCACCGCCCTCATCGGCATCTCCCTCTCCGACGCCGCCGACCACGAGGACGTGGCCCGCCGCCTGAAGGACCTCGCCGAGATCGAGGACTGCTGGTTCATCGCCGGCGACGACTCCTTCATGCTCAAGGTCCGCGTCGGCGACGTCGACGGCCTGGAGAAGACGATCCGCCGCCTCAGCGGCACGAAGGGCGTCTCCCGCACCCGTACGACGATCGTGCTCTCCACCAAGTGGGAGAACCGGGTCGGAGACCTGCCCGAAGAGGGCTGAGAGTACGGTGGGGGAGCCTGATTTCGGAGACGTCGGAGACAGAAAAGGGAGGCGGCCGTACATGGACGCTGGACTCAAGCGCGAACTTGAGCAGAAGGTCCGGGACGGTGAGCGGCTGAGCCGCGAGGACGGCATCGCCCTGTACGAGTCCGACGACCTCGCCTGGCTCGGCGGGCTGGCCCACGAGGTCCGGACCCGCAAGAACGGCGACGTGGTGCACTTCAACGTCAACCGTCACCTCAACATGACGAACGTGTGCACCGCCTCCTGCGCGTACTGCTCCTTCCAGCGCAAGCCGGGCGAGAAGGACGCGTACACCATGCGCATCGAAGAGGCCGTGCGCCTCGCGAAGGCGATGGAGAACGACAACCTCACCGAGCTGCACATCGTCAACGGGCTCCACCCCAACCTGCCCTGGCGGTACTACCCGCGCTCGCTCTCCGAGCTCAAGAAGGCCCTGCCGAACGTCTCCCTCAAGGCCTTCACCGCCACGGAGATCCACCACTTCGAGACGATCTCCGGGATGTCGGCCTCCGACATCCTCGACGAGCTGATCGAGGCCGGTCTGGAGTCCCTGACCGGCGGCGGCGCCGAGATCTTCGACTGGGAGGTCCGGCAGCACATCGTGGACCACCGCACCCACTGGGAGGACTGGTCCCGGATCCACCGCCTGGCGCACTCCAAGGGCCTCAAGACGCCTTCGACGATGCTGTACGGGCACATCGAGGAGCCGCGCCACCGCGTCGACCACGTGCTGCGGCTGCGTGAGCTCCAGGACGAGACCGGCGGCTTCCAGGTCTTCATCCCGCTGCGCTACCAGCACGACTTCGTCGACATGCAGGACGGCAAGGTCCGCAACAAGCTCCAGGCGCGCACGACGATGGCGACCGGCGCGGAGGCCCTGAAGACCTTCGCTGTCTCCCGCCTCCTCTTCGACAACGTGCCGCACGTCAAGGTCTTCTGGGTCATGCACGGCGTCCAGACGGCGCAGCTCGCGCTCCAGCACGGCGCGGACGACATGGACGGCTCGGTCGTCGAGTACAAGATCACGCACGACGCCGACAACTACGGCACGCCGAACAAGCTGGGCCGCGAGGACCTGCTGGAACTGATCAGGGACGCGGGCTTCCGCCCGGTCGAGCGGAACACCCGCTACGAGATCATCCGCGAGTACGACGGCCCGGACGCGAACCGCCGCGAGACGCCGCAGTCGATGCGGTTCTGACGACGTGTGAGGCATGAGGAGAAGGGTCGGCGGGGACACCCCGTCGGCCCTTCTTCTCATAGGGGCAGCAGCATGATGATGTCGTCGCGGTCGTCGCCGGGGGCGACCCGGATCGCGTCGGGGACGCGGCCGACCTCCTTGTAGCCGGACTTGGCGTAGAAGCCTTCGACCCCGGTGCCGCCCCGGCAGGTCAGCCGGATCGCGTCGATCGCCTCGAAGCCCTCGGCGGTGCGGGCGGTGTGCTCGACGGCGGCCATGAGGTCGGCGCCGTAGCCCTTGCCCTGGTGGCGGGGGTGGACCATCACCGTGTAGAGCCACACCCAGTGGGTCATCAGCGGGTGGGTGTTGAAGGTGAAGAACGCGGTGGCGGCGACCTCGCCGTCCTCGTCGCGGCCGACGAGCAGGCGCGTACCGCCCTCGGTCATCGCGACGAGGTGCCTGAGCAGCGCGGGGCGGATCGCTTCGGGGGTCACAGGGGGGACGAAGCCGACGGCGCCGCCCGCGTTCGAGACGTCCGCCCAGAGGGCGAGCACGCCGTCGCGCAGGGTCCGGTCGACCGCCGGATCCACCTCGAAGGTAAGGGTCATGAAGGCATTCTATCTATTACTCGTCGCGGCTCAACCCCCCGCTCCCGGCGACCGCCCCTCCCCGTGCTTCACTGGAGGGGCGCTCGTCCCGTATGGGAACTTTTCGGAACGGAAGAGTGGACTGACTGACATGCTCCGCTACTCGCTGATGCGGCTCGGCATCTTCGCCGGGTGCTTCTTCGCCCTGTGGGGTCTCGTCTACGTCGGCGTGCTGCCGCGCGGCCTGGGCGACTCGAACCTGCTCTGGGTCCTCGGCCTCGCCATCGTCGTCTCCGCCCCCCTCAGCTTCGTCCTCCTGCGCAAGCAGCGTGACGACATGAGCGTCGAGATCGTCGGGAAGGTCGACCGCGCCAAGGGTCGACTGGCCTCGAACCGGTCCCAGGAAGACGCGCTCTAGCCCATATAAGGGCTGCGTAAGCTTCGTCACAGATCCACCCGGATCCTCCCGGATCCCACCCACCCCAGCTGGAGCTTCCCAGGCTCCTGCCTGGGGTGTTCTGCGTTTCGGAGGCGCGGAGGCCTCTTCAGGTCTCAAAGAATGGCTTTGAGGATCTCAAAGTTCAAGTGTTAACGTGTTCGACATGACGACAGCAGTGCGCCTTTCCCATGCCGCGAGCATCCCGCTCGTGGCGCGCCTGCACGTCGATCTGTGCCGCTGTATGTCCGCGGTCTGTTGCCGCGAGCTCTGACCCGGCATCATGCAGCGGCCCGCGTGAAAACGCGTGTGTGCCGCACCCCCGTCCCGTATTCCCCGATACGCACCTGTGGAGTGTGTCTGTGTCCGCGTCCGCGACCACACCCGAGCAGAAGTCCCCGGCTTCCTCACGCATACCCAAGATCCCCTTCTGGGCCCAGATCATCGCCGGTCTCGTCCTCGGCGCGCTGCTCGGCTGGATCGCCCGCAGCCAGGACGTCTCCTGGCTGAAGGAGACCCTCGGCCAGGTTGGCGACATCTTCGTCCAGCTGCTCAAGCTGGCCGTCGCGCCGCTCGTCTTCTTCGCGATCCTGGTCTCGATCACCAACCTGCGGAAGGTGAACAACGCCGCCAGGCTCGCCACCCGCACGCTGCTCTGGTTCATGATCACCTCGCTGATCGCCGTTGCCATCGGCCTCGCGATCGGCCTGATCACCAACCCGGGCTCCGGCACCGGCCTCACCCCGCAGGACGGCAAGCTGCCGAAGCGCGAGGGCTCCTGGATCGACTTCCTCACGGGCATCATCCCGTCGGACGTCATCACGCCCTTCACCGAGCTGAACGTCCTTCAGATCGTCTTCATGGCCGCCGTCGCCGGCATCGCCGCCCTCAAGCTCGGCGACCGCGCCAAGCCGATCCTCACGCTCTCCGAGTCGATCCTGGAGCTCCTCCAGAAGGCGCTGTGGTGGGTCATCCGCCTCGCCCCGATCGGCACCGTCGGCCTCATCGGCTTCGCCATCGCCGACTACGGCTGGGAGCTGATCGGCAAGTACGCGACCTTCACCGCCGACGTCTACATCGGCTGCGCTCTGGTCCTCTTCGGCGTCTACCCGCTGCTGCTCGCCACGGTCGCCAAGGTCAACCCGCTCCAGTTCTACAAGGGCGCCTGGCCCGCGATCCAGCTGGCCTTCGTCTCCCGCTCCTCGGTCGGCACCATGCCGGTCACCCAGAAGGTCACCGAGCGCCTCGGCGTCCCGAAGGAGTACGCCTCCTTCGCCGTCCCGTTCGGCGCCACCACCAAGATGGACGGCTGCGCCGCGATCTACCCGGCGCTCGCCGCGATCTTCATCGCGCAGATCTTCGACGTCCAGCTCGGCATCGGCGACTACCTGCTGATCGCCTTCGTCTCGGTCATCGGCTCGGCGGCCACCGCCGGTCTGACCGGCGCGACGGTCATGCTGACGCTGACCCTCTCCACCCTGGGCCTCCCGCTGGAGGGCGTCGGCCTCCTCATGGCGATCGACCCGATCCTGGACATGATTCGCACGGCGACGAACGTCGCAGGTCAGGCGCTCGTCCCGGTGATCGTCGCCGCCCGCGAGAAGATCCTGGACCACACCGCGTACGCGAACGCCTCCTCGTCCCCGCTCGACGAGCTGGTCGCGGTCGGCGAGACCGACCAGAAGGTCGCGGTCACCGCCGCCGCCTGACGTACTCGCCCCGCCTGAACGCCTTCGTGCCCCCTGCCCCCGTCCGGGCAGGGGGCACGTAGGCTTTGGCGGGGCAGCCGATCGATCTTGGAAACAGGGGTGGGCGCCATGACGGACGGCGCGAAGGCGCGGCGGTTGCCGCGGGCCGTTCGGGAGCGGCAGATGATGGACGCGGCCGTGTGCTGCTTCGCCCGGCACGGGTACCAGACGGCGTCCATGGACGAGATCGCCGAGCTCGCGGGGGTCTCCAAGCCGCTGGTCTATCTGTATCTGGGCTCCAAGGAGGAGCTGTTCACGGCCTGCATCCGGCGGGAGGCGGGCGCGCTGCTCGCCGCGGTGGCCGCCGGTGTCGAGGACCGGAGCCGGCCCGCCGACGAGCAGTTGTGGGCCGGGCTGCTGGCCTTCTTCACGTACGTCGCGGACCATCCGGACGCCTGGGTGGTGCTGAGCCGGCGGGCGTGGACGCAGGGGGAGCCGTTCGCGGCCGAGGCCTCGCGGATGCGGGAGGAGATCGCCGCCTTCGTGGCGGGGTTGCTCGGGGATGCGCACGGGGGTGTCGCCGGGCGGGAGGTGGAGGCCCTCGCGCAGGCGCTCGTCGGGGCCGCCGAGTCGCTGGCCGACTGGGCCGGTTCGACGCCCGGGATGACGGCCAGGGACGCCGCCGCGACGCTGATGAACTTCGCCTGGGCGGGGCTCGGAAACCTCATGAAAAGCGAGCGCTGGTCTCCCCCTTGAGGCTTACCCCACAGTAAGGTTACCGGCTAGTCATCACCTGGCACGGCCACCGCCACCGGTCCCCAGGAGCGCAACGTACCGACGCACGACCTCAGTTCATCGCGAAGACCGAGGAGTCGCACGTGTCCGTCGTCACCGCCGCATCCGGGACCGATCCGGTCGAACCGGTCGAGCCGCAGAAGATCCTGGTGGACGGGCGGGTACGGGAGGTCTCCGTCCCCGCGCTCGTCCCCCGGGTGGCCCGCGGCTCCCTCGCCGACCTGCCGTACGACAACGCCCGCCAGGACCCCGAAGCCCCGCTCTTCTCCCGTAAGAACCCGCAGGGCGAGTGGTACGACGTCACCGCGTCCCGCTTCGCCGCCGACGTCCACGCCGTCGCCAAAGGGCTCATCGCCCACGGCCTGCGCCCCGGCGACCGGCTCGCCCTCATGGCCCGCACCACCTACGAGTGGACCCTGATCGACTTCGCCGCCTGGGCCGCCGGACTCGTCACCGTCCCGATCTACCCCACCTCCTCCGCCTTCCAGACCCGCTGGATCCTCCAGGACTCCGGCGCCGCCGCCTGCGTCGTCGAGGACCCCGAGCAGGCCCGGCTCGTCTCCGCCGAACGGCGGCAGCTCCCCGGCCTCGCCCACCTCTGGGCCCTCGACACCGGCGCCGTCGACCTGCTCCGCAGAGCAGGCGCCCGGGTCGCCGACGAGGCCGTCACCGCCCGGCGCGGACTCCTCACCCCCGAGACCCTCGCCACCCTCGTCTACACCTCCGGCACCACCGGACGCCCCAAGGGCTGCGCCCTCACCCACGCCAACTTCTTCGCCGAGGTCGACAACGCCGTCCGGCTCCTCCATCCCGTCTTCCTCGCGGAGAGCAAGGAGCCCGCCGCGACCCTCCTCTTCCTGCCGCTCTCGCACGTCTTCGGGCGGATGGTCTCCGTCGGCTGCGTACGGGCCCGGGTCCGCGTCGGCCACGCCCCCTCCGTCGAGGGCGAGGAACTCCTCACCGACCTCGCCGCCTTCCGGCCCACCTTCCTCCTCGCCATCCCGTACGTCCTGGAGAAGGTCTTCAACACCGCCCGCGCCACCGCCGAACGCGGAGGCAAGGCCGCCGCCTTCGACCGCGCCGCGACGATCGCCCGCCGGTACGGGGGGACTTCGACCCCCTCGCTGGCGCTGCGGGCCGCGCGGGCGCTGTACGACCCACTCGTCTACCGGCGGATCCGGGCCGCGCTCGGCGGCCGCGTGAAGTACGTGATCTGCGGCGGATCCCCGCTCGGCGCCCGGCTCGCCGAGTTCTTCACCGGCGCGGGCGTCGAGGTCTTCGAGGGGTACGGCCTGACGGAGACCACGGCCGCCTCGACGGTCACCCCGCCGCAGCGGCCGCGCACCGGCACCGTCGGCTGGCCCCTGCCGGGCACCGCCGTCCGGATCGCCGACGACGGGGAGGTCTGGCTCAAGGGCGCCCATGTCTTCGCCGGGTACTGGGACGCCCAGCGCGGGGTGGCCGTCCCTTACACCGACGACGGCTGGTTCCCCACCGGCGACCTGGGCTCGCTCGACGAGGACGGCTATCTGCGGATCACCGGCCGCAAGAAGGACATCCTCATCACCTCGGCCGGCAAGAACGTGGCTCCGGCCCCGCTGGAGGACTGGCTGCGCGCCCACCCGCTGGTCGCCCAGTGCATGGTCGTGGGCGACGACCGCCCGTACGTCACGGCCCTGATCACCCTCGACCACGAGGGCCTCACGCACTGGCGGCGGATGCGGCACAAGGACCATCTGGCGCTCTTCGAGCTGACCCGGGACGAGGAGCTGCTCGCGGCGGTCCAGCGGGCCGTGGACGACGCCAACCGGCTGGTCTCGCGGGCCGAGTCGATCCGCGCCTTCCGGCTCCTGACGACCGAGTTCTCGGAGCGGTCGGGCCACATGACCCCGTCGCTGAAGCTCAAACGGCGGGCCGTGCTACGGGACTTCGCGCGCGAGATCGACGAGATGTACGGGGCGGGGGGCACCCCGTGAGGGGTGCCCTTCGGGGATTCCTCACACCGTGAGGGGTACCTCGTGGATCTCGTCGGCCGGGTGGCCCGTGCGGGCGTGGACCCGTTGGACCGATTCCATCGAGGGGCCGTGCGACAGGCAGTAGACCGTTCCCGACTTCGGGTCGGCCCACGCTCTCTCGAAGTGGACGCCCTCGTCCTTCTCGACGGCGAGGTCGGCCGCGTGGGCTTCCTTGAGCTGCTCGGCCGTGATGCCCACCATGTCGCGGTGCACGTCCATGTACGTCGCCATGGTTCTCACACCTCCACTTCCATGGTGCGCCGGTTTCAGGGCCAGAGCAGCTCGCGGACCCAGCGCTCGTCCGTACGGCGGTAGCGGAGGCGGAGGTGGCGGCGCCGGGCGTCGCCCTGGAAGAACTCGACCTCGGACGGTTCGACCACGTACAGGGTCCAGGTGGGGGCGTGGGCCTCCGGTTCGGCCTCGGCCCTGGCCCAGGCCGCCGCGCTCGCCTGGGCGAGGGCCTCGGGGGACTCCAGGATCTCGCTCTGCCGGCCGACGAGCGCCGAGGCGAGGGCGCCGGCGGTGCGGGCGTGGAGGTCCTCGTACGCCTCCTCGGGGGTGCCGGTGGTGACGTGGCCCCGGATCCGGACCTGGCGGCCCTGGACCGGCCAGTAGAAGCCGAGGGCGGCCTCGGGGCGGGCGGCGAGCTGGCGGCCCTTGGCGCTGCCGGCGTGCGAGGCGAAGTGCCAGCCGCGCTCGTCGGCGTCGTGCAGCATCACCGTACGGACGTCGGGCCTGCCGTCCTCGTCCACGGTGGCCAGGGAGAGGGTGTGCGGCTCGGTCTGGCCGGCCGCGACCGCCTCCGTGAACCAGTCGTGGAAAAGGGCGAGGGGCTCGGGCGGGGCGCTCGCCGGGTCGAAGGAGGGGAGCTCGGTGTCCCAGACCCGGAGGGAGCGGAGGGCGCGGTGGAAGTCGGTCATGCCGTCACGGTAGGGCTCGGGGTGCCGTCGCCGGTGGCCGGAGTGGCGGTCGGTGCGGTGCGGTCCTCGTAGTCCTCGATCGGGACCGCGTTCGCCGCCGCCTGGATCCCGTCGCGGATCTTCTTCGCGATGAGGTTCTTCCAGGGCGTCCTCGGCAGGGTCCGCACCATGAGCATCCGCAGGGCGATCTTCCACTTCGAACCGACGGTCATCTCCTTGACGAAGCCCTCGGCCATCTTCTGGTTCTGCTCCACGCCCGGCCGCATCCGCTCCTCGTAGCGGGCGAAGGCCACCGTGTGGTCGCCGCCCGCCCGGGCCAGCTCGCCCGCCAGGACGTACGCGCCGGTGAGGGCGAGGCCGGTGCCCTGGCCGGAGGCGGGGGAGGAGCAGTGGGCGGCGTCGCCGAGGAGGACGACGCGCCCGCGCGACCAGCGGTCCATCTCGACGAGGGCCATGGAGTCGAGGTAGAAGTCGTCGGCGTCGGCCGCGTGCTCCAGGAGCCGGGGGACCTCCCAGCCGTCCCCCGCGAAGGTGTCGGCGAGCAGCCGCTTCTGGTCGGTGACGTCCCGGAGGTCGTAGGGGACGTCCTCGGGCCCGGAGAAGATGAACAGGTTCTTGGCGTCCGTCTCGCCCGAGGAGCTGTAGACGCAGAGGAGCTTCTTCGGGATGGCGTGGTACGTCTCCCAGCGGTCCAGGCCCAGGTGGTTGGGGGCGGTGAAGATGGAGATGTACGCGCCGAGGTGGCGCTTGAACCGCTCCTCCTCGCCGAAGGCCAGGCGCCGGGTGTTGGAGTGCAGCCCGTCGGCGCCGACGACGAGGTCGAAGCGGCGGACGGTGCCGCTCTCGAAGGTGACCGTGACCCCGTCGGCGTCCTCGTCCAGCGCGGCGATCGAGTCGTCGAAGAGGTACTCGACGTCGTCGCGGGTCCGGTCGTAGAGGATGCGGGCGAGGTCGCCGCGCATCAGCTCGTCGTCCTCCTCGACGCGTCCGCCGAAGATGTCGGCGGGCAGCTCGCCGATGGTGCGGCCGGCGTCGTCCACGTACGAACCGCCCCGCATGTCCGTGGACTTGGCGCGGATCTCGTCGAGGATGCCCATCCGCCGGCAGACCTCGATCGCGGTGCCGCGGATGTCGACCTTGTAGCCGCCGGTGCGGAGCTCGGGGGCGCGCTCGACGACGGTGGGGGCGAAGCCGTAGCGGTGCAGCCAGAGGGCGAGGGCGGGGCCGCCGATGGAGGCGCCGGAGATCAGGACGGTCCGGGCGGCGGTGTTCGTGGCCTGGTGCGTCATCGCAGGACTCCTTGTCGGGTGGTGCGGGCCTTCCCCTGCCCGCACCGATGACTATACGGATGTCCTACACGGCTGTCTATGACGCTTGTATAGATTCTTTGGGTGGAGTCGGAGCGCGGTCAGTCGCGGCCGAGCACCACCGTCCCCGAGGAGCAGAACCAGCCCCCCGTCCCCGAGGCCACCGCAAGGCGCGGGAGCGAGCCGTCCGCCCGCCGCACCTGGAGTCCGGGCGCCTCCCCGCGCAGCTGCCGCACCGCCTCCACCAGCAGGAACAGGCCCCGCATCCCGGGGTGGCAGGCCGAGAGCCCGCCGCCGTCCGTGTTCACCGGCAGCCGGCCCTTCTCCCCGAAGAACGCGCCGCCCTCGCCCTTCGCACAGAAGCCCAGGTCCTCCAGGGTCACCAGGGTCATGTAGGTGAAGGCGTCGTAGATCTCGGCGAGATCGACGTCGGCCGGGGTCACCCCCGCCCGCTCGAAGGCGAGCCGGCCGCTGACCGCCGCCGGGGAGACCGTGAAGTCCTCCCACTCCGACATCGTGGTGTGCGAGACGTGCTCGCCCGTGCCGAGGATCCAGACGGGGGTCGTCCGGCAGTCCTTGACGTACTCCTCGGCGACGAGCAGCACCGCGCAGCCGCCGTCGCTGCGCAGACAGCAGTGCAGCTTGGTGAACGGGTCCGCGATCATCGGCCCGTCCAGGACCTCGTCGACGGTGATCGGGTCGCGGAACATCGCCTCGGGGTTGAGTGCCGCGTTCGCCCGCGCCTCCACGGCGACCTCGGCGAGCTGCTCCAGGGTCGTCCCGTACTCGTGCATGTGGCGGCGGGCGGCCATCGCGTACTTGGCGATCAGGGTGTGCCCGTAAGGGACTTCGAACTGGAGCGGGCCGCGCGAGCCGAAGGAGAGGTTCGCGGTGCGGCGCCGGGCCTTGATGTCGGCGCGGGCGGTGGAGCCGTACACGAGCAGCACCGCGTTGGCGTGGCCGGCGGCTATGGCGTCGGCGGCGTGTGCGGCCATGACCTCCCAGGTGGCGCCGCCGACGGTGGTCGAGTCCACCCAGCGGGGGCGCAGGCCCAGGTATTCGGCGACCTCGACCGGGGCGAGCGTGCCGAGCCCCGTCGAGGCGATGCCGTCGATCAGCGAGCGGTCGAGGCCGCTGTCCGCGAGGGCGCGCCGGGCGGCCTGGGCGTGGAGTGCGTACGGGGTGGCCTCGTCGACGCGGCCGCTGTCGGAGAGGGAGACGCCGACGACGGCGACGCGGCGGGGGCTGCGCGGAGTGGCGGGCATGAATCTGACGGTACATCAGATTCGTCGAATCGGGACCGGCGTCTCTCTGGGCAACCGGCACCCCACCGCCCTAGCATGACGCACCGTCAGATACGGAGGGAGCTCCATGGACGCCGCCGACACAGCAGCGGACTCAGCCGCCCGCGCCACCGCGCCCGAGGTCGCGCTCGCAGTCGCGCTCACCGGGGAGCAGCAGAAATTCCGCCACACCCTGCGCGACCTGCTCGCCGAACGGGCCGGACCGGGGGAGAACCGCGCCGCCACCCCCGAGGGATACGACACCGGGCTCTGGGCCCGGCTGTCCGACACCCTCGGCCTCGCCGGGCTCGCTCTCCCCGCGGAGTACGGAGGAGCCGGCCGCGGGCCTGCCGAACTCGCCCTCGCCTGCGAGGAGACCGGCCGCGCCCTCGCGCCCTCCCCGCTCCTCGCCACCGCCGTGCTCACCGCCCCGCTGATCGCCGCCCTCGGCACCCCAGCCCAGCGCGCCGAGCTCCTTCCGCGCATCGCCGACGGGAGCCTGACCTGCGCACTCGCCGTCCCGGGCGGCTCCCTCGCGCTCGCCCTCGGCCTGACCGGTGACAACGCGGCGGAGCACTGGTCGGGCGGCGGCCGGGCCGGCGGGATCCAGGCGCGCGCAGTGGACGGGGGCGGGGCCGGGGCCGGGACCGGGGGCACGGGCTGGCGGCTGTACGGAGAGGCCGCCCAGGTCCTCGACGGACACACCGCGGACCTGCTGCTCGTCGCCGCCCACACCGGCGGCTTCGCCCGGAGCCGCACCCTTCTCTTCCTGGTGCGGGAACGGGAGGGCGGGACCCCCGGGGTCGTACGGACCCGGCGGACCGCCCTCGACCCCACCCGACCCCAGGCCGGCGTCGAACTCCGGGACGCCGAGGCCGAACTCCTCGGCGAGGAACCGGCCGACGTCCTCGGCGCGCTCGCCGCCACCGGCCGCACCGCCGCCGTGATGCTCGCCGCCGAGGCGGTCGGCGCGGCCGGCGCCGCGCTCGACCGGGCGCTCGCCCACCTCGGCTCGCGCGGACAGCCACAGGCACACGCACACGAACAGGCACACGCACACGAACAGGCACACGCACACGCACAGGCGCTGGCCGCCAAGGGCACCCTCGCCGACCTCTACGTCCGGGTCGAGGCCGCCCGCTCCCTCACGTACTGCGCGGCCCGGGAGCCCGGGCCCGGGCCCGAGAGCGGGCCGCTCGCGCTCGCCCAGGCCCTGGAGGCACTGCGCGCCACGACGGGCGAGAGTGCCCGGCTCCACGGCGGCGACTCCGCCGAGGACCAGGAGGCACGGCTCTTCTTCCAGCGGGCCGCCTCCGACGAACTGCTCTTCGGGCCCGCCCGGCGCCTGCGCGCCCGGGCGGCGGAACGGACCGGACTCTTCGGAGAGGTGGCGGCGTAGATGCCCGTCGGCGTGAGACTGATGCAGAAGGTGTCCTCGACCAGGACGTTCGCCCGGATCGCCCCGCACGTCATCCCCGCGATGGACAAGACGGTGCACCGGCTGACCAGGGGAAAGGTGCTGCTCAGCGCCCGGATGCTGCCGGGGGTGGTCCTCACCGCCCGGGGCGCGAAGAGCGGGCAGCCGCGGGTGACGCCGCTCGCCTGCATGCCGGAGCCGGACGGCGGCTGGCTGCTCATCGGCTCCAACTTCGGCCGCCCGGGTCATCCCGCCTGGACGGCGAACCTCCTCGCCCATCCGGACGTCGAGGTCAACTGGCGGGGCGAGGACATCCCCGTACGGGCGGAGCTCCTCGCGGGGGAGGCGCGGGCGGCGGCCTGGAAGTCGGCCCTCGTGTTCTGGCCGCCGTACGCCACGTACCAGCAGCGGGTGGAGCGGGAGATCCGGCTCTTCCGGCTGACCCGGCGCTGACCATCCGAGGGGGAAACGGCGACGCCG
The DNA here is from genome assembly GCF_036226445.1 of Streptomyces sp. NBC_01255. Taxonomy (NCBI): domain Bacteria; kingdom Bacillati; phylum Actinomycetota; class Actinomycetes; order Kitasatosporales; family Streptomycetaceae; genus Streptomyces; species Streptomyces sp. NBC_01255. Next base: position 4,960,184 of record NZ_CP108474.1, read on the forward strand.
ACGGCGGTTCCGCTCCGTGGGGGCGGAGCGGTACCGCCGTCGGCGTCGACGACAGGACGGGTGAAGGAGGGGAAGGGAGGGGGGTAGGGGCTATCTGGTCGGCTTCTTGCCGGTGATGCCCAGGTGGACCAAGAGGGCGAGGTTCGGCTTGAGTTCGGCCTGCTTGACGCCCCAGGTCTGGAAGCCCTTCTGGTGGCCGGCGACCGAGGCCAGCATCGCCACCAGGGAGCCCGCCATGGCGGCAGGGTTGACGTCCTTGTCGACCTTGCCCTTGGCCTGGAGCTCCTTCACCGCGTCCGTGAGGGAGTTGGTGACCGAGTTCAGGATCTTCATGCGGATCTTGTAGAACCGCTTGTCGCCCTCGGCGGCACCGAGGTCGACGACCCGGAGGATCGCGTCGTGTTTGCGCCAGAAGTCCAGGAAGCCTTCGACGAGTTCCTCGGAGGTCTGCCAGCCGGCCTTGCCGACCCAGGAGCGGCCGGAGACCAGCTCGGTCAACCCGGCGCCCTCCTTGGCCATTTCCTCCGCGATCTCGAGAACCGCACCCTCGACGTCCGGGAAGTACTGATAGAACGTCGCGGGTGAAGTACCCGCCTTCCGGGCCACGTCGATGACCTTGACGTCCCGGTACGGCGAGGAGCTGAGCATCTCACCGAGGCAGTCGAGCAGCTTCTGCCGCGTCGCCTGGCCGCGTCGTCCGGCCACGCGGCCGTCGACGGTGCGTACTTGTCCTGTCATGCCGTCAGCTTACCGAGGGGCGATCGGCGCGCGATTCGGCCGACTGCAAATGGGGTGCGGCCCGGTTCCGGGGGCGTTCCGGGAGGTGGGGGACGGTCCGGGGCTCGGGGTGTGGGGGCGGGTTCAAGCCAGGGTGAGGGAGCCGTCGGATCGGCCGGGGGCGCCCCGTACCCGAATAGGCTTATGAACAGCCTGTGGACAACTTCGGTGGACAACTCAAGCGCCCCAAGGGTTTCAGGCCCATAAATCGCCCACTTGTTCCTATATCGGGGTGTGCGGGTCCGACCACACCGTCATAGCGTGGACCCATGGCGCCACGTACTGAGGGCACCCCGTGCTGGGTGGACGCGCAGCTTCCCGATCTCGAAGCGGGCAAGCGCTTCTACGGCGAGCTCTTCGGCTGGACCTTCGACCCCGACCGCGACGAAGCCCTCCTCGACGGACGCCGGGTCGCCGGGCTCCTCCCCAAGCGGGACGGCCGCATGCCCACCACCTGGACCGTCTACCTCTTCACCGAGAACGCGGGCACCCTCGCCCAGCGGATCAAGGCCGCCGGCGGACAGATGGTCATGGAGCCCTACCCCGTCGGCCCGTTCGGCGTCCTCGCGCTCGCCGCCGACCCCGGCGGCGCCGTCTTCGGACTCCGCCAGGCAGGCGACGACAACGGCTTCGAGAAGACGAACGAACCGGGCGCCTTCTGCTGGATGGAGGTGTACACCCGCCGGCCGGACGCCGTCGACACCTTCTACGCCACCGTCTTCGGCTACCTCGGCCGCCAAGCCGACGCCGACGAGGAGGGCAGGGCGGCCGGCTTCGACTACCGCGTCTGGTCGCCCCCCGGCTCCCGGCCCGGCGACGACAGCGCCTTCGGCGGGCGGGCCGTCATCACCGACGACTTCCCCGCCGAGATGCCCGGCCACATCCTCGTCTACTTCGTCGTCGACGACTGCGACGAGGCCTGCGAGACCACCGTCCGGCTCGGCGGCCGGGTCGCCACCCCGCCCTTCGACACCCCGCACGGCCGCATCGCCGTCCTCCGCGACAACCAGGGCGCCCGCTTCGCGGTCCTCGCGGAACCCACCGCTACGCCCTGATCCGCCCCGATCCGTCCGGGCCGGGACGTCCGGAGCACCCCCCACCGGGCCGGACCGATATGACCTGTGACACCCCGATCCGCCCCCGGGTTCGCAACCAGGCCCTCGGACAGGAAGAATCAGGGCCACGGGGCCGTACCCTCATGGCCCGTACGGGGAGGTGGCAGGCAAGTGGAACAGCTGACGCAGCACGACCCGAGACGTATCGGGCCCTTCGAGGTGCTGGGCCGGCTCGGCGCGGGCGGAATGGGCCTGGTCTATCTCGCGCGCTCGGCCTCGGGCCGGCGCGTGGCGATCAAGACCGTGCGCACGGAGCTCGCAGAAGACCAGCTGTTCCGGGTCCGATTCACCCGGGAGGTGGAGGCCGCCCGGGCGGTCTCGGGCTTCTACACGGCCGCCGTGGTGGACGCCGACCCGCGGGCCGCCGTGCCGTGGCTGGCCACCGCCTACGTCCCCGCGCCCTCCCTCGAAGAGATAGTGAACGAGTGCGGGCCGCTCCCGGCCCAGGCCGTGCGCTGGCTCGCGGCCGGTGTCGCCGAGGCCCTCCAGTCCATCCACGGTGCGGGCCTGGTCCACCGCGACCTCAAGCCCTCCAATGTCCTCGTCGTCGAGGACGGTCCCCGGGTGATCGACTTCGGCATCGCGTCGGGCGTCTCCAACACGCGCCTGACCATGACCAATGTCGCCGTCGGCACCCCCGCCTACATGTCGCCCGAGCAGGCCCGCGACTCGCGCAGCGTCACCGGCGCGAGCGACGTCTTCTCGCTGGGCTCCATGCTGGTCTTCGCCGCCACCGGCCACGCGCCCTTCCACGGCGCCAACCCGGTCGAGACCGTCTTCATGCTGCTCCGCGAGGGCCCCGACCTGGAGGGCCTGCCCGACGAGCTGCGGCCCCTCATCGACTCCTGCATGCAGATGGACGTCACCCGGCGGCCCAGCCCGGCCGACCTCCAGGCCCAGCTCGCCCCGCACCTCTTCGGTCCCGGCAGCGACGACAGCGGTACGGCCTCGGCCTGGCTGCCGCACCGCGCCACCGCCATGATCGAGGAGCGGCGCAACGGCGGCCGCTCCGTCCCCGGGCCGGCCGCCCCGCCGAGGCCGCCGCGCCCGCCCCGGGAGCCCGCCGACTGGTCCGGCGACCCGCGCTCCCCGGAGCCCGGTCCCGGTCCCGGTCCGTCCGGCGGCCGGCAGCCCGCGCACGCCGGAGACGGCCGGCAGCCCTCGCACGTCGGGGGCGGCCGACAGCCCGAGCCCGCGCACCTCGGCGGCCGGCACGCGGGTCCCGCCGAGAGCGCCGGCGGCCCCGTCCGCCTGGGCGGCGCCACCGTCCCGATCGGTCCTGGCCCCCGGGTCTCCGACACCCGGGCCGCGCTCGCCGTCGGCCGGAGCGCCGACGCGGGCCCGGCGACCGGCTGGATCAGGCCGCCCGCCGGCGGCCCGCACGGCGCCGAGCCCGGCCCGCTGCCGGGCTCCCGCCCCGTCTCCGTACCCCCGCAGGGGGAGGCCGCCGCCCCGGCGCAGCCGCCGGAGCCGGGCCCCTGGCGGCCCTGGCGCTTCCGGATGTCGAACGACGTCTGGGGCACCCCGGTCGTCGACGGCGACCTGCTCTACGTGACCTCCTTCGAGGTGCACGCCCTGGACACCGGGAGCGGCCGGCGCCAGTTCAAGACCCGGGACGTGGCCTGGTCGATGGCCGTCGCCTCGGGCCGTATCCACGCCTCCGACGGCCCCACGCTGTACGCCCTCGACGCGACCGACGGCAGCGAGCGCTGGCGGCTGCACACGGACGCCTGGGTGTACTCCCTCCAGGTCGACCGGGGCACGGTCGTCACCGGGACGCGCGGCGGCGGGGTCCAGGGCTGGGAGGCCTCCAACGGCGCCAAGCTGTGGGAGATCACCGGCGCCCAGACCGACTTCGAGACCCCGGAGGCGGGGCCCGCCGTGCACGGCGACACCGTGTACGTGTGGCGGGAGGCCCGGCTCCAGGCCCTCGACGCCCGGACGGGCGTGGAGCGCTGGTCGTACCCGATCGGGGACGCGGCCTCCTGCGCCAACGTGCCCATCCGGGTCGCTCCGGCCGAGGACGGCTGCGTGTACGTCTCCGCCGGCACCCGGGTCCTCTCGATCGACATCGCCGCCGGGCACGTCCGCTGGCACTTCGAGGCGCCCGCCGTCTTCCTCTCCCCGCCCGCGTTCGCGCCGGGACCGGCCGTCACGGGCGGCGGCGTGTACCTCTCCGACCACCTCGGCACGGTGTACGCGCTCGACGCCACGACCGGCCAGGACCGGTGGCGGATCGCGACCGAGCCGCGCCAGTCGGCGGAGCCGGTGCTCGTCGCCGACGGCAATGTGCACGTCGGCAGCGGCAGCGCGCTCTACACGCTCGACGCGGTCACGGGCACCCCGAGGTGGCGGTTCGCGGCGGGCGGCGAGCTCGTCGGCTCCCCGGTCGTCGCCGACGGACGGGTGCACTTCGGCTCCGCCGACCACGTCCTGTACACCCTGGACGCGACCGGCGGCCAGCTGCGCTGGAAGCTCGCGACCGGCGGCGAGATCACCGGCTCGCCGGTGGCGAAGGGCGGGGTCGTGTACGCGTGCAGCAAGGACCGCTGCGTGTACGCGCTCGACGCGGTCAAGGGCACGGCCACGGGCAGGGGGTCGGCGCCGCGCTGACGCCGGCTTCCCGCCGGACAGGCCCTCGCTAGCGCTGTTGCTGCGGGGGCGGGCCGTCCCGGTCCGGGTCCCAGACGGGGATGTCGTACGGCTGGGTCGGCGCCGCGTACGGGGTCGAGGCCTGCGGGTGGTGGCGCGGGGCGTCACCGAACCCGTCCGGCGGCGGGCCGGCCGGCGGCGGGCCGTCCAGCGTGGGGTGGGTGGGCGGCGGTTCGTGGTGCACCGGCTCCACCCGGTGCATGTGGGTCCTGCCCGACATGACGAGCGCGCCGAGCAGCAGGAGGACCCCGCCGCCGAAGGCGTTCGCGACACCGTCGCCCAGGCCCCTGCCGTCGCCGGAGATCACGAGGCTGCCCTCGGCCTGGCCGACCCGCACCATCCAGAAGACGGTGAAGCCGAGGACGACGAGGCCGGCGAGGGCGACGAGCAGCCGGGACCGGAGGGCGACCCCGACGAGCGTGACGAGGGCGGCGAAGGCGAAGGGCAGCAGGATCGAGCCGATCACCTCGGCCTTTGCGTCCGTGACGCCCGTGAACAGCTCGTCGATCGCGTAATCGCGTCCGTGACGGCCGTCGTACCAGGCACGGAAGGGGCTCCAGACGGCGGCCGTCGCTCCGGCGAGGGCCAGGACCGAGCCGATGACGTTACGGATCATCGATCGGCCTCCTTGACGGTCCGGCTCTCGCTCCCGACGCTACGCCGGGTGCGGGGGCCCCGCCATGCGGCACAAGCCATCCCCTAGGGTGGCGCGGACACGACATGGAGACACGGGGAGGGCCGATGGTGCGCACGCGCCTGAAGATGGCGGCGACGCTCACGGTGGTGGTGCTCGCGCTGACCGGATTCCAGACCGGTCACGGGAGCGGCAGCGGCGGCGGCAGCGGGAAGAGCAAGAGCGGCAAGAGCCGCGACGACGATTCGGGCGGCGGTTGCTCCAGCGACGAGAAGAGCAACGACGACTACAGCGGCTCGGGCGGCTCCGGGTCGCAGATGACGGCGCCCACCCCCACCACCTCCCGCGCGGTGGCCGACGTCGTGGTCGTCGACTGTGTGAAGCCCGCGCAGAAGAAGCGGAAGGGCAAGCCCGCCCGTAAGGCGGACACCACGGCGACCCTGCGGATCACCTCGAACAGCGCGTACACGGAGACGTTCGCGGTGACCCTGGAGTTCAAGGGCTCGGCGGGGTCCGCGGTGGACTCGGCCGAGGCGCTCGTCACCGTCGAGGGCGGTGCGACGAAGACCTTCGAGGTCGCGATGAAGACCCCGAAGGCCGTCGGCCAGGTGAAGAACTGCCGGGTGTACGACGTGCGCGAGGCGCCCGGCGCGACCGCCGCCACCCCTACCCCGTCCGCTACCTCGTCCTGAACCCCGCCCCCCGCCGGGTGAACAGCTCCGCCTGACGTTCCGGCGTCAGGTTGCCCAGGGTGACCAGGTGCGGTGCGTGGGCGAGGGCCGGGGTGCGGGACGGCTCCGTGACCGACCAGAGGGCCCGGACCGTGCCCTGGACGGCCTCGGTCGGGTGCGCGGCGATGACGCCGGCGGCCCGCACGGCGGCCTCCAGGGCCCCGCCGGCCGGCGTCAGCTCGGAGACGAGCCCCGTCTCGTACGCGCGCCGGGCCGAGACCCGTTCCGCGCTGCCCATCAGGGCCATCCGGGCGATCTCCCCGTAGGGCATCCGCTGCGCCATGTGGATGGTCTCGAAGGCGCTGACCATCCCGTAGGTGGTGTGCGGGTCGAAGAAGGTGGCGTCCTCGCCGGCGATCAGGAACTCGGCCTCGCCGAGCAGATAGAACGCCCCGCCGCAGGCCATGCCCTCGACGGCGGCGATCACCGGTTTCCACAGGTCGTTCGCCTTGGGGCCGATCGTGAGGAGCGGGTCGTCGATCGTGTACGGAGACGAGGGCTGCGGGATGTTCCCTACGGCGTCCCGGTCGATGCCGGTGCAGAAGGCCCGCCCCCCGGCCCCGGTGACGACGACCGCGCGGACCTCGTCCTCGTACCGGAAGCCCCGCCAGACGGCGGCGAGCTCACGGGCCATGTCCAGGGTGAGGGCGTTGTGCTTCTCCGGCCGGTCGAGGGTGACGACGGCGACCCCGGTCTCCTTGTCGCGCTCGACGCGGATGCCGGGGGCGCCCGGGGTGTTCACCCGCGCTCCAGGAGCCAGCGCGGGACGGTGACGCCGTCGACCTCGGTGAACGCGACCTTCACCGCGGCGCCGATCCGCAGCCGGCCCGGGTCGACCGAGTTCAGGGGTGCGTCGGGGGTGGTGACGACGTTCCCGACGAGGCGGATGCGGGGGGCCTCGGCCAGTTCGACGAGGACCGCGTTGTACCCGGGCTGGGCGGCGTAGTCGGGCAGGAGCGGCGGGTGGGGCAGGACGTACGACCAGATGCGGCCGCGTCCGGACATGAGCCGCCACTCGCTGTCGAAGGAGCGGCAGTGCGGGCAGCAGGGGCGGGGCGGGAAGCGCAGCTCGCCGCAGTCGGGGGCCGCGCAGGCCTGGACGCGGAGCTCGCCCCGGGCGGCGTACTCCCAGAAGGGAGCGCCGTCCTCGTCGGCGACGGGTGTCAGCATCGGCATCGGTGTCTCGGCTCCTCAGGCTCGAAGGAGGATCGCGGAGGTGGGGACGCCCTCGCCGGCCGTGACCAGGCAGGTGGCGGCGTCGGGTACTTGGGCGGTGGAGCTGCCGCGGAGCTGCTTCACGCCTTCGTTGATGAGGTTGAAGCCGTGGACGTACGCCTCGGAGAGGCCGCCGCCACCGGTGTTGAGGGGCAGCCGGCCGCCGATCTCCAGGGCGCCGCCCTCGGTGAACGCAGCGCCCTCGCCGCGCCCGCAGAAGCCGTAGCCCTCCAGGGAGAGCGGGACGAGCGGGGTGAAGGCGTCGTAGATCTGGGCGACGTCGACGTCCTCGGGGCCGAAGTCGGCCTGTTTCCAGAGGTGTCGGGCGGCGGTCCAGGCGGGCCCGGAGAGCGGGTCGTCGTTCCAGTAGTTGACCATGCCGTGGTGCTGGGCGGGCAGGCCCTGGGCGGCGGAGTGGACGTACACCGGCTTCTGGCGGCAGTCGCGGGCCCGTTCGGCGGAGACGATGACGCAGGCAAGGGCTCCGTCGGTCTCCAGGCAGTTGTCGAAGAGGCAGAGGGGTTCGCTGATCCAGCGGGACGTCATGTACATCTCGCGGGTCATGGGGCGCTCGTACATGATCGCGGCGGGGTTCTGGTTGGCGCGGTTGCGGCAGGCGAGCGCGACGTTGAAGAGGTGGTCGCGGGTGGCGCCGTACTCGTGCATGTAGCGGCGGGCGAGCATGCCGATCTCGTCGGCGGGGCGGAGCAGCCCGAAGGGGCGGGTCCACTGGCCGGGGGTGGCGAGCTGGGCGGCGGTGTTGGTCCAGGGCCGGGGGCCGCTGCCCCGCTTCCGGGAGCGCCAGGCGACGCCGACGCTCGCCTGCCCGGCGGCTATGGCGGCGGCGAGGTGGCCGACGGTGGCGCAGGAGCCGCCGCCGCCGTAGCCGACCTTGGAGAAGAAGGTGACGTCGCCGGCGCCGATGGCCTTGGCGACCTCGACCTCGTCGGTCTCCTCCATCGTGTACGAGGCGAAGCCGTCGACCTCGGAGGGGTCGATCCCGGCGTCGTCGAGGGCGGCGAGGATCGCCCGGCAGGCGAGGGCCTTCTCGGACTCGGGGAGCCGTTTCGCGAAGGCGGTCTGTCCGATCCCGACGATGGCCGTGGCGTCCTTGAGCAAGACAACCTCCACGTGTGACAGCGCTACTGACAGCGCGTCAGGTTACAACTAATCTGACGGATAGTCAGCTCACGGGAGCGGGCGGCGTGGAGTGCTGGAGGTGGAGATGCACGCTGGGATGCGCGGCGACCTGGAGTGGGGCACGATCCCCGGGCTCGTACGGGCGGCGGCCGAGCGGTACGGGGAGCGGGAGGCGGTCGTCGACGGACGCGCCCGCGTCACGTACGCCGAATTCGGCGAGCGCGTCGAACGGGCGGCCGCCGCCTGTCTCGCCACCGGGATACGGGCGGGGGACCGGGTGGCGGTCTGGGCCCCCAACACCCTCGACTGGATCGTCTCGGCGCTCGGCGCCGTCACCGCGGGCGCCGTCCTCGTCCCCCTGAACACCCGCTTCAAGGGCACCGAGGCGGCGTACGTCCTCCAGAGCTCCCGGGCCCGCCTGCTCTTCGTCACCGGCACCTTCCTCGGCACCTCGTACGTGGCCTCCCTGCGCCGCTCCGGCGTCGCGCTCCCGGATCTGGAGAAGGTCGTCGTCCTCGGCGACACCGCGCCGGACGAGGCGGGCTGGACGACCTGGAAGGCGTTCCTCGCGGAGGGCGACCGGGTCCCGGCCGCACGGGTCCGCGCCAGGGCCGACGCGATCGACCCCTCCGACCCCTCCGACATCATCTACACCTCGGGCACCACGGGCCGGCCCAAGGGTGCCGTCATCGGCCACGCCCAGACGCTGCGCTGCTACGAGGTCTGGTCCGAGCTCGCAGGCCTCCGCGAAGGCGACCGCTACCTCGTGGTCAACCCCTTCTTCCACACCTTCGGCTACAAGGCCGGGATCCTCGCCTGCCTCATGCGCGGCGCGGTGATCGTCCCGCAGTCCGTCTTCACCGTGGACACCGTCCTCGCCAACATCGCCGCCGAGCGCGTCACGGTCCTCCCCGGCCCGCCCACCCTGCACCAGTCCCTCCTGGACCACCCCGCCCGTGCCGCCCACGACCTCTCCTCGCTCCGGCTCGTCGTCACGGGCGCGGCCGTGGTCCCGCTGCGGCTCGTCGAGCGGCTCCGCACGGAGCTGGGCGTCGGCACGGTCCTCACGGCGTACGGACTCTCCGAGGCGAGCGGCATCGTCACGATGTGCCGCCGCGACGACCCGGACGAGACCGTCGCCACCACCTCGGGCCGCCCGATCCCGGACACGGAGCTCCGCCTCTCGCCCACCGGCGAGGTCCTCGTCCGCGGCCACCACGTCATGCGCGGCTACTTCGAGGACGAGGAGGCGACGGCGGCGGCGATCGACGAGGACGGCTGGCTGCACACCGGGGACGTCGGCGTCCTGGACGAGGCGGGGAACCTGCGGATCACGGACCGGCTGAAGGACATGTTCATCGTGGGCGGCTTCAACGCCTACCCGGCCGAGATCGAGCAACTCCTCGGCCTCCACCCCGACATCGCGGACGTCGCGGTCGTCGGCGTCCCCGACCCGAGACTCGGCGAGGTGGGCAAGGCCTTCGTGGTCAGGAGGGCGGAGGCGCGGATGACGGCGGACGACCTGATCGCCTGGTCGCGGCGGGAGATGGCGAACTTCAAGGTGCCGCGGGAGGTCGAGTTCGTGACGGAGCTGCCGAGGAACGCGAGCGGGAAGGTGGTGAAGGGGGAGCTGAGGGCGAGGGGCTGACGGCGAAGGGCCTGACAGCGAAGGGCCGGCGGTGCGGGGCCGGCGGCGAGGGGCTCACGGCCCGGGGGAGTGCAACCAACTCCCCACGTGTACACGTCATACGAGCAGTCTTACGCTCCCCTTACCTCGCCCCCTCCTCCAGGAGCAGCCGGTGTCGACGCAAGAGATCCGCCTCACCCTCACCCCGCAGCAGGCCGCCACCGGCGTCGTCATCCCGGTCAACCTGCCGACGGGCCCCGTGCAGCTCGCCGTCCCGCCCTGCCGCAACGGCGACCTCGTCCCGGCCCGGCTCGGCAACGACACGGTGTACGTGCGCATCACGGTCTCGGGCGGCAAGAAGTCCGGCGTCCTGGGCTGCCTGGTCCCGCTCGTCGTGATCGGCGCGCTCGTCGGCGGCGCGTTCCTCCTGAACGACGACGACAAGGACTCGGCCGGCTCCAGGGGCCCGGGCCCGATCCCGACCTTCTCGATCTCACCCTTCCCGAGCCTCGACCTCGACCCCACCGCGACCGCCGCGCCCACGGAGGAGGAACCCGACCCCTTCGACAAGGGCACCTGCCTCAACGGGCAGCTGCCCGACTCGGAGACCGCGCAGAGCGTCGACGACGTCGAGGAGGTCTCGTGCTCGGCCTCGGACGCCCACTACAAGGTGATCCAGACGTTCCCGTTCACCTCCGACATGAACAAGTGCAACGCCAACCCCAAGACGCAGTACGCCTTCTCGCACCGGTACACGATGAACGGCGCGGTCGTCAGCCAGTACGTGTACTGCCTCGTCGGCCTGGGCTCCTACGCCCGCTGAGACCGCCCGCGCCCTGGCGGGCGCGCTCCGACGGGCGTTTCCCGGTGGGCCCTTCCCGGGAGGCGCTTCCTGGGAGGCGCTCGCCCGGGCGGGTGACGTCGGGCGTATCCCCGCCTCCTCGCCCCGGACCTGCGGATACGCTCCGGGATCCGGCCCCGGATCGCGCGAGGAGCACCCCCATGAGGGCAACGGGCCCCGTCACGGCCGCCGCCGTCCTGGCCGCCACCCTCCTGCTCACCCCTCACGCGGCGGGGGCCCCGGCCGCCCCCGCGCCATGCGTCTCCGGGGAGTCCGAGACCCGAGGGGACTCCAGCGTGGACGGCAAGGAGCTCCGCTGGGAGGACGACAGCAAGTACAACGACCCGCTGACCTGGGCCCACCGGGTCTGGTCCCTCGGCGTGGTGAAGATCGCCGCCGACGGCGCGGGCAGCGTCAACGACCTGGAGTGGCGGGACTACTCCAAGGCCGACGGGCACGCGGGCTACTGGCAGGGCAAACCGGGCGTCGACTACATCTACCTCAACGCCTACTACCTGGACGGCCGTTACAAGGACCGGAACTCCCGCCGGCACGTCGCCGTCCACGAGCTCGGCCACGCCCTGGGCCTGTGCCACAAGCCGGACACGTGGGCGTCCGTGATGTGGACGAAAGTCGCCGACACCCCGCCGACCGAGCCGACGCACCGCGACGAGGCGAACTACCGGAAGCTGTGGAAATGACCATGAACCCCAAGCGGATCGCCGGTCTTGTCGTCGCCGGGACGCTCGTCCTCGGCGCCACGGGCTGGGCCGCCGCCGAGGCCTTCACGACCCGCGCGGAGCCCGTGCACGCCCTCTGCCTCCCGGACCTCACCCGTGACGAGTACGTACCGGCCGCGATGAGCCGCCTCGCCTACGCCACCGTCGAGGAGACCGTCGGCTTCGCCCCGGACACGGACGGCGGCCCCGGAGGCATCCAGAAGGTCCGCCTCCGCGTCCTCCACACCCTGAAGGGCGAGGTCCCCGGCACCCTCACCCTGGGCCAGGGCGTCGGCGTGTCCGCCGACGGCGACTACACGAGCCACGACCCCCAGTACCCGGTACTCCGCCCCGGCCGCACCTACGTCGTCGGCTACGCCCCTGACCCCACCTACGGCGACGGCTACACCCGCTACGCCAAGCAGGAACCGGACTCCGCCCTCGACCGCTGGACGACCTACGTCTCCCGGGGAGCGGCGGCCCCACTGGGCGAAGGGTGCGGCGACGCGGCGTGAGCGCGGGATCGGACCGAGGCTCTCCGTCCGTGCACGCGAGAGGGGCCGGGCAGTTGCCCGGCCCCTCTCTTGCGGTGGTCCGATCGCGTTGCGCACGGGCCCTGCCCGGACGGATCCCCCCTGGGTCCGTCGGGTGTCCCCCGAGTCCGTGTGCTCCCCCGTCGACCGGACCTCCCTGGGCCCCGGCGGCTCCCCCGAAGTCGCCGCCGCGGCCTTTCCCCGTCGGGAATGGTCTACTTGGCCGGCTCGGACGTGATGTGCACGTTGCCGAGCGGGGCCACCGTGCCCGCGTCTGCCGTCGCGGGCTCGCCGGTGATGTGGACGTTCTTGATGCCGATCTTCTCGGCAATCGCGTCGCCGGCCTCGGCGTCCGTGATGTGGACGTTCTTCGTCTCCAGGTCGGCGGTCTCGCCGCCGGTGATGTGGACGTTGGTCGGCTTGATGATCTTGTCGTCGCTCATGGCCACTCCTGTGATGCCTAGGCAGGTGGGTCTGCGGGGCACGTCCGGCTGCTCCCCCGTGGGCTGCCGGACGTGCCCCAATGCAGGGCCGTTCACCCTAGTGCGTTGGTGCGACGGCCTCATCGGTGACCCGTCTGCCCCCCGAGGCGACGGATCGATAGGTAGACCATGACGCGGTGCGATAAACGAACGATGAACGCCCAGACGGGAGGGCTTACGCGGCCGTGCTATGGGTCAGAAGTGCGCGCACTTCCTGGGCTTCGGCCGAGTTTGCGCCCTCGAAGATCTCAAGCGCGTCCTGCCAGCACACGTGGGCGCGCCCCGACTGGCCGATCCCCAGCAGGGCATGGCCCAGGACGGTGAGTACCTTGCCGCGTCGCCATTCCCCGCCGACGTCACGGAGGACGGTCAGTGCCATCTCTGCGTTCGAGGCGGCCGGTGCGTACCGCCGGGCTGCCAGGTCGACCTCGGCGAGACGAAACAGTGTCATGCCCTCCCACAGTCGCTGGCGGCTGTCAGCGAACGTGTCGAGAGCCTCCCGGAGGCAACGGGACGCCTCGGGGAGCTGGTTGCCCTCAGTGAGCGCGATGCCCATCGCGTAGCGGCCGTTAGCTCCCTTGAGTGCATGTCCGAGTTCGTCGTACATCTCGGTTCCCCGCTGGGCGAGGGCCACGGCGCTGCTCGGCCGTCCGGTCGCCAGGTGTACGCGGGACTGGTTGCACAGCGCGCTCGCCTCGCCGGCGAGATCCTCGCACCGCTTGAAGTCGGAGATGGCGCGCATGAGGTGACGTTCTGCGTCCTCGTACCTGTTGCGGTAGAACGCCATGGCGCCGAGGAGGTTGGAAGCCCAGCATCCAGGGAGTGGGTCGCTCGCCGTCTCGGCCACGGCCAGGGCGGTGTGTGCCTCGTGATCCGCCTCGTCGAAGCGGCCCGCCACGTGCTGGACGTACGCGAGGGTCAGGGCCGCGCGGCCCTTCGCCCGTACGTCGCCCATCCGCCCCGCCGCCTCCCGCAGCACCGTCGCCACCGCCTCGTACTCCTTCGAGTTCGCGCCCGACTCCGCCAGGTCCAGCGACGCCCACAGCAGGTCCACCGCTCGGCGGAGGGTCGTCGGGGACGGGGCCGACTGGCGGACCGTGGCCAGGAGGCAGTTGGCTTCCGCGTACAGCCAGTCCTGGGCCGTGTGGCGGTCGGTGAAGGTGAGGCCCTCGTGGGTGGTGGGTTCCAGGTGGTCCACCAGGCGGTCGCCCGGGCGCTCGATCGCGTACACCCTCGCCGCTGTCGAGAGGTAGAAGTCCAGGAGGCGGGACAGGGCCGACTCCTTCTCCGACGGGGGCTGCTCGTCGCGGTCCGCGCAGGCACGCGCGTAGAGCCGGACCAGGTCGTGGTAGCGGTAGCGGCCCGGGGCCGCCGATTCCAGGAGGGACGTGTCGACCAGGGCCTCCAGGAGGTCCTCCGTGTCCCAGAGGGGGAGGTCCAGGACGGCCGCCGCCGCCGCGAGCGAGATGTCCGGGCCGTCGGCGAGGCCGAGGAGGCGGAAGGCGCGGGCCTGGGCCGGTTCGAGCTGGCCGTAGCCGAGTTCGAAGGTGGCCTTGACGGCGAGGTCGCCCGCCTGGAGTTCGTCGAGGCGGCGGCGCTCGTCGGCGAGCTTCACCGCCAGGACCGAGACCGTCCACGTGCGGCGGGCCGCCAGGCGGGACGCCGCGATGCGGATCGCCAAGGGGAGGAAGCCGCAGGCTGCCACCACGTCCAGGGCCGATTCGCGTTCGGCCTGGACTCGCTCCTCTCCGACGATCCTCGTGAAGAGCTGCAGCGCCTCCTCCGGGGACATCACGTCCAGGTCCACCAGGTGCGCGCCTGCCAGGTCCACCATCCGGATGCGGCTCGTCACCAGGGCCGCGCAGCCTGCCGTGCCGGGCAGGAGGGGGCGGATCTGGGCCGCGTCCCTCGCGTTGTCCAGGAGGACCAGGACCCGGCGGCCGTCGAGCGTCGAGCGGTAGAGCGCGGCGCGGTCGTCCAGGGAGTCGGGGATCGCCGAGTCCGGCGTGCCGAGGGCGCGGAGGAAGGAGCCGAGGACGGTTTCCGGGGCGGCGGCGCGGTTGCCCGCGCCCTGGAGGTCCACGTACAGCTGGCCGTCCGGGAAGTGCGGCCGGGCCTCGTGGGCCACGTGCACCGCGAGGGTCGTCTTCCCGACGCCGCCGATCCCCGCCAGCGCCGAGACGGCCATGACGTGGCCCTCGGCCGTCGCGAGCCGGGCGCCCAGTTCGCGGACGAAGGAGACTCGGCCCGTGAAGTCGGGGACCGTGGCGGGGAGTTGCGCCGGGCGTGCCACGGGTGCGGCCGCCGGGGTCGCCTCCTCCACCGGGCGGGCCAGTTCGGCGTCGCCCTGGAGGATGCGCTGCTGGAGCCGGGAGAGTTCGGGTGTCGGGTCGACGCCGAGCTCGTCGGCGAGGAGCCGGCGCGTGTCCGCGTACACGGCGAGCGCCTCCGCCTGCCGTCCGCCCCGGTACAGGGCGAGCATGAGCAGCTCGCGGAGCCGCTCGCGCAGCGGGTGCGCGGCGGTCAGCGCGGTCAGCTCGGAGACGGCCTCGGCGTGCGCGCCGACCTCCAGGTCGATGTCGAGCCGGGTCTCCAGGAGTGTGAGCCGCCATTCCTCCAGGCGGGTCCGCTGCGTCTCGGCGTACGGGCCGGGTACGGAGGCGAGGACCTCGCCGTCCCACAGGGCGAGGGCCTCGGCGAGCCGGGCCCGCGCGCCCGCCCGGTCCCCGGAGGCCCGTAGCTTCTCGGCCTCGGTGGCCAGTTCCTGCGCGGTGAGGAGGTCCAGGGCCTTGGTGCGCAGGGCGTAGCCGCCGGACTCGCTGACCAGGACCTTCGGGTCGAGGGCCTTGCGGAGGCGGGAGGCGTACGTCCGTACCGCCGCGAGGGCCTGCGAGGGCGGGTCCTCGCCCCAGAGCGCGTCGATCAGCTCGGATGCGGTGGCGGTGCGTCCGCCGCGCAGGAGCAGGGCGGCGAGCAGGGCGCGCTGCTGCGGCGAGCCCGTGGGCAGGGCTTCGCCGTCCCGCCAGGCGCGTACGGGGCCGAGCACGCCGAAGCGCAGCTCACCGCCGGATTCACTCGTGATGCCCGTGCCCGCGCTCACCTCGGAATCCGTGCCCGCGCCCGCGTCGGCTCCCGCGCCCGCCTTCCGAGCGCGCTGCACCGGAACTCGCGGCCCGTCTTCACGGCCCATAGCTCCCCCTGCCCGTACCGCTGGTTTCGCCCAGGACAGTCTGCCTTGTCCGGAGGGAGTCCGTCAGCATCGGGTCGGCCGAGAACGGGGCCGGGAGCGGGACTGGAGCGGTGCTGGAACCGGGTCGTTGCGCGACCGTTGTACGCCACGGTAGCTGACGGGCCGTCAGATCAGCGCTACCGTGAAAGCCATGGAGCGCATGGAGAGCACGGAGAGCAGTAGGGAGAGCGACATGGAGCGCGGCATGGACAGCGGCACGGAGGCCGTCCCCGGGGACTTCCCGAAGATCATCTCGGTGGACGACCACACCGTGGAGCCCCCGCACGTCTGGCGGGACCGGCTCCCGTCCCGCTTCCACGACACCGGCCCCCGGATCGTCCGCGCCCCCCTCAAGGAAATGACCTTCCTCGGCGGCAAGTTCGCGCCGGTCATGGGCGCCAAGGGCGACGACGGGCCCATCGGCGACTGGTGGGTCTACGAGGACCTGCACCGGCCCCTCACCCGGCTCGACACCGCCGTCGGCTACGACCGGGACGAGATAAAGCTGGAAGTCATCACCTTCGAGCAGATGCGGCCCGGCTCCCACTCCGTCCCCGACCGCCTCGCCGACATGGACGTCAACCACGTCCAGTCCGCCCTCTGCTTCCCCACCTTCCCGCGCTTCTGCGGGCAGACCTTCACCGAGGCGAGCGACCGCGAGCTCGGCCTGCTCTGCGTCCGCGCCTACAACGACTGGATGGTCGAGGAGTGGTGCGGCCCCGAGGCGAACGGCCGGCTCATCCCGCTCACCCTCATCCCGCTCTGGGATCCCGAACTCGCCGCCGCCGAGGTCCGCCGCAACGCCGCGCGCGGTGTGCGGGCCGTCGCCTTCTCGGAGATCCCGCCCCACCTCGGGCTCCCCTCGGTCCACACGGACCACTGGGACCCCTTCTTCCGCGCCTGTGACGAGACCGGCACGGTCATCGCCATGCACATCGGCTCGTCCAGCCGGATGCCGTCCACCTCCGCCGACGCCCCGCCGGCGGTCGGCTCCACCATCACCTTCGCGAACTGCTGCTTCTCGATGGTCGACTGGCTGATGAGCGGCAAGTTCGAGCGCTTCCCGAACCTGAAGATCATGTACGCGGAGGGGCAGATCGGCTGGATCCCGTACATCCTGGAGCGCGCCGACGTCGTCTGGGAGGAGAACCGCGGCTGGGGCGGGGTCGCGGACAAGGTCCTGCGCCCGCCGTCCGAGCTCTTCGCCGGGCACGTCTTCGGCTGCTTCTTCGACGACGCCTTCGGCCTGAAGAACCTCGACTCGATCGGCGTCGGGAACGTCCTGTACGAGACGGACTACCCGCACTCCGACTCCACCTGGCCCAAGTCGCGCGAGGTCGGCGAGGCCCAGATGGGCCACCTGGCACCGGACGTCGTCGACCGGATCGTCCGCGGCAACGCGATCGAGCTCCTCGGGTTGAGCCCGGACGGTCTCTGGCGGCCGTGACCTGAGACGCCCACCGGTCGGGCCTCGTCCACATCGTTCCGGGCCGAAGCCCTGCCGGGCCTTCCGTTCAGACCTTGATCACACGAATGCCGGGCCCGCACAGGGCGGTCAGGTCCTCCGGGGCCGAGGTCAGGACCGTCACCGGGGCCGGAGAGGACAGCGCGGTCGCGGCCACGAGGGCGTCGAGGGCGTACTTGTGGCCGTGCAGGCCGGCACCCGCCAGGAGCTTGCAGGCCAGGCGGGCGATGGTCTCGCTCGGCGGGATCACATTCACGCGTGAGGCGGCGTAGTCGAAGCGGGCCTGGGGGACCCGGGCGTCCCGGGCCTCGACGAGAGTGGCGGAGCTGGTGACGACCCGGATGTCCTCGGCCTCGGCTGCCACGAGCCATTCGAGCAGGTCGGTGGAGCGTCGTACGAGCAGTGACAGGCCTTCGCAGTCCAGGACGAGCGTCCCGCTCACGCGGCGTCCGCCCGCTTCGCGGCCTCGCCGCGGAGCATCGCGCGCTTCGCTTCGACGGCGGCGGCGTCGGCCGGGCCGAGTTCCGCCTCGGCGTCCTCGATCAGCTCACGCAGCCGTTCCCGCTCCAGCTGGCGCTGGACGAGCGCCTCGATGTACGAGGACATGCCGCGCTTGCCGGTGCGCTCCTTGAGCGCGGCGATCGTCCCCTCATGCAGGGAGACGGAGATGGGACGGGTCGGGCCCTCGCCGGGGCCGGGCTGCTCGCTCATGGAGAGAATGATAGCAGCCGATTAACAATCGGATTGTTATTTGCCCCCCGTTCGCCCCGCCTCACCCCTTGCCTGATGGTCCGTCAGGGGTGAGCATGGGGCCGTCGCCGTAACTGACGTAGCGTCAGACGAAGGGGTTCCCATGGTGGTCTACGGGATGCAGCTGCCCGTCCAGTCGCAATCCGCCCTCTACGCCGAGGCCTGGGAGGCGGCAGCGGGACCGGCGGACCTGCTCGCCGTCGCCCGCGCCGCCGAGGAGCACGGCTTCGACTACCTCGCGAGCTGCGACCACGTCGCCATCCCGCGCCGTCTCGCCGGGGCGATGAGCACCGTCTGGTACGACCCGGTCGCCACGCTCTCCTTCCTCGCCGCCGCCACCGAGCGCGTCCGGCTCCTCTCGCACGTCGCCGTCGTCGGGCTGCGGCATCCGCTCGTCACCGCCAAGGCGTACGCGACCCTCGACCACCTCTCCGGCGGCCGCCTCGTCCTCGGCGTCGGCGCCGGGCATGTCCAGGAGGAGTTCGAGGTGCTCGGCGTGGACTTCGCGCGCCGGGGCGCCGTCCTCGACGAGACCGTCGACGCGCTCCGGGCGGCCCTCGGCCCCGAGGAGTACCCCGAGCACCTGGGGGAGCGGTTCGCCTTCAAGGATCTCGGGCAGCTGCCCCGGCCCGCCCAGGAGCGGGTCCCCGTCTGGGTGGGCGGCTCCTCGCCGGCCGCCGTGCGCCGGGCCGCGCTCAAGGGCGACGGCTGGCTGCCGCAGGGCGACCCGCGCGACAAGCTCGCCGAGCAGATCCGGCGGCTCCTGCGGCTCCGTGCCGAGGCGGGCGTCGCCGAGCCGATCACGGTCGGCGCCATCACCGAGGCGCTGTACGTCGGCGCCCCCGGCTGGGAGGTCGGCCGCCGCACCCTGAGCGGCTCGCCGGAGGAACTCGCCGCCTCGCTGCGCGCGTACGGGGAGATGGGCGTGCACCAGATCCAGGTCCGGTTCCGCTCCCGGAGCCGTACCGAACTCATCGACCAGATGGCGGCCTTCGGCACGGAGGTCGCCCCCCACCTCTAAGGAGTGCGGACATGGGCAAGCTCGACGGGCGGGTCGTCCTCGTCACCGGCGCGGCGCGCGGGCAGGGCGAGCAGGAGGCGCGGCTCTTCGCCGCCGAGGGGGCGCGGGTCGTCCTCGCGGACGTGCTCGACGACGCCGGCGAGGCGCTGGCCAAGGAGCTGGTGGAGTCGCTGGGGGAGGAGCGGGCCGTCTACGTCCACCTCGACGTGACCAGGGAGGAGGAGTGGGCAGCGGCCGTGGCCGTCGCCAAGGAGCGGTTCGGGAAGATCGACGGGCTCGTCAACAACGCCGGGATCCTCCGCTTCAACGAGCTGCTCTCCACTCCCCTGGAGGAGTTCCAGGCCATCGTCTCGGTCAACCAGACGGGCTGCTTCCTGGGCATCCGGACGGTCGCGCCCGAGATCGCGGCGGCCGGCGGCGGCACGATCGTCAACACCGCCTCGTACACGGGGCTGACCGGCATGGCCGGGGTCGGCGCCTACGCGGCGAGCAAGCACGCCGTCCTCGGCCTCACCAAGGTCGCGGCGCTCGAACTGGCCGCGCGGAACATCCGGGTGAACGCGGTCTGCCCCGGGGCGATCGACACCCCGATGAGTAACCCGGAGGGTGTGGACCCGGCGGCCACGGCCGAGCTGTACCGGAAGCTCGTGCCGCTCGGGCGGATCGGGCAGGCCGCGGAGGTGGCGGCCCTCGCGCTCTTCCTGACGGGCGAGGACTCGGCGTACATCACGGGGCAGCCCTTCGTGATCGACGGCGGCTGGCTGGCGGGCGTCAGCCTGTTCTGACGAGGCGTCAGGTATTGACGCACTCATCCCGTGGTGCCACAGTCGGGCACATCAGAGATCTGACGGATCGTCAGAAATAATGAGGACGGTGAACCCCTTGGAATTCGGGATCTTCGTACAGGGATACGTCGGCAAGCGGGCCGAGACCGATCCCGAAGCCGAGCACAAGGCCCTCATGGAGGAGACCGAGTACGTCATCCAGGCGGACAAGTCCGGCTTCAAGTACGCCTGGGCTTCCGAGCACCACTTCCTGGACGAGTACTCGCACATCTCGGCCAACGACGTCTACCTGGGCTACCTCGCCCACGCCACCGACCGGATCCACCTCGGCTCCGGCATCTTCAACCCCCTCGCCCCGGTCAACCACCCGGTGAAGGTGGCCGAGAAGGTCGCCATGCTCGACCACCTCTCCGGCGGGCGCTTCGAGTTCGGCTCCGGGCGCGGCGCGGGCTCCCACGAAATCCTCGGATTCATGCCGGGCATCACCGACATGAACCACACGAAGGAGATCTGGGAGGAGACGATCGCCGAGTTCCCCAAGATGTGGCTCCAGGACGAGTACGTCGGCTTCCAGGGCAAGCACTGGTCGCTCCCGCCCCGCAAGATCCTGCCGAAGCCGTACGGGAAGTCCCACCCCGCCATGTGGTACGCGGCCGGGTCCCCCTCCTCGTACGCCATGGCCGCCAAGAAGGGCCTCGGCGTCCTCGGCTTCAGCGTGCAGAAGGTCTCCGACATGGAGTGGGTCGTCGAGTCGTACAAGACGGCGATCAAGGAGGCCAAGGCGGTCGGCGACTTCGTCAACGACAACGTCATGGTCACCTCCACCGCGATCTGCGCGGAGACCCACGACAAGGCCGTCGAGATCGCCGTCTCCGGCGGCCTCAACTACCTCCAGTCGCTGCTCTTCCGCTACCACGACACCTTCCCCCGGCCCGAGGGCATCCCCGAGTGGCCCGAGCTGCTCCCCGAGTACTCGGCCGAGATCATCGAACTCCTCATCCAGGAGGAGCTGATGATCTGCGGAGACCCCTCGGAGGTCCTCGCCCAGTGCAAGCGCTGGGAGCAGGCCGGCGCCGACCAGCTGTCCTTCGGGATCCCGATCGGGGTCTCGTACGAGGACACGATGAACTCGATCAAGCTCATCGGCGAGCACGTGATCCCCAAGATCGACACGGACCCGGTCCACCGCACGACCCGCTTCCGCCAGGCCGCGGGTTCCTGACGGGACCGCCGGTACGAACGCGGGGCGGTGTCTTCCCGGATCGCCGCCCCGTACAAGCCCCGGCCGGAGGCCGTTCCGCGGCGGCCCCCGGTCCGGGGCACACCCGCGTCCACGGACAGAAAGGGACCGTCATGCTCGACCACCTGATCACCGGCGCCACCGTCGTGGACGGCACCGGCGCCCCCGCCTTCACCGCCGACGTCGGGATACGCGACGGACGCATCGCCGTCGTCGCCGAACCCGGGACCGTCCGCGAGGAGGCCCGGACCACCGAGGACGCCACCGGCCTCGTCCTCACCCCCGGCTTCGTCGACCCGCACACCCACTACGACGCCCAGCTCTTCTGGGACCCGTACGCCACCCCCTCCATGAACCACGGCGTCACCACCGTCGCCGGCGGCAACTGCGGCTTCACCCTCGCCCCGCTCCACCCGGACCGGCCCGCGGACGCCGACTACACGCGCCGCATGATGTCCAAGGTCGAGGGCATGGCCCTGGCGGCCCTGGAGGAGGGCGTCGACTGGAGCTGGTCCTCCTTCGCCGAGTACCTCGACGCCCTCGAAGGACGGATCGCCGTCAACGCCGGCTTCATGGTCGGCCACTGCGCGCTGCGCCGGTACGTGATGGGCGCCGACGCCGTCGGCGGGCAGCCCACCCCCGAGCAGCTGGAGCAGATGGTCTCCCTCCTCAAGGGGGCGATGGAGGCCGGGGCCTGGGGGCTCTCCACCACCCAGTCCTCCACCCACTCCGACGGCGACGGCGCCCCCGTCGCCTCCCGGCACGCCACGCCCGCCGAACTGATCGCCCTGTCGAAGGCCGTCGGCGAGCACGAGGGCACCCAGCTGGAGGCGATCCTGGCCGGCTGCCTCGACCAGTTCTCCGACGCCGAGATCGAGCTGTTCGTCGAGATGACCGCCGCCGCCGGACGCCCGCTCAACTGGAACGTCCTCACCATCGACGCCGCCGTCCCCGAACGCGTCCCGCGCCAGCTCACCGCCTCCGAGCGGGCCCGCAAGTCCGGCGGCCGGATCGTCGCCCTCACCATGCCGATCCTCACCCCGATGAACATGTCGCTCGGCACGTTCTGCGCCCTCAACCTCATCCCCGGCTGGGGCGAGATCCTCGCCCTCCCCGTCCCCGAGCGGATCGCGAAGCTCCGCGACCCCGACGTGCGGGCGGAGATGCTGCGGCGCGCCGACTCCAAGGAGGCCGGGGTCTTCCGGCGGCTCGCCCACTTCGGCCGGTACGTCATCGGCGACACGTACAGCGCGGAGAACGAGGGCCTGAGCGGCCGGGTCGTGAAGGACATCGCCGCCGAGCGCGGCCAGGACCCCTTCCAGTGCCTCGTCGAGATCTGCGCCAACGACGACCTGCGGACCGTCCTGTGGCCGATGCCCAGCGACAACGACCCGGCGTCCTGGGCGCTGCGCCGGGAGACCTGGGACCACGAGGACGTGCTGCTCGGCGGTTCGGACGCGGGCGCGCACCTGGACCGGATGTGCGGGGCGCCGTACACGACCCGCTTCCTCGGCGACTGTCTGCGCGGCCGGAAGCTGGTGCCCCTCGAGCGGGCGGTGCGGATGCTGACCGACGAGCCGGCCCGGCTCTTCGGGCTGCGGGAGCGCGGCCGTATAGAGGAGGGCTTCCACGCCGACCTCGTCCTCTTCGACCCGGAGCGGATCGAGGCGGGCCCGGCGACGCTCGTGCACGACCTGCCGGGGGACAGCCCGCGGCTGGACTCGCGCGCGATCGGGATCGTCTCGGTCCGGGTCAACGGCGTGGAGACGATCAGGGACGACGAGGTGACCGGCGCGATCCCGGGGAAGGTGCTGCGCTCCGGCCGCGACACGAGGACGGTGGCGACGCGATGAGGACCGAGCGGCTTTTCATCGGCGGCGAGTGGGTCGAGCCCGACGGCGGCCACTACGAGGTGATCGACCCGGCCACGGAGGAGGTCGTCGGCCTGGCGCCCGAGGCGTCGCGCGCCCAGGTGTACGAGGCGGCCGCCGCCGCCCGCGAGGCCTTCGACTCCTGGTCCCGGACGAAGCCGGAGGAGCGGGCGGCGATCCTCGACCGGGCCGCGGACCTCATGGCCCGGGACGCCGAGGAGAACGTCCTGCTCGCGCGGGCCGAGACCGGCGCCACCACCGGCACCGCCCGCGGCATGCAGGTCGCGATCGGCTCCTCCCGCTTCCGGCGGTACGCGCGGGGCGCGATGGAGCCGGTCGAGCAGGCACTGCCCCCGCAGATCAACGAGGCCGGGCCGATGGGCAAGGCCGGGGTGTTCGGCGCGGTGGCGGTGCGGCGACCGGTCGGCGTGGTCACCTGCATCACCTCGTACAACAACCCCTGGGCCAACCCGGCGGGGAAGATCGCGCCGGCGCTCGCGATGGGCAACACGGTCCTCGTGAAGCCCGCCCCGCAGGACCCGCTGTCGGTGTACGCGATGACCCGGGCCCTGGCGGAGGCCGGGGTCCCGGCGGGCGTCGTGAACGTGGTGACCGGCTCCTCCGCGGAGTCCGGGCAGGCGGCCGTCGACTCCCCGGACGTCGACATGGTCTCCTTCACCGGCTCCACGGCCGTCGGGCAGGCGATCGGCGAGGTCTGCGGGCGCGCGCTGAAGCGGCAGCTGATGGAGCTGGGCGGGAAGGGGGCCGCGGTCGTCTTCGACGACGCGGACCTGGACTCCGCCGTCATGGGCATCGGGACGACCTTCGCCTTCTACAGCGGGCAGATCTGCACGGCCCCGACCCGGGTGCTCGCGCAGCGCGGGATCTACGAGCAGCTGATCGAGAAGCTGACCGGCTTCATGGCCTTCATGAAGGTCGGCGACCCGGCCGTGCAGGGCACGGTGGTCGGCCCGGTGATCTCGGCGGCCCACCGCGACCGGGTGGAGTCGTACGTCGAGCTGGGGAGGAAGGAGGGGGCGCGGGTCGTCGCGGGCGGCGAGCGTCCGGACTTCGCCAAGGGCTTCTACGTGGCCCCGACCCTGCTCGCCGACTGCACGAACGAGATGCGGGTGGTCCGGGAGGAGATCTTCGGCCCGGTCGTCGTGGTCGTCCCCTTCGACGACGAGGAGGAGGGGATCGCGCTCGCCAACGACAGCGACTACGGCCTGATCGACTACGTGTGGTCGGGCGACGTGGCCCGCGCCTTCCGCGTCGCGGCCCGGCTGCGGGCCGGCGGGGTGGGCGTGAACACGATCGGGCGGAACATGGAGGCCCCGTTCGGCGGATTCAAGCGGAGCGGGGTCGGACGGGACGTCGGCTCGTACGCGCTGCACGCGTACAGCGAGCTCCAGGCGGTCGTCTGGCCGGGCTGAGGAAGGGTTCGAAAATTCCTCGGGAAATTTTGAAAACGGACATTTAGGGTACTGCTGCGGTTCCCGCATATCGGACACGGATCGACGGACCTACCAGTTGGTCGGTCCGTTCCGGTCGTCGATCTTTCAATCATTGGCGGGTGGTCGCTTCCACCCGCTCAATGCAAGGCGATGATCGATCAAGTGAGCGGACTTCGATCTTCCGGATGTGGAAACCGCAGCATTTAACGTCCTGTTCATGACTCAGGTGGATGCACGGCCCCAGGCCGGAGACACGGTAAGGCCAGTCGACGCCCCGGGCGCCACCCAGGCCGTACGCACCAAAGGCCTCGGAGGGAACTCCGTCGGCCTGCTCGGCAGTGCCGTCATCGGCATCTCGACCGTCGCCCCCGTCTACTGCCTGACGTCGACGCTCGGCTCCACGGCCGGCGAAGTCGGCCTGCAGATGCCCGCGATCTTCCTCGCGGGCTTCCTCCCGATGCTCCTCGTCGCCTTCGCGTACCGGGAGCTCAACCGGGTCATGCCCGACTGCGGCACCTCCTTCACCTGGACCGTGAAGGCCTTCGGCCCCAAGATCGGCTGGATGTGCGGCTGGGGGCTCGTCATCGCGACGATCATCGTGCTCTCCAACCTCGCCGGCGTCGCGACCTCCTACTTCTGGCTCCTCGCGGGTGAGATCAGCGGCAGCGAATCCATCGCCGCCCTGGACGACAACAAAGCCGTCCACATCATCACCTGCCTCACGCTCATCGCCGTCGCCACCGCCATCAGCTACCGCGGCATGACCGCCACCAAGGGCATCCAGTACGCCCTCGTCGGCCTCCAGCTCGTCGTCCTCGTCGTCTTCGTGGCGATGGCGCTGTCGAAGGCCGGCGACTTCGAGACCTCGGTCTCCTTCTCCTGGTCCTGGATGAACCCCTTCGCGGTCCAGTCCTTCGCCGCCTTCACCGCCGGCCTCTCGCTCTCGATCTTCATGTACTGGGGCTGGGACGCCTGCATGGCGACCAACGAGGAGACCACCGGCAGCGCGAAGACCCCCGGCCGCGCCGCGCTCATCGCGATGGTCGTGCTGGTCGCCTCGTACCTCGCCACCGGCATCGCCGCGCAGATGGCCGTCGGCTCCGGCGAGGAGGGCCTCGGCCTCGCCAACCCGGAGACCTCCGACAACGTCTTCGCCGCCCTCGCGGGCCCGGTCATGGGTCCGGCGCTCGGCATCCTGCTCTTCGTCGCGGTCCTCGCCTCGGCGGCCGCGAGCCTCCAGACGACCTTCATCCCGGTCGCCCGCACGGTGCTCGCCATGTCCACGTACGAGGCGCTGCCGAAGTCCTTCACCAAGGTCCACCCGGTGTTCAAGACCCCCGGCAAGGCCACGATCGTGGCCGGCCTCGCCACCGGCGTCTTCTACACCGTGATGACCCTCGTCAGCGAGAACGTCCTGGTCGACACGATCTACGCGCTCGGCCTGATGATCTGCTTCTACTACGCGCTGACGGCCTTCGCCTGCGTCTGGTACTTCCGCGGCGAGCTCTTCCGCTCCGGCCGGGACTTCGCCTACAAGGGCCTCATGCCGCTGCTCGGCGGGCTGATCCTCACCTCCGTCTTCGGCAAGACCCTGTACGACATGTGGGACCCGGCCTACGGCTCCGGATCCGCCGTCCTCGGCGTCGGCTCGGTCTTCGTCATCGCGGTCGGGCTGCTGCTCCTCGGCGTGGTGATCATGCTGGTCATGCAGCGGAAGAGCCCGGCGTTCTTCCGGGGCGAGATCCTCACGAAGGAGACCCCGTCGCTGGTGGTCGCCGACTGACGGCAGCCGTACGTTCCTGAGTCATCCGAAACGCGAAGGTGGCGGCCCGTGGGGGGTCCGCCACCTTCGTCATTCCGCTGTACGGGGTCAGGGCCAGGGGTCAGCGCCCGGGGAGCAGCTTCTCCACCGCCGCGTTGGCCGGCGGCAGGTCGGGCGTGCCGGCCGGCTTCGCCTTGGGGGCCAGGACGCCGCTGAGCGGGACGACGGAGGGCAGGTTCATGCCGCCGGTGTCGGCGGCGGCGGTCCCGGCGGTGGCGCCCGCGAGACCCGCGGCGGCGAAGGCGGTCAGGGCGGCTGCGGTGAGGATCTTCTTCATGCCGGTCCAACGCGGACGGGACGGATCCGGTTACGACGACGGCCCGCCGCCCGTGATGCCTACCAGGTCGCCCCGGCCGGCTGCCGGGTCGTCGCGTTGATCCGGTTGAAGAGGTTGGTGACCCCGAGCCACAGCACGATCTGGGCGAGCTGCGTCTCGTCGTAGTGGCGCGCGGCCTCCTCCCACACCTCGTCCGGCACGGCGTCCGCGCGGTCCGCGAGCCGGGTCGCGTGCTCGGCGAGGGCGAGCGCCGCCCGCTCGGCCTCGGTGAAGTACGGGGTCTCCCGCCAGGCCGCCACCGCGTGCAGCCTCTCGTCGGTCTCGCCCTCCTTCTGCGACTTCAGGGCCCCGCCGACCACGCAGTAGCCGCAGCCGTTGATCTGGCTGGCGCGGAGGTGGACCAGGTCGAGGGTGGAGGCCGGCACGTCGCCGCCGGACTGGACGGCCTTGACGAGCCGGAGGATGGCGGGCACGGCGTCGGGGAGGACGGCGGCGGGGTTGGACATGCGTGCGACGGCCACGGCGGGCTCCTTAGGATGCGGGCGTGAACTACGTGTATGGGGAAACGGGCTGGTCGCTGCGCCCGGGCAGGCCGGAGGACGTCGAGCCGGTCGCCGAGCTGCGGGCGGTCGTCATGCGGGACGACCTGGTGCGGCTCGGCCGCTACGACGAGCACCGGGTGCGGCAGCGGCTGCGGGACGGGTTCTCGCCCGCGTACACCTCGGTGATCGAGGTCGGCGGCGCCTTCGCGGGCTGCGTGACGCTCCGCCCGTACGAGGAGGGTGACGGGGCAGGGGTCTACCTGGAGCACTTCTACCTGGCCCCCGAGCTACAGGGGCGCGGCCTCGGGACGGCGGTGCTGCGCGGCCTCCTCGACCGGACGGACGAGGAGGGGATACCCATCCGTCTCGTGGTCCTGAAGGGGAGCGCGGCCCGCCGTCTCTACGAGCGCGAGGGGTTCGCGGTCGAGTCGGAGGAGGACCCGGTCGACGTGCTGATGGTGCGGGAGCCCGCCCGTACCGTCACAGGCACCGTCAGAAGCCCACGCCGGCCGGCTGCCGGACGGTGACGTTGAGCCGGTTGAAGAGGTTCGTGATCGCGACCATCAGCACGATCGACGCGAGCTGCCTCTCGTCGAAGTGATCGGCGGCGGCGTCCCAGATCGCGTCCGGCACGGCGTCCGAGACGTCGGCGAGCCGGGTCGCGGCCTCGGCCAGCGCGAGGGCCGCGCGCTCCTCGTCGGAGAAGTACGGCGCCTCGCGCCAGGCGGCGACGGCGAACAGCTTCTCGTCGCTCACCCCGGCCTTCCTTGCGTTCTTCGCGCCGATGTCGACGCAGAAGCCGCAGCTGTTGATCTGGCTGGCCCGCAGGTGCACGAGCTCCAGGGTCGATTCGGGGACCCCGCCCTGCTTGGCGGCCTTCACCAGGTTCATGATCGCCGGGCCGGCGTCGGGCAGGACGTAGGCGGGGTTGGTCATACGGGCCTTGGGCTCGTGCAGCATGGTGATCGCTCCTCGGCGTCTCTCGTCGGTCGCTCGGTCGTTCGGTCGTTCGTCGCTTTCACAGCAATGACGGACCGGGCGCCGAGAATGTGACACCACCGGAGAACTTTTTTCGGGGAGTCTCCCGTGAGCCCTACGCCTCCGCGATGAGGGCGGTCGCGACCGTGCGGAAGCCGAGCCGGCCGTAGAGCCGGGCCACGTCCGCGTCCGACGCCGTCAGGAACACCAGCTCCGCGCCCCGGGCGCGGGCGTCCGCGACGAGCGCGGCGGTCACCGCGAGCCCGAGGCCGCGGCGGCGGGCCGCCGGGACGGTGCCGACGCCGACGACCTCGGAGACCGGACCGACCGGCTGGTGCTGCCCGGCCGAGAGGGCGACGCCGACGCTGTCGAGGGCCGCCGCGAGCCGGGTCAGCCCGGCGTCGATCCGCTCGGCGATCCGCTCGGCGGTGCCGGGCTGGGGCGCCATGCCGAAGGCCGCGTACGGGGCGGCGACGGCGGTCGCCAGGGCGTCGGTGTCGCCGGCGTCGACCATCCGGACGGTGACCCCCTCGGGGCCCGGTACGGCGAGGCCGTCGCCCTCCAGGACCATCAGCGGGTGCTCGTGCACGGTGAGCCCGCTCGCCTCCACGGCCGCCCGGAGCCCCGGCGTCGTCTCCGCGACCCACTCGAAGGCCTCGGGCACCCCGAGCTCCCGCTGCCGGGCCCGCACCGCCTCCACGGCGTCGAGCGCCACGACGCCGGAGTGCCCGAGCGTGGGGCGGGCGTAGAAGGGCCAGCCCTCCCCCTCCCGTACGAACAGGGTCAGGGGCCCGTGCGCCTCGGCGCGGGCGGAGGAGCGGGGGACGGCGTCGTAGTACGACTCGATTCGGTTCAGCACGCGGACACGGTAGGGGGCGGGGTGGTCGACCGCCTTCGAATATCGGACGGACGGTACGAGGAACCGGTCATGGCATGATCCCGTCACCATGGGCAGGAGTGACAGGGGAACAGTCGAGGGGGAGCCATGAGCCGGACGCACGCCTGCCCGGGATGCGGGCAGGACGACCGGGTGCAGGCCGTGCCCGCCGTGTACCTCGCAGGCCGGGACGCGGTCACCAGCCGCGAGCGGAACCGGGACGGCGACCTGCGGACCGTGACGCGGACGGTGACCACCGGACTCTCGGACGCGCTCGCGCCGGTGCCCGGGGCACCCGCCCACGCCATCGGTCTGCTCGGCTTCCTCAGCGGATTCGTGTGCGTCGCCGCGTTCCTGGGCTGGGTCTTCGTCGGGGGCGGTCTGGAGTCCGGGCCGGAGCTCGGGCCGGGGTCCGGGGCGGTGTCCGAGCCGGACTTTTCGATGTTCGGGACCCCGGAGGATCTCGGCCCGGACCTGGGCTACCTGGGCTGGGTCTCGGCCGGCGCCCTCGCCGTCACCCTCCTGGTCCTCTTCGAGGTCCGGCGGCGCCGGACGGCCTTCGCCCACCTCACGCGCGGCCGCGGCCGCGCCGAGGAGCTGTGGTCCCAGGGCTGGTACTGCCACCGCTGCGGCACGGTCCACTTCGAGGACGTCCCGGGCGAGGACCGCGCCCCGCTCACGCTCCAGCGCTTCCGCGAGAAGGTCTGGGAGCAGGGAGGGTACGGCGAGCTGGCGGCGGTGCGGCGCGCGGTGGACCCGGCCCGTGGCCGGGACTGACGACCGCCCGTGTCGTACCGAGGCGTACGACCCGCCCGTGTCGTACCCCTCGGAAAACCGCGCCCCACCCCCTACCGTGCCGCTATGCGGATCTCGACCACGATCTTCCTGACCGACGAGACCATCACCCCCGTGCGGCTCGCGCGCGAGCTGGAGGAGCGCGGCTTCGCCGGGCTGTACCTCCCCGAGCACACCCACATCCCCGTCGACCGGACCACGCCCTACCCCCAGGGCGGCGAACTGCCCCGGGAGTACGGCCGCATCCTCGACCCCTTCGTGGCGCTCGGGCAGGCCGCCGCCGTCACCGAACGGCTCGGGCTCGGCACCGGCGTCACGCTGATCGCCGAGCACGACGCGATCGCCCTCGCCAAGCAGATCGCGACCCTCGACCACCTCTCCGGGGGCCGCTTCACCCTCGGTGTCGGCTACGGCTGGAACCGGGAGGAGGCCGCCGACCACGGCGTCGACTGGTCGACCCGCCGGAAGCTCACCCACGACCGGCTGGCCCTGATGCGGGCCCTGTGGGCGCCGGAACCCACGGCGTACGAGGGGGAGTTCAGCCGCTCCGTCCGCGCGTCGCAGGCCTGGCCCAAGCCGCCGCGCGGCGACGCGCCCCGCATCCTGCTGGGCGGTGCGGCGGGCCCGAAGCTCTTCGCGCGGATCGCCGCGGAGGCGGACGGCTGGATGCCGATCGGCGGCCGGGGCCTGACGGAGTCGCTCCCGGTCCTGCGCGAGGCCTGGGAGGCCGCGGGCCGCGACCCGAAGAGCCTCCAGCTCGTCCCGTACGCGGTCCTCCCGAACCCCGGCAAGCTCGCGCACTACGCGGAACTGGGCTGCGAGGAGGTGGTCCTCCAGCTGCCGCCGGGGGGCGAGGCGGAGGTGCTGGGGGTTTTGGACGAGTACGCGCACTACCTGTCGTAGGGGCGCTATAGTCGACCTATGGCGACGACGACGATTCAGGTCTCCCGCGAGACCCGCGACCACCTGGCCACCCTCGCCGTGGAGCGCGGTCTCACCCTGGGCCAGCTGGTCCAGCAACTCGCGGAGCGCGTGCCCACCCGCGACCAGATCGCCGAACGGCTGCGGGCGGACCGTGACCACGCCCGCGCGCTCCTCGGTGTGGACGTGAGCGACGAGGAGTTCGACCAGGCGCCCGACGTCCTCGGCAACATCTACAAGATCGCGGCGGAGAAGGTCCGGGCCGCCCGGGGCGAAGCCGCGTGATCATCCTCGACTCCAGCGCGGTTCGCGCGCTCGCCGAGGGCCACAAGGCGCTCATCGAGCTCGCTGCCAACATGGCGAAGACCCCGGGTGACGCCATGTGGGTCCCGGCTCTGTGCCTGGCGGAGGCCGAGGCGACGAGTGAGGGTGCCGGGCGTGCCGCCCTCACCTTCTCCGCCGTCTCCGTCGATGACCTCGACACCGTCGCCGCCATGACCGTCGGCACCCTCGTGCGCGACGGCTTCGGTGGCCTGGACACCTGCCACGCGCTCTACTGCGCCTCGCCCCGACCGCAGTTCACCGGAATGTCGATCCTGCTCACGGCCCATGAGGACCGCTACCCGCCCGGCATCGTGACGGTGGACATCGACTCGCCCGGGATACTGGGCCACCACTGACCCCCCTTCCTACGGGGACCCGAACCCGACCCGGCGTGCCCGCTCGTATGCTCGGTTCATGACGGATCACCAGGCAGCACGTCCCACCGAGAACGCCATGCGTCGCGCGCTCAAGCGGGCCAGGGACGGGGTCGCGCTCGATGTCACCGAGGCCGCCGTGCTGTTGCGGGCGCGCGGGGAGGACCTCGCCGACCTCGTCGCCTCCGCCGGGCGCGTGCGGGACGCCGGTCTCGAGGCCGCCGGACGGCCCGGGGTCATCACGTACTCGAAGAGCGTGTTCATACCCCTCACCCGACTCTGCCGGGACAAATGCCACTACTGCACCTTCGTCACCGTGCCCGGCAAGCTGCGCCGGGACGGCCACGGGATGTTCATGTCACCGGACGAGGTCCTCGACGTCGCCCGGCGCGGGGCCGAGATGGGCTGCAAGGAGGCCCTGATCACCCTCGGCGACAAGCCCGAGGACCGGTGGCCCGAAGCGCGCGAGTGGCTCGACGCCCACGGCTACGACGACACCCTCGCGTACGTACGGGCCATGGCGATCCGGATCCTGGAGGAGACCGGGCTGCTGCCCCACCTCAACCCCGGCGTGCTGTCCTGGACCGACTTCCAGCGCCTCAAGCCCGTCGCGCCGTCCATGGGCATGATGCTGGAGACGACCGCGACCCGCCTGTGGAGCGAGCCCGGCGGGCCCCACTACGGCTCCCCCGACAAGGACCCCGCCGTGCGCCTGCGCGTCCTGGAGGACGCGGGACGGTCCTCCGTGCCGTTCACGAGCGGGCTGCTCCTCGGCATCGGCGAGACCGTCGAGGAGCGCGCCGAATCGCTGTTCGCGCTGCGCCGCGTGGCCCGCGCGTACCACTCGATCCAAGAACTGATCATCCAGAACTTCCGCGCCAAGCCGGACACGGCCATGCGCGGCATGCCCGACGCCGAGCTGGACGACCTGGTCGCCACCGTCGCCGTCGCCCGGCTCATCATGGGCCCCTCCGCCTGCCTCCAGGCCCCGCCCAACCTCGTCGACTCCGAGTACGAGCGGCTCATCGCCGCCGGCATCGACGACTGGGGCGGCGTCTCCCCGCTCACCATCGACCACGTCAACCCCGAGCGCCCCTGGCCGAGGATCGAGGAGCTGGCCGAGCGATCCGCCGCCGCCGGCTTCGAGCTGCGCGAACGCCTCTGCGTCTACCCGGAGTTCATCCAGCGCGGCGAACCCTGGCTCGACCCCCGCCTCCTCCCGCACGTCCGCGCCCTCGCCGACCCCGAGACGGGTCTCGCCGACCCCGACGCACCCGTCCGCGGCCTGCCCTGGCAGGAGCCCGACGAGGCCTTCACCGCCGCCGGCCGCACCGACCTGCACCGCACCATCGACACCACGGGCCGCACGCACGACCGGCGCGACGACTTCGACGAGGTCTACGGCGACTGGGACGCGCTCCGCGAGGCCGCCGCCCCCGGGATGGTCCCCGAGCGCATCGACACCGACGTCCGCGAGGCCCTCGCCGTCGCCGCCGACGACCCGACGAAGCTCACCGACCCCCAGGCGCTCGCCCTGCTGCACGCCGACGGGCCCGCACTCGACGCCCTCACCCGGATCGCCGACGACGTCCGTCGGGCGGCCGTCGGTGACGACGTGACCTACATCGTCACGCGGAACATCAACTTCACCAACGTCTGCTACACCGGCTGCCGTTTCTGCGCCTTCGCCCAGCGGCGTACCGACGCCGACGCGTACACCCTCTCCCTCGACCAGGTCGCGGACCGCGCCCAGCAGGCCTGGGAGGTCGGCGCCGTCGAGGTCTGCATGCAGGGCGGCATCCACCCCGACCTGCCCGGCACCGCCTACTTCGACATCGCGCGCGCGGTGAAGGAACGCGTCCCCGGCATGCACGTGCACGCCTTCTCGCCGATGGAGGTCGTCAACGGCGCCACCCGCACCGGTCTGTCGATCCGCGAGTGGCTGACGGCGGCGAAGGAGGCCGGGCTCGACTCGATCCCCGGCACCGCCGCCGAGATCCTCGACGACGAGGTCCGCTGGGTTCTCACCAAGGGCAAGCTGCCCACGGCCACCTGGATCGAGGTCGTCACCACCGCCCACGAGCTGGGCATCCGCTCCAGCTCCACGATGATGTACGGGCACGTGGACCAGCCCCGGCACTGGCTCGGCCACTTCCGGACCCTCTCCCGCATCCAGCAGGAGACCGGTGGCTTCACCGAGTTCGTGACGCTCCCCTTCATCCACACCAACGCGCCCGTCTACCTCGCGGGCATCGCCCGCCCCGGCCCGACCGCCCGCGACAACCGCGCGGTCATCGCGATGGCCCGGCTCCTCCTCCACCCGCACATCCCCAACATCCAGACCAGCTGGGTGAAGCTGGGCACCGAGGGCGCCGCCGAGATGCTCCGCTCGGGCGCCAACGACCTGGGCGGCACCCTGATGGAGGAGACCATCTCCCGTATGGCCGGGTCGAGTTACGGCTCGTACCGCTCGATCCGCGACCTGGAGGCCATCGCGGAGGCGGCGGGCCGCCCGGCGAAGCCCCGGACGACGATGTACGGGGAGGTCCCGGAGGAGCGGCAGCGCACGGCGAGGGCGTCCGACGGCCACCTCCCGGAACTCCTGCCGCTCGTCCAGGAGTGAGGGGCATGATGCGTCCATGACGCAGATCATCAAGGGGGGAAACCTTCCGCTCAGCGGCGAGCCGATGCGGGTCGCCGTCGTACGCCGGTCCGACGGGCCGGGAGCGCCGGAGGTGGACGCGGCGGCGCTGCTCGTCGGCGCGGACGGCAAGGTCAGGGGCCGGGAGGACCTGGTCTTCTACAACCAGTCCGCGCACGTCGGCAGCGGCGTGCGGCTGACGGGGAACGTCCGGGGCGAGGGCGGGGCGGTCGCGGACTGGCTGGAGATCGACCCCGACCGCGTGGAGCCGGCCGTGGAGCGGATCGTGGTCGCGGCGTCCTGCGACGACGCGACGTTCGGTGAGGTCGAGGACCTGTACCTGCGCGCGGTGAGCGCGACCACCGGGGAGCAGCTGGCGCTGTACGCGGTCGAGGACGCGACGACGGAGACGGCGATCCTGCTGGGCGAGTTCTACCGCAGGGCCGGCGGGTGGAAGTTCCGCGCGGTGGGTCAGGGGTACGACTCCGGACTGCCGGGCCTGGCCGAGGACTTCGGATTCGCGGTGCCGGAGGAGACGGTGGAGGCGCCGGAGTTGGAGGCGGAGGAGGCGGAGGTGCCGGTGCCGGCCCCCGTGCCCGCGCCGGCCCCCGTGGATGCACCGGCCCCCGTGCCCCTCGCCGTCGGGGCCGTCGGCAAGGTGCACGGGCCCGCGTCGCTCTCCGTGCCGTCCCTCGGGGTGCCCCTGGCGCGGCGCAACGACCTGCCCGAGGAGATGGGGCCCGAGTTCGCGCCCGTCGAGTTCTCGGACCGTGGGAAGGAGGAGATCGACCCCGGTCTCACCCTCCCCAAGGGCTTCGTCGTCGTCGACGTGCTGAGGAAGGGCGACGGGTACATCGAGGTCGTCACGCTGACCGTGCGCGGGCGCCGATGGCGGGAGGTCCTGAGCAGCACCCTCCCGGACCTGCACGGGGTAGGCGTCTTCCACCACGACGGCCGGACGCCGCTGCGGCTGCGGGTCGACGCGCCGGGTATGGCCGCGTGGACGATCAGGCTCCGGCCGGTGTCGACCCTGCGTGCCTTCGACGGCCCCGTGGAGGGTTACGGGCCGGACGTCCTGGCCCACACCGGCGACGAGACCGACGTCAGGTTCCGGTTCCGGGGCGACGAGGACAAGGAGGGGTACTTCGGTGTGAACGTCCACCGGCGCGGCGGACACTGGCAGCACTCGTTCAGCAGGCGGGACCGGGGGCGCGGCGGCGGTTCGATCCCCCGGGGCCCCCGCCTGCTGGTGGTCGAGGCCGACGGCGGCTGGTCCATGGAGCCCGGCCCGTCGAGGATCGCGAGCTTCTGGACCCGCCGCCGCTAGCGGGGTGTCGTGCGCTACCCGACCAGCAGGTCCCTCTTCAGCTCCTTGAGCTCCTGCTGGTCGAGGCCGAGGCCCTTCCGCAGGTACGCGCGGAAGGAGCCGTACTCCTCCTCGACCTCCGCGAAGCTCGCGTTGAGGTACGCGGGGCGGACGTCGAGGAGGGGCTTGTAGACGGCGGCCTGCTGGGCCGGGAGGTGGGAGAGGATCGCCTCGTTGGCGGCGGCCCGGTAGGTGTTGCTGGCCAGGTAGTCCGCCATGACCGTCTCCTCGGGGACGCCGAGGGCGGTGAGCAGGGCCGCGTTCGACCAGCCGGTGCGGTCCTTGCCCGCGGTGCAGTGGAAGAGGACGCCCCGGCGGTCGTCGTCGGCGATGCCGTCGTAGACGGCGGTGTAGGCGGTACGGGCGGTGCCGCCGCTCACCATGAAGCGGTTGCCCTCGACCATCATCGCCTCGGCCTCGGCGGGGCTCTTCGGCATGGAGGTGAAGGTGCCGGAGCCCGCGAGGACGTCGGCGACGACATGCGTCGCGCCGGCCGGGACGCGGTCCGGGGCGGCGGTCCGCTCGGACTCCATGCGCAGGTCGAAGACGGTCCGGACGCCGAGCCGCCTCAGCTTGGCGAGGTCGGCGTCGGTGAGCTTCTCCAGCGAGTCGGAGCGGTAGACCTCGCCCATCTTCACCCACTGGCCGTCGCGGGTCCGGTAGCCGCCCGCGTCACGGAAGTTGACGGTGCCCTGGAGGCGTATCAGCCGGTCGGCGAGGCGCAGCGACGTGCCCCGGTCGGGGACGAGGTCGAACCAGCGGCGGTCGGCGCCGGCCAGGCCGGAGACGGTGACGGAGCCGGTGGCGCCGCCGCGGGCGACGGTACGGCCGCCGGTGCGGATCGTGACGCCGCGGGTGCCGGGGGCGGACCACGTGACGGTGTAGGTGCCGCCGGCGTTCTCGGTGACGGTCGCGGCGGTGAAGGGGATCCGCTGCTGCGTGTGAGCCGGTCCGTGGCGGTGCGCGGAGGCGGTGGGCGCGGTGATGCCGACGAGCAGTGCGGCGGCGAGGGCCGCGGTCGAGAGGGTCTTGACTCGTGTCACGGGGTTCATGCCGTGGATCGTTCAAGTCACGACCAAACCTCGGGTGAACTGCGGTCAAAAGTGGACTGACGGGCGTCCGATCACATAACGCTTCGGCCCCCGAACGCTCGTACCCGGTCGATTACAGTGCGGCAAGGAACCGTCAGCGAACCGCCGACCGGGGGAGGGCACGTCGTGGCGACGACAGCCGCAGCCGTGTGGGGCCGCGCCGAACAGCAGGACTTCCGGGCCCGCGTCAGGGGCTGTCTCCTCGGCGGAGCCGTCGGCGACGCGCTGGGCGCCGGGGCCGACGGCCTCACCCTCGCGGAGACGCGGGAGGCCCACGGACCTGACGGACTGACCGAGCCCGTCCCCGCGTACGGCAGGCGGGGCGCCGTCACCGCCGCCACCCAGATGAGCCTGTTCACCGTCGACGGCCTCATCCGCGCACAGGTCCGCCGCGACACCGGCGCCTGGCACCCGCCGACCGACGTCCACCGGGCGCACCTGCGCTGGGCCGCCACACAGCGCGACTGGGGCCCGGACGAGCGCCGCAAGGACAACGGCTGGCTCGCCCGCGAGGAGTGGCTCTACGCCCGCCGCAACCCGCCCCGCGCCTGCCTCACCGGCCTCGGCGACGAGCTCCTCGGCACCCTCGACAAGCCCAAGAACCCGGAGGCCGCCGACTCCGGCGCGCTCGTCCGCTCGGCGCCCTTCGGGCTCCTCGTCGGCTGGGAGCCGCAGCTCGTCTGCCAGCTCGCGGTGGAGTGCGCGGCGCAGACGCACGGCGCCCCGGCGGCCACGCTCGCGGCGGGCGCCCTCGCGGTCACGGTGCACGGTCTCGCGCGCGGCGCCTCCGTCGAGGCGGCGGTGGCCTCGGCCGTGCAGCAGGTCGCGGAGCGCCCCGGCCACGAACCGGTGACCGAGGCCCTCACGGGGGCCCTCGGAGCCGTACGGGAAGGGGCGCCGGACGCGGAGCGGGTGGCGGGTCTCGGGGCGGACGAGGACCGGGCCGAGGGGCAGCTGGCGGCGGCCGTCTACTGCGCCCTGGTCGGCGAGGACGTCCGGCACGGGCTGCGGCTGGCCGTGAACCACGACGGGCCCTCGTCGGTCACGGGGGCGCTCACCGGCGCGCTGCTCGGCGCCCTGCACGGCGAGACGGCCCTCCCGCCGGCCTGGCTGGCCGAACTGGAGGGCCGCGCGACGGTCCTTGAGCTGGCGGACGACTTCTCGATGGAGATGACGCAGGGCGCCGCCCTGCACTCCGCCACGGAAGCCTCCCCGGGCTGGCTGGCGCGCTACCCGCGGGGCTGACGGGCGGTGGGACCCGCTAGCCGAGGGGCTGATCGGCGGCCTGCCCGGGCCCGCCCTGCGCGGGCACGGAGGCGGCGGCCGATCCGCCGTCCCCGTCCTCGTCCCCGTCCGGATCCGTGCCGATCCGGTGCAGGAGCGCGTCCCGCTCCGGGGTGTCCTCCGGCCGGACGAAGCCGATGAGGACGTACAGGACGAGGGAGGTGGCGAGCGGCGAGACGATCTGGATCTGGAGCTCGATGCCGTCGAGGCCGTAGTTGGTGAGCCAGAAGACGAAGAGTCCGGCCGCCCAGGAGACGAGGGCCGCGGTCGGCCCGGACTTCCGGAAGGTCTTCAGGAGGCCCAGCATGAACGGGATGGCGATCGGGCCCATCAGACCGGCCACCCACTTGATGACGACGGTGATGATGTCCTTGAAGGTGGGGGAGTTGACCTGGGTGGCGACCGCCATCGACAGGGCGAGGAAGGCGATCGTCGACCAGCGCGCGGCGAGCAGCCCGGCCTGCTGGGTCCAGCTCCGCGCGGCCTTGCTGAGGACGGGGGCGATGTCCCGGGTGAAGACGGCCGCGATGGCGTTGGCGTCGGAGGAGCACATGGCCATCGTGTGCGAGAAGAAGCCGACGATGACCAGGCCGAGCAGTCCGTGCGGGAGCAGTTGCTCGGTCATCAGGGCGTAGCTGTCGGAGGCGTCGGGCTTCTTCGGGTCGACGAGCAGCGGCGCGACCCACATGGGGAAGAAGAGGACGAGCGGCCAGACGAACCACAGGACGGCGGAGAGCCGGCCGGAGCGGGTGGCCTCGCGGGCGTTGGGGGTGGCCATGTAGCGCTGGGCCTGGTTC
The DNA here is from genome assembly GCF_036226445.1 of Streptomyces sp. NBC_01255. NCBI lineage: Bacteria > Bacillati > Actinomycetota > Actinomycetes > Kitasatosporales > Streptomycetaceae > Streptomyces > Streptomyces sp. NBC_01255. Next base: position 4,998,554 of record NZ_CP108474.1, read on the forward strand.
CACATGCCCCCGCTGTACTCGAAGGTCTTGATGAAGAGGTACGCGAGGAGGAAGGTCAGCGTGTACGGGCCGGCGGTGGGCGCCGTGTGCCCCTGGAGCTCGGGCCGGTCCCAGACGTCCCACAGCGCGCTGATCCCGCCGAGCTTGGCGAGGACCGCGACGAGCATGGCGATGCCGGCGAAGAACTGGATGACGAACTGGCCGAGTTCGGTGAGGGCGTCGGCCCACAGGCCGCCGACCGTGCAGTAGATGCCGGTGATGACACCGGTGATGAGGATGCCCTCGTTGAGGGAGATCCCGGTGAAGACGGAGAGCAGGGTGGCGATGGCGGCCCACTTGGCGCCGACGTCGACGATCTTCAGGAGGACGCCGGACCAGGCGAGCGCCTGCTGGGTCGGGAGGTTGTACCGGTTCTTCAGGTACTCCAGCGGGGAGGCCACGTGGAGCCGGGAGCGGAGCCGGTTGAGGCGGGGCGCGAAGAGGTGGGCGCCGATGGCTATGCCGATGGCGATGGGGAAGGACCAGGTGACGTACGAGGTGACGCCGTAGGTGTACGCGATGCCGGCGTACCCGGTGAACATGACGGCGCTGTAGCCGGACATGTGGTGCGAGATGCCGGAGAGCCACCAGGGCATCTTGCCGCCGGCGGTGAAGAAGTCGGAGACGTTGTCCACGCGCTTGTGGGACCAGACGCCGATCGCGACCATCACGCCGAAGTAGCCGATGAGCACGGCCCAGTCGAGACTGTTCATTGAGCCCCCTCCAAGGGGTCCGGTCCGCCTTGTGAACGCCGTTCATGGTGTGGCGAGTCACAAGGCGGGGACAATGCAATGGAGGGTCAAGGGACAGTAAAATCGTTCTGTTTACTGACCCTTGTTCACATCTATGAATTTATGGAGGGGGTGGCGGAGAGGCTCCGCGCCGGGTCAGCGCATCAACTCCCCGGCGTTGACCAGCAGGGACTGGCCCGTGATGGCCCGCGCCCGGTCCGAGGCGAGGAAGGCCGCGGCCTCCGCCACGTCCCCGTCCGTCGCCAGCTCCGGCAGCGCCATCCGCTCGGTGAGCCGGGCCAGGACCTCCGCCTCCGGCACTCCCTCGGAGTCCGCGGCGAACCGCACGTACGCCTGGACCGGCGGCCCCCACATCCACCCCGGCAGCACGGTGTTGACCCGGATCCGGTGCGGCCCCAGCTCGTGCGCGAGGGAGTACATCGCCGAGGTCAGCGCCCCCTTCGAGGCCGCGTACGCCGCCTGCCGCACCTGCGTGGGGGCGGCGATCGCCGACTGCGTACCGATCAGGACCACGGAACCGCCCCGTTCCTTGAGTGCCGGCAGGCAGGCCCGGGTCATCCGCAGCGTACCGAGCAGATTGACGTCCAGGACGGCCTGCCAGGTCGCGAAGTCGGCGTCCTCCAGGCCCCCGAAGTAGGAGTCCCACGCGGCGACGTGGACGACGGCGTCGACCCCGCCGAACCGCTCGACGGCGAGGGAGGCGAGGGCCGCGCACTGCTCCTCGTCGGTGATGTCGGTGGCTCGGTACGCGGTACGGCGCCCCTCCGGGTCGATCTCGGCGGCGGACTTGGCGAGGTTCGCCTCGGTACGCGCGCCGAGCACCGCGTTCCCGCCGTCCCGCACCACCGTCTCGGCGATCCGATGACCGAGCCCGGCCCCGACCCCCGACACGACGACCGTCTTCCCCTGGAGCAGCATCCGGACCCTCCTCGACCCTGGCCAAGCATCTGACGGTCCGTCAGGGTAGAGGGGGTGCGTGCAGGAGAGAAGATGCTTGGACGTATTCGGTCAGTCCAGGTAGTGCGGATGGATGTGGTCCGGGTTGAACGGGGCTCGCCCTTTGCCCGACGGCATCACATGGATGGCTCTGAAGATCTCCCCCACCAAGGCGCGGCGTTGCTCCAGCCCTCCAGCTCGCCACTCGTTTTCGTAGTCTCGCTCACGGCGGCGCCGGGCACGGGAGCCGTGAGTCGCCAGCTCGCCCTCCAGTCGGTCGAGTTCGGCGTTCATGGAGGCGAGGGCTTGGTAGTAGTCGTCAGGGCGCAGTCCCTGCACCCGATCCGAGCCCTCGGCCCACGACGATGTGAGGTCCCGCTTGCGGGCGGAGATGTCCGAGATCCGAGTTCGGAGGGTCTCCGCGAGACCGTCCTGTTCCGGACTTTCTTCCCGTGTCGGCGGCTTCGTCGAGTCCGTCGATCTCGCCCGACAGCAGGTCGCTGAGCATGCGCCGGAAGGCGGGACGGATCACCATCCAGTCGGCCGTGCCATCGCTCTTCGTGAGCCGCTTCTTCTTGAACGCCCCGGTGTCGTTCTCTCGGTAGACCTGAGCGAAGGGACCCCAGGCGAGGTCGATGCGCTTCCGGTCGACGTCCTGCAGCTGGAGGTCGATCCCTTTCTCGTCGCCGCGTCGGTCGCAGGAGGTTCGTAGGTAGCAGCCGGGGCGCTGTGGGACGTACCGGCGTAACGAGTCTCCGACGGCGAGCGCAACCGCCGTGCGGTTCCGAACACGCTCAGGGATCACCACGCCATCCCAAGATGCGTCGAGCTCGGTCGAATCGGTGGCGTCGAAGGTGTTCATGGTTTCTCCGGGTGCGAAGGGTATGCACCCGGAATCTAAGACCCAACGGTGACTTTGTGGGTGCAATGAGTAGTTGTCGTCCGCAAGGTGGATCGCTCGCGCAGGCGTTCCCACCCGCCAGTATCTGACGTACCGTCAGGTATGTTCGGTTGAGTCGTATCTGGCGTGGGAGGGTGCATGGAAGCGAGTGATCGCGAGGAGCGACACCTGGAGATGTACGCGGAGTTGGCGTCGGTCGGCCCGTATGGCGTGAAGGTCGGACACGCCTTGATCACCATGGTCGAACCGCATGTCGGGCATGAGCGGGCGTACCACAGATGGTACGAAGATGATCATTACATCGCTGGAGCCATGGCCATGCCCTGGATGTACGCGGGCCGGCGCTGGGTCGCCACCCGCGAGCTCCAGGAGCTGCGCCGGCCGGAGAAGTCCGCCGTCGCGCAGCCCGTCACCGCGGGCTGCTACCTCTCCACGTACTGGATCACCGACGGCCGCTACGACGAGCACATGAAGTGGACCGTCGCCATCAACAAGCGGCTCAACCGCGACGCCCGCGTCCACCAGGACCGCACGCACGTCTTCACGGCGTTCCAGGACCACGAGGCGACCGTGTACCGCGACGGGGCGGGCGGCCCGCGCGACTTCCACGCCCTCGACCACCCCTACCAGGGCCTGATTCTCCAGGTCGTCGACACCGAGGGCCCCGAGGCCCGGGCCGCGCTCCTCGACCGGCTGCGCTCGCGGGAGCTGCCCCGGCGGCTGGCCGGGTCACCGGCGGCGATGGTGACGGTCTTCCGTCCGACCCCGCTGCCCGGCGACCGGATGACGTACGTGAAGCAGGTGGAGGGCGTCGACACCCGGCTGACCCTGCTCTGGTTCCTGGAGCAGGACCCGCGCGCATGCTGGACGGAGCACTTCGCGGACCTGGAGAACCTCGGGGGCGCCGGGGGAGACGGGTGCCGGGTGGAACTCGTGGCGCCGTTCATCCCGACGGTGCCGGGGACGGACCGGTACGTGGACGAACTGCGCTGAACTTCTGCGCCGACCTTCTGCGCTGAACTTCTGCGCCGGGAAAGGGCCGAGCCCCCTCGGCCAGGACGGCGGACCGGTCGAGAGGGCTCTTCGGGTACTGCGGTGAAGACGGGTGCATCGGGGTCAGAGGGCCCCGTTGCTCACCTCGCCGACGAAGGCGTTCCACGATCCCGGTCCGAAAGAGAGGGACGGGCCTTCGGGAGCCTTGGAGTCACGCACCGCGATGGCGGCCACGACCGGGGACTTCACTTCGACGCAGGCGCCGTTCCCGCCGGAGTACGAAGACTTCGTCCACACGTCCGTCGCACCCTGAAAAATCGCCATTATGCTCAACTCCGGTTCTGCCAGTGGGTGTGTCTCGCCAGCGTTCTTGCCGGCGTGATCGACGCTACTCGCCGGTCCCGTCCGACGGGACCGGCGTTCACCCGACCGGGTGGCATATTCCAACTGCGCTTCCATGGGAGCGATCACGCGGTGTACGGTGCCTGGCCCGCCCGCTCGCGATCTGTTTGCGATCAGCCCTGGGCGTGCTTCTTGGCCATCTTCGCGATGAACTCACGCGTCTGGTCGACGTTCAGCGCCTGCGCCCTGAGGTGCTCGTACATGACGCTGTACTTGCCGACGTCCTGCGCCTTCTCCAGGTACAGGTCGCTGGTCACGCCCTCGATGTAGACGACGCTGGAGTCGGACGTGTCCGGGAACTCCAGGATCGAGTACTGGCCGCTGATCCCCGGGTGCGCGCCCATCTCGAAGGGGATCACCTGCACGGTGACGTGCGGCAGGTGCGACTGCTCGATGAGGTGCTCCAGCTGCTGCACCATCACCTGCCTGCTGCCGACGATCCGGTGCAGGGCGCCCTCGTCGATGACCGCCCACAGGCGCAGCGGACGCTCCTCGTCCCGGATGCGCTCCTGGCGGCGGGTACGGACCGTGACGCGCTTGTCGATCTCCGCCGGCGTGGACTCCGGCAGTGCGCCGCAGATCACGGCCTCCGCGTACGCGTGGGTCTGGAGCAGGCCGGGAATGATCTGCGGCTCGTACATCCGCAGGCTCTCCGCGTCCGTCTCCAGGCCGATGTAGACGCTGTACGGGATGTCGCCGAAGGCGTGCCACCAGCCCTGCTGGCGCGAGTCCTTCGCCATTTGCATGAGCGAGTCGACCATGCGCTCGTCCTCGACCTCGTACACCCCGCAGAGGTCGCGCACATCGCGCTGACTGATGGAGCGGCGGCCGTTCTCGAGGCGGCTGATCTTGGACTGGGAGACGAGAAGGCGCTCGGCGACCTGCTCGGCCGTCATGTTCTTCGCTTCCCGGAGCTTGCGCAGCTCCTGGCCCAATCGGCGCCGCCTGACAGTGGGGTTGACGTTGGACGCCACGGAAACTGCACCTCCGGCTGCTGTCTGCCTGCGTAGCTGTGAGTATCTACTGCTTGGCAGACTGCCACCAATGGCCGGGTACGCGCTGGGAAACCGGCACAACGCACGTGTGCGGGGCGGTCGTCACGACCGCCCCGCACACCTGTGCGGCTCCCGGGCTGGTTCCTTCTCGGTCCTTGCGTGTCGGCTCAGTGAGCCGCCGCGCGGGCCATGGTGCCGCGTGGCTGCGCCGGTACGCCCGCGGCGGGCGCACGGCGCGGCTGTGCCGCCGCACCGTTCTGGACGTCCATCACGGCGTGTGCCACGAGGCCGCCCATCGGGTCGTGCCGGATCAGATCGCGCAGCCGGGACCGCGACGACCGTCCTTCGTTGCCGGGGTACAGGTGCTTGCCGAGACCGACCGCGTGGGCCAGTGCGGCAAGCGCCGCGGTCCGCGGGTCCGGCGGTACGCCGGTGCGGATCGCATTGTCCAGCCGGGAGCGGATCTCCCTGCTGATCGCCGTCTCCGTCGCCTGGTAGCGAGTCGTCGGCAACACCCCGCACATCTGGCCCTCCACGGCATGCACCATGCCGCATCGCTCCAGATGCGAGAGATACGTCTGACGGAGCCCCAGTCGGGGTCCGCCGATCCAATGGACGGCCCGAACCGGGCTGCCACGCCTGCGCAGCAGCTCCAGTGCGGAGTCCAAGGTCGGATCTCCGGTCGGCCGTGGCATCACCACGGCGATACGATCCCCGTCTGGGGCTATCCGTCCTGCCAGAGCCAGCTCCACTAGCTGTGCTCCGGCCAGGCCGAGGTCGAGCGACTGCGGCTGCGCTGTGGTACCCGTGGTCGGGTCCAGAGCGAGCAGCAGAAGCTCCTCCGGAATAGTTCTGCGGCTCCTGCCCATCCATGCCTCCCCGCGTGGATGAATGACAGGGTGACCCCTCTCACATTCATCTGTCGAGAGTGCCTGGGTGGTTCATCCGGGAACCAGTAGGTATGTCGTTCTCGTCTAGCACGGGAGCCAAGGGGTTCACACAGGACACTGGTAGACGGTTCGGACGTACGCATGACGCATGGAGGAGGCACGGTGGCGGGCGAGTCCCCCGACAAGGCGGAGCAGCAGGGGTCGTCGGAACAGACGGCGGCTTCGGGCGGCGGCCGGGATCCTCGGCTTTCCGTACTCCGTGAGTCAGAGTCGTCCGTGGCCTCGCAGTCGCCGTCACAGTCGGCGGTTCAGGTGGATCAGCCGACGGCCGTGTTCAAGACGCTGGCTCCCCGGACGTCGGAGGACGACGTGCCGAAGCCGGAGGCGTCCCCGAAGTCGGCCGCGTCCCCGTCCGCGTCCCCGTCCCCGTCCGCGTCCTCGGACGAGCCCGAGAGCGCGCGTCTGAAGGCGGCTGTGGCGGCGTGGGTCGCCTCGGCGGACGACGAGGACTCCGAGAGCGAGTCCGAGCCCGCGAGTGCCCCTGAGCCCGAGGACGCCGTCGAGACCGACGCACCGGCCGACGAGGACGCCGACGAGGAGTCGGCGGACGAGGCGGACGAGGAGCCCGGCGACGAGCCCGCCGACGAGCAGGTCGACGCGTCCGTCGACGCGTCCGTCGAGGGCAAGGCGCCCGTCGAGTCCTGGTTCGCGGCGCGGAAGCCCAGCGAGGCGGAGAAGTCCGCGGCCGACGACGAGCCGACCTCCGACGAGCCGACCTCGACCTCCGACGAGCCGGCCGACGACGAGCCGGCCGACGACGAGCCGGTCGATCAGCCGACCGCCATGTTCAAGATCGTCCGTCCGCCCGTGGCGCCCGCCGTGGACCAGCCGACGACCGCGCTGAAGCTCCCGCCCGGTCTGCGCGAGGATTCCGACAGCGAGCGCACGAGCACCTTCGTGCCGCTGCGTGCGGACATCCCCGCCGAGCGGAAGGCGGAGGCGGCCCAGGAGGCCCCGAAGCCGCCGAAGGCGCAGGAGGCCCCCAAGGCGCCCGTGCCCGCCCCCAAGGCCGCGGCCGGGGCCCCGAAGGCCCCCGCGGCCGCGGAGCCCGCCCCCGCCCCCGTACCGCCGGCGTCTCTCGTCGAGGCGGAGCGGACCCGGCAGCAGCCGCTTCCGCCGCTGCCTCCGCTGGACCTGCTCGCGGAGCTGACGAACACCCCGCCGCCGAAGCCGAACGCCCTGCGGACGACCGCGCGCCGGGTGCGGATCTGGACGCCGCTGGTCGTGCTCCTGCTGATCGTCTTTGCGATCGTGCAGATGGTCCGGCCGCTGCCCGCGCCCGCCCTGACCCTCTCCGCCTCGCCGACCTTCACCTTCGGCGGCGGCGAGCTGAAGCTGCCGTGGCCCACCGAGGGCCAGGGCGCCGTCGAGGTCGAGGGCGTCGGCTCCATGGGGCTGTACGGCCCGCAGAAGCCGGCCCCGATCGCGAGTGTCACGAAGACGATGACGGCGTACGTGATCCTCCGCGACCACCCGCTCAAGGGGAGCCAGAAGGGCCCCGAGATCGAGATCGACCAGAAGGCCGCCGACCAGGGCAAGGCCGAGCACGAGTCGACGGCGGCGGTCCAGGTGGGCCAGACCTACACGGAGAAGGAGCTCCTGGAGCTCCTCATGATCCCGTCCGCGAACAACGTGGCCCGGCTGTTGGCCCGGTGGGACGCCGGTTCGGAGGCCGCGTTCGTCGAGAAGATGAACGCCGCCGCGAAGGACCTGGGCATGACCCAGTCCACGTACACCGACCCGTCCGGTCTGCTCGACAGCACCGTGTCGACCCCGCAGGACCAGCTGAAGCTGGCGAAGGCGGTCATGCAGTACGACGTGTTCCGCGAGATCGTGAACATGCCGAACGTGACGGTCGACGGCATCCCCGGCCGGATCGAGAACAACAACAACATCCTGCTCGAGCCGGGCGTGAGCGGCATCAAGACCGGCTCCTCCACCCCGGCGGGCGGCAATCTGCTCTGGTCGGCGAACACCGTCGTGGACGGGCAGACCCGCCGCATCCTCGGCATCGTGATGGGCGCGAAGGACGCGGACCAGCTCGGCGAGAAGCTCCAGCTCGCCATCGACAACAGCCTGAAGATCATCCAGCAGGCCCAGAAGGACGTCACCTCGGCCGCCGTGGTCCGCAAGGGCCAGGTCCTCGGCTACATCGACGACGGGCTCGGCGGCCGGACCCCGGTCGTGGCGACCAAGGAGCTCAAGGCGATCGGCTGGCCGGGCCTCCAGGTGAAGCTGGCGCTGACGGACGGCGGCAAGGCCGTCCCGCGCTCGGGCAAGGCGGGCGACGTCGTCGGCCAGGTGTCCATCGGTACGGGCGTGGGCAAGGTCAGCGCCCCCGTCGCCCTCCAGGCGGACCTGGTGGAGCCGGGCTTCGACAAGAAGCTCACGCGCGTGGGCTGAGCCGCCACCCGCTCGGCCGGGCGCCCCGGACCTCCGGGGCGCCCGGCTGTTAGCGTTTCCGGGGGACGAGAAGCGAGACGGTACGGGCAGCACGGGAGAGGGCAGCAGTGACCACCGCTGAGCCGACACGCGCGGACCGCGCCGACCACGCCGACGGCGAGGACCACACCGATGAAGCCGACCGAGAAGCAGCGCCCGACGATTCCGCCCGCGAATCGCCGGCCTCTTCCCGTTCGCGAATAGTGCTCCCGACCCAGCGGCCCGCCCCGGAGTCCGAGGCGGCACCACCCGCATCCGCCTCCGTGTCCCCGGCCGCGTCACCGCCCGCGCCGCCCCGCCGGCGGAAGCGCCGCTACACGGTCATGGCGGCCACCGCGGTCGCGGCCGTCACCCACATCCTCTGGTTCTTCTTCTTCGCGAACAGCGGCGGGGACCTGGCCGCGCAGGACGCGTGGGCCGAGTTCGTCGGACGGCACCCGGACTCCGCGTACAACCTCGCCTGGTACGGCGGGATGCACCCGGTCTCGTACAGCGTCGTCTCGCCGTACCTGATGTCGCTGCTCGGCGTGCGCAGCACGATGATGGTCGCCGGGACGCTGTCGGCCGCGCTGACCGCGCTGATCCTGGTGCGGGTGCCCGCGGTCCGCAATCCGATGGCCTGCTCGCTCGCGGGCGTCTTCGCCTTCCTCTGCAACGCCATGTCGGGGCGGGTCACCTTCGGCCTCGGCATGATGTTCGCGCTCGGCGCGGTCGCCGCCGTCTTCTGCTGGCCGCACCGCTGGCGCCGCAAGCGCTGGGCCAAGGCCGCGGTCGCCGCCCCGCTCGCCGGTCTTGCGACCGCGTGCAGCCCGGTCGCCGGGCTGTTCCTCGGGGTCGCGGCGGCGGCGCTCTTCCTCAACAAGCGGCGCCCGGGCGCGTACGCCCTCGGCCTCGCCCCGGTCGTGGTGGTCGCGCTCTCCTCCTGGCTCTTCCCCTTCTCCGGTACGCAGCCGATGGCGTTCGGTTCGACGGCGCTGCCCCTCCTCTTCGGGATCCTGGTCTTCGTCCTGGTCCCGGGGGACTGGCGGACGGTCCGCACCGCCGCGGCCGTCTACACGGTCGGCACGCTCCTGACCTGGCTGATCGACTCGCAGATCGGCTCGAACATCTCGCGGCTCCCGATGCTCTTCGCGGGCGTCGTGCTGCTCGCGGCCCTGCCGTACACGGCGCCGCGCTCGCGCCGCTGGTACGCGCTGGTGCTCGCCTTCGCCGGGCTGAACTTCTGGATCGGCTTCAAGGGCGTCGACGACGTCATCCGCACCGCGCCGGACGCCTCCTGGGCGCGCGAGCTCGCCCCGCTGGTCAACCAGCTCCAGGTACGGGACGCGGGCAAGGCGCGGGTCGAGGTCGTGCCGGCCTCCAGCCACCGCGAGTCCTCCGCGCTCAGCCCGTACATCAACCTGGCGAGGGGCTGGAACCGCCAGGCCGACATGGAGCGCAACCCGCTCTTCTACGACGACACCCTGAACGCCGTGAACTACGAGGACTGGCTCCACCGCTGGGCCGTCCACTACGTGGTCCTGCCCACCGGCGCCCCCGACTCGGGCGCGGAGCAGGAGGCGGAACTGGTCGGCGAGGGCCTGCCGTACCTGAAGCAGGTCTGGTCGGACGAGAACTGGCGGCTGTACGCGGTCGAGAACCCGACGCCGCTCGCGTCCCCGCCCGCGCATGTGCTGAGCGCGGAGGAGAACGAGGTCGTGATCCGGGTGGGCAGCCCCGGCCGGGTCCAGATCCGCGTCCCGTACTCGCCGTGGCTCGCGCTCATCGACGAGAACGGCGCCAAGGTCGAGGCGCCGGAGGAGACCGAGGCCTCGAAGCTGGCCCGCGAGGAGTCGGAGACGGAGCTCCCGAAGGTCTTCGCCAACGAGGAGGGCTGTCTGTTCAAGGCGGAGGCGGACGCGGAGGGCGACGAGTGGACCGAACTGGTCGCCCCGAAGGCGGGCGTCTACCGCCTGGGTGCCCCGTACGAACTGTCCCGGGGCACGCCCTGCCCGGAGGAACTCCGCTAGGGCCTGTCCGGCGGATCATGGCCGGGGTCGCGACCCTGATCCGCCGGACAGGCCCTAGAGACGACCGAGGGAGGCGAGCATCCGCCGCATCCCGAAGGCGTGCCCGCCGCTGCCGATGACGAGGAGCCGGTAGAGCCGCCCGGCGACCCCGGGAAAGGCGGCCCGGCTCTCGGCCCGCAGCCGCGACCGGCCGTCCGTGAGCTCCTCGATCCGGAAGACCAGCGAGTACGTGGAGAACCGGTGCCGCCCCTCAAGGGCCAGCTCCCGCCCCGGCACGACCCGAACCACCCGGAACCCGGGGAACGTGGCCCCCTCGACCACCGGCCGCGCCCCGCCCGCGCGCCGGGGCTCGGCCCCCACGAGCCGCGCATACGCCCCGAGCCCCCGCTGCGACAGCGAACGCTCCACGCCACCCCGCACCCGTCGCCACGCCTCAGCGGCCCCGGCCTCGACGATGACGGCGTGCTCGTCGACGTACGGCAGCGTGCTCATGAGCTCTCGTCCCCCCGGGGCGCGAACAATGCGACGAAGCAACGACCGGAGGCCCTGCCGTCCATCAGGACGACAGGGCCTCCGGCCTGCTACTTCACTGTGCCCCCGGCAGGATTCGAACCTGCGACACCCGCTTTAGGAGAGCGGTGCTCTATCCCCTGAGCTACGAAGGCGAGGCGAGGACTCGGCGGAAAGCCGAACCCGGGAACAGGGTAGCGGATGACCATCCGCCAGGGGGTCCACGTTTCCGGAGGCCGGGAGGGCAGACTGGCTGGGGCCGGTGGTCGTGCCGGTGGGGTGGGCTGATGAGGGGGACGTCGGGGATGACTCTGGCCGGTGACATGGTCCTGATCGCTTTCGGTGAGGGGAGTGGCAGGCTTCCCGTGCGGCAGTCGTTGGCGCCGGTCGTGCGGGGTGCGCTGCTTGTCGAGCTGCTCGACGGCGGTGCTCTGGTGGACGAGGCGGGCACCGTCCGAGTCGCCGGTGAGGCTCCGCGGGACGCCGTGCTGCGGGAGGTCTGGCAGCGGATCGGGACCGAGCCCGGCAGGACGTGGCTGTACTGGGTCCGCAAGGACGGGCGGGCGTCCGTCCATGACGTGCTGCGGGGGCTGGAGAAGGACGGGCTGGTCGAGCGGAGTACCGGCCGGGTCTTCGGTGTCTTCCCGCTGAACCGGGCCGCGCTCACCCCGGCGGGTCTCGCCGCCGCCGCGGAGATGCGGGCCGCCGTGGTCGCCGTGGTCGAGGAGCCGGCCGCCCCCCGCGCCCCCGGTGGGGTCGCCTTGTTGGCCGGGATCGCTTATGCCGGCGGGCAGTTGGGTGCCGTCCTGGGCGCTGATCGGCGTCGGCTGTTCAAGGAGCGGCTGACGGTGTTGTTCGACGGCGCCGCCCCTGTGTCCCCGGCGGTGCGGCGGGTCGTCCAGGATCTTCAGGGTGCGGCCGTGGGTTGACCCCCGAACCGGGGGCGCATAGCGTCGCCGCGCTGGGGTAAGCGAGCGCTCAGGAGGTCTCGTGGTGGTGTCGGGTGGGGTGGAGCGGCTGACCGTCGACGGGGCGCCCTTCGCCGTCGAGGACGGCGTGTACGTCTCGGGACCGCGGACTCTGCGGGAGTTCGTGGAGACCGTCTGGGCCTACGGGGACCGGGTGTTCCTCGTGTCCGAGGCCGGGCGGACGACCTATCGGGAGTTCTTCGACGCCGCCTGCGGGCTCGCCCGGCGGTTCGTCGGGGAGTACGGGCTGCGTCCCGGGGACCGGGCCGTCGTCGCCATGCGGAACCTTCCCGAGTGGCAGGTCGCCTTCTGGGCCGCCCAGCTCGCCGGGCTCGTCGCCGTACCCCTCAACGCCTGGTGGACCGAGGACGAGTTCACGTACGCGCTGGACGACTGTGCGCCCGCGGTGTTGCTCGTCGACGGTGAGCGGGTCGAGCGTGTGCGGGCCTGGGCGCGGGAGAACCGCGTGCCCGGGATCGTTTTCCAGGGGGAGGCGGAGGAGGGGTTCGTCGCGTACGTCGCCGACCTCGACCCCTCCCTCGGGCCGCCGGCCGTCGACGTCCTGCCCGAGCACGACGCCACCGTCATCTACACCTCCGGCACCACCGGCCGGCCCAAGGGCGCCGTCGCCACGCACCTCGCGCAGGCCGGGGCCGCCATGAATCCCCGGTACTTCGCCGCCGCTGCCGCCCTCGCCCGGGGAGAGGTGCCCGGGACCGGGCCCGCGCCCGTCTCGCTGACGACGTTTCCCTTCTTCCACGTCGCCGCGTTCACGTCGTTCTATGCCGTCATGGCCGCCGGCGGGACGCTGGTGATGATGCGGAAGTGGGACGCTGGGCTTGCGCTTGAGCTGATCCGGGAGCATGGCGTCACCCACTACGCCGGGGTGCCCACCACCGCCCTCCAGCTCCTTGAGGCCGCCCGGACCGAGAAGGACGGGCTGGAGAGCCTCGTGCTGCTGAGTACCGGCGGCGCCGCCGCCCCGCCCGGGATCGTCGCCGGGATCACCGCCGCGTACGGCGAGCGCGTCGAGCCCCGCAACGGCTACGGGCTGACCGAGACCTGCGGCGGCGTCCTGTCGAACGTCGGGGCCGAGTACCGCGCCCATCCCGGGAGCGTCGGCCGTCCCTCGCCCGCCACCGAGGTGCGAATCGACCGGCCCGACGAGGACGGTGTGGGGGAGCTGTGGCTGCGGGGGCAGTCGCTTGTCCGTGGGTACTGGGGGAACGAGGCCGCGAGCCGGGCCGCGTTCGCCGACGGTGGGTGGTTCAAGACCGGTGACCTCGCCCGCGTCGACGACGACGGGCGCGTCAGCGTCGTCGACCGGCTCACGGACATGGTGATCCGCGGCGGCGAGAACGTGTACTGCGTCGAGGTCGAGGGCGTGCTCCACGAGCACCCGGACGTCCTCGACGCCGCCGTTCTCGGCGTTCCGCATCCCGTGCTCGGCGAGGAGGTCGTGGCCGTCGTGCGACTGCGGGACGGGGCGGCCGCCGACACCGCCGCCGAGCGGCTGCGGGCGCACGTCGGCGCGCGCCTCGCCGCCTTCAAGGTGCCCGCCCGGGTCCTCGTACGCGAGGAGGAGCTGCCGCGGAATCCGACCGGGAAGCTGCTCAAGCGGGAGCTGAAGGACGCTTTCAGCGACGAGTGACGCGGATGCGGTACGCGCCGCCCGGGTCCTCGCCGAGGACGCTGATCCGGATGCCGCCTGCCCGGTCCGTGAACGTCTCGCCCGGGCGGTACGGGGCGTCCGACAGCTCCGCGTGGACGTTCGGGCGCCGCGTGCAGCCGCCGCTGGAGCGGTCGCTGTCGGAGACGGTCACCGGTCCGTGGCCGGTGTCCACGTCGGACTCGACCCGGTAGACGAGGACGCCCTGCTCGCAGACCGCCTCGTCGTTGCCGTCCTTGCTGCGCACCTCGACCGCGTACCCCGAGGTGCCGGAGAGCGGGACGAAGGCGAGCTTGGGGCCGCCGGGGACGGCCAGCGGGGTGAGGGTGTAGTCGGTGGAGCCGGGGCCGGACGCGCAGCTGATCTGGTCGTTGTCGAGCCAGCCCAGCTTCCACTTGTGCCAGCCGAGCAGGTCGTTGTTGGCCCCCCAGTCCTCCGACATGATGTCCCAGTGCCCGACGGTGCCGCCGCCGTCCGCGGTGTAGAGGTCGGGCAGGCCGAAGACGTGGCCGTTCTCGTGGGGCAGCACCCGGTAGCCGGTCTCCGCGAAGCTGCCGGAGCCGTCGTCCTGACGGCTGTAGACGAAGGACGTGTTCGCGAGCGGCACGCCGTCGGCGTACGGGGCGTCGTCGTTGCCGGAGAAGGTCACGGACAGGACGGTGTCGAGGGCGGAGGGCCCGGCGTTCGGCGTGACGAGGACGTTGACCAGGTCGTACGCGCTGAAGTCCACCTTCGCGTCGGCGGCCTTCACGATGTCCTCGACGAGGGAGCGGTAGCCCGGCTCGTACGGTGAGCCGCGCTCGATCCCGTACGAAGAGAACGGCCGGGGCATCCGCAGCCAGTCGGTCATCGGGACCTCGGCCTGGTACTTCAGGCGCCCGTACGAGCTGGTGTGGAACCAGTCGGAGGTCTGCGGGAAGAACTCGCGGAAACGGCTCATCGCGGTGCCCTCCCCGACGGCGTCCGTGAAGTCGACCATCAGCGTGAGGGCCTTGATGCGGCCCGTGGAGCGCACGTATCCGGGGGCGGTCGGCAGCCCCTCCGACATCTGCACGCCCAGCGTGGTGGCGATCCGGCACGGCCCGAGCTGCGCGCCGCTCGGCGCGGCGGCCACGGGGCCGGCCGAGGCGGGGGCGGGGTCGGGGAGCGTCGTGCTCGCGGAGGCGAGCAGCGCGAGGGAGAGGGCCGTGGTCGCTGCCAGGGCGACGGGCCTGCGTATCCGTCGGCGGGGGTGCTGCATACGGGCGCCTCTCCGGTGGGGGCAGGTCTGCGGCACGGATCTCCTGCGCGGGGAGACGTCCGGGGAGACGGACGGAGATCCGTGTCGTGCGATCAGCCTGTGGCGAGTGGGTCGGAGGCGCGCGCCGGGTGGACCGATCGTGTGGGTATTCCGCACGGCGTGTCGGCTGTGACTCACGTCACATCGCGAAGGGGAAATAACCGGGGACCGTGTCCCCGTTTAACCCTGTGTTCCGCGAAGTGGGGAGTCCGTCCCCGGATGTCGATTGCGGATGACCGATGACAGTTGCCGAGGAGGTTGTGGCGTGACCAGTACCCCCGTGGCCGGCGCCCCGGACACCGCGCCCGTCCGCCGCGTACCCCGCCCGCGCGCAGACGCCCTGCGCAACCGCGAGCGGATCGTGACGGCGGCCCGCGAGATGTTCGTCGAGTTCGGCCCCCAGGTGCCGTACGACGAGGTGGCGCGCCGCGCCGGCGTCGGGAACGCCACGCTCTACCGCAACTTCCCCGAGCGCACCGACCTCGTCCGCGAGGTCGTCCTCTCCCTCATGGCCCGCGTCACCGAGCTCGCCGAGAGCGCCGCCGAGGAGGAGGCCGACACCTTCGCCGCCCTTCGCCGCTTCACCCACGCCGCCGCCGACGAACGCATCGGCGCCCTGTGCCCGATGCTCGACGGGGCCTTCGACAACGACCACCCCGATCTGACCGTCGAGCGCGAGCGCCTGGAGGAGGCCGTCCAGGGCCTCGTCGAGAGGGCGCAGCGCGCCGGCCGGCTCCGCTCCGACGTCGGCGTCGGGGACCTGATGGTGGCGGTCTCGCAGCTGACCCGCCCGCTGCCGGGCACGCCCTGCGCGAACTTCGACCAGTTCGTCCACCGGCACCTGCAGTTGTTCCTCGACGGCCTGGAGGCGCCCGCGCGCTCCGAGCTGCCGGGGACGGCCGCGACCCTGGAGGACCTGAGACGCGACTCCTGCCGGCGGTCGTGACGACTCCCTAGCGCTCCCCCCTTACGTCTTACGTCTTTACGTCCTTTTTTCACCTGTACGCGCCAAGAGGTGGCTACCCCCATGTCCAAAATCCCCGAGAGCCCCGCGAGCCAGGCCGAGGCCGACCCCGGCCGCTGGAAAGCACTCGTCTTCATCGCCCTCGCCCAGCTGATGGTCGTGCTCGACGCGACGATCGTGAACATCGCGCTGCCCTCCGCCCAGCAGGACCTCGGGATCTCGGACGGCAACCGGCAATGGGTCATCACCGCCTACGCCCTCGCCTTCGGCGGTCTCCTCCTCTTCGGCGGCCGCATCGCCGACCTGTGGGGCCGCAAGCGGACCTTCGTCGTCGGACTGATCGGCTTCGCCGCCGCCTCCGCCCTCGGCGGCGCCGCGAACGGCGAGGCCATGATGCTCGGTGCCCGCGCGCTCCAGGGCGCCTTCGGCGCGCTCCTCGCGCCCGCCGCGCTCTCGCTGCTCGCCGTGACTTTCACCGACGCCAAGGAGCGCGCGAAGGCCTTCGGCATCTACGGCGCGATCGCCGGTGGCGGCGGCGCCGTGGGCCTGATCCTCGGCGGTTTCCTCACCGAGTACCTGAACTGGCGCTGGACGTTCTTCGTCAACATCCCGTTCGCGATCGTCGCCGCCGTCGGCGCGTACTTCGTGATCCGTGAGCCCGCGGGCGGCCGCAACCGCTCCTCGCTCGACATCCCCGGCGTGATCCTCTCCACCCTGGGTCTGGTCGCGCTCGTCTACGGCTTCACGCGCGCCGAGTCCGAGGGCTGGAGCGACGCCGGCACGATCGGCCTCTTCGTCGGCTCCGCCGTCCTGCTCGCGGTGTTCGTGTTCACCGAGTCGCGGGTGAAGTCGCCGCTCCTGCCGCTGCGCGTCCTCACCGACCGCAACCGCGGCGGCGTCTACCTGTCGCTGGGTCTCGCCGTCATCGCGATGTTCGGCCTCTTCCTCTTCCTGACGTACTACCTCCAGATCGTGAAGGGCTACTCGCCCGTCATGACGGGCTTCGCGTTCCTGCCCATGATCGTGGGCATGATCGTCGGTTCGACGCAGATCGGTACGCGGCTGATGACCCGGGTCCCGCCGCGGCTGCTCATGGCCCCCGGCTTCCTGACGGCCGCCGCCGGCATGCTGCTCCTGACCCAGCTGGAGGTCGGCACCTCGTACGCCGGTCTGATCCTGCCCGCGCAGCTGCTGCTCGGTCTGGGCATGGGTACGGCGTTCATGCCGGCCATGTCGCTCGCGACGTTCGGCGTGGACCCGCGGGACGCCGGTGTGGCCTCCGCGATGGTCAACACCTCGCAGCAGGTCGGCGGTGCCATCGGTACGGCCCTGCTGAACACGATCGCCGCCTCGGCGACCACCGCCTACCTGGCCGACCACGCGGCCGGCGCGACCACCCCGGCCGCGCAGAAGCTGGTCCAGCTCCAGGGCATGGTCGAGGGTTACGCCGCGGCCATCTGGTGGGCCGTCGGCATCCTGGTCGTCTCGGCCACGATCGCCTTCGTGCTGATCAACACCGGGAAGCCGGAGATGGGGGTCGTCGCCGGGTCCGGAGCGGGCGCGGACGACGAGATCAAGGTGCCCGTCATCGTCCACTGATCCCTCGGTGGATTCCGGACCTGCCCTGGCCCCGCGTACTCAGCGGAGCCAGGGCAGGTCCGCGTCCGGGTCCGCCGGTTCGAGGCCCTCGGCCATCACCCGCATGATCGCGCCGAGCTGTTCCACCTGCTCCGGGGCGAGCCGGTCGAAGAGGGCCTGGCGTACGGCCGCCACATGGCCGGGCGCGGTGCGGCGCAGGACGTCCATCCCCTCGTCCGTGAGCCGCGCGAACTGGCCGCGCTTGTCGGAGGGGCAGTTCTCGCGCGTCACCCAGCCGTTCTTCTCCAGCCGGGCGATCGCGTGGGAGAGACGGGAGCGGGTGATCTTGGCGCTCTTGGCGAGTTCGGTCATCCGCAGCCGTCGGCGGGGCGCCTGGGAGAGCTGGACGAGCAGCCCGTAGTAGATGTGCGGCATCCCGGCGTCCCGCTGCAACTGGCGGTCGAGGTGATCCTCCAGGAGCGTGGTGGCGTGCAGGTACGCGCGCCAGGTGCGCTGTTCCTCGTCGTCGAGCCAGCGCGGTTCGGTCATGTCTCCCATGGGTCCCATCGTACGACTCGTTCTTGAAAGTTGAACTACATACGTTTACTCTGCAGACATCTAGCTTGAAGTTTCAAGCAAGTTTGAGGTACCACGAGGATGTCGGAGGTCGTCGCCATGGACGCCACGCTGGAACGGATGCCCGCCCTCTACCTGTCCCACGGCGCCCCGCCGCTCGCCGACGACCCCGTCTGGCCCGGCGAGCTC
This sequence comes from Streptomyces sp. NBC_01255, assembly GCF_036226445.1. Classification (NCBI taxonomy): domain Bacteria; kingdom Bacillati; phylum Actinomycetota; class Actinomycetes; order Kitasatosporales; family Streptomycetaceae; genus Streptomyces; species Streptomyces sp. NBC_01255. The sequence goes on from NZ_CP108474.1 coordinate 5,016,706, forward strand.
GCCGCCTGGTCCGCCGACCTGCCCCGCCCCAAGGCGATCCTCATGGTCTCCGCCCACTGGGAGGAGGCCCCGCTCGCGCTCGGCGCCACCGAGACCGTGCCCCTCGTCTACGACTTCTGGGGCTTCCCCGAGCACTACTACCGGGTCCGCTACGGGGCTCCCGGCGCCCCGCAGCTCGCCGAGGCCGTCCGCAAGCTGCTCCGTGGACCCGGCACGCCCGTGCAGGACATCCCCGACCGGGGGCTCGACCACGGCGCCTACGTGCCGCTCGTCGAGATGTTCCCGGGCGCCGACATCCCCGTACTCCAGATCTCCATGCCCACCCTCGACCCGCGCCGGCTCATGGACATCGGGCGCAGGCTCGCCCCGCTGCGCGACGAGGGCGTCCTGATCGTCGGCAGCGGCTTCTTCACCCACAACCTCGCCGCCCTCCGCCACACCGGCGGCGGCGTGCCGGGCTGGTCCGCCGAGTTCGACGACTGGGGACACCGCGCCCTGGCGGCCCGGGACGTCGACGCCCTCCTCGACTTCGAGCACAAATCCCCGGCCGGACGCCTCGCGCACCCCCGTACGGAACACTTCGCCCCCCTCTTCGTCACCATGGGCGCGGCGGACGCGGCCGGCGACCTCGACGCCGAGCGGTCCGTCATCGACGGCTTCTGGATGGGGCTCGCCAAGCGGTCCGTCCAGTTCGGCTGAGCGCGCCGGACAGGCCCTAGTAGACCGGCGGGTTCAGCTCGATCGAGCGGACGGCGGCGGCCAGCGCGAGCGGGTCGCCGACGTCGAGCGCCGTGTCGGTGAACTTGATCGTGTGGTCGTCGCCGTGGGCCGCCGCCCGCTCGAAGACCTCCTCGGAGGTCAGATCGGTCTTCTCGTACGGGAGCGGGTCTCTCGGGGTGTAGGCCGCCGTCACCGCGGCCGCGGCCGCCCAGGCCGCACCCAGGCTCGGTACCCACAGGTCACGGGGGAGCGCGGGCAGCGCGCGGAGGACCGCGTTCGGTGCCGTCGCCGCGTGCACGAGCATGATCGGCTCGCCGTGGCCGTGCGTCGCGTACCGATGGGTGGCCGCCGTCACCAGCTCGGTGAGCCGGGCCTTGGCCGTGTCGGGGTCCGGAGCAGTGCCCCAGGCGGGGAACGCCGTCAGCTGGTCGAGCCGGGTCCGTATCCCGCCGTCCTGCTCCGGGACCGGCGGTACGGCGTCCAGGGCGGCCGCCGCGCTCGGCGCCACGGCCAGCGCGGCGAGCGGCGGCAGCGGCTGGTGGCGGGCCGCCCAGTAGCCGAGGGCGTGCGCCAGCTCGGCGCGGCGCGGCGCCGTCTCGCCGGTCGTCAGGAGCGTCCGTACGGCGTGGCCGGTGCGGATCGCCGGGTGCGTCGCCCCGGCCGCGATCCCGGGGAGCAGCCGGGGCCACCACTCGGCGAGCACCGGACGCCAGGGCCGGTCCGCCAGCTCCCGCGCGAAGAAGCGCGTCCAGTCGGTGATCCGGGCCGGGTCGCCGAGGGCCCCGCGCCAGTCGTCCGCCGTGACGGGGCGGTTCGCGGGCGGGAGCTCCTCCAGCTTGTGCGCGTAGTGGTCGAGCCAGCGGTGCACCGTCCCGGACCGGCCGTTGCGGACGAGTGCCTCGACGGCCATCGGGGCGTGGTTGCTGAGCCAGCCGTTGCGCTCGGGGCCGCTGGTGTGGAGGCGTTCGAGTGCCTCGTCGAGGATTCCGGTCGTGTCGTGGCGCTTTCCGCTTTTTCCGCTCTCTTCGCTCATGGGGACGACGCTAGGTCGGGGCGAGGCGGGGCGTAACGGGCTGGGGACCTAGGCCCCGGGGCCGAGGACGGCTGAGCGGGCGCGGGCAACCTCCACGCCCCCGGTGACGTCTGAAGAGATGGCGCCGCATGTGATCGCGGTCTCACCGACAGTGTGGTCGGAGGCCCCGCGAGCGGCGCCGCCTCACCCCCCGTGCCCGGTCTGACCTGCGCCTCCGTGGGTTTCCGCGGCATGCCCGAAGGGGCGGCGGCCGCGCAGGATACTGCATGATCGCGAAAATCCATGTGCCGGGTGGGAATTCTGTCCTGATTCCAGTCGTTGTTTCCGTCGGATGCAGGGCACTCGAAAGGGTGTCGCGACCTACTCAACAAGGGAGCACGCATGGCAACCCGTGCCGTCGCCCGTCGTCAGACCTCCGCCAAGAGCGGGGCGAGCCGGGCCAGCAGCGTTCGCGCCGTGGGCGGGGACATCGCCGACCGCGACCTGGTCGGCATGTACCTCGACGAGATCGCGCGCACACCCCTGCTCGACGCCGCCAAGGAGGTTGAGCTCTCCCAGACGATCGAGGCGGGCGTGTACGCCCAGCAGATCCTGGACGGAGAGATAGAGAGCGAGGCGGGCGGCGCGGCCCGTGAGGAGCTCGAAGCGCTGGTCGCCGAGGGCGAGCGCGCCAAGGACCTCTTCATCAAGTCCAACCTGCGGCTCGTGGTCGCCGTCGCGCGGCGCTATCCCCGCAGCGGGCTGCCGCTGCTCGACCTGATCCAGGAGGGGAACGCGGGCCTGGTGCGCGCGGTCGAGAAGTTCGACTACGCGAAGGGCTTCAAGTTCTCCACGTACGCGACGTGGTGGATCCGTCAGGCCATCACCCGGTCGATCGCCGACCAGTCCCGGACGATCCGGCTCCCCGTCCACCTGGTGGAGGAGCTCGGCCGGATCCGCCGGGTGCAGCGCGAGTTCAACCGGGAGCACGGCCGGGAGCCGGAGCCGGCCGAGATCGCGGCGGAGCTGGACACCAAGCCGGAGCGGGTCGTCGACGTCCTCGACTGGGCGCGTGACCCGGTCTCTCTGAACATGGGGGTGGACGACGAGGGCGAGACCCAGTTCGGCGACCTCCTGGAGGACACCTCGGCGATCTCGCCCGAGCAGTCGGTGCTCACGCTGCTGCGCAGCGAGGAGCTCGACGACCTCATCGCCAAGCTCGACCACCGCACGGCCTCGATCATCCGTATGCGGTACGGGATCGAGGACGGCCGCGAGCGGACGCTGACGGAGGTCGGCAAGCAGCACGGCCTGACGCGCGAGCGGATCCGCCAGATCGAGAAGCACGCCCTGCTGGAACTGAAGAAGATGGCCGCCGACACCGGCTTCGACGCGGTGGCCTGAGGCGGCCGGCGACCGGGGGCAAAGGGCCCGGGGTCGCAAGGGGCCCGGCGTCGCAGGGGGCCCGGGGACTTCCGTCCCCGGGCCCCTTCGCGTGCCCCTTCGCGTGCCCGTGCTCGTGCCCGTGCTCGTGCCCGGACCTACCCCCGTGTCGCCGTCGCCAGGCGGGTCGCCAGCTCGTCCACGTAGCCGTGGAGGGCCGGCGGGCCGTGGATCGTGAAGGGGGCGTCCACCAGGGCCAGGCGGAGCGCCAGCCACTCGACGGAGTCGGCGGAGCGGGTGCGGAGACGGCAGGTCGTCGGGCCCGTCGCCGCCGGGACCAGGTGGGACGGGAGCCTGGCCGTCACGAAGTCGGCCGGGGCCTCGAAGCTGACGTCGAGCTCCAGCTCGGGCTGGGCCCGGGACATGGAGCGGACCAGGAGCTGCGCCGCGTCGCCGGCCGGCAGCTCACGCGGGGTGAAGCGGGCGCCCGTCGCGAGCGGGTCGCTCACCCGGTCCACCCGGAAGGTCCGCCAGTCCTCGCGGTCCAGGTCGTACGCGACGAGGTACCAGCGGCGCCCGGTCGAGACCAGCCGGTACGGCTCGACCAGCCGCTTCGACTCGACGCCGTCGCCCGCCCGGTAGCCGAAGCGCAGCTTCTCGCGCCCCGTGACCGTGCCCGCGAGGGTCGTCAGGGTGGCGGGAGCGACCGTGGCGCCGTCGCCCCTGGTCAGCGGGAGCGTCGCGTTCTGGAGGGTGGAGACCCGGTGGCGGAGCCGCGCGGGCAGGACCTGCTCCAGCTTCGCCAGGGCCCGTACGGACGCCTCCTCGATGCCCTCGATGGCGTGCCCGGCACCGGCCCGCAGGCCGACGGCGATCGCGACGGCCTCCTCGTCGTCGAGGAGGAGCGGCGGCATGGCCGTACCGGCGACGAGACGGTAGCCGCCGACCGCGCCGAGGGTCGCCTCGACCGGATAGCCGAGGTCACGGAGCCGGTCGATGTCCCGGCGGATGGTGCGGGCGGAGACCGAGAGCCGTTCGGCGAGCTCGCTTCCGGGCCACTCGCGTGGGGTCTGGAGGAGCGACAGCAGATTCAGGAGTCGAACCGGGGTATCTGTCATGCCTCCCAGGATGAGGCCCATCTAGGACATCATTTGACCTAGATGACTTCTATCTTCTTCGTATGAGTTCACACGAAGCCGTCACGGATGCGGCCCCCACGGACACGAGCGACAAGAGGCGGTGGATCGCCCTCGCCATCGTGATGACGGCCGCCTTCATGGATCTGGTCGACGCCACGATCGTCAACATCGCGATCCCCAGCATCGAGCACGACCTCGGTGCCTCCTCCGGGGCCATCCAGTGGATCACCGCCGGTTACGCCCTCGCCTTCGCGACCGGGCTGATCACCGGCGGCCGGCTCGGTGACATCTACGGCCGCAAGCGGCTCTTCCTCATCGGCACCGCCGCCTTCACGATCGCCTCCGCGCTCTGCGGCTTCGCCGCCAACTCGGAGATGCTGGTCGCCTCCCGCCTCCTCCAGGGCGCGGCGGCGGCGATGATGGTGCCGCAGGTCCTCTCGATCATCCACGTCACCTTCCCCGCCCACGAGCGCGGCAAGGTCTTCGGGATGTTCGGCGCGATCATCGGCCTCGGCGCCGTCTCGGGTCCGCTGCTCGGCGCGCTGCTCACGGAGTGGAACATCGCCGGCCTGGAGTGGCGCCCGATCTTCCTGATCAACCTGCCCGTCGGCATCGCCGGTCTGATCCTGGGCCGGAAGTTCATCACCGAGTCGAAGGCGCCGAAGGCGCTCCGCCTCGACATCGTCGGCATGGTCCTGGTGGCGGCGGCGCTGCTGATGCTGATCTACCCGCTGACGCGCGGCCGTGAGCTGGACTGGCCGCTGTGGGGCCATCTGATGATGATCGGCAGCCTGTTCGTGTTCGCCGCGCTCATCGCGTACGAGAAGTACAAGGCGAGGAAGGACGGTTCGCCGCTCGTCGAACTGTCGCTGTTCAAGGTGAAGAGCTTCGCCGCCGGTATCGCCGTGCAGCTGACCTTCGGCGTCGTGCTCGGCATCTTCTTCCTGGTCTGGACGCTGTACATGCAGATCGGCCTCGGCTGGACCGCCCTGAAGGCGGGTCTCACCGGCGTGCCGTTCTCGGTCGCGGTCTCCGTGGCCGCCGGTCTCTCGGTCCAGAAGCTGGTGCCGCGCTTCGGCCGCAAGGTGCTCCAGGCGGGTGCGCTCACGATGATCGCGGGCGTTCTTCTCTACTTCTTCGTGGCGGGCCGGTACGGGACCGGGATCGAGCCCTGGCAGATGATCCCGCCGCTGGTGGTCATGGGTCTGGGCATGGGCCTGATCGTGGCCCCGCTGACGGACGCGGTCCTCTCCGAGGTGCCGCGTGAGCACGCCGGCTCGGCGTCGGGCCTGATCAACACGACGGGCCAGATGGGCAACGCGCTCGGGCTCGGCCTGGTGTCCGTGGTCTTCTTCGGCGTGGTCGACGACTGGGACCTCGCGAAGGCTCCGGCCGAGGTGGGCGCGGCGTTCACGGACGCCTTCCAGAACTCGCTCGGCTGGGCGGCGGTCGTCCTCGCCGGGATCTTCCTGGTGATGTTCGCGCTGCCGGCGAAGCCGAAGCAGCACCTTGAGGGCGGCGACGACGAGGACGCCGCGGAGATCGTGGAGAAGGAGCCGGTGCTGACGCACTGAGCCCCTCAGGCGGAAGGGCCCTGGCCCCGGGAATCGTCCCGGGGCCAGGGCCCTTCCTCGTGTCCGTGTGTCCGTGTATCCGTCAGCTGCGGTTGACCACGCCGCCGTGCTTCAGGTCACCCTTGAACGGGACGGCTCGCAGGGAGCCCGGTGTCGGGGTCGTCTGCTGCACCCAGGGCTGGTTCCAGAGGAAGACGCCGCCCATGATGTTGCCCCTGGTCTGGAAGACCCGGCCGTCTGTGGTGACCACCTTGACGAACGCGTCGTTGCCCTGGGCCTCGATGGCGATGCCACAGGCGTTGGCCGGGTAGTTGACGCGGACGTTCTGGTTCGGCGGGAGGAGGGCGTCGGTGAGGTCGTGCCAGACGATCGTCCCGCCCGGGACGTCCGCCTGGCCGGCGTAGGCGACACCGTCCGTGAGGACGGCCTGGAAGCCCTCGGTGGCGGACGGGCTGTACGTGTCGATGTCGGAGCAGGGCCCGGTGGGCCCGGTGGCACCTGTCGCACCCGTGGCGCCCGTCGCGCCCGTGTCCCCCTTCGGGCCGGGCGGTCCGTGCGGGCGGGCCTACCTTCCCAACGCCATGGCGTATCGCTGCTAGCCGAATGGATGCGTACGCGAAGGCGAATCTCGAACCGCCCGTCGGCGTGCCGACACCGCGCCCTCGGCGGGCGCCCGTAGGGTCGCCCACCCCCCGACAGCTCCCCCGCCCCCACCGGAAGTGGTGTTGCCGTGCAGCCGTCCATCTGCCTGTGCATGATCGTCAAGAACGAGGCCAAGGTCATCGAGCGGTGCCTCGCCTCCGTCCGCGGTCTCGTGGACACCTGGGTCATCTCCGACACCGGTTCCACCGACGGGACCCAGGAGCTGATCCGTACCGCCCTCGCGGGCATCCCGGGCGAGCTGCGGGAGGAGCCGTGGGTGAACTTCGGACACAACCGCAGCCTGAACATCGCGCACGCCCGCGGCCGGGCCGACTACCTGCTGCTCCTCGACGCCGACCACGTCCTGCGGCAGGACGGCCCGCTGCCGGAGCTGACCGCGGACGCGTACATGATCCGCCACGAGGGATCCCTGGAGTACCGCATCAAGCGCCTGGTCAGGGGCGGTCTGCCGTGGCGGTACGAGGGCGTCACCCACGAGTACCTGACCGCCGACCGAGACCACGCGCAGCGGAATCTGGACGCCCTGGTCATCCAGGACTACGCCGACGGCGGGTCACGCCACGACAAGTTCGAGCGGGACGCCCGTCTCCTGGGCGCCGAGTTCGAACGGGACCCTGCCAACCCCCGTACGGTCTTCTACCTGGCCCAGACCCTGCGGGACATGGGCCGCGCCGACGAGGCCGTCCCCCTCTACGAGCGGCGGGCGGCCATGGGCGGCTGGGGCGAGGAGGTCTACTACTCCCTCCTCCAGTCCGGCGTCCTCCGGGCCGAAGCCGGCGACTGGCCGTCCGCGATGGACGCCCTCTCGCGAGCCTGGGAGTCGCGCCCGGAGCGGCTGGAGGCCTGTTACGAGCTGGCGGCGCGGCTGCGGAAGCTGCGCCGGTACCGGGCCGCCCACGCCGTCGTCTCCGCCGTCCGGGACGGGAGGCAGCCGGACGACCTGCTGTTCATGCAGCCGTGGGTGTACCGGTGGGGGCTGCTCTTCGAGTACTCGATCACCGCGTACTGGACGGGCGATCACGCCGCCTCGCTCGCCGCCTGCGACCGGCTGCTCGCCCTGCCGGACCTGCCCGCGGCGTACCGCGAACAGACCCACGCCAACCGGGCGTTCGCCGTGGGCAAGCTGGCGGAAGCCGGCGTCGACGTCCCCGAGCCCGCCGACCCGAATTCCGCCGACTCCGACCCCGCCCCCGCGCTCGTCTGAGGAAGGGCGCGGGGCCGGGGACGGGGCGGGGCGGGCGTCAGCGGACGCGCGCGCGGGTCTCCATCGCCGCGCGGGCCGAGCGCTCGTCCTCGTACACCTCGCACATGTGCCGGCCGTCGGGGGTCGCCGTGTGCTCGATCTCCCAGAGGCTGATCTCGCTGCCGTCGAGCAGCAGGAACTGGTGCTCGTAGAGGGTGAAGCCGGCGTCCCGGCCCCCCTCCACCGCGCACTGCCGCCCGAAGGCCTGCGTGATGTGGTGGGCGAAGGCCAGGCGGAGCCGGCGGGCCGTCCGCTCGCCCGGCCGGTCCACGTTCTCCGCGCGCCGCAGGACGCGGCGCGCGTGGTCGGCGGAGTTGTCCGGTACGTACATCCGGGGCTGGGCCGGTATGGGGCGGGCGAGCAGGGCGCTCAGGAGCGCCATGTCATCGTCGTCGTCGCTGTCCAGGGCACTGCCGTCGGCGCGCTCCGCGGTCCAGCCCGGCAGCGGCCCGGCGGGCAGGCGCGAGGCCGCGAGCCGGGCCTCCGACTCCTCCGCGTACAGCTCGTGCTGGTCGGTGCCGTCCCGTCCGGTGTTGTGGGTGAGCTCCCACAGGCTGAGCGCGCTGCCGTCGGCGAGCAGATAGGTGTGGCGGTAGGTGGTCCGGTGCAGCGACGCGCTGTGGTGCGAGGAGTGCAGCGCGCTGGAGTGGGCGAGCGCCGTGCCGAGGCGCTCGACGGTGGAGTCGGGCAGGTCGAAGGAGTTGAGTGCCCTGCCGAGGAGTCGTTCAAGGTGCGTCTCGGTCGTCTCGTACGGATCGTGAGGATCCCGCGGATCGTTCAAGAGGGTCTCCAGGCCGTCGCCGCATGTCACTTGGTGCTTGCTAAACGTAGTCCCTGGGTCTGACATCGTGTCCTGGGTTCAGCAAAACGAAGGGCGTCCACGGGAAGTTCCCGCATGGTTCTTCGTCAACTCCCTTGTGGTTACCGGGAGTACGGCGCCGATTCGGGAGATTCGCCGGGCAGCTCGCCGTACAGCTCGCCGTACGACGGGAAGTCGCCGCCCGGGCCGCGCAGCCCGCCCGGGGCCGCGCGCAGGGCCCGGACGATCGCCCGGGTCACCAGGTCCGCGCCGGCCGCCAGGATCTCGTTCAGGGCGAGCGGGCCGGGCTCCTCCGGCAGCTCCCGCCGCCCGGTGGCGAGCGTGAAGACCGTGTCCCCGTCGTTCATCAGGTGGACCGGACGCACGGCGCGCGCGATGCCGTCGTGCGCCGTGCCCGCGACCTTCTGCGCCTGCGCGCGCGTGAGCACCGCGTCCGTGGCGACGACGGCGAGCGTCGTGTTCAGCGGGGGAGGGGCGCTCGCCGTCCGGGCCTCCGCGAGCCTCCGCAGCGCCGCCTCGTGCACCGCCTCCGCCGGGAGGCGGGGCCTGCCGCCCTCGAACCAGCTCCCGTACGGGACGCCCGTCGCCGGGTCGACGGCCGAACCGACCGCGTTCACCACGACCAGCGCGCCGACCGTGATCCCCGACTCCAGGACCGTGCTCGCCGTCCCCACCCCGCCCCGCAGCCCGCCGACGACGGCCCCGGTGCCCGCGCCGACCGCCCCGGTCTCCACGCGCGCGTGGTCCCCGCTCGCGTCGGCCGCCTCTACCGCTGCCCGGCCCGTCGCCGCGTCCGGCCTGGCCGAGAAGTCGCCGCCGCGTCCCAGGTCGAAGACGCAGGCGGCGGGCACGACCGGCACCACGTGGGACGGGTCGGGGCCCACCCGCACGCCCCGGTGCCGCTCCTCCAGCCAGGCCATGACCCCGCCGGCCGCGTCCAGGCCGTACGCGCTGCCGCCGGTCAGGACGACCGCGTCGATCCGCTGGACGACGTTCCGCGGGTCGAGGGCGTCCGTCTCCCGCGTGCCCGGCCCGCCGCCCCGTACGTCCACGGCCGCGACGGCCCCGCCCGCCGGGGCCAGGACGACCGTGGTGCCGCTCAGCGCCCCGGGACCGGCCACGCGCGCGTGGCCCACGCGCACCCCGCTCACGTCGGTGATCGCGTCCTTCTCACGGCCGGGCCTGCTCGTCTCCTCGCGCGGTGTCATGTCTCCTGCCTACCACGCGCTTTGGCCTCTGGCAGGGCCTGTGCTCATGTCACCAAGGCCAAGGGGGGCATGGGACGGATCGTCGCGCAGGGGGGAGGCGGTCCGGGGCTCAGGCGGCCGTCGTCCGGGTCGCCGGGTTCCGGGCCGTCAGGGTCACCCCGGTCGCGACCGTCGCCGCCGCGACGAGCCCCGCGGCGAAGACCGCCCAGCGGCCCGCGAACGTACACATGAGGATGGCCAGTGACGCCACGGGCAGCACCAGTTGCTGGGCGATGCCGATCTTGAAGTAGCGGGCGTGCAGCAGCCAGACGGAGAGCAGGAAGATCGCCGACGGGATCGTCACGGCGGCGGACGCGGCGAGCGTGGAGATGTGGGCCTCGCCCACGGCCTGTTCGACGGCGATCTCCAGGCCCGCGCCGACGGCGGCGGCCGAGGCGAAGATGACGTAGTGGCCGTAGCCCCACAGGAAGCCCTGGCGGCTGGAGACCAGCCGGTCGTGGGCGGGCACGACGAAGTAGATCCACCAGGCGGCGAAGACGAGGAGCAGGCCGCCGACGGCGATCGGCAGGAGCTCGCCGAGGGCGTCGTTCTCGACGACTCCGGACTTCACGGCGACGGTCGCGGCGGCGACGGTCTCGCCGAGCACGATGATGGTGAACAGGCCGTACCGCTCGGCGATGTGGTGCGGGTGCCAGGTGCTGGGGGCGTCCTTCTCCGCGTACACGGGCACGGCCATCTCCGCCAGCGCCATGACGAGGAAGATCCAGCCGCGGGCGGGCTCGGGGGCGAGGACGAGCGCGAGCCAGCCGATCTGGACGGCGACGACCCCGCCCGCGTACCGCCGGCACATCGTCCGCTCGGCGGGGTCCGTGGCGTGGTGGGCGGCGCGCAGCCACTGGAAGGCGAGCGCGAGCCGCATGACGAGATAGCCGAGGTAGACGACGAGGAAGTCGTGCTCCTGGAACGCGCGCGTGACGCCGGCGGCGAGGACGAGCACGCCGGCGATCTGGACGAGCGTGACGACGCGGTAGAGGACGTCGTCGTTGTCGTAGGCCGAGGCGAACCAGGTGAAGTTCATCCACGCCCACCAGATGGCGAAGAAGACCATCGCGTAGTTGAGGATCCCCTCGCCGGTGTGGTTCTCGGCGACCGCGTGCACGAGCTCGGCGCCGGCCTGGGCGACGGCGACGACGAAGCACAGGTCGAAGAAGAGTTCCAGGGGGGTGGCGGCCCGGTGCGACTCCTCGCGGGAGCGGGCGGTGAGGGGGAGGAACGGTTGCGTCATGCGTCCCAGCACAGCAGAGCGCCCGGCGCGTCCCGCCGTATGCCACGCGGTACGGGGAGGGTGCCGCCGTACGGGTGGGAGCGGCGCTTCGTCAGGCGGCCCGTGCGGCCGGTGCCGTCCCCGTGGTCTTCCCGGCCGGCACCGTCCCCACGGTCTTCCCGGCCGGCGCCCCCGCGGAGGCCTGCGCGTACCGCGCCGTCACCAGCTCGGCAAGGCGCGGATGGTCGGCGAGCGGCTCCCCGACCGCCCAGGTGTCCGGGACCGACCACAGGGCGCGGGTGAAGCGGCCCGGGGCCAGCAGGTGGGCGGCGAGCGCGACACGGCGGAAGCCGCAGGCACGCAGGCGGGCGACGGCCTCGGCCGGGGCCGGGTCGCTCGCGGAGCAGTACGCGGCGGTCACCGGCACCGGCAGGAGCCGGCCCAGCTGCCGTACCGCCGTGAGCGTGCCGTCGTTCCCGCCGGGCCGGGAGGAGCCCGCCCCGGCGACGACGACCGCGTCGGCCGGGCCGCCGGCGGCCCGTTCGGCGGCGCGCAGCCGGTCGTACAGGGCGAGGGCCACCGCGTACTCGCCGCTCAGTCCGCGCGTGACCGCGCAGTCGAAGTGCCGGGCGACGGACGGGATGTCGACGGTCCGGTGGTAGCCGTCGCCGAGGAGCAGCGGGACGACGACCGCGCCGGTCCGGTCCGCGAGGACGTACGGGAGGGAGGGCCGCTGGTGGTCGAGGTGGCCGACGGCGACGGGCGCCCCGGTCAGCCGGCGCACGGCGTCGGCGAGCCGCTCGACCGTCGCGCCCGCCTCGGGGACGGCGCTGCCGTGCACGGCCAGGACCAGGTTCCGCATGCGTACCTCCACAGACGTTCCCCCGGAGGGCCGCCGGCAGCGGTGTCGTACGCCGCCGGTGGCCCCGCTCCGTTCACGCTAGGCCCCGCGCCGCCCCCGTACCGCCGCCGTAAGGCCTCGTCGGCAGGGCCACAAGTCCCCGATCCTCGGGTCCTTCACGGGCCCGACACGCCCATGCCGCGCCCCTACGGTCGGAAGGAACCACCGAAGCACCCTGGAACTCGTACGCGACCCCCACGGAGACCGCCATGGCAGCCCAGCGGACCCAGGCCCTCGTCCTCATCGGCCACGGCATGGTCGGCCACCGGCTCCTGGAGGCGCTGGCCGAGCGCGGGGCGCTCGCGGACCCGGCCGACCCGGACGGGCCCGGCTGGCGGGTGACCGTGCTCGCGGAGGAGGACGTGCCCGCCTACGACCGGGTTCATCTCTCCTCCGTCTTCACCGGTACCGACCCAAACCAACTGGGCCTCTCCACGCCCGAGTTCCTCTCCGGGCACGGCATCGACCTGCGGCTCGGCGACCCGGCCGAGCTCGTCGACACGGCCGCCCGCACGGTCACCACCACCTCCGGCGCCGTCGTCGCCTACGACGCGCTGGTCCTGGCCACCGGCTCGTACCCCTTCGTGCCGCCGATCCCCGGCGCCGACGCGCCCGGCTGCTTCACCTACCGCACGCTCTACGATGTCGACGCGCTCACGACGTACACCGAGGCCGACGGGGCCGCCGCGGCGGAGGAGTTCCGTACCGGCGTCGTCATCGGCGGCGGGCTTCTCGGCCTGGAGGCCGCCGGGGCACTCCGTACGCTCGGACTCGCCACGCACGTCGTCGAGTTCGCGCCCCGCCTCATGCCGCTCCAGGTCGACGACGGCGGCGCGGCGGCCCTGCGCGCCACCATCGAGTCGATGGGCGTGGCCGTGCACACGGGCGTCGGAGCCGCCGAGGTCGAGACGGACGCGGACGGGAAGGTGTGCGGCCTCAGGCTGTCGAGCGGCGAGGAGCTCCCCGCCGACGTCGTCGTCTTCTCCGCCGGGGTGCGGCCGCGCGACCGGCTCGCCCGCGAGGCGGGGCTCGCGGTCGGGGACCGCGGGGGAGTGGCGGTGGACGAACGCTGCCGGACTACCGATCCGTACGTGTACGCGATCGGGGAGTGCGCGCAGACCTCCGACGGGCGGGTGTACGGGCTCGTGGCGCCCGGCTACCAGATGGCGGAGGCGGTCGCCGACCAGCTCGCGGGCGACGGGACGACCGTGTTCACGGGCGCCGACACCTCCACCAGGCTGAAGCTGCTCGGCGCGGACGTGGCCTCCTTCGGCGATCCTTTCGCGGAGGGGGCGCAGGCCGCCGAGGTGGTCTTCTCGGACGGGCGCGAGGGCGTCTACAAGAAGCTGCTCTTCGGCCCTGAGGGGCAGCTCCTCGGCGGCATCCTGGTCGGCGACGCCGACGCGTACGGCTCGCTCAAGCCGCACGCCGGACGGCAACTGCCGGCCCCGCCCGCCGCGTTCCTCCTCCCCGCCTCCGCCGCCGGTGCCGAGCCGCCCGGCGCAGACGCGCTCCCCGACGACGCCGTCGTCTGCTCCTGCCACAACGTGACGAAGGGCGCGGTGGCCGGGGCGATCGCCGAGCACGGACTGACCGACATCGGCGGGATCAAGCGCTGCACCAAGGCCGGCACCGGCTGCGGAGGGTGCGTGAACACCCTCCAGGCCGTCCTCGACGCGGCGGGCGTGGAGAAGCCGAAGGGCCTGTGCGAGCACTTCCCCGAGCTCTCCCGCCCGGAGCTGTACGCGCTCGTCCGCGACGAACACATCCGCTCGTACAGCGAGCTGGTGGAGAGGCACGGCTCCGGCGGCGCGGGCTGCACGGTCTGCAAGCCGGTCGTGGCCAACGTCCTCGGCACCCTCGCACCCGAACTGGGCCTGCGGCACGTCCTGGAGGGCGAGCAGGCCGCGCTCCAGGACTCCAACGACCTCTTCCTCGCCAACCTCCAGAAGGACGGCACGTACTCGGTGGTGCCGCGCGTCCCCGGCGGCGAGATCACCGCCGAACAGCTCATCGTCATCGGCGAGGTGGCCCGCGACCACGGCCTCTACAGCAAGATCACCGGCGGTCAGCGGATCGACCTCTTCGGCGCGAGGAAGGAGGAACTGCCCGCCATCTGGCGGCGGTTGATCGCCGCCGGATTCGAGTCGGGGCAGGCGTACGGAAAGTCCCTTCGGACGGTCAAGTCCTGCGTAGGGTCCCGGTTCTGCCGCTTCGGGCAGGGCGACTCGGTGCAGCTCGCGATCGACCTGGAGCTCCGCTACCGGGGCCTGCGCGCCCCGCACAAGATCAAGGGCGGGGTCTCGGGCTGTCTGCGCGAGTGCGCGGAGGCCCGCGGCAAGGACATCGGCGTCATCGCCACCGCCGGCGGCTGGAACCTCTACGTCTGCGGCAACGGCGGCACGAATCCCCGCCACGCCGACCTGCTCGCCTCCGACCTGTCGGCCGCCGGGCTGTTCGCGCTGATCGACCGCTTCCTCATGTACTACGTACGGACGGGGGAGCGCCTGGAGCGCACCTCGGCGTGGCTGGAGCGGCTCGGTGGGGGGACGGATCACCTCCGGGAGGTCCTGATCGAGGACTCGCTGGGGATCGGCGCCGAGCTCGAAGCGCAGATGGACCGGCACGTCGCCGCGTACCGCGACGAGTGGCGGGCCGTCCTCGACGACCCGGCGGCTCTGGCCCGCTTCGAGCCGCACGTGGCCGGGGTGGAGTTCCTGGAGCCGGGGCGCGGGCGGGCCGCCGTCCTCGCGGACGGCACGGAGGCGGCGCTCTTCCGGGACGGGGACGGCGAGGTGTACGCGGTGGGGAACCGGGACCCGTTCTCGGGCGCCGACGTCATCGCGAACGGGATCATGGGCAGCCGCGACGGGGTGCCGGTCGTGGCCTCTCCGATGCACAAGCAGGAGTTCGACCTGCGGACCGGGGCGTGCCTCGACGACCCGGAGGTGTCCCTCCCGGTGCTGCCGGTTCCTCCGGCCCCTCGCTGACGGGACCTCCGCCCGCCGGACCGGCGACCATCGGCACTCACGCCCCCCTTACCCCGAAGCGCAGCCTGGAAGAGCAAGGAAAGTCTGCGAAAGCCGAGAAGGCGAAAAGGCAGGGAAGCGCCATGAGTTCCGTAGTCCAGTCCCAGGACCAGGGCAGTAGAAGGACGGGCGGGCCCGCCCCGTCGTACGACACGGAGCAGTACCGTCCCGGGAAGCCGATCACCGACTGGGAGCCCGAGAACGAGCTCTTCTGGAAGTCCATCGGCAAGAAGGTCGCCACCCGTAATCTCTGGATCGCGGTTCCGGCGCTGCTCGTGGCCTTCGTCGTCTGGCAGGTCTGGTCGGTCACCGCGACCAATCTCAAGGACGTCGGCTTCGGCTTCTCCACCTCGCAGCTGTTCTGGCTGACGGCCATCCCCGGTCTGACCGGCGGCACGGCCCGGATCTTCTACACCTTCCTCGGCCCGATGGTCGGCCAGCGCCGCTTCACCGCGCTGTCGACGGTCGTCCTGATCGTGCCGCTGATCTGGCTCGGCATCGCCATCCAGGATCCGACGACCCCGTACGGCGTGATGGTCGCCATCGCCGCGCTCTGCGGCATCGGCGGCGCGAACTTCGCCTCGTCCCTCGCCAACATCGGCTTCTTCTTCCCGAAGGCCAGGAAGGGCAGCGCGACCGGCATCAACGGCGGTCTCGGCAACCTCGGCGTCTCCGTCGTCCAGCTCCTCACCCCGATTGTCATCACCTGGTCGACGATCGCGATCGGCTCCGCGCAGCACAAGGCCGACGGCACTCCCGTCTACCTGCAGAACGCCGCGTTCCTCTGGGTGCCGATCCTGCTGATCCTCGCGGCCGTCGCCTGGTTCGGGCAGAACGACCTCAAGGTGGCCTCGACCCCCTTCAGCCAGCAGAAGATCATCTTCAAGCGGAAGCACAACTGGCTGATGACCTGGCTGTACGTCGGCACCTTCGGCTCCTTCATCGGCTTCGCCGCCGCCCTGCCGATGCTCATCAAGACCACGTTCCCGGACTACTCCGTCGCCACCTACGCCTGGATGGGCCCGGCCGTCGGCGCCCTCGCCCGCTGGGGCGGCGGCTGGATCGCCGACAAGTGGGGCGGCGCCCGGGTCACGATCCTGTCCTTCGTGGGCATGGCCGTCTCCATCGTCGGCGTGATCACCTTCCTGCCCTCGGGCAGTGACAGCGGCTCCTTCTACGGTTTCTTCTTCTGCTTCCTCGCCGCGTTCTTCTTCTCCGGAATCGGGAACGGTTCGACGTTCCGGCAGATCCCGGTCATCTTCCGCGGCACCCACCTGAAGGGCCTTGAGGAAGGCGCCCCGGAATACGCCAGGGCGCTCAAGCAGGCGGAAATGGAGTCGGGTGCCGTCACCGGATTCACCTCGGCCATCGCCGCCTACGGTTTCTTCTTCATCCCGGCCCTCTTCGCCTCGGTGGCCGTGACCAGCGCGATGTGGGGATTCGTCGCCTTCTACGTCAGCTGCATGGTCGTGACCTGGTGGTTCTACGCCCGCAAGAGCGCCGAGGCACCCAGCTGAGCCCCTGTTTTCCTCGTCATCGGAAGGTCCCGCCACGGCGGGGCCTTCCGGCGTTCCCGGAACAGGACCAAAGCCCGTCGACCGGTGACCAATGCCGACCGAAATGATCGATCAAAAGGAGTGGAATGGAGGTAAGCGAAGACGCGATCGAATGAATCGAAGAAGGCGGTGCGGGCAGTGACTGCAACTCCTGCTGAGGCAACGACGACCGAGCGGGCCTGGAAGGGCTTCAAGGGCGGGCTCTGGCGCGACGCCGTCGACGTCCGCGACTTCATCCAGCAGAACTACACGCCGTACGAGGGCGACGACTCCTTCCTCGCAGGCCCCACCGAGCGGACCACCGCCGTGTGGAAGGCCATCACGGACAAGTTCCCGGAGGAGCGCGCCAAGGGCGTCCACGACGTCTCGTACGACATCCCCTCCACCATCACCGCCCACGCCCCCGGTTACATCGACCGCGACAAGGACCTGATCGTCGGCCTCCAGACCGACGCCCCGCTGAAGCGCGCGATCATGCCGTACGGCGGCTGGCGCATGGTCGCCGGCGCCCTGGAGACCTACGGCTACCCGGTCTCCTCGGACCTGGAGAAGGTCTTCACCGAGTACCGCAAGACCCACAACGCCGGTGTCTTCGACGCGTACACCCCCGAGATCCGCGCCGCCCGCAAGGCCGGCATCGTCACCGGCCTCCCCGACGCCTACGGCCGCGGCCGCATCATCGGCGACTACCGCCGTGTCGCGCTCTACGGCGTCGACCGCCTGATCGCGGTGAAGAAGGAGGAGAAGGAGGAGCTCAACGCCCTCCCCGCAGGGAACCGCTCCCTGGAGGAGACCATCCGTCTCCGCGAGGAGCTCTCCGAGCAGATCCGCGCCCTCGGCGAACTCAAGGCGATGGCCGCCTCCTACGGCCACGACATCTCCGCCCCCGCCGGCACGGGCCGCGAGGCGATCCAGTGGCTGTACTTCGCCTACCTCGCCGCCGTGAAGGAGCAGAACGGCGCCGCGATGTCCCTCGGCCGGACGTCCACCTTCCTCGACGTCTACCTCCAGCGCGACATCGAGGCCGGTCTCCTCACCGAGGAGCAGGCCCAGGAGCTCGTCGACGACTTCATCATCAAGCTCCGCATCGTCCGCTTCCTGCGCACCCCCGAGTACGACGAACTGTTCTCCGGCGACCCCACCTGGGTCACCGAGTCCATCGCCGGCATGGGGGAGGACGGCCGCCCGCTCGTCACGAAGACCTCCTTCCGCTACCTCCAGACGCTCTACAACCTCGGCCCGGCCCCCGAGCCGAACATGACGGTCTTCTGGTCGCCGCAGCTCCCGCAGGGCTTCAAGGAGTTCTGCGCGAGGGTCTCCATCGACACCTCCTCCGTCCAGTACGAGTCGGACGAGCTGATGCGGCCGCGCTTCGGCGACGACACCGCCATCGCCTGCTGCGTCTCCGCGATGCCCGTCGGCAAGCAGATGCAGTTCTTCGGCGCCCGTGTGAACCTCGCCAAGACCCTCCTCTACGCGATCAACGGCGGCCGCGACGAGAAGTCCGGCGCCCAGGTCGGCCCGGAGAGCGGCCCCATCACTGCGGACGTCCTCGACTACGACGAGGTCATGGCCAAGTTCGACGAGCAGATGGAGTGGCTCGCGAGCGTCTACGTCCACGCCCTGAACGTCATCCACTACATGCACGACCGGTACGCCTACGAGCGCATCGAGATGGCGCTCCACGACCGCGACGTGCGCCGCACCATGGCCTGCGGCATCGCCGGCCTCTCCGTCGCCGCCGACTCCCTCGCCGCCGTCAAGTACGCCAAGGTCACCCCGGTCCGGGACGAGACCGGCCTCGCGACCGACTACGTCATCGACGGCGAGTACCCGGCGTACGGCAACAACGACGAGCGCGTCGACCAGATCGCCGTCGGGCTGGTCGAGGAGTTCATGCGGAAGGTGCGCAAGCACCCGACGTACCGCGACGCCGAACACACCCAGTCCGTCCTGACCATCACCTCCAACGTCGTCTACGGCAAGAAGACCGGCAACACCCCCGACGGGCGCCGCGCGGGCGAGCCCTTCTCCCCGGGCGCCAACCCGATGAACGGCCGCGACACCCACGGCTACGTGGCCTCGGCCCTCTCGGTCGCCAAGCTCCCGTACGAGGACGCGGAGGACGGCATCTCGCTCACCAACACCGTCACCCCCGACGGCCTGGGCCGCACCCCCGAGGAGCGGATCAAGAACCTCGCCGGCGTCCTCGACGGCTACATGGCGAGCGACGGTTTCCACATGAACGTCAACGTCCTCAACCGCGACGTGCTGACGGACGCCATGGAGCACCCGGAGAACCACCCGCAGCTGACCATCCGGGTCTCCGGATACGCGGTCAACTTCGTCCGGCTCACCCGCGAGCAGCAGCTCGACGTCCTGAACCGCACCTTCCACGGCTCCCTGTAGCCCCTGCGACGCACCCGGGGCCGACGGCGGCCCTCACCCCCCGGCCCCGGGGTCGCGCCCGACACCTTCCACGGAGGTCCTGCCATGACCAGCCTCACCATCGGACCCGCCACCCCGGCCGCCGCGGCGACCCACCGGCCCTCCGAGGGCTCGGTCCACTCCTGGGACCTGTCGACCGGTGTCGACGGACCCGGCACCCGCTTCGTCACCTTCCTCTCCGGCTGCCCCCTCACCTGTCTCTACTGCCACAACCCCGACACCTGGAGGATGCGCAACGGCACGCGCACCTCCGCCGACGACGTGATCGCCGAGGCGGCCAAGTACGTCCGCTTCATCGCCGCCTCCGGCGGCGGGGCCACCCTCTCCGGCGGGGAGCCCCTCCTCCAGCCCGTCTTCACCGGCGAGCTCCTGCACCGGATGAAGCACGAGCTCGGCCTCCACACGGCCCTCGACACCTCGGGCTTCCTCGGTGTCCGCGCCACCGACGCCCTGCTGCGCGACACCGACCTGGTCCTGCTCGACATCAAGTCCTGGGACCCGGACACGTACAAGAAGGTCACCGGGCGGCCGCTGCGGCCGACCCTGGACTTCGCCCGGCGCCTCGCCGACCTCGGCCAGGAGGTCCACGTCCGCTTCGTGCTCGTCCCGGGGCTCACCGACGCCCCCGCCAACGTCGAGGGAGTCGCCGCCTTCGCCGCCGGCCTCGGCAACGTCTCCCGCGTGGACATCCTCCCCTTCCACAAGCTCGGCGAAGCCAAGTGGCAAGCACTCGCCAAGCCGTTCACCCTCCACGACACCCCGTCCCCGACGCCCGAGCAGGTCGCCGAGGCCCGCGAGGTCTTCCTCTCCCACGGCCTGCACGCCGTCTGAGCGACGCACTCACCCTGCCACCCCGCAAAACAGGACGAACCGGTACGTACGCCCTTACCGTGGCCGCGTGACCGAGCCACCGCAGACAGCCGAGCCGAGCCCCGCCCCCGGAGACCCGGCCGCGGCCCCAGGAGATCCCGCCCCCGGCGCCGTGCCCGGGGACCCCGCAGCCGCCGGACCCGCGCCGCAGACCCCCGCCGACGTGCGCCGCCGTGCGGTCCTCGCGGGCACCCTCGTCTCCCTGCTCCTGATCCTCGCGATCGTCTTCGGCAGCCGCCTGCTCCGCGACTTCGACTCGGCCCTCCTGCCGTACGCCGTCGCCACGGTCTTCCTCGCCTTCGGCGTCGCCTACCGGTACACCGTCTGGATCTCCGCCCCCGGCGCCCGCCGCCTCTTCAAGCAGGGCTGGCGGTCCTTCTTCTCCGCCGCGAACTTCCGCAAGGCGCCCACCGCCCTGCCCCGGATGATCGCCACCTACCTCGGCTTCCAGAAGTTCCTCGGCGCCCGCTCCCACGCCCGCTGGGCCGCCCACCAGCTCGTCTTCTGGGGCTGTCTGCTGGCCGCCGCGATCACCTTCCCCCTCACCTGGGGCTGGTTCACCTTCACCTCCTCCACCGGCTCGGGGCCCGGCTACGAGATGCGGATCTGGGGCCTCAAGGTCGTCGGCTTCGACGCGCTCAGCATCCTCGGCTGGCTCATGTTCCACGGCCTCGACATCGCCGCCGTCCTCGTCATCGCCGGCGCCTCCTACTTCCTCTGGCGCCGCATGAAGGACCGCGCGGCCATCACCGGCCAGCGGTTCGCCTACGACCTGGTGCCCCTCCTCGCCCTCATCGTCATCTCCGTGACGGGGCTCCTGCTCACCTTCTCGTCGATCTTCCTGCACGGCGGCGGCTACGAGTTCCTCGCCATCCTCCACATGGTGTCCGTGGTCTTCACCCTCATCTACATCCCCTTCGGGAAGTTCTTCCACATCGTCCAGCGGCCCGCGGCCGTCGGCATGCAGCTCTTCAAATACACCTCCCGCGGCAAGGGCGGGTCCGCCGACACCGTCCTCGCCTGCCGCCGCTGCCAGGAGCCCATCGACACCGCCCCCTACGTCGAGAACCTCCAGGGCACCATGCGCGACCTCGACCTGGGCTTCGACGAATGGGCCGAGTACTGCCCCCGCTGCAAGCGCGTCCTCCGCGGCAACGCCTACCTCGACCACGTGAAGAAGGGCTTCAAATGACGGCGGCCGACCCCGCGACCACCCCCGGGCAGCCGCTGCCGCTCGACCCCTCCCTCGCCCCGCCCGGCACCCGCGCCTTCCGCGACGCCGGGGGCATCCCCGCCGACCGCTGGCACGCCGACCAGAACGGCGAGACCCTCGTCCCCACCCACTGCTGCTTCTGCGGAGTCCAGTGCGGCATGTACCTCCGCGTCGACCGCGGAGGCAAGGTCTTCGGCGTCGAGCCCCGCAACCACGACATCAACCGCATGCGGCTCTGCCCCAAGGGCATCAACGCCTACCAGCAGGTCAACCACCCCGACCGGCTCACCGCGCCCCTCATGCGCGCCAACCGCGACGAGGAGTTCCGCGAGGTCAGTTGGGAAGAGGCCCTCGACCGCACCGTCGCCGAGATCCGCCGCATCCAGGGCGAGTACGGCAACGACGCCTTCGGCCTCCTCGGCGGCGCCAGCCTCTTCTCCGAGAAGACCTACCTCGTCGGCAAGTTCGCCCGCGTCGCCCTCAAGTCCCGGCACGTCGACTACAACGGCCGCCTCTGCATGGTCTCCGCCGCCGGCGCCAACAAGCTCGCCTTCGGCATCGACCGCGCCGGCAACCCCTTCTCCGACATCCTCCTCACCGACTGCCTCCTCATCGCCGGCTCCAACGTCGGCGAGTGCTTCCCGGTCATGACCCAGTACCTGTGGGGAGCCCGCGACCGCGGCGCCACCCTCATCGTCGTCGACCCCCGCGAGACGGCCATCGCCCGCACCGCCGACGTCCACGTCGCGATCAAGCCCGGCACGGACTCCGCCTTCTTCAACGCCGTCCTCCACGTCGTCGTCGCCGAGGGCCTCACCGACGAGGCCTACCTCGCCGCCCACACCACCGGCTGGGCGGAGGTCAGGAAGACCGTCGCCGACTATCCGCCCTCCCGCTCCGCCACGATCTGCGGCGTACCCGAGGAGCAGATCGTCCAGGTCGCCCGCATGTTCGCCGGCGCGGGCAAGGCCATGGCCTGGCACGCCCGCGGCGTCGAGCACCACTCCCAGGGCGTCGAGAACTGCCTCTCGATCATCAATCTCTGCGTCGCCACCGGGCACATCGGCAAGCCCGGCGCCGGCTACGGCACGATCACCGGCCAGGGCAACGGTCAGGGCGGCCGCGAACACGGCCAGAAGTCCGACCTCCTGCCCGGCGGCCGCTCCATCACCAACCCCGAGCACCGCCGCCAGATCTGCGAGATCTGGGGCGTCGACGAGGCCGAACTCCCACTCGCCGGCACCTCCATGATGGAGATGGTCTGGCAGATGCAGCGCAAGGAGATCCGCGGCCTCGTCGGCATCTGCAACAACCCCTTCGTCTCGCTCCCGAACTACGCCACCGTCAAGGACGGCTACGACACCCTCGAATTCCACGCCCAGTTCGACTTCTTCCTCTCCGAGACCGCCGCCAACGCCCACGTCGTCTTCCCGGTCACCGTCTGGGCCGAGGACGAGGGCGTCATGGCCAACGCCGAGGCCCGGGTCGTCAAGCACAACAAGGCCCAGGAACCCCCCGCCGGAGTCCGCACCGACACCTGGGTCATGTGCGAACTCGCAAAACGGCTCGGCGCGGGCGACAAGTTCGACTTCCCGGACTCCCGCTCCGTCTTCGAGGAGCTCCGCGTCGCCTCCGCCGGCACGGTCAACGACTACTACGGCATCACCTACGAACGCCTGGAGGAGACCGGCGGCATCGCCTGGCCCTGCCCCACCACGGAGCACCCCGGCACCCCGCGCCTCTTCGAGGACGGGACGACCTACCACCCCGACGGCAGGATCCATCTGCAGGTCGTCGAGTGGCACCCGCCCATGGACCCGTACAGCGAGGAGTACCCCCTCTCGCTCACCACCGGCCGGACCGTCGCCCACTTCCTCTCCGGCAACCAGACCCGCCGGCTCGGCGCCCTCGTCGAACAGACCCCCCGCCCCTGGGTCGAGGTCCACCCCTCCCACGGCTTCCGCAACGGCGATCCCGTCCGTGTCGTCACCCGCCGCGGCAGCGAGGTCTTCCCCGCCCTCGTCACCGAGGCCATCCGCCCCGACACCGTCTTCATCCCCTACCACTGGCCCGTCCCCACCTCGGCGAACGCCCTCACCATCGACGCCCTCGACCCGCGCTCCAAGATCCCGGAGTACAAGGTCTGCGCCGCCCGCATCGAGGCCGCCGAACACGTCGACGACGTCCCCGCGCCGCCCACCGCCCCCGGACAGCAGGCCTACCCCGAGACCCAGGTCTCGCGCCTCGACCCGCTGCCCCCCACCTCCCCCCAGGGCCGCGGCACCGCGGAGAGGAGCTGACCCGCACATGATGGGCCGAACGATCTTCATCGACCCGGGCCGCTGCATCGGCTGCCAGGCCTGCGTCTCCGCCTGCCGCGAATGCGACTCCCACCGCGGCAAGTCGATGATCCACCTCGACTACCCCGACGAAGGCCACTCCGTCGCCTCCCTCCCCACCGTCTGCATGCACTGCGAGGACCCGGTCGCCCCCTGCGCCGAGGTCTGCCCCGCCGACGCGATCCTCGTCACCGCCGACGGCGTCGTGCAGCAGGCCGACACCACCCGCTGCATCGGCTGCGCCAACTGCGTCAACGCCTGCCCCTTCGGCGTCCCCAAGATCGACCTCCAGGCGAAGCTCCAGATGAAGTGCAACCTCTGCTACGACCGCACCGCCTACGGCCTCGCCCCCATGTGCGCCACCGTCTGCCCCACCGGCGCCCTCTTCTACGGAACCCTCGAAGAGCTCCAGGCGGAACGCCCCGGCGTCCAGGTCGCCGACTCCTTCACCTTCGGCACGACCACCGTCACCACCGGCGTCGCGATGGTCGTCCCCGCCGACAAGGTCCAGTGGCCGGTCCCGGGAGGTCTGCCCGTCGTCGAGATCAACGGAAGGGACGTCCGATGAGCGTCACCGACCCCCAGCCGCCCGCGCCGGACCCCCGCGCCGACGCGGCCCAGGAGGCGCTCCGCGACCGGATCGCCGCCGACTCCCTCACCACCCGCCGCGACTACCTGCGGATCGTCGCGACCGTCTCCGGCGGCCTGGCCGTCGGCGGCGTCGCCGTCGCCTCCGGCATCCTGCACCGCCACGGCGACAGCGAAGGGGCCCCCGAGATCAAGAAGGTCGCCGACCGGATCGAGCCGGGGGAGTCGCTCGCCTTCCGCTACCCGGGCGACGAGGACCGGGCCATCGCCGTCCGCATGGACGACGGCACCCTCGCCGGCTACTCCGCCGTCTGCACCCACCTCGCCTGCGCCGTGCTGTGGCGCAGGGAGCGGGGGAGCGAGGGAGAGCTGTACTGCCCCTGCCACGAGGGGATCTTCGACGCCCGTACGGGAGAGGTCACCGCCGGCCCGCCCCCGAGGGGCCTGCCGAAGGTGATCCTCGTCGAGCAGGTCGACGGCAGCGTCTGGGCGATCGGCACGGCCCGCTCGGGCGAGAGCGCCGTCGAGGGCTTCTGCCGCCAGAACGGCGAGGACCGTCCGGGCTGCCCCGGCTTCGGCGCGGAAGGCCCGGCCGCCCCGGCCGCCCCGGGCCGCAAGGCAGCCGAGAGGAGTGAGCGGACATGAGCGAGACCCCGTTCCCGAGGGACCCCGGAGCACCGGAGGCACCGGGTGCCCCGCCGCCGCCCGCGTACACCCCCGGCAGTGCCCAGCCGCGCCTGAACCGGCCGGTGCACGAGCGCTATCCGCAGATCCGGCCCACCAGCGGCTACGGCGACCCCCGGATCCGGCACACCGGGCCGGGCCCGGGAGCCGGCACGGAGCAGGAGCCGGAGCGCTCCTCGAAGCTGTCCGCGCGTCTCGCGCTGGCGCTCACGGTCGTCATCGGCCAGCTCTGGGGGCTGACGATCGTGGTGGACGAGTGGATGACGGGCGACACCGGCACCGCGTGGTGGGGAGCCGGCTTCCTCGTCCTGTCGTTCCTGGTCGTGCTCGGGATCTGGCTCATCGACCCGAAGGACCGCTGACCGAAGGACCGTTGATCAGAGGGGCATGAGGCGGGGTACGGGGCGGGGGGAGCGGCGTACCCTGAAGGTATGAGCACCGCCCCCGCCCACGGACCGCGAGACGCGAAGCGAACCGGCTCCCGACCCACCCCCGAGAACACACCGAAGCCGGTACTCGTCTTCGACGATCCGCTGGACCAGCAGTCCGCGGACGACACGGACCGCGGGTGGGGCGAGCGGCCTCCGGCCGGCAGCGACAGCGCCGCCGACCTCGCGCGCTTCCTCGACGAGAAGCCGCCGCACCACCTCTGATTCCGGCCTGCTCCGCCGGTCAGGAGGTGGGGTGCGTCCCCGCGCCGCCACCGGAGCCCGAACCGGAGCCCGAACCGGAACCCGTGCCCGTGCCCGCGGAGGGGCCGCGCTGGGCGACGAGGTGGTCGCGGATCTCCTTGAGGACCTCCAGCTCGCTGATCTCCATGGTCTCCGCCACGCCCTCCTTCGCCTTGTCGTGCGCCGCACGCTTGGCGAGGATCTTGGCCATCGGCAGGACCATCAGGAAGTAGACGACACCCGCGGTGATGATGAAGCTCAGGACCGCGCTGAGGACCAGGCCCCACTGGAGCTGGACGCCCTGCACCTCGCCGTTGACCACCGCGCAGGTGCCCTTGATGCAGGACGAGTAGCTCTCCAGGTCCTTCGTGCCGAAGGCACCGACGACCGGATTGATGATGCCCTTGACGACCGAGTTCACGATGTTGGTGAACGCGGCGCCGATCACGACCGCGACCGCCAGGTCGATCACGTTGCCGCGCATCAAGAAGGCCTTGAAGCCTCCGAGCAAGCTTTCCTTCTTCTCGGCCACCAAGGTGCCTTTCGTTCTCGTCATGTGTGCTGCGTGCGGAGCCATTACGCCGTGAACGGCGCAGAGGCGTCCAATCCGTACACACGGACCGGCGACTTGACAGTGAGTCAGTGCGAATCAGCACAGCGTCACCGCCAGTTGGGACGTGACACCGGCACCTGCCAGCGCCGCGGCGGTCGACCGTGGCACGGACAGGACGACGAGTGCCCCTCCGTCCGAACGAGTCTCGCCCGAGCGCGGAACTTCGGCCACTCGGGCGCCCGTCGCCACCACGCGGGCCTCACCGCCGCCGCCCATCGGGGAGTTGGGCGCGGCGATCACGTCGACCCGGTCGCCGGCGCGCAGCAGCCGTACGGTCTCGGCGTCGGCGATCCGCACCGGCGCGGACACCAGCCGGACGGCGACCGGGGCGGGCGGCCGCGCCCGAGGCGTCACGGCGGCCCCGGCGGGCGAGGCCCCCGGGCCCGAGCCTGAACCCCAGCTCGCCGCCACCAGGGCGGCGACCGTCAAGACGAGCAGCACCAGAGGAGCGCGCCACCCCCGCCGCAGGGCCCTGAACGGCCCGCGCCGCGCGCCCCGACCCCGTACCGGCTCGAAGGCCGGCACGGCGCACGGCGCGGGCACGGAGGAAGCGGAAGGAAGAGTGGAGGAAGCAGAAGGAAGAGTGGAGGAAGCGGAAGGAAGAGTGGAGGTGGGGATCATGGCGAGTACCGCCTGTCCTGGTCGGGAGTAGGGCCACGCCCCACTCTCCCGGCCCCGCCGCATCCCCGCTCCGGCCTGGGGATCACCCACCGCCTGTGGACAACTCCCTCACCCCCAAGGGTGGTTCGGCCGACACCGCGGGGCGGCTACGGCAGCTCGATCCCCAGGTCCCAGCCGTCGTGCGCCTTCGTGCACAGGCAGTCCCGGTCGACTGTCGCCGGGAGCGCGCCGACCGCGTCGAAGAGCACGTCCCGCAGCCGTCCCACGTTCTCGCCGAACACCCGCAGCACCTCGGTGTGCGAGACGCCCTCGCCGGTCTCGGCGCCCGCGTCCAGGTCCGTGACCAGCGCGAGCGAGGTGTAGCAGAGGCCCAGCTCGCGGGCGAGGACCGCCTCGGGATGGCCGGTCATGCCGACGACCGACCAGCCGGCGGCGGCGTGCCACCGCGACTCGGCGCGGGTGGAGAAGCGGGGCCCCTCGACCACGACCATCGTGCCGCCGTCCACGGGCTCCCAGCCCCGCCCCCGGGCGGCCTTGACGGCGACCCGCCGCCCGTCGGGGCAGTACGGGTCGGCGAAGGTCACGTGGACGACGTTCGGAACGGCTCCGTCGGCCCGCCGCTCCCCGTCGAAGTACGTCTGCGCCCGGGTCTTCGTCCGGTCGACGAGCTGGTCCGGTACGACGAGGGTGCCCGGCCCGTACTCCTCGCGGAGCCCGCCGACGGCGCAGGGCCCGAGGACCTGCCGTACGCCCACTGAGCGCAGCGCCCAGAGATTGGCGCGGTAGTTGATCCCGTGCGGCGGGACGGAGTGGCTCCGGCCGTGACGGGGGAGGAACGCGACCTGCCGGCCGGCGATCTCGCCGAGGAAGAGGGAGTCGCTGGGGCTGCCGTACGGGGTGTCCACGGACACCTCCGTGACGTCCTCCAGGAAGGAGTAGAAGCCCGAGCCGCCGATCACGCCGATGTCCGCGTACGCACCATGGGTCGCCATGACGATCACCCTAAGCGTGGTGCCGGGAAACACCGAGGGCCCCGTCGCGGTACAAGCGACGGGGCCCTCGGTGAAGAGAACGGATCAGGCAGCCGAGGACGAGCTTCCGGCGCTCGACGACGACGAAGAAGACGACGACGAAGACGACGCGGAAGCGGTCGAGGACGACGACGCGGCCGGCTTCGAGTCCGACGTCGAGGACGACGAGGACGAAGACGACGGGGTCGCGGACTTCGACGCGGCCGGCGAGCTGCTGGACGACGAGCCGCGGCTGTCGTTCCGGTAGAAGCCGGAGCCCTTGAAGACGATGCCCACGGCCGAGAACACCTTCTTCAGGCGTCCTGCGCAGCTGGGGCACTCGGTCAGCGCGTCATCGGTGAACTTCTGGACCGCCTCAAGGCCCTCGCCACACTCGGTGCACTGGTACTGGTAGGTCGGCACGTGACTTCCTCCTGGCACTCACACTCATCGAGTGCTAACGACGATCCATCTTGACGTATTCCGTGGGATCAGTCCACCGCCACCGGCACGCGGTGACCGATACCACGTGCCGCGACCCGGCTGGTCTCGCGCGGCTTCAGCCGCGACCGGAGGGCGAGGAGCGTGCCCAGGGCGAGGACGGTGCCCACGGCCGGCACCAGGAACCCGGCGCTGGATCCCTGCGAGTCGGCGAGGCGGCCGGCGATCGTGACGGCCGCGGCCTGGCCGAGCGCGACGGCGCCGGTGAGCCAGGTGAAGGCCTCGGTGCGGGCCGTCGCCGGGATCAGGGTCTCGACGATGGTGTAGCCGGTGATCAGGGCGGGGGCGATGCACAGACCCACGACCAGGCCCAGGGCGCCGAGGAGGAGCACCGAGTGCGCGGTCCACAGCAGGGAGGCCGCGACCGTGAGGCCGGCGTAGCCGAGGATCAGACGGCGACGGGGGCCGGTCTTCCAGGCGACGGCGCCCATCGCGATGCCCGCGAGCATGTTGCCGGCGGCGAAGATCCCGTACAGCAGGCCGTTGGCGCCGGGGTTGCCGATCTCCTCGGTGAAGGCGGTCAGGGAGACCTGCATGCCGCCGAAGACGGCGCCGATGCCGAGGAAGGCGATGATCAGGACGCGGACGCCGGGGATGGAGAGGGCCGAGCGGCGCGGACCGGCGGTGGCGGACGCGGCGATCCCGTACGCGGGCTGGGTGGCGCGCTGCGCGGCGAAGAACAGGCCGCCGACGAGGGTGAGGGCGGCCTCGGCGATCAGGCCCGCGGCCGGGTGGACGCCGGTGCACAGGGCGGTCGCGAGGACGGGGCCGACGACGAAGGTGAACTCGTCGGTCACGGACTCGAAGGCCGCGGCCGTCGGCATCAGCGGCGTGCCGTCGAGCTTGGCCGCCCAGCGGGCCCGGACCATCGGTCCGACCTGGGGCACGGAGGCACCGGCGGGCACGGCGGCCAGGAACAGCGCCCACAGCGGGGCGCCGGACAGGGCGAGCACCACGAGCAGGACGACGGACGCGGTGTGGACGAGGACGCCGGGGATGAGGACGGCGCGCTGGCCGAAGCGGTCGGCGAGCTTGCCGCTCTGCGGGGCGAAGATCGCCATGGAGACGCCGGTGACGGCGGCGACCGCGCCCGCGCTGCCGAAGGAGCCGGTGGTGTGCTGGACGAGCAGGACGATGCCGATGGTCAGCATCGCGAAGGGCTGCCGTGCGGCGAAGCCGGGGAGCAGGAAGGACAGCGCACCGGGAGTGCGCAGAAGCTGCCCGTAGCCGGGTCGCTTGTCCGAGATGACCGTGGACGCCACGGTCCTGGCCTTTCTGCCGCCTGGTAGCGCGCCCCGGCACGGTGGTGCGGGTGTCGCCGAGAGCTGTCCTCATGCGCGTTACTGCGGTAGATACCGGGCCGGCCCCACTACGGAGGGGCGCCTCGGCCGCCATACGGTCGCGCCAGCTCTGCGTCAGGCAGAGTTGGTTCGATCAGGTGTGCCTTCAGGGTACAGGGAAGAGCGTCTTCCCGCCTGGGAAAACGCTCTCGCACCTGAATTAATGCCTGGGATTAACCGGATGTTTTCTTCTCGGAGCCGCGGGCGGGGTCGCGGGAGGAGTCGCGGGAGGAGCCGCGCGAACGCTGCTCGTGGCTCCCGCCATGCCCGCCCGGCAGGTGGAAGCGCGTCGCCGTCGCCGAGTGCGCCGTGACCTCCACGCCCCCCGTGCCGAGCCAGCCGGCGAGCTTGCCGCCCTGTCCGACCGCCCGCAGGCGGCGCTCCGTGGCGTCCCGCACCGGGTCGGTCGCGACGACGAGGAGCTCGTCGCCGCGGCGCAGGACGGTCGCGGGACCGGGCACGAAGCTCTTCTCTTCGCGTACGACGAGGGTGACCGCCGCTCCGGCCGGGAGCCGCAGCTCCCCGACCTCGACGCCGTGCATGCGCGAGGCCCCGGGGATGGCGACGGAGAGCAGATGGCCGCGCAGCCGCTCCAGGGGCGCGGACTCGACGCCGAGGTCGGCGGCCTCGGCGTCGTCGCCCAGCTTCAGCGCCTTGGCCAGCCAGGGCAGGGTCGGCCCCTGGACCAGGGTGTAGACGACGACGAGGACGAAGACGATGTTGAAGATCCGCTCGCTGCCCTCGATCTGCGCCACCATCGGGATGGTGGCGAGGATGATGGGGACGGCTCCGCGCAGGCCGGCCCAGGACATGAGGGCCTGCTCCTGCCACGGGATCCGGAACGGCGCCAGGCTGACCAGGACCTCCATCGGTCGCGCGACCACCGTCAGGACGAGGCCGATGACGACGGCGGGCCAGAAGTCGTGGACGAGTTCGTGCGGGGTGACGAGCAGGCCGAGCAGGACGAACATGCCGATCTGGGCGATCCAGCCGAGCCCCTCGGCGAAGCCGCGGTTGGCCGGCGCGTGCGGCAGCTTGGCGTTGCCGAGGACCATCGCGGCCAGGTAGACGGCGAGGAATCCGGAGCCGTGGGCCAGGGCGCCGGCCGCGTACGCCACGACCGCGATGGCCATGACGGCGATCGGGTAGAGGCCGGAGGCGGGCAGGGCGACGTGCCGGAGGCCGTACGCGCCGAGGAAGCCGACGGCGAGACCGACGGCGACGCCGATGGCGAGCTCCAGGGCGATCGTGCCGACGAGGACGTACCAGGCGTCGACGGGTCCCGCGGTGGAGAAGGCGACGACGAGGATGACGACGGGGGCGTCGTTGAAGCCGGACTCGGCCTCCAGGACACCGGTGACCCGGGAGGGCAGCGGCACCTTGCGCAGGACGGAGAAGACCGCGGCGGCGTCGGTGGAGGAGACGACGGCGCCGATGATCAGCGCCTGCCGCCAGTCGAGGCCGACGAGGTAGTGGGCGGCCGTGGCCGTGATGCCGACGCTGACGGCGACCCCGACGGTGGAGAGGACGACGGCGGCGGGCAGGGCCGGCTTGATCTCCTTCCACTTCGTGCCGAGGCCACCCTCGGCGAGGATCACGACGAGGGCGGCGTAGCCGATGACCTGGGTCAGTTCGGCGTTGTCGAAGGCGACGTTGCCGATGCCGTCCTGCCCTATCGCGACGCCGATCCCGAGGTAGAGCAGCAGGCTGGGGAGCCCGCTCCGGGACGAGATCCGCACGGCCGCGACGGCGATCAGCAACACGAGGGAGCAGATGAGCAGGAGTTCGTTGAGCTGGTGGACAGTCAGTGGCCGATCCTTCCCCTCGCATGCAGCTGGATCGTTCCTCCAGCGGCCGACACTTCGTTACCTTACCTAATCTTTAACGTTTTCTTGACGCCTCCTTTGCATCGGGCCGCTCATCAGTACGGTTCTCTTCCTGACACCGAGTCCGGGCCGTCCGGACGCTGCACCTAAGGTTGCTCCCGTACTCCAGGACCACCCTGCCCCTCGAAGGACAGCGATGCCCTCCAACACGACCGCGCCCCCCGCCAAGAAGAAAGGGCGGCGCGCCCGCCTGCTCCTCCTCGTCCTGGTCCTTGCGCTGGTCGCGGGCATCGGATTCGGCGGGTACTGGGGTGTCACCACCGTCCGGGCCTCGTTCCCGCAGACCACCGGCGAGATCCGGCTCGACAGCCTCTCCGCCGATGTCGCGGTCAAGCGGGACGCGAACGGCGTTCCGCAGATCTACGCGGACAACGAGACGGACCTCTTCCGCGCCCAGGGCTACGTCCAGGCGCAGGACCGCTTCTACGAGATGGACGTCCGCCGGCACGTGACGGCGGGTCGGCTCTCCGAGATGTTCGGCGAGAGCCAGGTCGAGACCGACTCCTTCCTGCGCACGCTCGGCTGGCGCCGGGTCGCGCAGCAGGAGTACGACACGGTTCTCTCGGCCGAGACGAAGAAGTACCTCCAGGCGTACGCGGAAGGCGTCAACGCCTATCTGAAGGACCGGGACCCCGCCGACATCTCCGTCGAGTACGCGGCCCTGGGCTTCACCAACGACTACGCGATCGAGCCGTGGACCCCGGTCGACTCGGTGGCCTGGCTCAAGGCGATGGCCTGGGACCTGCGCGGCAACATGCAGGACGAGATCGACCGGTCGCTGATGACGAGCCGGCTGAGCGCGAGCCAGATCAAGCAGCTCTACCCGGAGTACCCGTACGCGCTCCACCAGCCGATCGTCGACAAGGGCGCGGTCGACGGGACGACCGGCTCCTTCGACCCGTCGGCCGAGGCCGGCGAGGGCGACGGCAGCGGCGAGGGCGACGGATCGACGACGGGCGACACCCCGGGCACCAACCCCACCGGCCCGGGCAGCTCCACCGGATCCTCCCAGGACGGCGTGGACGCCCAGCTCGGCGCGCTCTCCGAGGTCCTGGACGGCATCCCGGCCCTCCTCGGCCCCAACGGCAACGGCATCGGCTCGAACTCGTGGGTCGTCGCCGGCAAGTACACGACCTCGGGCAAGCCGCTTCTCGCCAACGACCCGCACCTCGCGCCGCAGCTGCCGTCGCTCTGGTACCAGATGGGTCTGCACTGCCGCTCGGTCTCGGCCACCTGCCGCTACGACGTCGCCGGCTACACCTTCTCCGGCATGCCCGGTGTGATCATCGGTCACAACGACAAGATCGCCTGGGGTCTCACCAACCTCGGCGCCGACGTCACCGACCTCTACCTGGAGAAGATCGGCCCGGACGGCTACCTCGTCGACGGCAAGGTCAAGCCGTTCACGGTCCGCGACGAGGTCATCAAGGTGGCCGGCGGGGACGACCGGAAGATCACCGTCCGCTCCACCGACCGCGGCCCGCTCGTCTCCGACCGCTCTTCCGAGCTGGAGAAGGTCGGCCAGAAGGCCCCCGTCGGCAACGCCGCCCCCGACCGCGGCACCGGCTACGGCGTCTCCCTCCAGTGGACGGCGCTCCAGCCCGGCAAGTCGATGGACGCGATCTTCGCGCTCGACCGCGCCAAGGACTTCACCACCTTCCGGGCGGCGGCCAAGAACTTCGAGGTCCCGTCCCAGAACCTCGTCTACGCCGACACCGCGGGCAACATCGGCTACCAGTCCCCGGGCAAGATCCCGCAGCGCACCAAGGGCGACGGCACCCTCCCGGCGCCGGGCTGGGACTCCACGTACAAGTGGAAGGGCTACATCCCCTTCGCGCAGCTGCCGTACGAGTTCAACCCGGACCGCGGCTACATCGTCACCGCCAACCAGGCCGTGATCGACGAGAAGAGCTACCCGGACCTGCTCACCAAGGACTGGGGCTACGGCTCGCGCAGCCAGCGGATCAACGACCTCATCGAGTCGAAGACCAAGGACGGCGGAAAGATCTCGCCGGACGACATGCGGACCATGCAGACGGACAACCGCAGCGAGATCGCGACGCTGCTCAACCCGCTCCTGCTGAAGGTCGACATCTCCGACCCGTACGTCCGCGAGGCGCAGAAGCTCCTGGAGGGCTGGGACTACACCCAGGAGCCCGACTCGGCGGCCGCCGCCTACTTCAACGCGGTCTGGCGCAACGTCCTCAAGCTCGCCTTCGGCGACAAGCTGCCCAAGGAACTGCGGGCCGAGGGCGACTGCATCACCGTCCGCCCGGCCGACGCCACCGGCCCGGTCGACGAGCAGAACAAGCTCGTCCGGGAGTGCGGCCAGCGCGACCCCGACTCGGCGCAGCCGGACGGCGGCGACCGCTGGTACGAGGTGGTCCGCCCGCTCCTCAAGCAGGAGGAGAGCGAGTGGTGGACGACCCCGGGCAACCGCATGGACGCGGCCACCGAGACCCGTGACCAGCTGCTCGCCCGGGCCATGAAGGACGCCCGCTGGGAGCTGACCGCCAAGCTCGGCAAGGACATCTCCACCTGGAGCTGGGGCCGCCTGCACCAGCTGACCCTGGAGAACCAGACCCTCGGCACCGCCGGTCCTGGCTTCGTGCAGCGGCTTCTCAACCGCGGCCCGTGGAACCTGGGCGGCGGCGAGGCGGCGGTCGACGCGACCGGCTGGAACGCGGCCGGCGGGTACGAGGTCATCTGGGTGCCGTCGATGCGGATGGTGGTCAACGTCGGCGACTGGGACAAGTCCCGGTGGGTCAACCTGACCGGGGCCTCGGGCCACGCCTTCAACGACCACTACACCGACCAGACGGACATGTGGGCGAAGGGCGAGCTCTACGACTGGGCCTACGGCAAGGCGGCCGTGGACGCGTCGACGAAGGACACGCTGGTCCTCAAGCCGTAGGGGCCGTACGGAATCGGATGACCCCCTTCGGGGTCACCACCGCGTGCACGGGGTGGTCGTGCGGTTCCTCCGGGACCCGGGCGACCACCTCGTCCGCGTACAGGAGCACGACCAGGGCCGGGTCGGTGCCCGCCCGCGCGAGCCGGGCGAGGACCCGGTCGTACGAGCCGCCGCCCCGCCCGAGCCGCATCCCGCGCGCGTCGACCGCGAGGCCCGGCAGCAGGACGGCGTCGGCGGCGCGGACGGCCTCGGGCCCGAGGCGGGGCCCGACCGGTTCGAGGAGTCCGCGGCCGGCCTTCGCGAGCCGCTCCGGACCTTCGTACGAGGCCCAGTCCAGGTCGTTGTCGGGGAGCAGGACGGGGAGCAGGACCCGCACCCCGCGCGCGTGCAGCGCGTCGAGCAGCGCGCGCGTGCCCGGCTCGCGGCCCACGGACACGTAGGCGGCGACGGTGGACGCCTCGGCGAGTTCGGCCAGTTCCACTCCCTGGCGGGCGAGGGATTCGGCCGCGTCCGCGAGGGATTCGGTGCTCAGCGCGGCTCGGGCGGCCAGAAGTCGCCTGCGCAGCAAGGTCTTTTCGGACAACTCGGGTGTCTCGGGTGTCATGACGGCCTCCTCTGAATTCACGAAACTCTCGTAACTGTCTTTATGTGGATGAAGTTAATCGAAGCCACATCTTTCTCTCATTCCGAACGACTAAGGTGCAGTTCATGAATCAGTCGCTCCCCAGGCTCGGCCGGATCAGCAAGGCTGTCATCCCGGCCGCGGGCCTCGGTACCCGCTTCCTCCCGGCGACCAAGGCGACGCCGAAGGAGATGCTGCCGGTCGTCGACAAACCGGCGATCCAGTACGTCGTCGAGGAGGCCGCCGCGGCCGGTCTTTCGGACGTTCTGATGATCACCGGTCGCAACAAGCGTCCCCTTGAGGACCACTTCGACCGGAACTACGAGCTGGAGGAAGCTCTGATCCGGAAGGGCGACGAAGAGCGCCTCTCCAAGGTCCAGGAGTCCAGCGACCTCGCCACCATGCACTACGTGCGCCAGGGCGCCCCGCGCGGTCTCGGCCACGCGGTGCTGTGCGCGGCCCCGCACGTCGGCGACCAGCCTTTCGCGGTGCTCCTCGGCGACGACCTGATCGACCCGCGCGACCCGCTCCTCGCGCGGATGGTGGAGGTCCAGGAGCGCGAGGGCGGCAGCGTGATCGCGCTGATGGAGGTCGAGCCCTCGCAGATCCATCTGTACGGCTGCGCGGCCGTCGAGGCGACCGCCGCCCCGGATGTCGTGAAGGTGACGGATCTGGTCGAGAAGCCGGAGCCGGCGGAGGCGCCCAGCAACTACGCGATCATCGGCCGCTATGTGCTGGATCCGGCCGTCTTCGGGATGCTGCGGGAGACCGAGCCGGGCCGCGGCGGGGAGATCCAGCTGACCGACGCCCTGCAGAAACTCGCCACCGACGAGAAGATCGGCGGCCCGGTGCACGGTGTGGTCTTCAAGGGCCGCCGCTATGACACCGGTGACCGCGGGGACTATCTGCGTGCCATTGTCAGACTCGCGTGCGAACGTGAAGATCTGGGACCGGACTTCCGGGCCTGGCTCCGGAGATACGTCAGCGAGGAGATGTAGGACCTTGAGCAGCAGCGCGGCACCGTCGCCGTCCGACGACGACCAGGGACAGGGCCACGAGACGGGCCACGAGCACGAGCACGGCCCGGCGGACCCCTGCGCGGGCGCGGCCCGCGGTCTGTGGTCGGTGGACGAGCACCTGGCCGACATCCTCGCGACGGTCGGCCCGCTCGAACCCATCGAGCTCCAACTCCTCGACGCGCAGGGCTGTGTCCTCGTCGAGGACGTGACGGTGCCGGTCGCGCTGCCGCCGTTCGACAACAGCTCCATGGACGGGTACGCGGTGCGGGTCGCCGATGTCGCCGGTGCCACCGAGGAGTTCCCCGCGGTCCTCACGGTCATCGGCGACGTCGCGGCCGGTGACGGCGGGCTGCCGACCGTCGGCCCCGGGCAGGCGGCCCGGATCATGACGGGCGCCCCGCTGCCGCCCGGCGCCGAGGCCGTCGTCCCCGTCGAGTGGACCGACGGCGGTACGGGCGGGGGCGCGGCCACCGGCATGCGCGCCGCCAGCGCCGCCCCGGAGGGCGCGGGCGGCGAGGTGCGGGTGCACCGGTCCGCCGAGGCCCGCGCGCACGTCCGTGCGCGCGGCAGCGACGTACGGGCCGGGGAGCTGGCCCTCGCGGCGGGCACGGTCCTCGGCCCGCCGCAGATCGGCCTCCTCGCGGCGATCGGGAGGGGCACGGTCCGGGTCCGACCCCGACCGCGAGTCGTGGTCATCTCGACCGGCAGCGAGCTCGTCCAGCCCGGCGAGCCGCTGGGCGAGGGCCAGATCCACGACTCGAACAGCTTCGCGCTGGCGGCGGCCGCGCGGGACGCCGGCGCCCTCGCCTACCGGGTGGGCGCCGTCACCGACGAGGCCGAGACGCTGCGGGCCACGATCGAGGACCAGCTCATCAGGGCGGACCTGATCGTGACGACGGGCGGGGTGAGCGTCGGCGCGTACGACGTGGTGAAGGAGGCCCTGAGCGCCGACGGGCAGGTCGACTTCCGGAAGCTGGCCATGCAGCCGGGCAAGCCGCAGGGCTTCGGCGCGATCGGCGCCGAGCAGATCCCGCTGCTCGCGCTGCCGGGCAACCCGGTGTCCTCGTACGTCTCCTTCGAGCTGTTCGTCCGGCCCGCGATCCGGGCCCTGATGGGCGTCGAGGACCTGCACAGACCCACGGTCCGGGCGGTGCTCGCCGCCGACAAGGCGCTCTCGTCCCCGGCCGGCCGCCGTCAGTTCCTGCGGGGCACGTACGACCCGGAGGCGGGCACCGTCACTCCGGTGGGCGGTGCCGGCTCGCACCTCGTCGCGGCCCTCGCGCACGCGGACTGCCTGCTCGTGGTCCCGGAGGAGACGGACAGCGTCGAGCCGGGCAGCGAGCTGGAAGTGGTCCTCCTCGGCTGAGGGGGCGAGGGTGGGGGTACGGTGTCGTCCCCATACAGCGACCGGGAGTGTCACGGCCATGAGCACGCAGCAAGGTCTCACCCACATCGACGAGGCGGGTGCGGCCCGCATGGTCGACGTCTCGGCGAAGGACGTCACGGCCCGCACCGCGCGGGCCAGCGGACGGGTCCTCGTCTCGCCGCGCGTGATCGAGCTGCTGCGCGGCGAGGGCGTCCCGAAGGGCGACGCGCTGGCGACGGCCCGCATCGCCGGGATCATGGGGGCGAAGAAGACCCCCGACCTGATCCCGCTCTGCCACCCGCTCGCCGTCTCGGGCGTCACCCTGGACCTGGCGGTCACGGACGAGGCGGTCGAGATCCTGGCGACGGTGAAGACCACGGACCGCACGGGCGTCGAGATGGAGGCCCTCACGGCGGTCTCGGTGGCGGCCCTGACAGTCGTCGACATGGTGAAGGCGGTCGACAAGGGCGCGGTCATCTCCGACGTACGGGTGGAGGAGAAGACGGGCGGAAAGTCGGGCCACTGGACGCGGAGCGGGTCGTGACGCGCGGGGGCCGGGTGAGCGGGGTGCACCCGCGCGAGGAGACCCCGGAGCCGCTCGGTGACGGGCTCGGCGGCGCACTTGTCGGGCCGTACGCGGCCCTCGTCGTCACCGCCTCGAACCGGGCGTCGGCCGGGGTGTACGAGGACAAGGGCGGTCCGCTGATCGCCGAGGGCCTGGCCCGGATGGGCTTCGCCGTGGACGGTCCGCAGATCGTCCCGGACGGGGCGCCGGTCGAGGCCGCGCTGCGGGCCGGCGTCGCGGCGGGGTACGACGCGATCGTCACCACCGGCGGTACGGGCATCTCGCCCACCGACGAGACCCCCGAGGCCACCCGCCGGGTCCTGGACCGCGAGATCCCCGGCATCCCGGAGGCCATTCGCGCGTACGGCCGGGAGAAGGTGCCGACGGCGGCGCTCTCGCGCGGGCTCGCGGGCGTCGCGGGCGGCACGCTGATCGTGAACCTGCCGGGGTCTCCCGGCGGGGTACGGGACGGGCTCGCGGTCCTGGAACCGATCCTCCGGCACGCCGTCGACCAGATCCGCGGTGGCGACCACCCGAGACCGTCATGATCCCGCCCTGGCCCGTGGTCCTGGTGGACGGGGACGTCGTCCTCCGGCCGATAAAGATGGGCGACCAGCGGGCCTGGCGCGAGGTGAACCGGCGCAACCGCGAGTGGCTGCGGCCCTGGGAGGCGACGGTTCCGCCCCCGGCGCCGGGCGGCCCGGTCGCGCAGCGGCCGACGTACCGTCAGATGGTCCGCCATCTGCGGTCGGAGGCGAAGGCGGGCCGGATGCTGCCGTTCGTCATCGAGTACCAGGGGCGGCTCGTCGGGCAGTTGACGGTGGCCGGGATCACCTGGGGCTCCATGTGCTCGGGGCACGTGGGCTACTGGGTGGACAGCGAGGTGGCCGGGCGCGGAGTGATGCCGACGGCGGTCGCCCTCGCCGTCGACCACTGCTTCCGCGCGGTCGGACTGCACCGGATGGAGGTGTGCATCCGCCCGGAGAACGGCCCTTCGCGCCGGGTCGTGGAGAAACTCGGCTTCCGCGAGGAGGGGGTGCGGCCCCGCTATCTCCACATCGACGGCGCGTGGCGGGACCATCTGGTCTTCGCGCTGACGGTGGAGGAGGTGCCGGAGGGATTGCTGCGGCGCTGGCGCCAGACAAGAATGGCATAAACGTTCGAATTTAATCGGTAGTTGGCACGCAAACGATCTGAACAATCACAAAAAAGTTCAGTGATATCAGCCAGATCGTGCGACACACCGGGCCAATTGGCCGATGCCCTCCCGCGAACCCCTCTACCGTGTGAGGCGTGAGCAGCAGCGGCCTCATCTACGCAGTCATCGTCGGGGCCTGGGCCGCCTACTTGGTGCCGATGTGGCTCCGCAGGCAGGACGAGCTGAACGAAGCCCGTCCGACGGAACGCTTCAGCACCGCCATCCGGCTGCTGTCCGGACGGGCGGGAATGGAGCGCCGGTACGCCAGGGAGCTCAAGGAGCGGGACCGTACGGCGGAGGGTCCGACGCCCGACGTGGACCCGGACGCGGCGACCGAGCATCTGAGCTCGGTCGACGTCCGGGCCTTTTCCGCGCCCGCGGCCAGGACCGAGGCGCGCCTCGAACTCCCGGAACCCGACCCGGAACCCACGCCGGAACCCGCCCCCGCCCCCGCGCGCCCCTCCACGGGCGGCGCGGCGGCCGAGCGGGCCCGCCGGGGCAAGGTCCTCGCGCGGCGCCGGCGCACCACGACGCTCCTCTTCGCCGGGTTCACCCTCGGCGCGGTCGTCGCGGCCGTCGGCGGCGTCGCGTTCCTGTGGGCGCCCGCCGTCCCGGCGCTGCTCCTCAGCGCGTACATCGTGCACCTGCGGGTCCAGGAGCGCCGCCGCTTCGTGTACGTGATGGACCGGCGCCGCGCGGAAGCGGCGGCGGCCCGGCTGCGGGAGAGCAGGCGGCCCACCCCGACCCCCGAGCCGGAGGCCGAACAGGCCCCGGTCTCGACGTCGCCCGTGTCCCCGCAGGAGGCGGGGCGCCGCGCCCTGGTCGAGCAGACGGACCACGCGGAGTGGGTGGACCAGCAGCGCGAGCGCGGCCCGGCCCGCGGTGACAGCTGGGAGCCGGTCCCGGTCCCGCTCCCCACGTACGTCACGGCGCCGGTCGCCCCGCGCGCGTCGAGCGGCGTCGACATCACGGACCCGGAGACATGGAGCGCGGCCCGCTCCTCCACGGTGGCGGACCCGGCCCCGGCCCCGTCCCCGGCGCCCCGCCGCCGCACGACCCCGCCCCGCCGCGGCCGCGACAGCGGCCGCACCCCTCTCTTCGACCAGTACGCGGAGGACGACCGCCCCCGGGCGGCCAACGAATGACCCCCGCCGGGGGCCCGCGGCGGCCCCCGGTGACCTGCGGCGGAACGGATTTTTGCGTGAGCCGGTAGGGATGCTAATGTTTCACACGTCGCAAGGGCCTGTGGCGCAGTCTGGTAGCGCACCTCGTTCGCATCGAGGGGGTCTGGGGTTCAAATCCCCACAGGTCCACAAACGACAGTTCGCGAGTAGCTCTCGGGAACAGTGACGAAATCCCGGCCGATCGAAAGATCGGGCGGGATTTCGTCGTTTCAGGGGGCGGCGATGTTGCCGGTCGATCGTGCCGCGTGTGATCAGTACCGCGGGTGGGTGGGTCAGGCGCCTGCGGCCACGGTCGTCAGCCAGGCGTTCCAGTCGCTCTCGTAGTCCAGCGAGGTGAGGAAGGAACGCGCGGCGGTCCAGTTTCCGGTGCGGTAGTGGCCGAGCACGGTGGCGACGTCGGCCGGGTGCTTCTCGACCATGTAGCGGGCGGCGAGGTAGCCCCAGTTGTAGGTGCGGTTGACGTCGCTGTTGGCGTAGGTGGTGTCGAACAGCGTGCGCAGGGAGTACGTGTGCTTGCCGGCCTCGGCGACCGCGTTGGCGTAGGTGATGCCGCGGTAGGAGTAGGAGACGTACTCCGCGATGCCCTCGCCCCACCACACCGTGGGGGTGGTCTGGCCGGCGCCGAAGTCGCCGTAGAGGTTGTAGCGGCCGTCGAGGTAGTGCGTGTACTCGTGGTTGAGGTTCCAGATCTGCCAGCCGGGGCTCACGTCGGTGCGCTCGTAACAGATGAACCGGGGCTGGTTGCCCGCCGCGGAGGGGTCGCCCTCCAGGTACATGCCGCCGTTGTTGGTGTCGATGCCGTAGATCTTCCTCGCGTAGGCCTTGTAGTCGGCGCTCGAGTTGAAGACATCGACCTCGAGGGTGGTGTTGTGGTCGTTCGCGACCGGTCCCGAGTCCTTGGCGATGCTGTGGAAGTAGGCGTCCTGGTTGGCCAGGCTCGCGCAGGTCGCCGTCAGCTGGGCGGCGGTCATCTCCTGGGCCCGGATCCGCAGCGACGGGCTGCAGTTGTGGACGATCGGCAGGATGCGCGATTCCAGCCCGCCGCCGGCGGTCGCGCCGGGGGCGCCGTCGACCTTGCCGTGGGCCGGACGCCGGCCCGGGTCCGCGAAGACGTGGTCCGGCTTGGGCTCGGCCTGGGTGGCCTGGGCGGGGGCGGCCGCGAAGGCCGATATGAGCAGGGCGGTGGCGATGGCCATGGCGCGCAAGATTCGCTCCTGGGGACGGGAGGAGGGGGCCCGTCCGCGACGGGCTGCGCTGTAAAATGGCACATGTCACATAGCTTTTCAATGCTGTTCACAGGATTCAGAGGAGGGCGGCGCCTGTCGGGGGTATCGGGTGGAAGTCCGGGCGCGGGATCAGGCGGGCGATGGAGAAGGGGGCGAATTCCGGGTCCGTCAGGACGCGGTGGACGAACTCCGTGGTGGGCATGGTCAGTTCGTGCCAGTCGTACGGGTCGCCCCGTGTGACGATCGGCCAGGTCGTCGGGGACTCGTCCGCGGACGCCAGCCAGAAGTACTCGCACTCCATCTCCCCGTAGGCCCACGGGATGAGGCCGGGGCGATCGGGTCGGTAGAGCGGGTACGGCGTGACGACGGGGTCGGGTCCGGACTCGGGGGTGTCGGCGAGGTACGTGCGCCAGATGTGGGCCAGGTCGAACTGGCCCGTGGCCTCGACGCCCAGGACGCACATGAACTGCGAGAACTCTCCCGTGCCGAACGTCGCGGCGAGGTGCTTGTAGTCCTCGGGCAGTGGGGTGCCGAGGTCTTCCTCGACGGTGTCCCAGGGGAGTTCCAGCCGAAGCGGCTCCCAGTTCGTGGCCTCGGCGATGCGGTCGACCCACATGCCTCTCACGCTCCGGTCGTGTCGGCGGCGGACCAGGCGGCGATCAGTTCGCCCTGCTTCAGTCCTGCCAGGGTCTCGACGGCCCAGGCCGCCTCCATCGGTGAGGCCGGCCGGGAGAGGGCGCGGAGCAGGGCGGTGTGGGCGAAGCCCGCTCGGGAGAGCGCGGTGGCCAGGGGCGTGAGGTGGCTGCGGCCGTCCGGTTCCGTGCAGCGGGCCAGGCAGGTTTGTACCTCGGGGGCGTCGAGGGCGGGGTCCGTCCGGGCCGCGTCCAGGAGTTCCGTCGCGCGGGCGAGCAGGCGGGACCAGATGGCGAACGGGAAGTCGTCCGCATCCGGCGCCCTCAGGGAGTACAGCGGCATGGCGTCGTCCGCGCGCTGGGTCACGGCCCGGCAGCCCTCGGGCCGGGTCGTCCACTCGATTCCCGCGTCGCGCAGATCCCGCAGGTCGAGCCAGTCGCTCGTCTCCGTCCGCACGCCCGTCGCCCCGGGGATCGGCCGCACCGCGGTGAAGGCCGCGTCCACCAGCGGCGTGATCGCGTCCGGGTCTTCGTCCTCGCTCAGGAACGCGAAGCGCAGCAGCAGCGCCAGCATCGGGCCCGGATGCCGCAGCGCGGGCTCGTGCAGGGCCGCCGCGCGGCACAGCAGGTCGAGCTCGGACCAGGTCATGGCGTGGGGGTGGAAGTGGGCCATGTCGTCCCAGCCCACGGTCTGCGGCTCCGCCGCCTCCGGCGACAGGACAGCCAGGTTGACGTAGTTGGCGCCGGGGTCGAATTCGAGCTCCAGAGCGAGGCCGTGAGGCAGCCGGAACTCCGACCGGAGCACCTCTCCCTCCCCCTCCTCGTCCTCCCTGGCCTCGTCGTAGGCGTCCACCGCCTCGTCGTCGAAGAGGTACAGGGGCCAGAAGTCCGGGTCCGCCGTGCGGGCCGTCAGATCGTCGTCGCGAAGCATGCGCGGCACGCTATCGGCGCGGTCCGACAATCGGAGGACCCCGGGGTGGTCTCAGGTCAGCGGCTTCGCGAAGCAGCGGCTGGTGGAGTAGGTGCGGTAGTGGCCGAACTTGGTGCAGGGTTCGTAGCCGCTGGACGTGTAGAGGGCTATGGCCTCCGGCTGGGCCGTGCCCGTTTCCAGGACCATGCGGGTGCGGCCGGCCGCGCGGGCGTCGGCTTCGAGGGCGGCGAGGACGCGGCGGGCCAGGCCCAGGCCGCGGGCCTCGGGGACCACGTACATGCGCTTCAGTTCGGCGTCGCCGTCCGCGTAGCCCTCGTCGTTCGTGTCCTGGGTGCGCCAGCCGCCGGTGGCCACGGGGCGGCCCTCGTCGTCGTAGGCGAGGAGGTAGAGGCCGTGCGGGGGCGCGAACATCGCGGGGTCGAGCGGTGTGGCGTCGCCCTCACTGTCGTAGCGGGCGGCGTATTCCAGCTGGACCGCGTCGTTGAGTTTCACGGCGTCGGGGTGGTCGAAAGAGGTAGGGTGAATG
This sequence comes from Streptomyces sp. NBC_01255, assembly GCF_036226445.1. Taxonomy (NCBI): domain Bacteria; kingdom Bacillati; phylum Actinomycetota; class Actinomycetes; order Kitasatosporales; family Streptomycetaceae; genus Streptomyces; species Streptomyces sp. NBC_01255. The sequence continues at coordinate 5,060,185 of NZ_CP108474.1, forward strand.
TTCATGCGGAAGATTGTATATGCATGCGGAAGTGAGTGTCGGTATTCTCCCGGGATGCTCACTGTCACCACCGTCAATGTGTGCAAAGCGTCCCGCCCCTGAACTGCGGAGACGCGACGGCCCCGCCTCGACTTGGAGAGAGCGGGGCCGTCGAGCGTCTACAGCCGTACCGGCGCCGCCCGTTCCCACAGTTCCTCGGCGTGCTCCGCGAAACGGTCGAACATGCCGCCGTCACCGTGCCGGCGGAGGTGCAGGAGCGGTGAGTCGTGGCCGACGAGTCGAGCCAGATGCGGCGTCACAAGCGCCTGCTCGTCAAACCGGAACACGCTCAAGCTCACGTGGTTCACGGCGTCCTCGGCAGCGCTAAGGCGTGCCTCAACGCCCTCGACCACCCCCAGGCGCGCCAGCTCATCGAGCGTGATCCGGATGCGCGTGGACACCGACAAAGGCACGTCCTCGATCACCTCGCGCTGCCGGGTCACCTCCCCATCCGGATCCCCCAGGAGCACCCGCACCCGGCACCCGGCTTCCGCCTTCCGCCGGATGAGCGCGGAGAAGGCCGGAATCTGCGTCCAGAAGAAGTAGTTCGTGTACCCCGCGAGCAGCAGCTCGCGCTCGACGCCGGCCGCAAGGTCGGCCCACACCGTGGACGGGCACGCCGACCGGTACGGGTACGTCCGAAGGATCTCCCGGTCGCCCCCAAGCTTGACTCGGTCCTGCACGGCCTTCGGCCAAATCATGTCCTCATCCACTCCCAGGGCCCGCGCGGCATCCGTCCGGTTCCGGCGGTGCGGCGTGAGCGTCGCGTCCGAGAGCCATCGTTCCACCTGCTTCGGCGATACCCCCACCCGGTGTGCCAGCTCGCGGCAGGACACTCCGGCATCATCCATCGCCGACCGTAACCCTGTGTTCACTGTCAACCCCCTCCGACCGGACTTTTGGGCCGTCTTCGACCCTAGCGGGGGACGTCTCAACTGTCCTCGTTTCGGGGGCAGATACCCCCCTCACGAGGTGCCAAAGTGGAGACATCCCGGAGGAGTACCCGTCAGGAAGGGAGCAAGCCATGACCGCGCCGACGACCGAACCGCCGCCGATCCGCCGACCCGTAACCGAGACCGAGGCCGCCGAGACCTTCGTCGCCCTCAAGAACGCCATGGAAGAGGCCGGCTTCCCCGCACAGGGCCTCTACCGCGACACGCTGCCGAGCCACACCGGCCCCGTGCCGGTGTACGGACTCGGCACGCTCACCATGAGCGGCGCGAAGCGGCTCACGGCCATCCTCACGGCCGCCCGGCGGACGCCATGACGTACCGGTACCGGCCGGGCGACTACGTAGTGGACGGTACGAGAGCCCTCGCGGGCCAGGTGCGCGACGTCCACGGCAGCCTGCTGACCCTCGCGCGCCCGAACGGATACTCGTGGGACGCGAAGAGCACCGACTGTTGGACCGCGAGCCCGCAGGAGCGCGCGAGCATGACCCCGCAGGGGGCCGTGCGGATCATCAGCACCGCGCCGCCGCCCGCGCCACCCTCTTCCTAATCGCCGTCGCTGTCGGCGCGTATGGCGCAGCTTTGTGGCTGCGCACCCCGTAGACAGCCGCCCCGTCGATGTCGATCCCCCGCCTCCTCGGCGGGGCGGCGATCCATCTCCCTCGTAGCTCAGTCAGGAAGAGCCCGTGCGGGCCGTTTCGTCTACACACCCGCTCGGAGACCCCGGTTCGAGTCCGGGCGAGGGAGCTGCCCCGCTCCTGTGGATCTCTTGGTCGAGTGCCAGGGGAGCGGGGCTCAGCAAGTGCAGCACTTCCACCACCGAGTGAAGGAGTACGCACATGATCAACATGGACCGCTGGACGACTCTCCAGGGCGACGAGGACCAGGGAAACAAGGACATCGAGAGCGGCGACGGCGGCGGCAGCAACCCGACCCAGGGCTGCGGCGACAACTGACCCTGTAGCACGGTGAGTCGCGGGCCCCGCTCTGGCAGGATCAGAGCGGGGTTCCGCACGCGAGGAGAGGTGCCATGGCACGCGAGATCAGCGGTACGGGCAGGGTGACGGTGTTTCCCCTGTTGCACATGTGGCCGGACGTGTGGGGGATCGCCGCGTACGCGACCACCGGGCCGTTCGGCGTGACGGCGGCCGTCGGGTACATCCCGATCCCCGAGGTCCCCGATATGAGCCTCCTCGACGTCGGCGCGCGGCACAGCAGCATCAACGCAGACCGAGCAGCCCACGCGGAATGGGTCCTGTGCGCGGCCTGGAGTGCTCGCACCGTCTTCAAGCCGGGGTCCTGGGACATCCCGTCGGCCGAGTGGTCCCTCGAATGGGACTCGCGCGCGGAGCCAAAGGGCAACTCGGGCAACATGTACGGCCACAACGAGCTGTACGTCGGCCGCTTCGCCCTCACAGATGAGGTGCTGATGAAGCAGGCGAAGGAACTACTTCCCCAGCTCGCGCGACGGTAGCCACGCCAGACGACGAAACCGCCCCCTCCGCGTGCCCATGTGGGCGCGGGAGGGGGCGTTGGTGTTCAGCGTGAGGTGTAAGTCCACAGGGCGAGGCAGAGGCTCACAACGCCGGTGAGGGCGCCGACGCTGGCGACGGGCCAACGGCTCCGTTCGAGGGCGTCGATTCGGGCATCGTTCCGCTTCTGGCGCTCAGTCTCGCCGCGCTCGACGGCGTCGATCCGGGTGTCGTGGGCGGCGAGGGTCTCGTCGGTCCTGTTGCTGCGGTGGACAAGCAGGGACAGGGTTCCGGCCTGCTCGGCAAAACCCGTGCGGATCTCGCCGCGCATCTCGGCGATGGCGACGGCGACCGATTCGGATGTCGTCGAGTCGGTCACTGGGGGGTCTCGCTGTCGTCGACGAGGCCGAGGCCGACGCGGTCGAGGAGGGCCTCGACCGCGGGCAGGGCCATGACGCGGGCGAGGCCGCCCGCGATGGCGAGGGCGCCGGCCACCCACGGCAGGGCGGCGGGGACGCCGGACGCGGCGACGATCGCGGGGAGCGTGACGGCGACGCCGGCGGTGCCCTGGAGGATGGTGCGGATGGTGCGCTTCGTGGCGGGGGACATGCGGGTACCTCCGGTGGGGGGATGCTCGAGCATTGATTCAAAGTTCAACGAAACCTCGAGGTCTCGTCAGGCCGTGACGGTGAAACCGCGCTTCGCGGCCAGCTTCCGCAGCGACTCGGCGCCCGGGATACCGTCCGCCGCCGGGCCCTTGTAGCCACACCGGCGCTGCCACGCGGCGTACGCCCGAACCGTGGCCGTGCCGTAGTGGCCGTCAGCAACCTCACGCGCGAGCAGACCCTCGGCCACGAGCGCGGACTCGACCGTCTTCACGCCGTAGTACGACACCGGCGTGCCCCGCTTCGGCGGGTCGGCCTTCGCCGCCGCGACGAGCCGGGACAGGTCCACGCTCGGCTTCGCCGGCGGCTTCGGGCTCGGCGCAGGCTTCGGCTCCGGGGGCTCCTGGGCGGCCGGTCGCGGCGCGCCACGCTGCACCCAGTCGTACAGCGGGTCCCCCGGGCAGGTTGTGGCGTGGCCGTCACGGTGCCCGCCGACCCACGTGCCCGCGCGGCCGTGCTCGCGGAGCTCCTCGATTGCGTCGCGCAGGCCGTGGAGCATGGCGTCGCTCGGCTTGGTCAGGCCCGACGAGCCGAGCAGCGCGCAGACCGCGTAGTCCTGCGAGTTGAGGGCGGCCGTGCCATTGGCGCCGGTCCGCTTGTGGACCCCGCGGCCCTCGAACGCGGAGCCGTGCTCGCAGACGAGGTAGTTGTACGCGACGTCGACGTAGCCCTCCTTGACGTCCGCGAGGTGCGAGGCCCGGATCTGGCGGACGTACGCCGCGCACTGGTCGTGCGGGCGGCTCGCGTACGCGGTGCCGAGGTAGTGCACCTTCGTCCCGCGCGTCGAACCGATGTAGGTGGCCGGGCTGGTCGCGGGAGCGCCCCACTGGGAGCGCCGGATGATCGCCATGGCGACCTCCAGACATGAGAAAGGCCCCGGCCATAGGCGCAGGGCGTACGGAAGTAGGGCGGGCCGGTCAGATGGGGTTGTCGATGTACAGGCCGTCGAGCAAGATCGCGTTCGTACCGGACCCGGCTGCCGTAGGCACGCCGACCTGGAGCAGACCGGCCGTGGAGAGAGTCGCGCGCACGCCGTAGAAGAGAGTGGTCGCGCCGCCGAGCTGCCACCCCCGCTCGAAAGCGGGTCTGTATCCGAGGTTGAACGTGAAGCAGGTCGTGTTGGCGTTGGAGGCGAGCGCGGCAACAGTGATGCGGCCCTCGTACTCCCACCGTTCCACGCCCGCAATCTTGACCTTGCGCATCTGCGGCGGGTTGCTGGCGTTCGCTGAGAAGTTGGTGGCGTAGGTGCCGATGGTGGAGAGGAGCGTCCACTCCATGACCTCTTCGACGAGGGCCGTGTTGAGTCGTCCCGCGGTGAGAATCTCGCCCGCGAGGAAGGGCGTGTAGACCATGGATGGGCCCTCCTAAAGGGCGAGGATGAGAGGCTGGGCCAGCCGGATGTCGGTGCCGACCGGATGCGCCTTGACGATGCCGTTCTGGGACCGGAGGACGGTCGCGGCCTGGGTGAGGCCGGTGCCCGTGATCCCGGTGACGCGGACGATCTCGCCACCCATGACGACGTCGAACGGGAACTGCGCGCCGTGTGTCGCGGTGGCAATCCAGCGGGGTCCGGGGGAGGACACGAACGACATGCTCGTGTCGTCAGCGTCGACCGCCACACCGAGCGTGGTGCCGTCAGTGTCCAGCCGGCCCTGAGAGGCGCTGTCGAGGACACCGACGTTCCACAGGGCGCCGGGCGAGCACGTCAGGACAACGGTCCACGTGAACGTGCGGATGTCCTCGTCGATGCGCTGAACAATCAGATCCACCGGTCCCGGCGGCTGCCAGGGCGGAGTGCCGGTGATCTGTACACGGTCGCCGACCTGGAGGGCGGAGACCGCAGGGATCAGCTCAGGATGCCGGTGCAGCATGATCCGCACCTGCGGGTAGCGAGCCTCGTCCCACGTGCCCGCGTGCAGGCGCCAGGCCGCCAACTGGACCGTCTGCGCGTCCTGGTGGAGCGACAGAGGTACGGCCTCGTCGTAGACGCCTACCGCCGCGACAGACAGCGGTCCGTCCTCCTCCACGAACCGGGTCGAGCTGCCGCCGACACGCTCGACGGTGACGTCGTTGCGGAGCCGGAGATCGCTCTCGTCCGGCTCGAACGGCGTCGTCAGCGCGCCGTACGGGATGACGACGGGCTGCTGATTCTGGAGACTCGTACGGTCGCGGTACACCAGCGCAAGGCGCCGTGTGTCCTCGGCCAGGACCCCGCCGTCAGAGTCCGCGCACTGCTGGAGCACGTCCTGTAGCGCCCCCGGCCGCTGGGCCCCCATCTGCTCCGACGTGCGAGCCGGGTCGCCCTGCCACGTGCGTAGCGTGAGGGTCTGGGCCTCCTCGGCAGCGAGTCGACGGAGCCGGTCCGCCGCCGCTTCCCCAGACCATCCCGTGTCGGCGCCGAGGAAGGGCTGCACAGCGGCAACACCGTCCCCTGTTCCCAGGACGGCGATGTGCCCGACACGGAGCCCGGTGATCGCGCCGAAGTTCGTGGAGACTTGAGTGACCGCGCCAGCGCTGTTCGTCGAGACCCCGGTAAACCCACCGATCTCGCCGCCGATGTTGGTCCAGGAGATACGCCACGTGATCGTGGAGCCGGATTGCTGCACACGGATCATGAGCCGCTGCCAGCCCGTGAATACGTCGGCGCCGACGCTGATTTCCGTGTCGATGTGCAGGATGTTCTCGAAGTCGAACGCCTGGAGGGTGGCGACTCCCGACCTCATGAGAACGCGCCACCGCTTCAAGCTCCCGTTGGTCCGCCACCCGAAGAATTCCGTGTTCGCCACGGGGGTGCTGTCGACCGCGTAGTGGAGGTGCACCGACCACTCCGTCGACTCCCCCGCCGGAACCGGGACGGCCCCGGCCATCGTGCCGCCCGCCTCGACCGCCGGCAGCGCCGAAGACCCCGCCAGGGAATCGTCCGTCGCGAAGGCCGCCCGGGTGAACGCGAGCGGCCTTACACCCTCGATGGGGGATGCGGCCTCGGTGGCGGTGGCGCCGTCTTCACACGGCCAGTACGCCAGGGGCGAGTACGAGGGGATCCGCCGGCGGAGCGTGCTTGCCAGTGCCTTGCGGCCCTGGCCGAGGCGCCGCAGGATTCCCGCTGTCTCGATCGGGGCGCGCACGTCATGGCCCGAGCGGTGCCATGTCGCCGGCCACTTGGGCACCGCGTGCACGACGCGGGTACGGCGGTCGCTGAGGGTGGCTCCGTCCTGGACGGTCCAGGTACGGCCAGTTGAGTCGACGAAGCTGGTGGCTCCGACGGCCTGCTGGTCGAAGCGCGGGCTGGCCACGACCGTGCCGCCGATGCCGTTGCGGACCTCGGCGGCGTAGATCTCCCCGACGGGAGCAAGGACGGCAAAACCGCTGATGTCTCCGACCTGAAGGTCGGTGCTGTTGGTGGCGATGCTGGTGGTACCGGCGGCGGTCTGGGCGGGGCCAAGCTGTGTCCAGGGCCCGGCGATGGTGGGCGCGGTGTAGAAGGTGGTGGTGTGCCCTCCGGCGCCGTTGTTGACGTCCAGCGTTACGCGCAGTGCGAGGCGCCGTCCGGGGCCAGCGGGGAGACGCTGGGAGGTTCGGACGTTGAAGTCAGAGCCGGAGGATGACCAGGCCAGACTGACGTCCCCGCCGTGGCCGAGGAACAGGTACCAGGCGCCGTTCGGCGCTGATGCCCACTTCCCCATGAGGAAGTTCGAGGCGGAGGGTGCCCAGTCATCGAGACGAGCGTCGAACCGCAGATCGATGTCACCGGTGATATCGAGGGAGGCATGGTCCGGGGTGGACGCCCGGTCCTGGACGGTGTCGCCGATGCGCAGGAACGTCTCCCCGGCCGTCGCGCTGATACGGATGGGGGTGTTGCGGGGCAGCTTCCCGAAGTACTCGCTGCTGGGGTTGCGGTTGGAGTACAGGCCGTTCGGTGACAGCAGGGTGAGGGCGCCGGAGCCCGGGTCCACCGGCCGGCCCTCGTCGGACCGGCCGTACGAGAGCTGGATACCGGTGGACTCGACGACGTGCTCGGTCACGTCCGTCCAGGCGCCGTCGATCTGAAGCTCTACGCGGGCGTCAGGGACCGGCATGAGGGGTCCTCCTTCCTACGGCTGGCCGAAGGCGATCTGTACGTCGCCGCGGCCCTTCGTCTGCACGATGTCGGTGATGACGTCCTTGAGGCCTGGGCCCCGCAGCTCGATGACGATCGGCTGCCGTGAGGCGCCGGCGGTCGGGTAGATGCTGTTCGGCCCCATGCCGGGCAGGGACGCGCCGGGGAGCGTGCCGGGAAGGAGGCTGCCGTCGAAGGTGCCCAGGGTTCCCTGTGCGCCCTTGACCATGGCGGCGATGGACGACTGGACCAGGCCGCTGCGGGCGGTGATGCCCTCTGCGAACCCGGAGGCGAGCGACTGGCCGGAGTACAGGGTCCAGCCCTTCCCCGAGAACGGGCCTTCCTTGGCGGGGCTGAAGGGGAAGTAGTCTCTCGCCGCGGCGGCGACGCGGCTGGCAGCCAGCGAGACTTCGTACAACTTGCTCATGATTCCGTTGATGAAGCCCTGTACGAGCGATTCTCCCGAGCTGTACAGCGTGCTACCGAGGTTGCGGAGCTTGTCCGCGGCCTTGCCCGGCAATTCCCCGAGCTTCTGGAGGAAAGCGGTCCGCTTTTCCACGATTGCGTTGTTCATCTCTTGGCCCGCGCGTTCAACCTTCCAGCGCAGCTCGATAGCCAGCCAGATAAGCGCCGTGGCGGCCTTCTTTGGCAGCTCGGTGAAGCGCCGGATCGCGTTGTCGATGAAGCCCTGCACGGCCTGCTTGGCGTAGGTCTGCGCTGAGGAGAAGTCGCCGCGCAGCAGTGCGGTGATGGCCTTGACGGCGGGTACGACGACTCCGGTGATCGTGCGGGCGAGGTCGTCGGCGAGGTACTTGGTGAGCTTCCCGATCAGGTTGATCAGCGGCTGAAGGAGCGGCAGCAGGGCGGTGAGCAGCTCGGTGGACAGGTCGGCCCAGGCTTCGATCAGCGGTCCGAGAGCGACCATCAGTTCGCCCAGGGCCTCGCCGAGGGAGACCAGCGACGGAGCCAGGGCGACGACGATGTCGCCCACGACGCCGAGCCACAGGGCGAGCTGGTCGCCCAGCATTTTGGCCAGCGGGGCGATGATCGGTGCCAGCCCGGCCAGGATCGGCTTCAGGGTTGCGCCGAGGGCGTCGGCGAGATCCTTGACGACCGGGGCCAGGGCGGCGAAGACGACGGCCAGAGCGTCGAAGAGAGGGGTGAGCGCGGGCAGGAGCGACGCCACGAGGTCGCCGATGACGGGCAGGAGCGGGGCCGCGGCCTCGATCAGCGCGCCGAACGCTCTCGCCGCGGCCTCCAGTACGGGCCCGAGGGCCTTGATCACGGGCTGAAGTGCCTTGCCGAGGGCCTTGATCAGGGTCTGGATCGGCGGCCCGAGCGCCGTGAAGATCGGGGCGATGGCCTGGAGCGCCTGTCCGAGGAGCGGGCCGACCGTCTTGGCTAGCGTACTCATCGTCTCGAAGATCGACCTGAGGCCAGCCTGTACCGGCTTCGACGCGAACGCGTCCGCGAGCGCGCCCGTGATCTCCTTCAGCACGCCGATCATGCCGCCGCCGGACACCTGCGCGGCTTTGAAGACGCTGGTGAAGACGCTGGCGAGGTTGCCGAGGACCTCGAAGAGGTCGCCGACGAGCGCGATAGCATTCTCGATCGCCTTCTGCATGGCGCCGGACTCGAACGCCTTCGTCATCCGGGCAGAGAGCTTGTCGAGCGCGCCGCCGGCCGCTGCCGTCAGCTTCCCGAACGAGGGCGCCGCGGCAGCCCCGATCTGGGTCAGGCCGACGACGACCTGTGACGGAATGCGGGCGAGGTTCCACAGGCCGGTGTTCGCGCCGGAGATCGCCTGCCCGAGCGTCCCGCTCTTCGCGAGCCCAATGGCCGCGTTGCCGACACCCTTGGCCATCAAGTTCAGCGCGCCGGCCGAGTTCGTCAGGCCGTTCTTCAGGACGGGCAGGGTGCTCTTGCCCATCTCCTTCAGGATGCCGTCAAGGCCCTTGAAAAGCCTCTCCTGCACGCCCTGTTGCAACGCCCGCAGTTCGGGCGCCATCGCCTTGACCTGCAACGCGAACGCGCGGGCGGACGGCGACAGCTTCTCCAGCGCCTTGTTGAACTCCCCGGCCTTCTCCGGGTCAAGCGCTGCTGACACCGCGTCGGAGACACCGACCATGCCCAACTTCAGTGCGACGGACGCGAGCCGCATCGCGATCATGCCGGACACGGCCACGGCTGCCGCGGGGGCGAGGCTGCCGATGGTCGCGGCCAGGCCTGCGGCAGCGGGCCCGGCCGCGCCGAGCATGGCGCCGAGCTTGCCGACCGACGCGGCCACCGACAGGAAGCCGGACGCGGCAGGCTGGAGGCGGTCGAAGTTGATCCGGCCCCAGGCCTCGCGAACCTGGCTGAAGGAGCCGGAGAGCGACGACGCCACGCGGCGGCCGGCGGCCTGCATCCGCTCCATCCGGGCCTGGAAGGTCAGGGCCTGGGCGTCGGCCACGGAGGAGTAGACGGTGGTGATCCGCGTACCGGCCTGCTCGGCCTCGCTGAAGCTGTCCGAGAGCGCGCGCCCCATGACGGCCGTGTCGCGGACGAAACGGCCCCGAAGGTCCCGCAACTGTCCGTTGACGTCGAGGCGGAACCCCTGCATCTGAAGCTGGCCCCGGGCAAGGTTCCGCTCGAAGTCGCTGCCGTCGGCGCGGATGTAGCCGACAAGGTCGCCGATGGTCAGGGACATCTCAGACCCCCTTCAGTGTCAGGTGGATCGGAGAGCGGCCCGGATCTCGTCCGGGTCGTCGACGATGGCGATCTCCTCGCCTGCAAGGCGCCAGAAGATCGCCTCGGGTGAGAGGCCGCGGAGGAGGGTCTCGAAGCGGCGCTGGGTCAGTCGCGCGATGCCGCGGGGGTCGAGCCCGTACTCGCGGGCGTAGTCCGCCTCGACCGCCCACCAGTGGTTCTCGACCGCGCGCGCCGTTCGGCTCGGTTCTGGGGCGGGGCCAGCGCTTTTCCCGGGTCTTCGCTCGTGAGCGCGGCGTAGGCGTCCTGGAACGTGAAGTCGGTCTGGCCGGAGCCCTGCGCCATGCCCCAGGTGAGGATGGTCATCAGGCCCATGCTGCCGATGCCGGCCTCGATCCACTGGTCGAGCACTTCGGGGCCGAAGAGGGCGTCGACCAGGTCCTCCACGTCCTGGCGGTCCGAGGATGTGGAGAGGTCGGCGAGCCGGTCGCCGAAGCCGAACGGGAGGTCGCTCGGCACGCGAACGGTGACGCCTTCGATGTCCTCGGTGCGATTGCCGAACGCCTCGCGCTTGAAGTCGTCCCACGACGACCCAGCCGCGGTCACGCCTTCACCGCCGTGGTGGCGGCGCCGGAGCGGGTGACGGTGGCGGACCAGGAGACCTTGTCGTTGTTGCCGCCGCCCTGGTCGCCGAGCTGCCACGTGGCCTGCCAGACCTCCCACGTGGTGTCGCCGGGGGCCGCGAAGCGGAACCCGCACAGGCTGTCGTTGCCGAGGCGGCCGGCCTGGAGTTCGGCGAGCGCCATGGCGGGGTCGAGGGCGCCGGTCGTGGGGTCCTTCAGGCGGAAACCCTCCAGGCTCATCGACATGCCCTCCTGCATGTTCTGGGTCTCGGCCCGGCCGTTCGATCCGAAGGTCGTGGTGTCGGTGGCCTCGTACTCGAAGCTGCGGGAGAAGGTGTTGATGCCGCCCTCGCCCGAGCCCGCGTCCGCGGTACGGAACGCGACCCAGGTACCGGGGTTGAGGAAGTCCTCGATCTCGAACTCGCAGTCGCGAGCGTTGTACTTGCGGGGTGCCATGGGCTCCTCCTGGGCATGACGAAGAGCCCGCGGCCGGAGGGGCGCGGGCTCGGGAAGTGGGTGGGGTCAGGCGCGGTGCGCCGTGGGGCGGTGGATCTCCATACGGAAGTTCGCAACGTGCTCGTGCCGCTGGGTTTCGTCGACGCCCATGGACGCGGCGTCGCCCTGGGTGCAGACGGAGAGGATCAGGTCGGTCCCGTCCGGGAGTGTGACCGGGCCGAGGCCGTGGAGCGCCGACCGGATCGCGCGGCACCGGCGGCGGGACACTCGCGGGTCGGTCGTACCGCGCACCCGTACCTGAACGCGAGGTTCGTCGTACGGGAGCAGGGAGTCGGGCTCGGGCCCGTCGTACACGGTGAGGGCGACTGCCTCGTCCGGTTCGGGCGGCAGGAACTCCAGAAAGCAGGTGTCCGTGGGGTCGCCGCCGCTGGTGTAGGTGACGAGACCGCGCTCGGCCAGGTAGCGGGCGAGGCCGTCGAGGAGGTCAGGGCCGTCATCCACGGAGCCACCGCCGCATGTCCACGGCCATGAGCTGTAGGACGACGTCCCGCTCCGAGTTCATGGGCTTTTCCAGGTACTTCGCGGTCCGGCCGGGAAGGTGCTTCCAGGTCAGTTCCTCGTGCTGCCTGACTGCGTAGATGGTGTCGAAGACCACCGCGCCGTTCAGGCCGTCCCGGACGACGCGGCCGGACCGTTCGAGGGTGCCCTCGTCGAGCGGCACAATCTTGCGGGCCTCGGCGAGGACGTGTTCGAGGCCTCGTTGCAGCCCTTCGCCCGCGAGGCGCCGGCCGCGCACGGTCCACTGGGATCGCGCGTTCCCCGGGCGAAAGCGGGTGTACTGCGGGCTCATGAAAGCTGCACCTCCACGTGATCCGGGGTCGGCATGCCGCCGCCGGATCGTTCGAGGCGGACAATCACGGACGTCTTCCGGCCGGACGGCAGGGTGACGCGGGAGTCCGGCGGGCAGTCGAGACCGGGCCGGGCGTAGAACGTCGACGAGGACACGACCTCGCGGCCGTTCGGGTCCCGGACCGTGCGGGTCTGCTCGTCGACGAAGCACTGCACGGTCACGGCCGGGCCGTACCGGGGGCCCACGGAGGTACGCCCGAGGTACGGCTCGACGGTCACGGAGTGCCCAAGCAGGAACGAGGGGAGCGGCGTCAGCATGTGCCCACTGCCCCGATCACCAGGAGGTCTGGTGTCAGGTCGGGCGAGCGCAGTGCGTCCCACACGGCCGGGGCGATCTGTCGGCCGGGTGCTTCGTCGCCGCTGGTCGCGGTGACCGACCGGCTGAGTGTGGCTGAGCCGATGGTTACCGTTCCCCATCCGACTCCGGCGGCGCCGGTAGTGTCGCCGACGTCGATGCCCCACTCGACCTGTGCGCAGCACGCGTCAGCGAACGCGTCGAGCACCAGCTCGTTGGAGGGCATCCCGGTGTCGTCGACGTCGTACGCGCACAGCCGGAACACTTGGCTGTCGAGGAACGTAGAGGCGCGCCGGAGCCGGGCCGTAATGTCGGCCGGCGCCGGGGACGTCCCGGTGTACGCCTCGAACTGGGAGCTGGTCGCGTAGATGCGGGTCATGGCGACCACCCCCTCTCTACGCGGACGCGCCGATGACGACCAGGTCGTACGACACGGACGTCCCGGCACCGGAGTTGGCGATCTTGAGGAGGTCGGCCGTGCCCGGAGTGACCGCGTAGCCGGTCGCGTCGGCCGCGCCGGTCAGGAGCGCCACGGACGCCCCGGGGCGGAGCGTGAGCGTGCCTGCCGCGCCAAGCAGCGAGGCCCACGCGTTCGCCGCAGCCCCGCCAACGATGACGTTGTTCGTGTTCGCGGCCGACGCGGCGATGACCAGGCCCTTGATCCGGGCGAAGGTGAGCGTCGCCCCGAAGGAGTCGGTAAGGACGCCCGCGAGGTCGAGATCCTCCGTCGCCGACGCGACGAGCGTCCGCGTGTCGGTGAACCTGATGTCGGCCTTCCCGGCGCCCGTACCGGACTCCAGGTGAAGGCCCCGCCGCCACGCCAGCTTGTCCGCCGGCGTGGAGAGGTCGCCAGCCTTCGTCAGCGTGCCGGACACGCTGACGCCGAGGTCACTCGTCAGAGCCACCGCCGTCACCTCCGTATGTCGTAATCAGGTCGTCCTTCGTGGCGGCCTCGGCCTCGGCCTGCTCGGCACCCTGGGCGACCGCGTAGGCGACCCACTCGGCCTTGACCGCGGTCTTGGCCGGCGGCCCGACAGGCGCGGGCGACTTCTCGGCCACCGCGCGCCAGCCGGACTCGGGGTCGGCCGCGAGCTTCTCCAGCTCGACGGCCTCGGAGCTACCCTCGATGGGGCGCAGGGACTCGGCGACGTGGCCGCCGTTCGAACGCTGGTAGATGGTCACGGGCGATCAGACCTTCAGGCCGGTCATGGCCGCGTGGGCCTTCTCGTTGCCGTACTCCAGGCCGATTTCGCCGTAGAGCTGCACCTCGTCCGAGGCGCCCGTCTTGGCGAGCGGCTCCTCGAACATGACGCCCTTGCCCGGGACGTTCAGGAACACCGGCCGGCACTGCTCCAGGGAGGCGACGGTGATGGTGTCCTGCGGGGCGTGGCGGTCCATCATCACGTTGAGGGTGCCGAAGTCCGTGATGATCGTGTCGACCGCGACACCGCCGACAGTCCGGGACGTCTCGGTGAACTGGCCATACGCGGAGGCGAAGGCCTTCGTGACCGCGCGGCGCTGCGCCGAGTTGACGATCAGCGTCGCGGTCTCCTGCTCGCTGATGCCGCCGTTGTCGTAGGCGAGCTGGAGCAGGTCGGACACGTGGTCCGTCGTGAGAGCGGTCTCCCACGGGTTGGTGTACGCGATGCCCGTGGCGGTGCCGAGGGTGATCGCGGTGCCGCCGCTGGAGGTGGCCACCTTGAAGGTGTTCGCGTCGATGGCGTCGACGTAGTAGATCCGGCCGGCCACGATGCCGGTCGCGGTCGACGTCGCAGTGAACACGATCTTGTCGCCGTCGACCAGGCCGTGAGCGGTCGCCGTGATGGTGTCGGTGGCCGACGTCGCGCCGGTCGTGGTGACGCCCTTCGCGATCCGGTTGGACACGATCGCAGCGAGCAGACCGCGGGTCTTGCGGGCGGTCGCGTTCGTCGTCGGGTTGGCGTACGTCCCGTTGATGAACGACCAGTTGACGTCGAGAGCGATGCTCTTGAGCGCCTGGGCGACCTGCCAGTCGAGTTCGTTGCTCACCGGGTTGGAGCCGTCGGCACCCCGGAACGGCGCGGCGCCCGGGGTCGCAAGCATGCCCATGGCGGCCTGCTTGGTGTAGGAGACGGACACCTTCTCCTGGTGGATCTGAGCCACGTTCCGTACACCCGCCCTGATACGCCCCTCGGCGGTCGGCGCGGTCGCGCCCTCGACGCGGGTGCGCTGCGACGGGTCGCGCAGGTCGTAGGTCTGCCACTCGAACTCGACGCCGCCGGTCATGCCGCCGCCGGTGAGACCGCCGATCGCGGACAGGAACGGGGTGTCGGCGGGAGTGAGGGCGAACAGCTCGTTCGCATAGTTGGGGAGATCGAAGGTGGTGCCCATTCCGGTGATGCCGGCCATGAGGTTCTCCTAGGTCAGGTCGCGGCCTTCTGCCGCTTGAGTCGGATGACGGTTGCGAAGTCCCGTCGGGCGGTGGCTTCGGCGATCTGCTTGTCGATGGAGGGCTGATCTCCGGATCCCCCGGAGCCGCCCAGGTCGCCGCCGGAGCGGCCGGCGCCGCGGGCGCGAAGGCCCGGGTTGCGGTGCAGCGCGGCTTCGATGGCCTGCTGCACTGCCGCGTTGAACTGCTCGGGGGGCTGGGTCGGGTCAAGGGCGTCGACCGTGTCGCAGAACGTCCGGGAGTCGAGCAGTGCATCCGCGTCCGCACCCAGTCGGGACGCGGTCTTATAGACGTGCAGCTCGATACGGGCCGAGGCCGCGTCCTCCTGAGCTACGGTCCGTTCGGTGTGGGATTGGGTGAGCTGCTGTGTCAACTGCTCCGGCGTCGGCGGCGTGTCGCCGGCGTCGATCCCTACGGCCTTGCTGATCGTGGCGAGGAGCTCTCGACGGGCCTCCTCGGCCGCGTTCTGCTTGGCCACGGTGCGGGACTTGCCGGCCTCCTCGCGGGCGTCCCGGATGACCTTGGCGACCGGGTCGGGCAAGGAGTCGACCTTGCCGTCCCACTGGAAGCCGTCCCACGGGGAGCCGGATTGTCCGGACGGCTGCCCGCCCTGGTCACCGGCGGACTGTCCGCCGCTGCCCTGCTCGGCTCCGGAGCCGCCGCCGTCCCCTCCGTCGGCGTAGAACACCGGGGAGAACGGGGCACGGCCGTAGGGGTGTGCCCATCCGGCGCCGTCGAGACGCGTGCGGGCGAGGGTGGTGCGGTGCATGGCTGCCCTCCTGGGGCATAGGGGGTTGGGGCCCGCGCCAGGCGGGACCGTCGAACATGCGGAAGGCCCGCACAAGGCAGGCCTAGAGATCGGGAGCCGACAGCGACTACTCGCCCGGTAGGGGTCTGTTCTTGGCGAAGGCACGCAGCCAGGCAGAGCGCCGAAGGTCGCCACGCGGGTACGGGCAGGTCGTAGGCCGGTCACCGCGACGCCCGGCCGCAGCACCCTCGTTGAGCGCCTTCACAAGTTGCTCTCGTGGCCCCATGCCAGCCTCCTCAGAGTCGGTTCTGCTGGTCGTCGCGGCTCTTACGTGCCGTGTTGCCGGCCGCGGACCGCTGCCCGGTGACTTGCTCCTCATACTCGGCCAGGGTCGTACGCGGGTTGACCTGCCACCAGCGCTTGAGTTCCTCGGAAGCGCGGGCGTACGCGACATGTGAAGGGCCGGTGAACAGCGAAATGGGGTCGATGCCGTGGCGGTCGGCGTCTCGGCTCAGGAGCACGCCGCGGAGTTCATCCTCGGCAGTCAGGAACTGGGCGTAGACGTGCTCGCGGTACATCTCGCGAACCTGGCCGCGGGTGTAGGCACCCCGGGCGGACTCGGCTTCAGCTTCCCGTTCGGCAAGCCATCGCTCCGTGCCCGACATCCCCGCAAAGCGGTCGGGAACATCGTCGGCCAGGTGCGCCCACCCGTCTGGATCGGACCCAAGAAGCTGGTCCATCGCAGACCGGTCTGCGAACTGACCGGCAACGGTGCTTGCCCCGGCCGCAGGCGTCTGTGGCGTAGGGGGGTGTCGGCGGTCCATCTCGACAGCGATGCGGGACGCCTCGTCGGGCTGGGCGTAGCGCAGGGCCCAACCGAGGGTGTCCTCGTCCATTCCAGAAAGGTCGTCGGCAAGGGAGCCGTCGGGGAAGACCTCTCCGAGTTTTTGCCGCCGATCGGACTCCTCAGCGATAGCCGCGAGCTCCGAGCCGGACGCGCTGCCCGCCCTTTGACCCAGTTCCTCATCGGAGAGACCGATCAGGTCCGCGCGGGCGCCGGGAAGGCGCGCTGCGGTGTCACGGCGGTCCATCTCGACGGCGACGCGTGCTGAGTCCTGCGCGGATAGCTCCCGCAAGGCGCGGCCCAAGTCTCTATCGGAGAGGCCCGTGAGATCCCTGGACAGGCGCCCGAAGGGACGCACCCGGGTCATGATGCCGCGCTGCTCCTTGGCGTCGTCCCGGCCGGCTTGCGCCAGGCGTTGGAATGCTGCCTTGCCGTGCTTGTGCCGGCCGATCCAGGCGGCCAGCGCTTCCGGGTTACGGGCCCCCTGCCTCGCCAGCTTGGCGACGAACGCTTTCCCCATGGCTGCCTCCCTCCTCGCTGGTCAGCGGGCGCCGCCAATCTGCTCGCGCGCGGGCTTCCGTCGCAGGACGTCGTGAGCAGCCACGTGGGCGCGCTGGGCGGCCTGCCACTTCCGTACGAAGGCCCCGGCGCGGTGCCGTGCGGTGTCGTCCATCGCAGCGGCTTGGACGCGCTTCCACCTGCGGATGTTCCGCTCGATGGCGCGTTGCCGCTGCGTGTCCTCATACGTCGTGTTCGGGGTGGGGTGGTGCGGCGGCCGGGTGGTGACGCCCGGCAGGTACGCGGCCAGGGAGTGCCTGCAATTCGGGTGGAACAAGCCGCTCGCGCGAGCTTCGACGAGCGACCCGGCGACGTGCACCGCGACAGTCTCGGGCGGCCGGAGCTGCGCACGGAGCCCGGTCGGCTGTATGGCCTTCTCCGCCCGGATCGTGTGCGGCCCGGACTCCGGGCCGAGGGTGAGGATCTCGCCTTCCCACGGGCGGCAGAGCGGGCATTCGAGGGGGGCGTCGGACACGATGACCAGGCCGACGCGGATCTCGGCGAGGGCGTCGATGTGGCCCTCGACCGCCGCGCGCGCGGTCACGGACCGTACGGCCATCTCGGCGTACGAGGCCATCTCCCAGCGGCGGCCGGCGGAGTCGATGAACCCGGTGACGCCCTGCTGCGCGAACTGGTCGAGGGCGCGCTGCGAGGCCTGCCTGCGGGTCATGCCGGTGAGCAGCTGCGTGCCGGAGGCGCGGCCGATGATCCGCCGGTAGGTGTCGACGACGGCCCGGGTGATCCGCTGGTAGACGGGTCGGGTGTCCTCGGCCATGCTCGCGGCGAGCCGGTCGACGGCCGGCGCGTTCGGGACGGTGTCGCGGGCGACCAGCTCGCGGCCGATATCGAGGGCGCCGAGTTCGGCGACGGCGGCCTGACGCCCGCGGTTGTACGCGGTCACCAGGGCGCGCCGTACGGCACCGGTCGTGTCGGTCTGGAGCGCTGCCGCGACCTGCTCGACGGCCGTTCGCAGGTTGCCGATGCTGGCGAGCTTGAGTTCGGCCCAGCGGGGCGACTCGATGTCGGCCTCCAGGGCGCGCGCGAGCAGCTCCAGGAGCGCGCTCTCGGCGTCCCGGTACAGGGCGCCTACCTCATGGGCGAGGTCCTCCGCCATCGCTGGGGAAACCGGCATCGGGTCACTCCGCTCCGGTCTGGTCCGGGTCGGCGAGCGGGCCGATGCCGAACTCCTCGCGGATCTGCTTGGCTTCGGCGCCGACCTGCTTGTCGTCCCAGTCGGGATGCATCAGGCGTACGCGCGTGTCGACCGAGGCGGCAGCAGCACGGTTGATCACTTCGACGGTGGTCGCCAGTTCGCCGGCCGACTCGCTGATCGAGTCCTCGAACTCGACCCGCGGCGGTTCAGAGAGGTCGAGCCCCTGCGCTCGGAAGCGGAATCCGGCCTCGACCGCCAGGAGCGCGGCCGTGATGTCCGCCAGTGCCGGGCCCGCGTACAACGCCTTACGGGAGCGGGTGATGAGGGTGCGGCGCTGTCGGGCCCGGATCTCCGTCGCGGTCACGGCTGTGCCCTCGGAGGCCTCGCCGAACGTCGATGCGGAGTATCCGGCCTGTCGGGCGGCCTCGTTGACGAGGGCGGCGCACGTGTCGGCGTGCTCCTTGACGCGGATCGCGAACTGCACGACGTCGAGAGGGGCACGGGTGCCGCTCATATCGGGCGGCAGGTTCAACCCGGTGAAGACGCGCTTTTCCTCCTCCCACGTGGCGCCCTTGCCGGGGCCGGCGGACTGGAGCAGGGAGTCGGCGACGATCACGCGACCCTTGCCGTTCTGAATGTCGCGCATCCAGGAGGACCAGGACTCGTCGAGGGAGTCGAGGATGCCCTCGATGCCCTGGAAGTCGGACTGTCCCCAGTACGCCGCGCTCGGGACGTGGCGCCAGCCGCGCGAGGGGCGCACGTTGGGCATGTATGAGGCGGTCAGGTGGTCGGGCGCGCCGGTGTTGAGGCCGCCGGACGCGTCGACCTCGCCCGCAAGGGGCGCAGTGGCCGGGTGGTCGGCGAGCGGGCGCACGGCGCCGAGCGTGGTGCCAGTGCCCTCGTACAGGCCGTGGTAGATCCGGCCCTTCTCGTGCTTCTCCAGGTGCCGGAAAACCCGACGGTCGTCGATGCCGTCCGGGCCCGGCAGCACGGTCCAGAACGTGACCGCGAACAGCTTCCCGTATCGGAACTCAGGGACCGCGCGGTCGGCGGCGACGGTGTCGATCCAGGGCAGGTTGGATACCTCCTCGTCCCAGACGACGCGGAAGTAGGAGCCGCCGAGCGCGGCGCACAGTTCGCCGGCCTCAAGCAGGGTGGGGTGCAGGCCGCCGACGACGAGCTTGTCGAGGCGCTCCTGCGTCCCCTGGTGGTCGCTGATCAGCTTCGGCGGCTCGGAGAACAGCAGGCCCGAGCTGGTGCGCGCAATGTCGCCCGCGAGGGGAATGTGAAGCTTGTCCCGCTTCTCTCCGGCCGGGGTCGGCGCGCCCCAGAACCAGCGGGCGACGCGTCCGCGGACACCGCCGGCGTACTGCGACGGCCGGTTGGTCGCGCCAGCGGCACCGCGGTCGGCGTAGCGCTGCTCCAGGCGGTCAGGCTCGGCGGAGTACCAGGCGTCCCAGTCGGCGAGGTCGGACTGCACGACCGGGTCGATGGGCGGCCACGTGGTACCGGAGTCGGGGAGCGGCATCAGCTGCTCACCTCCCCTCGGGTCAGGGCGCGCCACATGGCCCACAGGCGGGCGCGGTAGGTGACGCGGGCGGCGACGATGACGTGCAGCTCGCGGCGGCTGGCGCCGAGGTCGGTGGGCAGCGGGCGGCGGGTGCTGATGACGACGTGGGCGCCGGTCCAGTGGGGGAACGGCGGCAGGGGTGCGCGCATGGCGGCGGGGCCTCCTTACGCGGCGAGGGTGAGTAGGTGGCGCCACTCGTGGGCGGTGGAGTGCACGGCGTACCGGAGCGCGTCGACGGAGTGGTCGGCGATCTTGACGGGCTTGTCCTCGCCCTTCTCGGAAGCCTTCTCGTCCCACACGTAGCCGGGCATCTCCTCGATGAGACCGGTGCAGGAGCGGTGGACGCGGAGCAGGCCGGCGGCGAGGAGGGAGGCCACGCTGCGGATGCCGTCGACGACCTCGTTATGGGCGCGCGCGATGTTCGGGAGCGACCGGTCGTCGAAGGCCTGGGCGATGAACGACGCGGCGGAGGGGTCGACGAATGACCACTCGGGTCTGACGCCCTGGTCGACGATCCAGGCGCCGATGGCTTCGGAGTACTGGGAGTCGGTCATCTGCCGCATGGCCTTGCGGGAGTCGTAGCGCCACTCTGCGCAGGCGTACAGCTTGTTGTCGTCGCCGAGGCCGAGGAGGATCACGGAGGTCGGGTTGACCGTGCCGTAGTCCATGCCGAGCCAGTAGCGGCGCATAGGCGGCAGCTCGTCGACGACGTGTTCGGCTTCGTCCCACGCTTCGTAGATCGCGCCCTCGGCCATGACCCACAGGCCCAAGATGTTTCTCTTGTAGAAGAGCCCGCGATACGAGGCCTTGGTGCGGGCCTTGTATGCGTCGGACAGGCCCGGGTTGTCGTCCATCTGGAAGTGCCACGACTTGAGCCGGGTCTCGCGGGGGCGCAACAGGTACTCCTGGCGCGCCCAGTGCTGCGGGTTGTCGGGGTTCGTGGTCGCGTAGATCTTCGATCCGGTGACGCTGCATCGTGCGTTGAGCTGGTCGTAAAAGGTGCGGGGGAGGGTGGTCAGCTCGTCGACGTAGGCGCCGGCGCAGGTGAGGCCGCGGACCTTCGGTTCGGCCTGGGCGTCGTTGGCGCCGAGGCAGTGGACGACGCGGCCGAGGACGTTCGCGGTGGGCGCGCCGTTGGTGTAGTGGATGTCGCGGGTGAGCGTGCCGAAGATCGTTGGGTCGGTGAGCGGCCCGAAGACGTTCCGGGCGAGGCTGTCGCGGGTGCGGCCGACCATGACCAGTTCGCCGCCGTCCGGGCGATCGGACACGAACCCGAGCCACGCGAGCAGGGACGCGATCGTCTTCCCGCTACGGACGCTGCCCTCCCAGATGTTCTGGAAGGCGCGGGCCTCGACGATCGAGTCAATCTGCTTCGGGGACAGTGCCTGCTTCGGCCGCATCATCGGTGTCCCCCTCTGGCTCGATGGGGTCGGTTGGTGGTGCGCCGTGGCGGGCGGTGTAGTCACCGACGAGGCCGGCGAGGAGGTCGCCGATGACCGAGCGGGACTCGGCGGCGCCGTCGTCCTTCGGAGGGACGAGCTTGAGGGAGCGGTCGAGGGCGGCGGATGCGGTCGCCATCATGGTGCGTCGGTCGGCCGGGGTCGGCTCGGGCTGCCACCGCTCGTCGTAGTCGTGCTCCTTGCCGCCCCACTCGAAGTAGAGCTGCGGTTGTGTCATCCGGGCGATCTCGCGCTCGGCGACGTCCTGGAGCGTCTCGGCCATGGTGGCGCGGCGGGCGGAGAGGTCGGCCTTGCGGGCGGTGGTGGCCGCGGCGACTTGGGCGGCACGGTCGAAGGACAGGCCCATGTCGGCGGCGAGCTTGGACACGGTCGAGGGGGAGCGGCTGATCTTGCGGGCGATGTCGTTGCGGGACATGCCCTCGGCGTGGAGTGCGCGGACCTGCTTCCGGTCCTTTTCGGTGATGGGTCGGGCGGCCACGACTCACCTCCTCGCCGAGGGCGGTCTCTGGGCGCCCCGGGGGAGCGTCAGGTGCGCTCGGGCCAGTGCCAGGAGCCGCCGAGCGTCGCGGTCTCGTCGTACTCCGAGCTGTTGAAGAACATGCCCGTGGGGTTGAGGACGGCGAGATTCGCGGTCGTGTCGGTCCAGACCTCGGTGACGAGCGCGGCGCGGCACTGGCTCTCGTGAACCTGGGTGCCGTCCGGCTGGACGGGGCTGCCGTGGCTGACGTAGTGGACGATCCGGCCAACGGTGGGCGGCTGCATGGCGGGCTCCTTCGGGCATGCGAACACCCCGCCACAGGGGGGTGTGTGGCGGGGTGTTGGGACGCGCGCAGCGTCCGGATCGTCAGCCGACTTGAGCCGCGCGAGGCGGGTGTCGAGGTTCCCCACGACAGGCGACCGTCCGATTCCGGGCACGCCGGGGTCGCCCCCGATTAGATCACGGAACGATAACGGCGTCCACCGGGCTTGAGCAGGGCTCCGACCGGGCGCCGGTCACTTCACCGCGACGCGATGGGAGTCGCCGATCAGGCCCTCGGTGAACGTCACGTACGCGGGCGTCCAGCTGCCCTCGCCGGTGATGGTGCCGGTGATTTTCTCGCCGGGTGCGAGGTCGGTGGTGCCGATCTGGCCTTCGTCCATGCCGAGGGTGGCGACGTGCTTCTCCCCGCTGCTGTCCGTGAGGCTGAAGTACAGCGGGTTGACGCTGAGCTTCTCGCTGCCGGTGTTGGTGATGGTGACCTTCACGCTGGTGTAGGCCCCGCTGCTGTGCAGGACGCTGGGCGTGAACGTGGCCTTCGACGCGACGACCTTGACCGCGCCGTCGACCGCGGGCTCCTGCTCCTCCTCCTTGGCCGGCGCCTTGCTCGGCGGTGCAGCCGTGGCGGGCGCGCTGGTCTTCTGTCCGGCGCGCGGCTTGTCCGTGGTCGTGCTGTCGCCGCCGGAGAGGAGTGCGACAAGGACGATCAGCAGCACCAGGCCAAGGACGATGACGCCGAAGATGATGCCGAGGATGGCGCCAACGCCGAGGCCCTTCTTGGGCGGCGGGGGGCCGTACGGGCCGCCGGGGCCGCCGGGGTACGGCTGGCCGGGCGGGGGTCCCCAGCCGGGCGGCGGGGTCTGCGGGGGGCCGTACTGGGGCGGCTGGGACATGGTGATCTCCGGTGGTTCGTGTGATGACCACGTGAACCTATCGGGCGGGGGCGGGTGCTGGGAGGGGTATGGGAAAGCCCGGCCGTGAGGGTGCGGCCGGGCTTCGGGGCGGGGTGTTGCGGGGTTAGGTCTGTTCGGCGGCGAGCTGGCGGAGTTGGTGTATCCAGGCGGCGCGGTGGCGGTCGGCAGCGGCATGAATGGCGCGCACCAGTGGCGCCGGGAGGTCGCCACTCTGCTTGTCGGCGATCACGTTCAGGTCCTGAACCAGCGTCGGGGGCAGGTTGAAAAGGATCCGTGGCGCTGAGGGGTCGCCGCTGGTCGGAACGGGTGGCGCAGCGGGCGGCGCGGGGGTGAGTTCCAGGTCGCGCGCCACGGTGCGGTGGTGGATACCGAGCTGGCGCGCAATGGCGCGGTTGGAGTGGCCATCGTCGGCGAGCTGGCGCGCGCGGGTGCGCCGTTCGGCGACGGATAGGGTGGGCGTAGCCATGACGGGGGTTGCTCCTGTCGCGGTGAGGGCCCGCTCGGCCGTCAGGAAGCCGGGCGGGCCCGTTCTGCGTTTCCGGGGTCAGACCGGCGAGGTGCCGGCGGTGGGCTGGTCGCCGATCCACTCGCCCCGCCAGGTGCCGTCGGTGGCCTCGGCCTCGGTGACCAACTCGGCGGCGTAGCGGGCCTCGATGTCGACGATGTCCTCCACGGCGGCGTTCTCGTCGCAGGTGGTGTAGCGCTGCAAGGCGCTGTCCACGTCGGCGGCGAGGAGGTCTCGCTCCCACTCGGTGAGCGCGGCCTCGGGGGCGACGGTCTCGGCGGGGCGGTGGGCGTGCAGGCAGAGGGACGTGCGGAGCATCGGTTCGACGGTCCAGCCCTCGCGGGTGAGGTGGTCGGCGAGGCGGTCGAGGGTGTTGCCGCGCCAGGTGTCGCGGCGGACGGCGCGGCCCTTCTCCAGCCAGTACACGGCGACGAGGTCGCCCGCTCGCGGCTCGACGATGTAGCCGCGTACGGCCTTCTCGTCGGGGGCGGGGTCGGTGATGTCATGGCGGTCGGTGATCTCGGCGGCGAGCTTGCCGCAGAGGGCGTGTCGTGCGGCGATGACGCTGGGGTGTGCCGAGTGGGCGGGGGTGCTGCCCGGGGTGGTGCGCTCGTTCATCGGGGGTTGCTCCCTTGGTGGGGCCGGGTCAGGAACCGGCGAAGGGTGTTCAGGTGGGGCGAAGGGGCCCGCCCCCGGGCGGGGGTGGGCGACGGGGCTACTTGTCCTTCAGGGACTTGAGGCGGCGCTCCCACCACCCGAGCTCCTGGGCGGCCCAGACGCGCTGGTCCTCCATGCCGCACGCCTCGTAGCGGCTCTGGTCGTTGGCGAGTCCGGCGATCATGTCCTCGGCGAACTTGATCTCGTTCTTCATGGGGGTTGCTCCCTTGGAGTGTGGTGACCGGGTCAGGACCGGTCAGGGGTGGCTTGCCACCCCAGAATGACACACCCTTTGACGGGTGGCAAGCCACCTGAGAGGATCAACCCATGGCGAACCAGCACAAGCACAAGCAGCGCGTAATCCGCGGCATCCCTGACGACCTCGTCGAGGCCTTCGACACAGCGGCGCGTACGGCCGGCAGCGACCGCTCGGCCGTCACCCGGCAGCTCTGGGCCTGGTACACCGGACAGCCGGACGCCGAGCTACCCCAGCGACCGGCCGACCAGGGCTGACCTACGCGGCTTTCGCCCGCGCGGAGTCGAGCGCGGCCCACAGGGCGGCGAGATCCGCACCCCGCCATACGCGCCGGCCCCGGTCGAGGGCGACGGGCGCGGTGCACGGCTCGCCGGTGTCGCACGTGACGGACGGTTCGCCGCCGGGCACGGTGCGGGCGAGAAGCAGGCCGCGGCACCAGGGGCACGGGTCGGCGAGGTCGGTGCGGCGGCCGGCGCGGGCGAGGGCCCGCTCAACGCGGCGCCGGGCCGTTCGGGCGACGTGGGCGATCTCGTGGAGCGCGCTGTCGTCGAGCGAGGAGAACAAGCCGTCGTGCTGCTCCCCCTTAGCGCGTCCCTCCAGCCACACAGCGGCCCAGTGCAGCCCGTACCGGCGGGATCCGGGGGCGAGCACGGCGCCCTGGGTCGTGACCGGGGTCCAGCGGTTCGGATCGTCGCGGTCGGCAGGGTCGGGCTGGTAGCGGTGGCGACCTCGCTGCGCGGTGGCGGTGAACCGCACGGGCCGCTGGTAGTAGGAGGCGATCGTGTCGCACGCGGTGAAGATCTCCCGCTCGGTCTCGACCGCGGCGTCGAGGGCGTCGAGGTTGGCCGGCGCGGGGTGCTGGCGGAGCACCAGGGGCAGGCGGCCGACGGACGGCTCGTCGTCGGTGACCGGGGCGGCGAGGACTTCGCGGATGTTGTCGACGGGCGGCCACTGGTCGGCGGGGCGCTGCTCGATGGCGTCGAGGAGGTCGCCCCACTGTTCGCGAATGGCGCGGAGGTCGGCGGCGGCCGTGAGGGCAGTGTCGGGAAGCGTCGGGGTGGTCACGGGGTCGGCTCCTGAGGCGGGATGGACAGGTCGCGGGTGCCCTTGGTGAGCCACGCGGACGGCTTCGTCTTGGCGGGCTGCTGGAGGTCGAGGAGGGCGGTCAGGTGCTCGGCGACCTCGTGGGCGGGACGGGTACCGAGGGCCGCGGTGGCACTGCGGACATCGACGAGCAGGGTGTCGAGACGGCGCCGGTGCTCCCACAGGCGCTGACTGGCCTTGATCGCGTACTTGCGCTCGCGGTTCCGCTCGGCCTCGACAGCGGTGAGGCGTTTCTCGGCCCGTTCGGCGCGCTCGCGGAGGGTCTTCGTGCGACGGTCCATGAGCCGTTTCGTCTCGGCGGTCACCGCGTCCGCCTTCTCGGCGCGGTCGTCGGCGATCCGCTCGTCGACGGTGCGGCGGGCACGGGCTTCCTGTCCGGCCTGCTCGGGGGTGAAGCCGTAGTACATGCCGAGGCGCGTCCACACGTCGACCCAGGTGCGGGCGTCGCGGACACTGCGCAGCACGGCCTCGACGCGGCCGGCACGCTGCTCGGCGCGGTTGGCGCGGTCGTCGGAGGTGCTGATGATCGTGTCGTAGACCTGCGCGCGGCGGCGGGCGCTGCGCCATGCGGCGTGGTGCCGGTCAGCGCGGGTGCGCACGTCAGCGACGTCTTCGACCACGCCCCGGGCGGGGCCCTCGCCGGTGCGGCCGGTGGCGGCAGCGTGCATCACGGCGATGGTGGTGCACGCGTTCAGGTAGTCGGCGCGCGCCTGGTCGCGGTCCTGCTCGGCCTCGACCATGGCGGCCTCGGCGGCGTCCACGCGGCGCTGCATGCGGTCGCGGGCGCGGTCGAGGCCGCGGCGAGCACGGGTGAGCTGGTCGGCCTCGGCAAGCTCGGCGTGCACGTACTCGCGGAGGAGAGCGGCCTCTGTGGGGGAGAGGCGGTCGACGCGGTTGAGGAGGACGAGGAGGGTCTCGCGGGCGGTGGCGCGGTCGTGGGCGCGGGCCTGACGGGCCGGGGAGCGGGTGTTCATGAGCGGGCCTCCTCGGCCATGCGGCGCAGCTCGTCGGCGGCGGCGTTCACGTCGTGCATGTGGTCGTCGGTCAGGTCGCGCAGCGTCTCGGACTCGTCGAGCGAGTCAGCGGCCTCAAGGAGGACAGCGGCCTGGTACGCGTCGAGGGCGTCTTGAACTTCGGGCGCGCTCCAGACGGTCATGTCGCCTCGGCTGGTGCGGACCATGGTTGCGAGGCGTTCGCGCGGGGTGATCTCGGGCCGCCTGGGGTTGGGCTGGGTCATCGGGTCTCGCCCTCCTCGTCACCGGGGAGCGGGTGGCCGGCGGCGCGCAGGCGGTCGGCCAGGTCGTTGCAGTCGAGGCCGCCGACGTCGTTGGACTCGACGACGTACTCGGCGACCATGCGCAGCACCTCGGCAAGCGGCTGCTCGCTGGGGCCCGCGAGGTCGTCGCGGAGAGCGGCGGTACGGGCGGTGTCCCGGGCTCCGGCGACCACGTCCGGCATCAGGTCAGCGGGGACGGCGCAACCCTGCGGGCCGGTCTCGATGAGGACGGCCGAGATGCCGGGCAGGGGCCGGATGCGGAGGAGGGCGCCGTCGGGGTCGCGGTACTCGAAGGTCATCGGGTGCTCCTGGGGCCTGGTCAGCTGAGGTCGGGGATGCAGAGCCAGGTGGGCTCTGCGAGGTCTCGGAGGTGGCCGTAGCCGAGGTGGTCGACTGCCGTACGGAGCTGCCGGTCCCAGTCGGCGCGCTGCTCCGGCGTCGACGGCATGACGCGGCCGTACTTGCCGAGGGCGATCTCGTCCGACTTGGTGACCAGGAACAACCTGTCGCGGTCGTAGTCGCCGGCGGTGAGGTGGCCGACTTCGGGGCACTGGTCCTTCACCGTGGCGAGGGCGGTGTCGATGCGGTCGGTCTCGGTCCACGGGTGGGCGTCGAGGGGGATGTGCAGGCCGTAGGCGAAGTAGGTCGAGTGGTAGTAGCCCATGGGGGTGCTCCTGGGGCGTCTGCGGGGGCGGGTGATGTGGCCGAGGAACACGGCCGCGCACAGGACGCTGAGCGCCACGTACGCGACCGTGCACAGGAAGCCGGTCACTCGGGGGCGAGGTCCGGGGCGATCGGGGCGTGCGGGCCCTTGTGCCCGTCGGGGCGGGCACAGTGGTAGCCCTTCTCGCCCTCGTCGACGGTGGCGCCGCAGTACCGGTACTCGTCGGCCGGGGGCTGCTCGGCGGTCTCCAGCTCGGTCGCGCGGCGGCGGAGGTACTCGGCGGCGTTGCCCCGGCCAGGGTCGGTCTCGTAGTCCTGGGGGAGTGCGTTGATCTCGTCGGCGGCGGCGCGGTAGGCCTGTGCGGTCGCGGCGACGGCCGGGTGCTGCTCCTTGGTGATGAGGGCCTTGATCGTGTCGTCGGCGATGCGGTCGCGCTGCCGGATCAGCTCGGCGCGTTCGGCGCGAAGCCGGGCGGCCACGGCCTTCGTGTCTTCCAGCTCGATGGCGGTACGGGCGTAGAGGCGGATGGCGTGGTCGGCGCGGGCTTCCCACGTGAGGCCGGCGGGCTGCTCGGCGGTGGTGTAGTGGTCGGCGAGGCGGCGGAGCTGCTGGGAGGCCTGGTGGAGGGCGCACGCCGCGCAGCGTTCGCAGTCGCAGACGGACGGACCGGGGTCGGCGAGGGCGTTGGCGGCGTCGAGGTAGGCGCCGCGGCGGATGGCGGCCTCGGTGAACTGGTCGCCGGTCGGGGCCGGGGTCGCCTTGGTGTCGCCGTCGGGCGTAGCGGGCGGGGTCTTGCCGCCGGCGCGGTGCCACTCGACCGTGAACACGTTCACCGGCTTAACCTCGGTCAGCTTGATCTCGCGCTCGTCGTTCCACACGTCGTGGTCCTCCTGGGTCTCGGTGAGGCCCTGGAAGTAGGTGACGCGGTACGTGCGGCCGTCGTCGGGGGCGCGGAACACAAGGTCGTTCTCGGAGGCCCAGCGGCGGCGTCCGGTGTCCTCGATGCGGGCGAGTTCGACGGCGAGGCTGGGGTGCTTGGGGTCGTCGGCGGGGTCGGCGAGGTCATCGGGGAGTCCCCAGGCGGCGGCCTGGTCGCGGGTGATGGCGCGGGTGCTCATCGGCCGGCCTCCAGCTCGGTCGCGGCGGCGCGGAGGTTGGCGGCCTCCATGCTGCGGGTCTGGCACGGCGGGCAGTCGGCGATGGCGGTGCAGTTGCTGTTGCGCGCCTCGATGTCCTTGGCGACTTCGCGGAGCAGCTGCGCCTTGGCCTTGGCGCGCAGCTGCTGACTGGCGGCGCGGAGCGGCGCGAGCGCCTCCTCGATGGTGTGGGCCATCTTCGACGTGTCGACGTTGACGTCGAGCCGGACCTTCGGCGGGCCGGGCGCCACGACCGGGATCGGAAAGACGGTGAAGGGGTGACGGCTGACCGCTCGCACCAGGGCCTCACGAACGGTCGAGGCCGGCAGGCCTTTTGTGGCGCCCGTGACGTGGACTTCACCGGTGCCGTCGTCGGCGGGGCGGACGACCACGTACGCAATGGCGCCGAGGGAGTCGAGCTGGTCGAGGGCGCGCTCGATGACCGCGGCCGGGGCGAGCAGGTCGGGCTCCGGGGCGTCGAGGACGTAGCACTTCCGGAACGCCGACTCGGGCATGGCGCTGTGGGTGGTGATCGGGCGGCCGCGGTAGTCGACGGTGGCGATGTCGTACGCGATCGTCCGCTCGTCCCCGGGGGCCGCGTCGTACACGGTGGCGACGGTGACCCGGTCCTCGGTCAGGCGGGCCTGGTTGTACTCGGTCGGCCGGTAGGTCTGGCCGACCTCGATCGGCTGCTCGGCGGCCGGGGCCAGCGGCTTGTGGCCGAGGGCCTCGCGGATCTCGCGCATCGTCATGGCGGGGCGGGAGGGGCGTTCGCTCATCGGGTCTGCTCCTGGTGTGCGGCAGTACGGGCCTGGTGGACGTCGTGGAAGCGGGGCCGGGTGCCGCTGTGCGAGGCGCACAGGATGTTGGGCTCCGACCCGCACGTCGGGCAGGCGACGGCGAGCGCCGGCAGGCGGGACATCATCGGGTGGTCATCCGCGAGGGGTGTGGGTTCGGGCATCAGGGGTGCTCCTGGTCTCGGTCAGGTCGAGGTGGTCATCGCGCGCGCGGCCGGCGGGGCGTCCGGTCGGCCGCGCGGTGGGGGTCTAGAACGGGGGCTCGTCGGTGTTGCGGGTGTTCCACTGGTCGTTCTGGGGCTGTTGGCGCTGCTGCTGGCTGTATCCGCCGCTGCTCTGCTGGGAGTTGCCCTGGCGGCCGGTGGACTTGGTGACGACAGTGGTCGCGGTCTTGAGGCTGGGGGCGACGTCGTCGGCCTCGATCTCGTAGACGGTGCGCTTGACGCCCTGGCCGTCCTCGTACGAGCGCTGCTTGAGGACGCCGGTGACGATGACGCGGGTGCCGCGCTGGAGGGACTCGGCGCAGTTCTCGCCGAGGGAGCGCCACGCGCTGACGGTGAGGAACAGGGGGTCGCCGTCCTTCCACTCCTGGGACTGCTTGTCGAAGGTGCGGGGGGTGCTGGCCACGCGGAATTTGGCGACTCCGTGTCCGGCGGGGGTGAATCGGAGTTCGGGGTCGTCGACGAGGTTTCCGGCGAGGGTGATGGTGGTTTCTCCGGCCATCAGGCGGCCTGCCTTTCGGTGGTGGGGCGTACGCGTTCGCAGGTGATGCAGCGGCGGGAGCCGTCGGTGCGTACGCGGGTGTTTTCGGGGGTGAAGGGGTGGCCGTGGATGCACGCGGTCTTGCGGGCGTTGAGCGCGGTGGGGCCGGTCGACCGGAGGGTGTTGGTGCGGTGGTCGACCAGTTCGAGGTGGGCGACGTTCACGCAGTTGCGGCGGTGGCAGCGGTGGTCGATTTCGGCGCCGGGCGGGATGGGGCCGTGGGCCTGCTCGTAGGCGTGCTGGTGGGCGCGGACGGTGCGGCCGTTGACGTGGAATGCCCCGTAGAACTCGCCGAACTGCCCTTGGTCGTGGGGGCGTTTGCTGCGGGCGCCGCCGGTCCAGAGGTGGCAGGGGCCGGGGGCGGCGCGGTTGAGGCTGATGGGGCCGGCGGGGTTGACCTTGGCGGCGAATCGCTCTGCGGGGGTCATGGGCTCTGGCCTCCTGCTCTGGGGGTCTGAGCGCAGAGCGCTCTCTGTTCCATCGGGGGAAGGATGTTCCTTCCGAGGTCGGAAGGTATCACGAAGGGGGCGGTGGTGGTGAGTTCCGTACCGCCCCCTTCGTGGAAGGGCTAGGTGTCCGTCTCCGGGGTGATCGCGGGGGGGATGACCCGGAGTTCCCATCCGGCAGCGCGGAGCTTCCTGGCGACGCGTTGGGCGGTTCGCTCGGGCCGGTACAGGAGGTCCGCCACGCCTTCGTCTTCGAGGACGGCGCGGATGATGGCGGTGGCGGCTGCGGGAAGCGGGGTGGGGGCGGTCATCGCTGGGCCCCGGTCATGTGGCGGGCGGCGCGGCGGTAGTCCGGCCGGGCCTCGGGCGGCGCGCTCATGAGCTGCCGGGAGGTGTTGGCGAGTTCGGCGGCGATCCGGCGTCGACGAGCGGCCTGCTCGGCAGCGAGGGCCTCGGCTTGGGCGCGGGCCTGGGCTCGGCGGTGCTCGGCGAGGCCCTGCTCGACGAGCCACGTGCGGTGGCGGTCGTCGGCGTCGGGCCGATAGCCGGTCGGGGCCGGCGGCCATGCGGCGGCGAGGGTGGCCTCGATGGCGTTCTGCTCGGCGACGATCGCGGGGCCGTCGAGTTCAAACCACGTCTCCCAGGCGCCGGTGGGGAGTAGTTCCTCGACGATGACGTACGCGCCCTTGGCGGCCATGCTGCGGGCGACCCTCTTGGTCTCCTTCGGGTCGCGGGTGATCCATCGTGCGGGCTCGTCGGGGTTGTTGTCCCACGAGCCGGTAATCGTGAAGCGGCGGATGTTGCGGGTGCGGTCGGTCGTGTTGCGGCGGCGGTGGCGGGCGCTCATGCGGCGGTCTCCTGGGCGTGCTGGCGGGCGGTGGCGGCGTCGAGGCGGGAGGGGTGCGGCGTGGTACGGCGGCGGTTCGCGGTGGCCTGGGTGGTGGGGTTGAGTCGCATGTCGCGGCAGGGCTGGCCGGTCTCGGCCTTGCACCAGGTGCAGGGGACGTCGAGGGCGTCGGGCTTTCCCTCGCGGGCGAGGCGTTCGCGTTCGGCGCGGACGGGCCGGAGAGGGGCGAGGGCGTCCTTGACGGTGCGGGGCATGTACGTGCCGAAGGCGGCGAGGCGCTCGGCGGCGAACTGGTCGCGCTGCTCGCGGGTGCCGCTCTCACCGGGAAGGAGCGCGCGGGGGGTGGCCACGGCGCGGCCGGTCTCAATGGCGTGGCGGTGGCCGGCGAGGGCGGCTCGGTAGGCGGCCTGGTCGTCGGGGTCGACGTTCG
The DNA here is from genome assembly GCF_036226445.1 of Streptomyces sp. NBC_01255. Taxonomy (NCBI): domain Bacteria; kingdom Bacillati; phylum Actinomycetota; class Actinomycetes; order Kitasatosporales; family Streptomycetaceae; genus Streptomyces; species Streptomyces sp. NBC_01255. The sequence continues at coordinate 5,091,690 of NZ_CP108474.1, forward strand.
GGACCGGGTCCATGTGGCGACCGAGGACGTCGCGGCGGAACGCGGCCCACAGGCCTCCGACGTCGCTCGGCTTGATCGGGTAGGGGCTGGTGGCGATGTGGCGACGGACGGCCTGCGAGGCGTCCCAGTGGCGACCCTCGGGGTGGGGGGCGGTCGAGGCGACGTCGGCGAGGAGATCGGCCCACTGGGTGAGGCGTTCGGCGGCGGCTTCCTTGGTGGTGGGGGCGCGGGTGGGGTCGAGACGGTCGGCATAGGCGAGCAGGGCGGCGATTTCGCGGCGGTCCATGGCGGGGCTCCTAGACGAGGTCGGCGTACCAGTCGGCAGCCTGGGCGGCGCGGCCGGGCTGGGCGGGGCGGGCGCGGTCGAACGGGACGACGTTCGAGGCGGGACCGGTCGGGGCGGTGGCGGCGACGGTGCCGGGGGTGGCGGCCGGCGGGAGGGACTGCCAGGCGCGGAGGAAGTACCGGGCGTGGGCGATGTCTCGCTTCGAGGCGGCCTTGACGGCGACGCTGGCGAGCATGTCGACACCGGAGCGCTTGATCAGGGCATCGACGCGGAGCCACTCACCGGGGGTGAGGTTCCACTGCGGGTAGACCTGGGCGGCGGTGATCCGGGAAACCAGCTCCGAGGCGTAGTCGGGGATCACTGCTGACGGCGGGCCGTCTTCCCTCCCTCCTTCATTCACTCCCTCATTGGGTGAGTGATGTGGTCCGGATTCCGGACCACTAGCGGTCCGTGTCACGGACCACAAAGCGTCTTCGCCGGTGGGGTCTACCGGTCCGGATTCCGGACCGGTAGCGGGGGTGTTTGTGGTCTGGGATCCGGACCGCAAACCGTTTGTGGTCCGGGATCCGGACCGCTCGGCGGGAGCCGTTTCCGGTCCGGAATCCGGACCGGTACGGCGGGTGTAGCCGACGGCTCCGGGGAGGCGGTAGAGGGTTGCGCGGGACCCCTTGGCCTCCTGGGCGATGACCAGATCGCCGGACGCGACCGCGTCAAGGAGAGCCTTGACGGCCACTCCCTTACCGACTCCGCCGAGGCGGCGCATGGCGTCGGCCGTGCTCAGGTGGGCCTCGGCGTTCGGGCCGGTGGTTTTGTCGGCGACCGCGAGCACGGCCAGGCGCGCGTTCCCACGCGAGCGCGCGTTGCGCCATACCCAGTCGGTGGCGTCGAGGGTCACGGTGGTGCTCCTGTCGGGGTGGTACGCCCGGGGCGAGGGGATCGGGTCCGGCCTCGCCCCGGGCAGTGCGGGGGCTACTGCGGGATGGCGAGGGGGCGCCCGCACATGCAGGCAAGGAGGTCGCCGTCGGCGGCCGTGCGTCGGGGGTGCCGCCAGCGGTGGAACGGGCACGGCTTGAACAGGCCTTCGCCGGGCGGGTGCTGGACGATGCCGACGCGCGAGGCGTACGGACCGCCCATGGCCCGGACGGGGTGGGTATCCCGGCAGGCGAGGCACCGGCCGGTCGTACCGCCCGGGAGCGGCGCGTACAGGTCGGTCCTGCTGCCGGGGCAGTGCCGGGGCGGGGTCAGGTCCCGGGGCCCGAACACCAGCGGCGGGCGGCCGGCGGCCTGTTCGTCCTGTCCGGCGCCGACCGCGCGGCCCTCGCACGTCCCGCATACGGGCAGGTGGTCGAGCACGGTTTCTGCGGTCACCATCGGGCGAGCGGCGCGCAGGCTGCCGACCTGCTGCCCGCACCACACGGTGTAGGTGGTGCGCCCGTCCGGCCACCGGATACCGGTGCGGGGCCGGTGCCAGCGATTCATCCCGCCCGTCCGGACGTACCGGGGGCCGGTCGTGAGCGGCTCGGCGTCGATCGGACCGATGCCGTACGTGATCGGCGGGACCAGAGTGACGGTCACGGCACCTCCGGATGCGGGCGGGGAACGGGCTTGTGGGTCTCGCAGCGCCACCCGCACGGGTACGGGCGGGCCGGGACGGCGTGGCACCGGGGGCTGCCCGCGTCACACGTGTGCCGGGGCCGGTCGAGCGGGAGTTGCCCAGGAACCGGGGCAGGAGGCGCCATGTCGAGCAGGCGGCGGGCGCGGTCAAGCCGATCGCGTCCGGTCACGCGGCGGCGCGCCCAGCGGCCTTGGCCATGTCCTGGCACGTCCCGCAGTACGGGCTTCCGTTCGGGAGGTATCGGCGGTGCTCAGCGGCGGCGTGTCCCCGCACGCACGCCGTTCGGGTCGACTCCTGACCGGTGAGGGCGGCGAGTTGAGCGCGGAGGCGGTTCCGGCCGGGCTCGTCCTCGACGTGCTCGGGAGCGACGCAGCCCTCGTGGTCACATTCCGTCGTGACGTACCCCTCAGGGGCCCCGCCCCGGGCGAGCTGGAAGGCAACGGTTCGGGCGGTGACGGTTCGACCCGCGAAGGAAAACACGGGGGTCCCGCTGGACTTGGTGTGGCGCCCAACCCATTCCATGTGCCCGCCGTCAACAACGCGGACGAACTGGCGGAACTTCTCATCCAGGGTGAGCGTGCAGCGGTTCGGCGCCGACCGGGGCACCGGCGCCATGCCGAGGGCTGCGCGGTAGCGAGCGGGCGTCGCCTTGTCGAGGCCGAGTTCGCGGGCAATGGTGTGATTTGCCGCCCCGGACCGCAGCATGGTGATCACCTGCTCGCGGACAGCCGGGGGAAGCGGGCGGCCCTTCACAGCGGCACCGACTTACCGGCCTGCTCGGCCATACCGGCCGCGAGCATGGTCTTGCCGATCGGCTGGCCGGCCTTCGCGAGCGCGGCAAGGAGGTCGGCAGTGGTGGGGTCCTCGCCGTCGTCGGAGGCGGCCACGTGGCAGGCGATGGCGAGCTGGGTATCGGTGAGCGCGTCGAGGGCGGCGAGCAGCGCGCGAGCGGTGCCGAGGAGGTGCCGGGCGAGGACGTAGACCGTGCCGTTGTCCGGGGTCCGCTTCTCCAACACGGTCTGGGCGAGGGCGGCGGCGTTGACGGTCTCGTAGAACTGGGTGGCGGCGACGCGGCGGGTGTAGTGCTGCAAGTCCAGCCGGTCGGTCGTGTTGATCGGGTCCATGCGGTGCTCCTGGTCGAAGGGCCCGCCCCGGTCGGGGGAGGCGGGGCGGGCCGTCGTACGGAAGGTCAGCCCTGCTCGGGCGCGAGGGCGGGCAGCACGTGAGCGGCCAACTCGCCCCGGCGCCACGCCTGTGCGACCAGCTCGCGGCCGGTGAGCGCGGACGCCTTCGACCTCCGCGTGTACGTCATCCGGTGCGTGGCGGCGAGGGCCGGCCGGATCTCGACACCGGGGACGTCGTGGACCTCGGCGGTCTCCTCGTCGACGTACCGGGCCGTCCCGGCGGCGGTTGCCTCGGCGAGCACCTTCGCGGCGAACCCGGGCCGTACGCGGGTCTCCAGCCGCATCGGGATCATCTCGACCTCGAACTCGGTGGGGTACGTGTCGCGCACCCAGGCGGCGAACGCCTCGTCGTCGATGACCTGGGCGGCGCGCTCGCCTCCCTGCCGGGAGATGCTGCCGACCTTCGTGCCGTCCGGGAGTACCGCGTCAATCTTTGACGTGCCGGTCGTCTTGTACTGCGCTTCCAGGAGCGCGTGCGCCTCGGCTCGGGCGTCGTTGTACGCGGTCTTGACCTCTTCGAGCAGCGCTCCGAGGGAGGCCTGCCGGGTGATGGCGTCCCGGATCTCTCCGGTCGGGGCCGGCGGGGTGGTGGTCTGCTCGGTCACTGGGCGGCCCTCTCGATCATCGAGCGGAACGCGTGCAGCGTGGCGGGGTCGGCCTCGGCGATCGTGCGGCCGTGGGCGCGCTCGAAATCGGCGTCGAGCGTCTGGTAGCCGACGCGGGAAGCGGCGAGGCGGAGGGCCTCCTCGGCGGCGGCCCCGGTCTGGGCCTCGGTGGTCGTGGCGTCCGGCGCCGGGGTCGGGGCCGAGCGGGTGGGCCGCTCCTGCTGTCCGGCCACCCGCGGCTGCGGGGCGCGAGCGTCGGCGCGCTTTCCGTCCGCGATGGCGTCGAGCGCCGCGAGGTACTCCGCCGGGGCGCCGGCCTTCACGGCCTCGACGCGAACCTGCTCGAACTGGGCCTCGCTCGTAGCCGCGCGGGCCTCGGCCTTAAAGTCCCGGCGCTGCTGCTCCTGCTGGGATGCAGCCTCAGCCTGCTGCCCTTGGCGCGGCTGCTGCTGGCGCTGCCCGCGCTGCTGACCTCGCGGCTGCTGCTGGCGCCGCTGCTGCTCCTGGCGTTCGGCGCGGTGCTCCGTCGGCACCTCGGGGTGGTGCCGGTCGCCGTCGTCGATGCTGCGGCCATCCACGGGCAACATGAACAGGGTGAACAGGAGGTACTTCAGCGCGGCGGACTGAGCCTTGTTGGTGGCCTTGTCGGCAAAGTCGGACGCCTCGCCCGGGACGTCGGCGACCAGGCAGTCACCGGCCGGGCCGTAGATCCGGTACCGCATCCGGATCACCACGTGCGTCATCTTCTCGCCGCGCCGCTCGGCCTTGTGGCTGGCGACGCTGGGGAGGATGAACACGCCGTGGGCACGGAGGGGGCCCGCCATGGCCGACATGACATCGTCGATGCCCCGGAACTTGTAGTTCTGCTGGGTGTTCGTCTGGTTCTTTCCGACGGGCATCGCGTCCCGCATCACGGAGTTGATCGCGGCGAACACGCGGGGGGCGTCGACGGGGGCTCCGTTCGGCGCGGGCTCGTACGTGACATCGGCCGGGCCGGTCACGGGCGGCAGCGAGGGCTGCCCGGGGTGGGCGGTGGGCAGGGTGGTGACGGTCACGAGCGGTTCTCCTGTGCGGTGTTGCGGTGGCGGATGATCGCGGCCTGCTTCGTGAGCGAGGTCGCCAGACTGATCGCGTCGTCCGGCCCGAGCACGTCGTCGAGACGCTCGGCCGACTCCAGACCGCCGAGCAGCGCGTCGCGGGTGCCGTCGGCCTCGGCCGCACGCATCGCCCGCTCCCAGTCCGGCGTGTGGTCCGACACGACGGCGTGGTCGAGGGAGAGGACGGCGGCGGCGTGGGCGGCGAGCATCTGCCCGAACTCGGTGGGGTCGTCGGCGTAGGCGATGGCGAGTTCGTCGAGCAGGGGCACGACGGCGGCGGTGACGGGGAGGCGGACGGCGGTGCCGTCGGCGGTGAGGGTCGGACGGATCACGCGGTCACCTCCGGCGCGGTGTCGGTGCCGAGGGCGGCCGGGGCCGTGGGGACGTTGTCCATCAGGTAGCCGGTGCCCACGTTGTAGATGAGCGGCCGATCCCAGTCGGCGGCCGGGAAGGCGTCGACGAGCAGGCGCCGGGCGGCACGGTGCGCGCCGATGGGGGCCTCGACGGTGTAGCCGATGGAGTTGAGCAGGTTCACGAGGGTCTGCCGGCGGGGGGTGCCGTCGACGTCGGTCGTGACCGGGGTCAGGTGGACGCGGGCGATGCCGGGGGCGATGGTGTGCAGCTGCGTCGCGAGGTCGTCGCGGAACGCCATCTGACGGCGGTAGGCGCGGGCGCCCCGGAACGCCTCGGCGGCGCGGAGGAGGCGGGTACCCTGGTTCTGCATATTGATCTCCTTCGGGGGATGTGAGGGCCGTCCGGGCGCAATCCGGGCGGCCCTTCGCGGTTTCAGGCGGCGAGAGGCTGGGGGGAGGCCTGCTCGGCGTGCTGCTTCCGCAGCAGGCGGCGGACGGCCATTTCCCGCTCGGGGGAGAGGCGGCCGGCCGCGTAGTCGGCGGCGACCTCGGCGAGCGCGATGTCGAGGACCCGGCGCGCGTTAGCGAATGCCTGCTCGCGGGTGACGACTGGGGCGCTCATGCGGCGTCCGTGCGGATGAGGAGGTGCCGGGCCTTGATGCCGTAGTGGCGTTCGACCTTGGCGATCAGGGGGGCGCTCGGCGTGGAGCGTCCGTTGAGCAGGCGCCAGGCCGTGTTACGCGGGACTCCCAGGCGGCGGCCGACGGCGGCGGCGCTGAGGCGTCCGTTGAGCTTGGTGTCGCCTGCTCGGGCGGCAGCAGCGCGGAGCTTTGTGCGGTCGTACATGACGATGCCCTTCCGTAGACGGACGGTTGTTCCGTCTACGGAAGGAACACTACCATCAAGATTCCTCATTCCGTCCACGGTTGGAACATGGCGGGAGGGATGTGAAACGTGATGGACTGTGCGCCGTGTGTAGCGAAACTGATTGACACGCTCCGCTTGACGCATGAGAATCGTCCAGGTGTTCGAATGTGCCTCTACCGGCGAGGACGGCCCTCGGAAGGGTGTTCTGTGTGTGGATTTCGGTCAGATGCCAGAGGCCTGATGCCATGATCTTTCCGCGCGCGGTATGTTCCATCCATGGACGAAACAAGAGAGCGCAAGTTCGCGGACTGGCTAGAACGACGCTTCACACAAGCGGGCTATCGCTTGAGCGAACGCGGTGAACGCACACGTCTCTCGCGAGATAGCGGTATCCCTCCGGCCAGCCTGAACCGACTCCTCGCCGGCGGCGGCACCCCTACCATCGACTCCCTCGAACAGCTCGCCACCTTCTTCGGCGACCCTCTGAGCGTCGTACTCATGGGCGCCGGATGGCTCACCCCTGACGACATCAACCGCGTACGAACCGGTCCCCCTGCCGGTAGCGACCCCATCACCACCGACGTCGCCCTCGACGAACTCGGCATCACCGACCCCAGTGACCGCCGACTCATCGAGGCCGTCATCGACACCGTGAAGCGCAACCGAACCGCCGGCGACTCCGAAAGGACCGCCGAATAGCAAGGAGAGACCGTACGATGATCAGCTTCCGTCGCATTGCTCCCGCGCTCACAGGCGCCCTGTTCGTAACCGCTCTCGCCACCGGCGCGACCGGATGGGTCACCGGCACTGCCCCCCTCACAGATGCCGGAATGCTCGGGTTTCTCGCGGCGGTGCCGCTCATGTACTGGGTCCTCATCACCCGCACCCACGAACTCACCGACGAACAGCTGAACGCGGCTACGAAGCAGGGCTACATCAAGGCCCTCGATCACGTCGGCCAAGGTCTCGTCCACGTCCCCCGCCCGCCGTCCCCTGGACAGTGCGAGACCTGCGGACGCCACGAGTCCCCGGCCGACGTGATCAGCCTTGACGAGCACCGCCGGGCGGCCCCGCACATCACCGAGGAGAATCGAGCCGTGCCGTGACCAAACCCCTACCCGACACCTTCCGCGGTTCGCCCCCCGACGACGAGGGCGAGCCGTGGATCGGCTACATCCGGGTCTCGACCTGGAAAGAAGAGAAGATCAGCCCCGAGCTGCAAAAAGCGGCGCTCAACGCTTGGGCAGCTCGGACCGGCCGACGCATCGTCGACTTCATCACCGACCTCGACATGACCGGCCGCAACTTCAAGCGCAAGATCATGCGCGGCATCGAGCGCGTCGAGGCCGGCGAAGCACGCGGCATCGCCGTATGGAAGTACAGCCGGTTCGGCCGCAGCCGCGACGGCATCGCCATCAACCTCAAACGGCTCACGGATGCCGGGGGACAACTCGAATCCGCCACCGAGGAAGCCGATGCCCGCACGGCGACCGGTCGACTCCAGCGCGGCATCCTCTTCGAGTTCGCGGCCTACGAATCCGACGTGCGCGGCGAACAGTGGCGGGAGACGCACGAGCACCGCATCACGAAACTCAAGCTTCCCGCCACCGGCCGACCCCGCTTCGGCTACGTCTGGCACCCCAGGAGGGTCCCGGACCCCAAACACCCCGGGCTGTTCATCCTCCAGGACGAGAAATACGTCGCCCACCCCGAAACAGGCCCCGTCATGGCCGACCGGTACCGCCAGTACATCGACGGCGCCCCCTTCTACGCGCTGCTCGACGAACTCAACACGAACGGCCACCGCACCGTTCGAGGCGGCCTGTGGACTGCTCAGACCCTCATTCGCTACATGGACTCCGGCTTCTGCGCCGGCCTGCTCCGCGTCCACAACCCCGAATGCAAGTGCCCACCCGGGAAGCGCGGCAACTGCCCCAACGCGATCTTCGTTCCCGGGGCCCAGGAAGAGCTGATCGACCTCGACCTGTGGCAGCAGTACCAGGACCGGCGGCAGACCATGAGGAAGACCCCGCCACGGAGCCGTCAGCCGCTCCACCTGCTCACCGCGCTTGCCCGCTGCGGAGGTTGCCGGGGCACCGTCCCGCGCCAGAGCCGCATGCGCATGGTCGACGGCATTATGCAGAGCGTGAGAGGCCACCACTTCGCGTGCGGCCGGCGGGCCGTCACCGGAAAGCACGGATGTGAGGGCGTCTGGGTCCTACGTACCGACGTTGAGGACGACGTGCGCGACTGGGTTATGGACAAGGCGGCGCCTGGCATTGACGCAGCGCCCAGCGTGCCCACCCCGCGCACGCCGTTGTTCGATCAGCGGGCAACGGCCGCCCGGGAGCGGGCTCGCCTGGAGGCGGAGGAGAGGAAGCATCAGACCGCGCTCGCGAACCTACGTGCGGACCGTGCTGCGAATCCGGACGAGTACGGGCCCGGAGAGTACGAGGCTGCCCGCGACGTGATCAGGAAGCAGCAGGCCGCCACGGGTGCCGCCCTTGACCGGGTGGCCAAGGTCGAACTGACCCCGCACCAGGAGGACTACGAGCCGATCGTCGCCACGCTGGCCGACGGCTGGGAGGTACTGGACGACGGACAGCGCAACAGCCTGCTTCGGCAGCTCGCTCGCCGCGTAGTGCTCACGAGGAAGCCGGGAGGGGGAGCGACGGTCACGGTTCACCCCGTATGGGAACCTGACCCCTGGGCGTGATCTCTTCCTCCCAGTAAGAAGGCATGTTTTGTACACAGTGACCACCGTCAATGTCAATGGTCTCCGCGCCGCAGCCAAGAAGGGCTTCGTCGAGTGGCTGGCCGGCACCTCCGCCGACGTCGTCTGCCTGCAGGAGGTCCGCGCCGAGGAGGCCCAGCTGCCGGCCGAGGTCCGGGCGCCCGAGGGCTGGTTCACGGCCCACGCGCCCGCCGCCGCCAAGGGCCGCGCCGGCGTCTCCCTCTACACGCGCCGCGAGCCCGACGCCGTGCGCGTCGGCTTCGGGTCGAGCGAGTTCGACGGCAGCGGGCGGTACATCGAGGCCGACCTGCCCGGTGTGACCGTCGCCAGCCTCTACCTGCCCTCCGGCGAGGTCGGCACCGAGCGCCAGGACGAGAAGCTGCGGTTCATGGGCGAGTTCCTGCCGTATCTGAAGGAGCTCAGGACCCGGGCCGCCGCCGACGGGCGTGAGGTCGTCGTCTGCGGCGACTGGAACATCGCCCACCGCGAGGCCGACCTCAAGAACTGGAAGGCCAACAAGAAGAACGCCGGCTTCCTCCCCGAGGAGCGGGAGTGGCTCGGGCGGGTCCTCGACGAGAGCGACGGCGCGTACGTCGACGTCGTGCGGGCCCTCCACCCCGAGCAGGAAGGGCCCTACTCCTGGTGGTCCTACCGCGGCCGCGCCTTCGACAACGACAGCGGCTGGCGCATCGACTACCAGGTCGCCACCCCCGGCCTCGCCGCCAAGGCCGTCAAGGCCTACGTCGAGCGCGCCGCCACCCACGCCGAGCGGTGGAGCGACCACGCCCCCGTGACCGCCGTCTACGAGCTGTAGTCGACGGGACTTCAGGTGTTCTCGGGGCGCAGGCGCCGGTCGAGCGCCATCGACAGCTCCGCCTCGACGACGCTCTTCGCGAGCGGGCGCAGCCGCGACAGGTCGTCCTCGGCCGCGTGCGCGCGCAGCAGGTCGGTGAAGAGCTCCGCGAGGGCGTCGGCGTGTTCGCGGACGCGGGCGCCCGCCTTGAGGACCTCGGCGAGCGGGACGCCCTCCCGGACGAGTGCGGCCGAGACGTCGAGCAGGCGGCGGCTGATGTGGACGATCTCCTCGCCGTCGGTGACGAGGTAGCCGAGGTCGAGGGCGGCCGCGAGGTTCTCGGGGGTGACCTCGCCGGAGAAGTGGTCGGCGAGCTCCTCGGGGGTGAGGCGGACGGGCTCCTCCTCGGTGGGGGAGCCGAGGGCGAGGACCTCGCGGACGTTCCGGCCGCTCTCGAAGGCGGTGGTGAGGTCGGCGATGCCGTTGAGGGTGTGGCCGCGCTCCAGGAGGGCGGCGATGGTGCGCAGCCGGGCGAGGTGGTGCTCGTCGTACCAGGCGATCCTGCCCTCGCGGCGCGGTGGCGGGATCAGTCCGCGCTCGCGGTAGAAGCGCAGGGTGCGCACGGTGATGCCGGCGGCCGTCGCGAGCTCCTCCATGCGGTACTCGCGTACGGCTTCGTGTGCGCCCGTGTCGGGTCCTGATCCTTCTGCCACGCACGCCAGCCTATGTTGTACCGCCGGTAACTTTCCCTCGCCGTACCCCTACCGCTCGGTATGGAGCTGCTCTACAGTCCCGACTGTGCCAGTGATTGCTGGCGTGATCTGCCGGGCGTTCGGGAGGCGGCATGGCGAAGCACGAGCACGTACGGGTGGCGGTGATCGGATCGGGATTCGGTGGCCTGGGGGCCGCCGTCCGGCTGCGGCGCGAGGGAATCACCGACTTCGTCGTCCTGGAGCGGGCCGACTCCGTGGGCGGCACATGGCGCGACAACAGCTACCCCGGCTGTGCCTGCGACGTGCCCTCGCACCTCTACTCCTTCTCCTTCGCGCCCAACCCCGACTGGCCGCGGACCTTCTCCGGACAGCGCCACATCCGCGCGTACCTGGAGCATGTCACGGACACCTTCGGGATCCGCCCCCACCTGCGCCTGAACCACGAGGTGCGGCGGATGGCCTGGGACGCGGAGGCGCTCCGCTGGGAGATCGAGACGAGCCAGGGCTCCTTCAGCGCCGAGGTCGTCGTCTCCGCGACCGGACCGCTCTCCGACCCCAAGATCCCCGACATCCCGGGGCTCGCCGACTTCCCCGGCAAGGTCTTCCACTCGGCCCGCTGGGACCACGACTACGACCTCACCGGCAAGCGCGTCGCCATGATCGGCACCGGCGCCTCCGCCATCCAGATCGTGCCCGCGATCCAGCCCCTGGTCGGGAAGCTGACGCTCTTCCAGCGCACGCCCCCGTGGGTCATGCGCCGCATGGACCGCGCCATCAGCGGCCCCGAGCGCTGGCTCCACCGCGCCGTGCCCGTCACCGGCACCCTGCGCCGCGGCCTGCTCTGGGGCATCCGCGAACTCCAGGTCGGCGCCTTCACCAAGCACCCGGGTGAGCTGGGGCTCATCGAGAAGCTCGCCAAGGCCAACATCGCCAAGGCGATCAAGGACCCGGCACTGCGGGCCAAGCTGACGCCCTCGTACCGCATCGGCTGCAAGCGCATCCTGCTCTCCAGCACGTACTACCCGGCGGTCGCCCAGCCGAACGTCGACGTCGTCGCCTCCGGGCTGCGCGAGGTCCGCGGCTCGACCGTCGTCGCCGCGGACGGCACCGAGACCGAGGTCGACGCCATCGTCTTCGGTACCGGCTTCCACGTCACCGACATGCCGATCGCCGAGCGGGTCGTCGGAGCGGAGGGACAGACGCTCGCCGAGGCCTGGAAGGGCGGCATGGAGGCGCTGCGCGGCGCCACCGCCGCCGGCTTCCCCAACTTCATGACGGTCATCGGCCCCAACACCGGCCTCGGGAACTCCTCGATGATCCTGATGATCGAGTCCCAGCTGAACTACATGGCCGACTACCTGCGCCAGCTGAACATGCTGGGCGGGCGCGCCGCGCTCGCCGTCCGTCCCTCCGCCGTCGGCGCCTGGAACCGCAAGGTGCAGACCCGGATGGAGCGGACCGTCTGGAAGGCCGGCGGCTGCGAGAGCTGGTACCTCGACGCCAACGGCCGCAACACCACCCTGTGGCCGGGGACGACGGGAGAGTTCCGCAAGGAGACCCGGCAGGTCGACCTCTCCGAGTACGAGGTGCTGCGCGCGCCCAAGACGTCCACGACGTCCACGACGGCTTCGGCGGCCCCGGAGGCCTCTGCGGCGAAGAACCGTCCCTCCCGGAAGAAGGAGGCCGCCCAGTGAGCCGCCGCCTGATCTCGCTGCCCGCGTCCCGGGAGCTGACCGCCGTCTCCGCCGACGGTTCCCCGATCCACGTCGAGGTGTACGGCCCCGAGGGCGCCCCCGTCGTCGTCCTCGCCCACGGCTGGACCTGCTCCATCGCCTTCTGGGCCGAGCAGATACGGGTCCTCGCCGCCGACCACCGGGTCATCGCCTACGACCAGCGCGGCCACGGCCGTTCCCCGGCCCCCGCCGGACCCTCCGGATACTCGGTCCGGGCGCTCGCCGACGACCTCGAAGCCGTCCTCGCGGCCACCCTCGCCCCCGGCGAGAAGGCCGTCCTGGCCGGGCACTCCATGGGCGGCATGACCGTGATGGCGGCGGCCTCCCGCCCCGGCTTCCGGGAGCACGCGGCGGCCGTACTGCTCTGTTCCACCGGGCCCTCGCGGCTGACCGCCGAGGCCACCGTCGTACCGCTGCGCCCGAGCGACCGGCGCACCCGGCTGACCCGGAGCGTCCTCGGGGCGAAGGCCCCGCTCGGGCCGGTCACTCCCGTCTCGAAGAAGATCCTCAGGTACGCGACGATGGGACCGGGGTCGGCTCCCGAGCGGGTCGACACCTGCGCCCGGATCGTGCACGCCTGCCCGCGCGGGGCCCGCGTCGGCTGGTCCCGCGTCCTCTCCGAGATCGACGTCGAAGCGGGCGTACGGGAGCTGGACCTGCCGGTGGCCGTCCTCGTCGGCACCGCCGACCGGCTCACCCCGCCCGTCCACTCCCGGGCCATGGCCGAAGCGCTCCCGCAGTGCGTGGGGCTCCTCGAAGTCACCGGCGCCGGCCACATGACGCCGGTGGAGGCCCCCGAGGCCGTCACCGCCCGGATTCGCGAACTGGCGGACACCTACGTGGAAGTGAAGGAGAAGGCATGAGCCGGGTGAGCCTGGAAGGACAGGTCGCGGTCGTCACCGGAGGGGCCCGCGGCGTCGGCGAACTCCTCGCCCGCAAGCTCTCCGCGCGCGGCGCGAAGATCGCGCTCGTCGGCCTGGAGCCCGAGCAGCTCAAGGACGTCGCCGGGCGGCTGCACACCGAGGCCGACTGGTGGCACGCCGACGTCACCGACCACGAGGCCATGGCGAAGGTCGCGGCCGAGGTCAAGGAGCGGTTCGGGAAGGTCGACATCGTCGTCGCCAACGCCGGTGTCGCGGCCGGCGGTCCGTTCGCCGAGTCCGACCCCGACGCCTGGCGGCGGGTCATCGAGGTCAACCTGATCGGCGGCGCCGTGACCGGCCGGGCGTTCCTGCCCGTCCTCATGGAGTCCCGGGGCTACTTCCTCCAGATCGCCTCGCTCGCGGCGCTCACCCCGGCCCCGATGATGACGGCGTACTGCGCCTCCAAGTCGGGCGTCGAGGCCTTCGCGCACAGCCTGCGCGCCGAGGTCGCGTACAAGGGCGTGAAGGTCGGCGTCGGCTATCTGTCCTGGACCGACACCGACATGGTCAGGGGCGCCGACCAGGACGACGTGATGCGCGAGCTCCGGTCCCGGCTGCCGTGGCCCGCGAACCGCACGTACCCCCTCGGCCCGGCCGTCGACCGGATCGTCGCCGGCATCGAGCGGCGTTCCTCCCACGTGTACGCGCAGTGGTGGCTGCGCGGGATGCAGTCGGTCCGGGGCTATCTGCCCGGGATGATCGCGACGGTCGGACAGCGCGAGATGCGGCGCTTCGAGCCGCGCCTCGGCTCTGTCGCCAAGGGGCTCGTGGGCGCGGGCGGCGCGGCCGACGAGCAGGCGCGCGCGGGGGACACGGCCCGCCGGTGACGAAGGCTCCGTGACGGGGGCTCCGTGACCGGGAGTGAGGGGGGCGGGCTGATCGAAATGCGTGGGATGTGCGCCCGTGCAAGGCTGGTCGAGCCCGACGGGGCACGACGCCCCGTCCCCACCTCACACCCTTCTAGGAGTGACTCTTCATGGGCATGAAGGACCAGTTCAACGACAAGGCGGACGAGCTCAAGGAGCGGGCCAGGCAGGCCGCGGGCAAGGCGAAGGACGAGGCGTCCGAACGTGCTTCCCAGGGCCGCGACCGCTCCGACGACGAGACGCGCAAGGCCCAGCAGGAGGCCCAGGACCGTTTCGACCAGGACTACGACGCCTGACGTCCGGCCATCCCACGGTCGGCTGAGGAAGGCGCACCCGGGACGCCGGGTGCGCCTTCGCGTGTGTTCAAGGCTCCGGCCGGGGCGGGCGGGGAGTGACCGAGAAGGTGTGGTCGAGGAGGATGCTCTCGGCGCGGTTCTGGAGGCGGCGTGCGAGGGGCGCGAGGTCGGCGGCCTTCGTGGACGGCAGGGATATCGCGAGGGCGGCGGCCGAGGAGCCGACCGTGATGGGGACGGCGGCGCAGACGGTGCCGAGGGTGTACTCCTCGTACTCGAGGAGGGGCAGCTCGCGACGCTGGGAGGCGAGGCGGCGTTCGATGGCGGCGCGGCCGGCCACGGTGTGGCGGGTGAGCGGGGTCGCCGGGTGCAGGTCGAGGTGGTCGCCGCGCTCTTCGTCGCCGAGTTGGGCGAGGATCGCCTGGCCGGCGGCGTGCGCATGGCACGTGAGCCGGAATTCGGCCCACTCCGTGACGGGCGGGCAGTCGGGGTTGCGCGAGACGGCCGTGACCCGGAGGTCGCCCTCGCGGTAGATGACGAAGTAGACGGCGGCGTCGAGTTCCAGACTGAGGTGGTCCGCCCACTCCTGGGTGGGCAGTCCCTCGGGCGAGGAGGACTGCGGGACGGCGAGGCCGGCCGGGTCCGCGAGGGCGTATCCGTGGCGGTCCTTGCTCACCAGTCCCTCGTGGCAGAGGGTCCGCAGCAGGTGGTACGCGGTCGGAAGCGGCAGATCGGTGTCGCGCGCGAGCTGTTTCGCGCTCGCGACGCCGCCCCGGTGATTCAGCGCGCGCAGCAGATGGACGGCGCGCTGGACCGACTGGATGAGGGTCTGGCCGGTCGGGAGTCGATCGGGCATGCGTGTTCCTGTTCTGCATCTTCTGCATCCTGGACGGCGTGATCCGTCCGGCGGGATCCCGCCGTGACCGGCCCCTGGCCGCAGGATATTAGGGCCCTTTCCCGGGCGAGCGCATACCGTGCCCCCCATGCCTGAACTGCAGCGACTGCGCCCCGACCACGCGCCCGCCCTGCTCGCGTTCGAGCGGGACAACAGGGCCTACTTCGCCGCCTCCGTGCCGGACCGGGGCGACGCGTTCTTCGAGGAGTTCGAGGACCGGCACCGGGCGCTCCTGGCGGAGCAGGAGACCGGTGCGATCCACTTCCACGTCCTGGTCGGGGAGGGCGGGGAGATACTCGGCCGGTTCAACCTGGTGGACGCCGTCGACGGGGCCGCCGAGCTCGGCTACCGGGTCGCCGAGAAGGCGACCGGGCGGGGCGTGGCGACGGCCGGGGTGCGCGAGGTGTGCCGGCTGGCGCGGGAGGAGTACGGGCTGACCAGGCTGACCGCCGCCACGACCCTCGACAACACCGGGTCGAGGGCCGTGCTCGGGCGGGTCGGGTTCGGCGCCGTCGGGAGCGTGACGCTGGACGGCGAGCCGGGTACCTCCTACGAGCTGGACCTCGGCGCGGCGTACGCGTAGGTCGTCGCGGTTCCGCTACGGGGCGGACCTCGGCGGCAGTTTCGGGCGGGAGCGGTCGGGGACGGCCTCGTAGCCCGGGGGGCTGGCCGGCGGGGTCTCCGCGAGGAGCGAGAGGGCGACGTGCACGGCGTCGTCGAGCTGCGCGTGCCGGCCCTCGGCCCAGTCGAGGGGGGTGCGCAGGACCGCGAGGTCGGGTTCGACGCCGTGGTTCTCCAGGGACCAGCCGTACTCGGGGAACCAGGCCGCGTTCATCGGGACCGTGATCTGGGTGCCGTCGCCGAGCCGGTGGCGGCCGGTCATGCCGACGACGCCGCCCCAGGTGCGCTGGCCGACGACGGGCCCGAGGCCGAGGAGTTTGAAGGCGGCGGTGATCATGTCGCCGTCGGAGGAGGTGGCCTCGTCGGCGAGGGCGACGACGGGGCCGCGCGGGGCGTTGGAGGCGTACGAGACGGGCTGGGCGTTCCGGGTCAGGTCCCAGCCGAGGATCTTGCGGGTCAGTTTCTCTATGACGAGCTCGCTGATGTTGCCGCCGGCGTTGCCGCGGACGTCGACGATGAGCGCGGGCCGGGAGACCTCCATGCGCAGGTCGCGGTTGAACTGGGCCCAGCCGGAGCCGCCCATGTCGGGGATGTGGAGGTACCCGCAGCGGCCGCCGCTGAGCTCCCGGACGACGGCCCGGCGCTTGGCGACCCAGTCCTGGTAGCGCAGGGGCCGTTCGTCGACGAGCGGGACGACGGCGACGCGCCGGGAGCGGCCCTCGCCCTCGGCGGGGGTGAAGGTGAGCTCGACGGTGGTGCCGCCGGTGCCGGAGAGCAGCGGGTAGGGGCCGGTGACCGGGTCGACGGGCCGGCCGTCGACGTGGGTGAGGACGGCGCCCTCGCGGATGCCGGTGCCGGCGAGCGGGGAGCGGGCCTTGGAGTCGGAGGACTCGCCGGGCAGGATCCGCTTCACCGTCCAGCCGGCCTCCCGGGGCACGAGGTTGGCGCCGAGGAGGCCCATGGCGCGCTGGTAGTGCGGCGGGCCCTCGTTGCGGCGGGCGGGGGTCACGTACGCGTGGGAGGTGCCCAGTTCGCCGACGACCTCGCGGAGCAGGTCGGCGAACTCGTCGGGGGACGCGACCCGTTCGACGAGCGGCCGGTACTGGTCGAGGACCGCCGACCAGTCGACGCCGCCCATGCCGGGCTCCCAGAAGTAGGCGCGGACGATCCGGCCGGCCTCGTCGAAGGCCTGCCGCCACTCGGCGCCGGGGTCGACCTCGTGGAGGATGCGCCGCAGGTCCAGGTAGACGGTGGAGTCGCCGTCGCCGGACTCGGTGGCGGGCACGGCCCGCAGCTCGCCCTCGTCGGCGACGACGATCCGGGTGCCGTCGCCGCTGACCGCGAACCAGTCGAGGTCCTTGGCGAGTTCGCTCTTGCGGGCCTTGGTGATGGTGAAGTGTTCGAGGGAGGGGCGGCCGGAGGTGTCGGCCGGATTGGCGAAGGTCTCGCCGAGCGCGCCCGAGATGGGCCAGCGCAGCCAGACCAGGCCGCCGCCGCTGACGGGGTGCAGCGCGGAGTACTTGGAGGCGGTGACCGGGATGGGGGTGACCCGGTCGGGGAGCCCTTCGATCTCGACCGTGACGGTGCCGTCGCCGGTGTCCGTGTCGTCGTCGGCGGGGTCGAGGCCGCCGGCCGCCGGGCGCCCGTCGGGGAGCAGTGCGAAGGGGGAGGGCGTGGCGGAGGAGAGCGGTACGAGGTAGGGGCGGCAGCCGAGCGGGAAGGAGAGGTCGCCGGTGTGGACGTCGTACACCGGGTCGAAGCCGCGCCAGGAGAGGAAGGCGAGATAGCGGCCGTCCCGGGTGAAGACCGGGTTCTCGTCCTCGAAGCGGCCGTTGGTGACGTCGACGACGGTCCGGGCGCCGGGGCCGGAGATACGGGCCAGCTTGATGGAGCGCAGGGAGCGGCCGATGCCCGGGTGGGACCAGGTGAGCCAGTCGCCGTCGGGGGAGAACGCGAGGTCGCGTACGGGCCCGTTCACGGACCGGATCAGCTCGGTGACCTCGCCGTTGGAGTCCTCCGTCGCGTCGAGGAGGAGGAGCCGCCCGTCGTGGGAGGCGATGGCGAGCCGTTCGCCCTCCGGGTCGGCGATCAGCTCCTCGACCCGGCCGAGGCCGCCCGAGGCGAGCCGGCGCGGCGGCCGGTCGCCGCTGGCGCGCGGCAGGTAGGCGACCTCGACGGCGTCCTCGCCCTCGGCGTCGGTGACGTACGCGACCTGCCCGCCGCTGCCGAGCATCTCGGGCAGCCGGACGCGGACGCCCGGCGAGTCGATGATCGTGCGGGCCGGGCCGTCGCGGTGCGTGAGCCAGTACAGGCTGCCGCGTACGGAGACGGCGCTGGCCCGGCCGGTCTCGTCGACGGAGACCGCGTCGACGTGGTGGGCGGCGGGCACCTGGTAGGGGCGGCGGCCGACGCGCTGCCCGCCGAGCCGGACCTCCAGCTTCCGGGGGCGGGAGTCGGGGGTGAGCGCGTCGACGATCCACAGCTCGCCCGCGCACTGGTAGACGACCCGCCGTCCGTCGCTCGACGCGTGCCGGGCGTAGAAGGCGTCGTGGTCGGTGTGGCGGCGCAGGTCGGTGCCGTCGGGCAGGCAGGAGTAGAGGTTGCCGACGCCCTCGTGGTCGGAGAGGAAGGCGATCCGGCCGTCGACGGCCATGGCGCAGTCCAGATGGCCGCCGATGTCGGGCAGCAGCCGTTCGCCGTGCAGCCAGAGTCGTCCGGTGGCGCCGCCGAGGTACCTCTTCCAGGCGGCCGGCTCGTGCGGCGGCTTTCCGGTGAGGAGGAGGGTCCGGCGCTCTCCGCCGTGGCCGGTGGGGGCACTGTCACCGCTGAGGGCACTGTCGCCGGTGCGGACGCTGTCACCGGTGATGGCGGTGTCGTCGGTGACGGCGATGTCGGAGACCGGGCCCCAGGGCATGCGCATGCCGGGGGAGCCGTCGGTGGGGACGGTGTAGGCCCAGGAGTAGTACGAGAACGGTTGCCCGTGCGAGGAGACGGCGAGGATGTCCGAGCGGCCGTCCCGGTCGGGGTCGGGGGGCGTCCAGCCGCAGACCCGGGTGTCGGTGGAGCCCCAGTAGGTGAGGCGCCGGGCGGAGCCGCCGTCGATGGGGACGAGATGGATCTCCGGATCGAGGCTGCGCCAGTTCGTGTACGCGATGTGGCGGCCGTCCGGCGAGAAGCGCGGGTGGCCGACCCGGGTGCGGTCGACGGTCAGCCGCCAGGCCCGGCCGGGGCGGTGGCCCTCGGGGACGAGGGGGGCGATCCAGAGATCGTCCTCGGCCGCGAAGCACAGCAGGTCGTCGTGGAGGTGCGGAAACCGGAGATACGCGACGTCGTCACTCACCTGTACATGCTTTCCGCGCGGAGGGGGTGCGGCAACTCGTACGTGTATACGGGCGTCTCGTCATGGTGGGCCGGCGTGCGTGGGCCGTCGTGTGTGGGCCAGGACACGTACGAAACGGTTTCGTTTCGCTGAGGGGGTGGGTATCTTCGTACTGTACGAAACCGTTTCGTTCGCACAGCCGGATCGGAGGAGCCGTTCATGGCTCGCAGCAGACTCACTCCCGAGCGGGAGTCCGAGCTGTACACAGCCGTGCTCGACCTTCTCCGCGAGGTCGGCTACGACGCCCTCACCATGGACGCCGTCGCCGCCCGCACCCACTCCAGCAAGGCCACCCTCTACCGCCAGTGGGGGAGCAAGCCCGAGCTGGTCGCCCGGGCGCTGCGCGCCAACAAGCCCGCCGATCTCGCCGAGGTCGACACCGGCTCGCTGCGCGGCGACTTCCATGTGCTCATGGAGCGGACCGACGACTGCCAGATGGAGAAGGACTCCGCGCTGATGCGGGGTCTGGCCCATGCCGTCCACACCAACCCCGAACTGCACCGGGCGCTGCGCGAGCTGCTCATCGAACCCGAGATGAACGGCCTCGACGAACTGCTGCGCCGAGCGGTCCGCCGGGGAGAGGTCGCCGCCGACAACCCGGCGCTGAAGCTCCTCCCCCACATGCTGATCGGTGCGTTCATCGCCCGGCCGCTGATCGAGGATCAGCCGGTCGACCGCGCCTTCCTCAGTGCCTACGTCGACGCCGTCGTGCTCCCCTCACTCGGCGTCTGACCCACCCGCGTCACCCGCACCAACCGACCGCGCACCGCTCACGCCGTCGGGCCGGCTCCCCATGTCCTGTCCCGCCCCACAATGGGAGTACGCCCCCGTGGCCACGTTCCTCTACAAGCTGGGCCGTTCCGCCTTCCGGCGCCGACGGCTCGTCGCTCTCCTCTGGGTGGCGCTCCTGGCGGTCGCCGGTATCGGCGCCGCCACCGCGCCCGCCCCCACCTCCGGTTCCTTCTCGATACCGGGCACCGAGGCCCAGCGCGCCTTCGACCTGCTCGAAGAGCGCTTCCCCGGTGCCGGCGCCGACGGGGCCACCGCCCGTGTCGTCTTCAAGGCCCCCGAGGGCCAGAAGGTGACCGACACGGCCCACAAGGCCGTCGTCGAGGAGACCGTCGCCGCGCTGAAGTCCGGCTCCGACCAGATCGTCTCGGTCGCCGACCCGTACACCGCGCACGCCGTCTCGCAGGACGGCTCCACGGCCTACGTCTCCGTCGCCTACAAGGTCAACGCGATGGAGCTGACCGACGAGACCCGCGAGGCGCTCACCCAGGCCGGTCACAACGCGCAGGGCAAGGGGCTGACCGTCGAGGTCGGCGGTGACGCCCTCCAGACCATGCCCGCGACCGGCGCCGGCGAGATCGTCGGCGTGATCATCGCCGGCATCGTGCTCGTCATCACCTTCGGTTCGCTCGTCGCGGCGGGGCTCCCGCTGCTCACCGCGATCATCGGCGTCGGCATCGGCGTCTCCTCGATCGCGGCCCTCGCGAACGTTCTCGACCTGGGCTCCACCACCTCCACCCTCGCGATGATGATCGGCCTCGCGGTCGGCATCGACTACGCCCTCTTCATCGTCTCCCGCTACCGCGCGGAGCTCGCCGACGGGCGCGAGAAGGAGGAGGCCGCGGGCCGCGCGGTCGGCACGGCGGGCTCGGCGGTCGTCTTCGCCGGACTCACCGTCGTCATCGCCCTGGTCGGCCTGGCCGTCGTCAACATCCCGATGCTGACGAAGATGGGCTTCGCCGCCGCCGGCACGGTCGTCATCGCCGTACTCATCGCCCTCACCCTCATCCCGGCGCTCCTGGGCTTCGCGGGGGACAAGGTCGTCGGCCGCAAGCAGCGCAAGGGCACGGCGAAGGCGAGTGACAAGCCGAACGGCGGCACCCGCTGGGCCCGGTTCGTCATCCGCCGCCCCGTGATGGTGCTGCTCATCGGTGTCCTCGGGCTCGGCGCGATCGCCCTGCCCGCCGCCTCCCTGGAGATGGGCCTGCCGGACGACGGCGTGAAGCCGACCTCCACCACCGAGCGCCGGGCGTACGACACGCTGTCGGACGGCTTCGGCCCCGGCTTCAACGGCCCGCTGCTCGTCGTCGTCGACGGCGACAAGGCCACCGCGGACAAGACGGTCTCCACGATCAAGGGCCTCGAAGGCTGGGCGGCGGTCACCCCGGCGACCCCGAACAAGGCCGGCGACGCCGCGATGATCACGGTGGTCCCGAAGGACCGTCCGTCCTCCGTCGCCACCGAGGACCTGGTCCACGACATCCGGGACGCCACCGGCGACGAGGTCCTCGTCACCGGCGCCACCGCGATGAACATCGACTTCTCGCAGAAGATGAACGACGCGCTCGTGCCCTACCTGGCACTCGTCGTCGGCCTCGCCTTCCTGCTCCTGACGGTGGTCTTCCGGTCGATCCTGGTCCCGCTCAAGGCGGCTCTCGGCTTCCTGCTCTCGGTCGTCGCGGCCCTCGGCGCGGTCGTCGCGGTCTTCCAGTGGGGCTGGCTCGGCAGCCTGTTCGGGGTCGAGCAGACCGGCCCGATCATGTCGATGATGCCGATCTTCATGGTGGGTGTCGTCTTCGGTCTCGCGATGGACTACGAGGTCTTCCTCGTGACCCGGATGCGCGAGGCGTACGTGCACGGGGAGCGGCCCGGCGAGGCGATCGTGACCGGCTTCCGGCACAGCGCCCGGGTGGTCGTCGCCGCGGCGGTCATCATGATCGCGGTCTTCTCCGGCTTCATCGGCATGACGGACCAGATGATCAAGATGATCGGCTTCGGTCTCGCCGTCGCGGTCCTCTTCGACGCCTTCGTGGTCCGGATGGCGATCGTCCCGGCCGTGCTCGCGCTCCTCGGCCACAAGGCCTGGTGGCTGCCGAAGTGGCTCGACCGGATCCTGCCGAACGTGGACGTGGAGGGCGAGAGCCTCGCCGCGTCGACGGGTGAGGGCACGCCCGCGAAGCCGGACCTCGTCAAGGCCTGACCTTCGGCCCGATTTCCGGGATGACTCCGTACGCCGTCAGTGTGTCGTCATCGACGCGCTGACGGCGTCGGCGTACCCGCGGCGTACGTGTGGCGGAGGAACCGGAGCAGGGCGGCGGTGTCGAACTGGACGACGTCGACGCCGTCGTCCTTGTGGAACTCGACGACCGTCTGCACCCGGCCGCACGGCCACACCTCGATGTCGCCGCGGCGGGTCGGGGTGCGCAGGCCGTTCTCGAGGAGCGCGCGCGGGAAGGACCACTCGACCTCGCCGGGGAAGACGAAGCGGACGGTCGCGGGGGAGTAGTCGGCGTCGAAGCGAAGGGTCACGGGGACCGGCCGGGAGAGCGGGGCGTCGCTGATGATCCGCCCCTTGGCGTGGTCGTCGACTGCGTGGTCGGCTACGGCGGCCATCGCGGGCTCCTCACGTTTTGTCCTGCTATCAGTCAATGTGTCACTTGTTCCCGTCCCGTGCGAGGGTCATGCGTGGTCCACCCTGTGATCTGTGACCCATGCGCTCTTGCAAGTGGTTCGCAAGAAGGCTCATCATTCGGGACGTGCATGTACCTGACGGATTCATCAACGCCCCCGTATCGGCCGTGGCCGGTGTCGTCGCCGCCGGCGCCGTCGCCGTGAGCCTGCGCGGGGCCCGCCGCGAGTTGGACGAGCGGACGGCGCCGCTCGCGGGGCTCGTCGCGGCCTTCATCTTCGCCGTGCAGATGCTGAACTTCCCGGTCGCCGCCGGGACCAGCGGACACCTGCTCGGCGGCGCGCTCGCCGCGATACTCGTCGGCCCGTGGACCGGCGTCCTGTGCATCGCCGTCGTCCTGCTGATGCAGGGCATCCTCTTCGCCGACGGAGGCCTCACCGCCCTCGGCGTGAACATCACCGTCATGGGCGTCGTCACGGTCGTCGTCTCGTACGCGCTCTTCCGCGGCCTCGTCCTCGTGCTGCCGCGCACCCGCCGCTCGGTGACCGTGGCCTCGTTCATCGCCGCGCTCGTCTCCGTACCGGCCTCGGCCGCCGCCTTCACCCTGATCTACGCGATCGGCGGCACCACCGACGTGCCGATCGGCAAGGTCCTCACCGCCATGGTCGGCGTGCACGTCCTCATCGGCATCGGCGAGGCCGTCATCACCATGCTGACCGTCGGCGCGGTCGTCGCCGTCCGACCCGACCTGGTCTACGGCGCCCGCGGCCTTACCGCCCCGCTCAAGCTCCGGGTCGACGGCGAGCTGGTCGACGCGGAGACCCCGGCCGCCGTTCCGGTGGCCGCCGGATCCCCGAAGAAGGTGTGGATCGGCGGTGTCGTCACCGCGCTCGTCCTCGCCGGCTTCGTCTCCTTCTACGCCTCCGCCAGCCCCGACGGCCTGGAGAAGGTCGCCGCCGACAAGGGCTTCGACGCCAAGGTCGAGGAGCACGCCGCCGCCGGCTCGCCGCTCGCCGACTACGGCGTGAAGGACGTCGACAACGCCCGCCTCTCCGGCGGCCTCGCCGGCACGATCGGCGTGGGCGTGACCCTCGCCGTCGGCACCGGCGCCTTCTGGGTCGTCCGCCGACGCCGTACCGCGGTACCGGAAACCGTCTGACATGGGGTCCGGGCACGCCCACAAGCTCTACCGGCACGCGCACTCGCCGGTCCACGCGCTGCCCCCGCACACCAAACTCGCCGCCGTCCTCGGCTTCGTGGTGGTCGTCGTCTCGACGCCCCGCGAAGCCGTCTGGGCCTTCGCCCTCTACGCCCTGCTCCTCGCGGTCGTGGCGGCGAAGGCCCGGATCCCGGCCGGCTTCCTGCTGAAGCGGCTCCTCATCGAGGTGCCGTTCGTCGCGTTCGCACTGCTCATGCCGTTCGTCGTGCCCGGCGAGCAGAGAGAAGTCCTCGGGGTGTCGCTGAGCGTCCCCGGCCTGTGGGGCGCCTGGAACGTCCTCGCCAAGGGCACCCTCGGCGTCGCCGCCTCGGTGATCCTCGCCTCCACGACCGAGCTGCGCGCCCTGCTCCTCGGCCTCCAGCGGCTGAAGCTGCCCCCGATGCTCGTCCAGATCGCCTCGTTCATGATCCGGTACGGCGACGTCATCACCGACGAGATGCGCCGCATGTCCGTCGCCCGCCGCTCGCGCGGCTTCGAGGCGAGCGGTGTCCGCCACTGGGGCGTCCTCGCGAAGTCCGCGGGCGCGCTCTTCATCCGCTCGTACGAGCGCGGGGAACGGGTCCACCTGGCCATGGTCAGCCGCGGCTACACGGGCACCATGCCGGTCATCGACGAGGCGACCGCCACCCGCGCCCAGTGGACGTACGCCGCCGCGCTGCCGCTCACCGCACTGCTGATCTGCCTCCTCGGATGGACGCTATGACGACTCCCCCCTCGCTTGAAGTCCGTGGCCTCGCGTACGCCTACCCCGACGGCCACCAGGCCCTCTTCGGGGTGGACCTGGCCGTCGGGCGCGGCGAGCGGGTCGCCCTCCTCGGCCCCAACGGCGCCGGCAAGACCACCCTCGTCCTCCACCTCAACGGCATCCTCACCGGCGGCGCGGGCACGGTCACCGTCGCCGGGCTCCCGGTCGGGAAGAAGCACCTCGCGGAGATCAGGCGGAAGGTCGGGATCGTCTTCCAGGACCCCGACGACCAGCTCTTCATGCCGACCGTCCGCGAGGACGTGGCCTTCGGCCCGGCCGCGGCGGGCCTCCGGGGCGCGGAGCTCGACGCCGTGGTCGCGCGCGCCCTGGAGCGCGTCGGCATGGCGGAGTACGCGGACCGGCCGCCGCACCACCTCTCCTTCGGGCAGCGCCGCCGGGTCGCCGTGGCCACCGTCCTCGCCATGGAGCCGGAGATCCTCGTCCTCGACGAGCCGTCCTCCAACCTGGACCCGGCCTCGCGCCGCGAGCTCGCCGACATCCTCCGCTCCCTCGACGTCACCGTCCTCATGGTCACCCACGACCTGCCGTACGCCCTGGAGCTCTGCCCGCGCGCGGTCATCCTCAGCGAGGGCGCCATCGCCGCCGACGGACGGACCGGCGACATCCTCGCCGACGAGGAGCTCATGGCCCGGCACCGCCTGGAGCTGCCGTTCGGCTTCGTGCCGAGCTCCGTGGCCTGACCCCCGGAATCGGTCCCGCGCGGTGCGCGTTGCACCATGGGAGCCGGTCGTACAAAAGGGAGAGTGGGTCGGGTGGACGTCCAGGGCACGGTGGCGGCGGGCTGGGAGCCGGTCAGGGACGCGTTCCTGCGCAACTTCGAGCAGCGCGGCGAGCGCGGGGCGGCCCTCGCCGTCCACCGCGACGGCGAGCGGGTCGTCGACCTGTGGGCGGGCAGCCGAGACGTCGAGGGGACGGACCCGTGGACGGCCGACACCGCCCAGGTCGTCCGCTCGGCCACGAAGGGCGTCGCCGCCGCCGTACCGCTGCTCCTGCACCAGCGCGGGCTGCTCGACCTGGACGCCCCCGTCGCCACGTACTGGCCGGAGTTCAAGGCGGCCGGCAAGGACCGGGTGACCGTACGGCAGCTCCTCGCGCACCGGGCCGGCGTCCCCGTCCTGGACCGGCCGCTCACCCTCGCCGAGGCGATCGACCTGCCGACGGCGACCCGCGCAATCGCCGCCCAGGCCCCCGTCTGGGAGCCCGGCACCGCCCACGGCTACCACGCCCACACCTTCAGCTGGCTGCTCTCCGGCCTCGTCCACCGCGTCACCGGCCGCACCATCGGCCGCTGGGCCGCCGAGGAGATCACCGGCCCGCTCGGCCTCGACCTGTGGATCGGGCTCCCGGCGGCGGAGGCCCACCGGGTCGGCCGCCTCGGTCCCGTCGAGGAGATCGACCCGCCCGGCGGCGGCGCGCTGAAGCTCCGCCCCAAGCGCTCGGTCTCCGAGGCGTACAAGGACCCGGACTCCCTCACCCGGCGCGCCTTCGGCGTCATCGAGCCCAAGCCCGACGAGAACGACCCCGTCTACCGGGCCGCCGAGCTGCCCGGCTCGGCAGGCGTCGCCACCGCACGCGCGCTCGCCCGCTTCTACGCCGCGACCCTCGGCCCGGTCGACGGCGCCGAGCGCCTCTTCGCCCCGGCGACGCTCACCCTGGCCCGTACGGAGGAGTCGGCGGGACCGGACAAGGTGCTGCTCGTCGGCACCCGCTTCGGGCTCGGCCACATGCTGCACGGACCGGCCTCCCCGCTCCTCGGCCCGTCGTCCTTCGGCCACCCCGGCCGCGGCGGCTCCCTTGGCTTCGCCGATCCCGAGTCGGGGATCGCCTTCGGCTACGTCACCAACGGCATGCGGAAGACGGTCACGGCCGACCCCCGCGCCCAGGCCCTGGTGCGGGCCGTGAGGTCGGTTGTGGACCTGACATTCTGAGCCGTCGCCCGGCGGGTGCGGGGGTGCGTGGCCAGTACCGTGTGCGGGCCCACTGACCGACCGGTGGGCAGGCACGGGGGTGCAGGTGAGCGAGTTTCCGTCGCGACCGTCCGACGGCGTTTCGCCGTGCGGGACACAGGGTGTGACACACGGCGTCACGAACAGCGTGACGGTTCGGATCGCGAGCAGCAGGCTCTGGGAGATCTACGGCAGCATCGGGCTGCTCTCGGCCCACCGGGGCCTGGTCCCCTGGCCGTACGCGAACTGGGCCAAGGCCGCCCGCCGTTCGCTGAGCCGCTCCGACGTGACCATCCCGGGCTGGCTCGTCCACCTTTTCCGGACCGGCGGCGGGACCCTTCCGCCGTTCCTCCTCGCGGTCCCGCCCTCGGACGGGCCGGACCTGAGCGAGGAGCTCGCGCACCTCGTGACGGTCTGCCCGTCCCGGGTCCGCGCGGAGCTCGAACAGCGCTACCCGCAGGGCGTGCCCGCCGAGGTGCGCCCGCTGTACGCGGACCCGGCGGCCCGCGTCGCCGAACTCCGCGCCTTCCTCCCGCGCTACTGGTGGGCCGCGCTCGCCCCGTACGCGGCGACCCTGCGGGCGGCGACGGAGGAGGACATCCTGCGCCGCGCCCGCACGCTCGCCACCCAGGGCCCGGAGGCACTCCTGGACGCGGTGGGCGGGATCGCGGTGCCCGGCGGGGTCGCGGTGCCCGGCGTGATGGCGGTGTCGGGCGTCTCCCGACTCGTCCTCGTACCCCTGCTGTTCGGCCGCGGCGCGCCCTTCTGCGCCTCGGCCCCGGACGGCTCCGAGGCCGCCCTGTCCTACCCGGTCGAAGGGTCCGCCGTCCTCGTCGGGGAGGCCCCGCCCGAGCGGCGCGCCGACGCCGACGCGCCCGTGCGCGGCGACCGGCTGGAGATCCTGATCGGCCGCAGCCGGGCCGGCGTGGTCCGGGCCCTCGTGGCGCCCACGACGACCTCGGACCTCGCGGCGGCGCTCGGCCTCGCCCCGAGCACGGTCTCCCAGCACCTGACGGCGCTGGTCGCCGCGGGCGTGGTGCGACGGCGCAGGGCGGGCGTACGCGTGCTCTACGAACTGGACCACCCGGGCGTCGTGCTGCTCAGGCACCTGGACCACGCGCGCGGGCTCCCGGTGACCCGCTGACCGGCCAGTAGGGTCGACTTGCCGCACAACTCGCCGTACACGCACATCGGTTGTCACAGGAAAGAAGAGAACGCATGTCCCAGGAAACGTACGAGAAGCTGGTCGCCCTGCTCGACGAGCGCGGCGCCGCCTACCGGGTGATCGAGCACGCGCCCGAGGGCGCCACCGAGGCGGTCAGCGCCCTGCGGGGACACGAACTCGCCCAGGCGGCCAAGTGCATCATCGCGATGGTCAAGATCGGCAAGAAGGAGAAGCGGTTCGCGCTGGTCGTCGTCCCCGGTGACAAGCGGATCGACCTCGCGGCGGTGAAGGCGCTGTACGGCGGTACGTACGTCTCCTTCGCGTCCCCGGAGATCGCCGAGGAGCTCGCGGGCTCGGAGAGCGGCACCATCCTGCCGTTCTCCTTCGACGAGCGCCTCGAACTCCTCGTCGACCCGGACCTGCTGACGCACGAGGAGTTCTACTTCAACGCGGCGCGCCTCGACCGCTCGATCGCGCTCTCCGCCGAGGACTACCGGTCGATCGCCGAGCCGCGCGTGGAGCGGGTGTCGAGCGACTGAGCCACGCCGCGGCTGTCAGGCCACGGCCGGGTCAGGCCACGGCCGGGTCAGGCCATGGCCGGGTCAGGCCATGGCCGGGTCAGGCCACGGCCGGGGTCAGCGCGAGGACCATCCCGAGCCCGACGAGCACCGTCCCGATCACCTTGTTCAGCACGGTCTGCCGCTGGAGCAGCCGGGTGCGCAGGCTCTGCTGGGAGAAGAGGAGCGCGGCGAGCGCGAACCAGACCAGGTGGGCGAAGGACATGAAGAGGCCGTAGCCGACCTGCTGGAAGACGGGGGTGTCGGCGCTGACGACCTGCGTGTACGTGCTCAGCACGAAGAGCATCGTCTTCGGGTTGAGCGCGTTCGTCAGGAAGCCGGTACGCAGCGCGCCCGCCTTCGAAAGGCCGTCGCCGCTCGACAGGTCGACGTCCACCTGGGTCTTCGTGACGAACGTCTTGTACCCGATGTACACCAGATAGGCGGCGCCGATCAGTTTCATCGCCGTGAAAAGCATCGGGCTCCTGGAAACCAGAAGACCCACGCCCAGCATGGTGTACGTGACGTGGACGAGAACGCCCAGGGCAATTCCGACGGCGGCGAGAACACCGGCGGTCCGTCCGTACAGATAACTGTTGCGGACGGTCATCGCGAAATCCGCGCCGGGGCTGATGACAGCCAGAATGGTGATGACCGCCACGGCGATGAGCTGACCCATGTACCCGTCTTCCCGTCTTTCACTCAAGGGGTGCACGGGTGGGGGGCGGCGCGCCTTCGCGGACGCCGGCCCCCGCACCCGCGTCTGACATCAGGGCTTGTGACGGTAGGTCACGACCAGCACGTCGCGCGAGGCCGGGGCGGCGGAATCGATCTGCTCGATCGGCGTCACGCCGTGGTAGACCCGCTCGTCGTTGACGAGCGCCAGGTCGAGGGGGTCGGCCAGGGCGAACTTCTCCACCGGCTCCTTGTCCAGGTTGAAGACGGTGCTCTCGCCGCCGGCGGCGTTGGAGCGGCCGATCAACGCCATCAGGACGAAGGTGACACCGTCGCGGTGGACGCCCTCGGGCGTGGGCAGGCCGACCTCTTCGCCGTCGACCTCGATGCGGAACTGGTGGGCCTCGATGTGCCACGCGGAGTACGGGGCGAGCCGGCCGAAGATGTCGCAGCCGAGCGTGACCAGGCTGTTCATCGTGGCGCCGCGCAGGATCCGGTCCTCGAACGGCTCGTAGTGCCGGGCCACGCCGCCGTTGAGGGTGTTGTAGTCGAGCCCCTGGTAGTGCGGCTGGTGGGCCTCGACGCGGTAGTCGGCGCTCGCCCGGGGCGCGCTGAGCGTGGCGTGCCGGCGGCGGCGGTAGCGCCCGCCGTCCGCCATGTAGCTGTCGAGCGGCATCCCGCCCCAGCTGTCGCGGAAGGGCTCCAGGTCGTCGAGCGCGCTTTCGGAGCGCTGGAGGAGAAGCTGCCTGACCTTCTCACCGGAGCGAAGGTCAAAGCTCCGGGAAGAAAGAGACTCGCATATTTCCTCTACTCCGGATTCGTACGTCGAAGACATTGTTCCCCCTGTGTCCACACGGTCATCGGCGGACTCGATCGTGGTATTCGGAGAGGGGGCATGTCAAAGCCTTTCGGCCATGGCCGAATTGTCGGGCCTCACTTTTCTCCACTTTCCTCCCGCGTCATTTGTTAACGGAATGTTGCGGCCGGGTGGCGGGGTGGGTAGGGGCAGGCACATGGATCTCAGCGAACGACTGGAACCCGTGGAACCCCTGAAACCCCTGCAACGCTTCGACGGGTACGCGGTACTGATCACGGGCGCGGCGCGCGGCATCGGCGCGGCCACCGCGCGGCGCCTCGCGGCGGAGGGCGCGCGGGTGCTGGTCACGGACATCGACGAGGACGAGGCCGTACGGACGGCTGCCGAGCTGCCCGGGGCGGTGGCCCTGCGCTGCGACGTCGGGGACCGGGACTCGGTGGAGGCGGCCGTCGCGTACGCGGTGGAGACCTTCGGCGGCCTCGACGTCCTCGTCAACAACGCCCTCGCCCCCGTCGCCCCCGACCGGGACCGCTTCGAGGACGAACCGGACGGGGGCTGGGCGGGTCAGCTCGACGTGACGCTGATGGGCGCGGTCCGCTGCTCCCGGGCGGCGCTGCCGCACCTCGCGGCGGCGGGCGGGCGCGGGGCGATCGTCACGATCGGCTCGGTCAACGCCGAGGTGGACTTCGGCAACCACGCCTACAGCGCGGCCAAGGCGGGTCTCGCCTCGCTCACCCGGACGCTGGCGGGCGACGCGGCGCCGCGCGGCGTCCGCGTCAACCAGATCAACCCGGGGACGATCGCGACGACGGCCTGGGCGGGCAAGGAGGCCGAACTCGCGGCCCTGGCGGACCGCGTCTACCCGCTGGGCCGCGTGGGCACGCCGGATGACGTGGCCGCCGCCGTCGCGTTCCTCGCGTCGCGCGACGCGTCCTGGATCACGGGGACGGTCCTGCGGGTCGACGGCGGCCTGCTGGCGGTCAACTCGCACTTCGCGGAGGTACTGGCGGACTGAGGGGCCGGAGAACTTCTTCGCCCGAGAACTTCTTCGAACGGGGACGCAACCTCGGGAGGTGCCACACGTCTGGTGGGTTGAAGGCGCCCTTCACGTCACGTCCGACATCCCACCTCCTCACCTGGAGAGCCTTATGAACCGCAACCCCCGCCGCATCCTGGGTGCCGTCGCCGGCGCCGCGCTGCTCCTGGGCGGCGTCTTCACCGCGCAGGCCGTCGCCGACTCCGGCGCCACCCCGGCGCCGAAGGTCGTCACGCCCGGCGAGTCGGCCCCGAAGCCGGCGTCGAAGCCGGTCGTGGTGAAGCCGGGCACGGCCGCGTCCGACGCCGGCACGAAGGGCGTTCCGGCCACGAAGTCGGTGCCCGCGGAGAACGCGCCCCGCGTGATCGCCCCGGGCAAGTAACCCCGGAGCCAGGGCGGGCCGGCCCCACCAAGGGCCGGCCCGCCCCCGGCCACCCCCTCCCTTCCCCTCCCCACCCCGCAACGGATCGAGCGACACATGCAGTACGCGATGGCCGCGGCGCCGCCCTGGTGGTCCCGTCTGCTCGCCCGCGTGTCCGGCACGGAGGGCAGGGCGGTGGTACGGGAACTCCGCCCGCGCGCGCGGGTCACGCCGTACGAAGAGCGCCGGCCCACGCTGACCGACCTGTACAAGGCCCGCCGCCTCGACATGGTGAGGCTGGCGATCTTCCTCGTCGACGACCTGCACACGGCCGAGGACGTCGTCCAGGACGCGTTCGCGGCCGTGTGCAGGGCGTACGGCACGTCCCTCGACGGCCTCCAGGACCCGGGGGCGTACCTGCACACCGCCGTGGTCAACGCGGCCCGCTCCGTACTGCGCCGCCGCCGCACGGCCCGCGGCTACACCCCGCCCCACCAGCCGGCGAGTGCCCCGGTGGACGAGGGGCTCCTCCTCGCGGAGGAACACCGCACGGTCCTCGACGCGCTGGCCCGGCTCACCGCCCGTCAGCGTGAGGTCCTGGTCCTGCGCTACTGGTCGGAACTGACCGAGGCACAGATCGCCCAGACCCTCGGCCTCTCCCGTGGCACGGTGAAGTCCACGGCGAGCCGGGCCCTGGACGCCCTGGAGAAGAACCTGGAGGCGTCCCGATGACCGCCACCCCACCCGCCGAAGACCGCCACGCCACGACGGAGGCCCGCCTGAGAGCGGCCCTGACGGCCCGCGCGGCCCGGATCACCCACCGGGACCTCCGCCGCGAGGACCCGCCGCGGGGCCGCGCCTGGACGGTCCGCGCCCTGCGCGGCCCCGGCCTCGCCGCACTGGCCGCGGCGGCCATGGTGGCGGCCGTCTGCCTCCTGTACCTGCTCCCGGGCAGTCCCTTGGCCCCGGCCCCGGTCCAGCCGGCCCGCTCCCCGGGCATCAGCGACCCGGCACCGCCCACACCACCCGTGACGACCCCGTCGTCCGCCGGGACACCCAGAGTCGTACGGCCCTCGGACTGACGGAAGCCGAGCACGACCTCGGGAGCCGAGAGTGACCTCGGGGGGCGAGTGCGACCTCGGGAGCCGAGTGCGACCTCGGGGGGGGGCGACATGCGTCTCCGCCCTGACACCCCCTAACCTCTGCTGGTCCGCCCGGCCACGGGCGGTTCAGGAGAGGGGCGTTCATGCGGCAGCGGGGAGCGGGCACCGGGCTGAGAGTCGGGGCGCGGGTACTGGTGCCACTCGGGCTGGTCCTGGCCCTGGGAGGCCTCGGTGCCTTCTTCACGAACTACCAGGGGGCCACCGTCATGGGCGAGGCGATGACGCCAACGTACCGCCCGGGCGAGCGGCTGGTCGTCGAACGCGTCGACACGGGCGAGATACGCAGAGGCGATGTCGTCCTCGTCCGGGTGCCCGACCGCTATCAGGGCGGTCCGGTCCTGCAGCGGGTCATCGGGACGGGCGGCGATCACGTGACGTCCGACGGAGACCGGATCACGGTGAACGGGCAGCCGGTCGACGAACCGTATGTGACGAGCGGCGACATGGGCCCGACGACCGAACCGTACGACGTGCGGGTGCCGGACGGGCGGTTGTTCCTGCTGGGTGACAACCGGGGGAACGCGAGGGACTCGCGGTTCTTCCTCGACGAGCAGTCGGGCAGCGTCGCGGCCTCCGGGGTGCTCGGGCGCGTGCAGGACGGTGTCGCCGTGCCGGCGGCGTGGGGGGCGCTCGGGGTCCTCGGGGCCGTCCTGACCCTGGTCGGGGTCGGTCTGGGAATCGGCGGGTACGCGGCCGGGCGGAGCGCCCGGCGTCAGACCGCGTATCGACGTCCATGACGCCTCCGGACGGCCGCCGTCGACGGCACCGCCCGACACGGAAGGCGATGGCGGACGGGGGCTTCCCCTCGTCGGTGTTCTCGCTGTCAAGTGGGGTGTCTGCGACCGCCTCGGGCCGGGAAAGCTGGTGTGGGCGGAGCTTGCCGTGGAGGGGGATTCTGATGCGTCGTGAGGGAATCGCGGTCGGCCGGGTGGCCGGGCCGTATCACCGGGGTGCGCGGCGGGCGAAGCTCTGGGCGTTACGGGCCGACCGCTCCGGGAGCGGACTGATCACCGAGGCCGAGTGCACCACCTGCCTGGACGGTTCCGGCGCGGCGGACGACGGGCGCGGGCCCGCCGTGTGGTGCCTGGCCCACGCCGAGGAGACCGGGCACACCGGCTTCCGGCGCATCCGGACCGACTTCTTCCGGGCCTCCTGCGACGGCGCCTGAGCCGAGGGCGGGTTCAGCCCGCCTGGAGCATCAGCCCGATCCCGACGACCATCAGGCCCGCCGCCACGACCCGCGGGCCGCCGAAGCGTTCCTTGAAGAAGAGCGCGCCGATCGCCGCGCCCACGATGATCGAGGACTCGCGGAGCGCCGCGATCGGGGCCAGCGGGGCCTTCGTCTGGGCCCACAGGACGAGCGCGTACGCCGACACGGAGAGGACCGCGCCGAGGGCGCCCCGGGCCGCGTACGGGCGGAGCTGGGGGACGAGTGCGCCGCGCCGCCGCCACAGGGCGTACGCCGGGACCACCAGGCCCTGGAGGGCCACCAGCCACGCGATGTAGCCGAGCGCGGTGCCGGACGCGCGGACGCCCACGCCGTCGACGACGGTGTAGAGCGCGATGGACAGCCCCGTCGCGCCCGCCGCGAGCAGCGCCGGCCAGTGCGGGCGGGTGTCCTTGCCCCGGATGCCCCAGAGCGCGAGGCCCGTCAGGCCCGCGCACGCCACCGCCACCCCGAGCAACTGCCAGCCGCCCGGCACCTCGTCGAGGAACACCGCCGCGAGGACGGTCACGACGAGCGGGGCCGTACCGCGCGCGATCGGGTACATCTGCCCGAAGTCGCCCAGCGTGAACGAGCGCATGAGCAGGGCGTAGTAGCCGACGTGGAGGAGCGCCGAGGAGATCAGGTACGGCCAGGCGCCCGCTGCCGGGAGCGGTACGAAGACGGCCGTGACCAGGCCGAGCAGCGCCCCGCCGCCGGAGATCAGGGTGAAGGAGAGCAGCTGGTCCTTGATGTGGTGCGCGATGGCGTTCCAGCTGGCGTGCGTGACGGCGGCGACGATCACCGCGAGGGTGACGAGCGGGGTCACGCCGACGGCTCGCGCACGTCCACCAGGGTGGCGCCGGCGTGGGCGACCAGCGTCTTCGGGTCCAGCGCGAAGACGGTGTGCGGGGTGCCCGCCGCCGCCCACACCACGTCGTGGTCGAGGACGCCCCGGTCGGCGAGGACCCGGGTCCGGGTGCGGTGGCCGAAGGGCGGGACGCCCCCGATCGCGTACCCGGTGGTCTCCCGGACCGCCTTCGCGTCGGCCCGGGTGACCTTCCCGGCGCCCAGTTCCTGCCGTACCCGCTCGACGTCCACCCGCGAGGCGCCGTCCATCAGGACGAGGACCGGCACCCCGTCGGCGGCGAAGATCAGCGACTTCACGATCTCGGCGACCTCGCAGCCGATGGCGTCGGCGGCCTGCTGCGCGGTGCGGGTCTCGTCAGGGAAGCGCCGGACCTCGACGTCGAGGCCCAACTCCTGGAGAGCGGCGGCGAACTGGGGGTGCGCGGGGGAGTCGGCGTTAGCGGTCATGGCCCGCACGGTAGCGGTAGCTGTACGGGCCACGCGACCGCGTTCCGAGGGTCGGTCAGCCGGGCGACCGGTCAGCCGGCCTTCAGGACCTGCGCGACCACCGGGCCCGCCGCGTCGCCGCCGTGGCCGCCCTCGTCGACGACCGCCGCCGCCGCGAGGTCGCCCGAGTAGCCGGTGAACCAGCTGTTGGAGGTCTCCTGGTCGCCCACCTCGGCGGAGCCGGTCTTGGCGCCCCTGGGAGACGGGACACCTGCCATCGCCTTCGCCGCGGTGCCGTTCGTCGCCGCCGCGTTCATCATTCGGCGCAGCCCCGTGGCGACCTCGCGGGAGAGCGGTTCGGCCTTGGCGAACTCCCGGTCGCCGAGTTCCGCCGATACGAGGTACGGCTGGAGGAAGTGGCCGTTCTGCACGGTCGCGGAGAGCGAGGCGACGTTCAGAGCGCTCATCGTGATCTTGCCCTGGCCGATGTAGGAGGCGGCGGTCTCCACGCTGTCCGACGCGGGGACGCTGCCGTCCGCCGCGGGGACGCCGACCTGCCAGTTGAGGCCGATGCCGAAGGAGCGGGTGGCGGTGTCGCCGAGGGCCGTGTTGTGGATGCCCTTCTCCTTGAGCGGCGTGATCGCCTTGATGAAGGCGGTGTTGCAGGACTGGCTGAAGGCATCCGTGAGAGTGCCGTTGTCGATCTTGAAGTCCTTGAGGTTGTGGAACTTGTAGCCGTCCCAGAAGACGGTGGGTGGACACTCCACCGTGCTGCCCGGCCTGGCCACACCCTGCTGCATCATCATCGCCGCCGTGACGATCTTCATCGTCGAGCCGGGGGCCTGATTCCCCTGGAAGGCGGTGTTGTAGCCGGAGGCCGGACTGTTGGCGACCGCCCGTATCGCGCCGGTGGACGGCTCTATCGCGGTCACCGACGCCTTGCCGTACGCCTTGACCGCCTTCTCGGCCGCCGCCTGCACGCCCGGGTCGATGGTCGTCTTCAGCGTGCCCGCCTTGCCCTTCGACAGGACGAGCAGGGTGGAGTCGGGGACGGTCTCGCTGCCCGAGTCGATCCACGTCTCGACGCCGGTCGAGCCGCCGACCTCCGAGCCGTACCGACGACGCAGCTCGTCGATGATCGGGCCGAGCGAGGGGTACTTCTCCGCCGTCAGCTCCTTGCCGTTCCGGTCGACGGCCTTCACGGAGGCCGTCTTCGCGACGCCCGTCCGCAGCGTCGCCTCGGCGGTGAGCAGCTTCGGGTGAAGCACGGACGGCGCCCACTTCACCAGCGGCCGGCCGGTGGTCTGCCCCCGGACGACGGTCAGTTCGGAGGCGTACGACCAGGGCTTCGACACGCCCTCGTACGTGATCGTGGCCTTCACGGTGAACGGCACCTTCGCCCCGACGGGCGTCCCGGGCGTGATCTCGGCCTCCGAGACGCTCGCCCCCTCCCGGTAGGCCGCCACGGCGGGCCCCGCCGTGACCGGGTCGTTCGTCAGCTGTCCGGCCTTCTCCGGCTCCCCGGCGGCCCAGGCCGCGAGGAAGTCCCGTGCGGTCGTCGTCACCTCGTCGCCGGTGACGGGCCCGGTCTTCGGCGCGTTGCCGGAATTGGACTTCGTGGACGTGTCACCGCCCGTGATCCCGTTGTAGAGGTTGAGCCCCCCGTATCCGACACCGCCTGCCACGACGAGGAACACGCCCCCGACGATCGCGGTCTTGGCTCCACTGCGCATGACTGCGCTCCCCTCCCCAGGTGGCCGTCCAGTCAACCAGCGTCCCTTCGGTGTGTCGAGCAACTACCGCCACATCTGTCACGTACCCGCGTCGGGCGCCGCCGTCTGCTCGTTCGGCCCGTGGTCGCAGCCGGCGTCGTGCTCGTGCAGCTCCTGGGCCCAGGGGTGGCCGGCCTGGCGGAGCAGTTCGATGGCCGCCGCGTTGCCCGCGCCGGGCCGCGGCCCGGCCGGTGTCCGGTCCAGCTCTCCGCCGTTGCTGGTCGTGTCGTCGCTCGGGGTCCGCACGGGTACCTCATTCCTGGTCGCGGCCTGAGCCTCCTGGATACCCGCAGGCGGCCTGCCGGCCTGCGGCGCCCGGGGCAGAAGCCGGGGCAGCACCGGGGGGCCGATCGGGCAGCCTGGGCGGGCACCCACGCGGGAGGCCCCGGACATGCGGGAGGCCCCGGACATGCGGGAGGCCCCGGACATGCGGGAGGCCCCGGACATGCGGGAGGGGTGCGACCGGACCGGTCGCACCCCTCCCGCATGCCCTTCGTGTCTCTACATGGCTAGATCCACGTGTCGAGCCACATCCGGCCCCGCCATTGGTCTAGCGGAATCGGCGTGCCCGTGTAGATCGGCCAGAAATAGATGAAGTTCCAGACGATCAGCAGCACCAGACATCCGGCCGCCACCGCGCCGAATGTGCGGCGCCTTTCCGAGGAGCCGCGTGGGCCGATGATCGCGCCCAGCATCATGGCCACCGCCAGACACAGGAAAGGCACGAAGACGACCGCGTAGAAAAGGAAGATCGTGCGTTCCTGATAAAGGAACCAGGGGACCCAGCCCGCCGCGATGCCGCACGCGATCGCGCCCGCGCGCCAGTCGCGGCGGAAGGCCCAGCGCCACAGGACGTACAGGATGGCGAAGCAGGCGGCCCACCACAGGAGCGGGGTGCCGAGGGCCAGGACCTCCTGGGCGCACTTCTCCTTGGCCGTGGCCGGGCAGCCGTTGGTGCCGGGGGCCGGGGACTCGTAGAAGTACGAGACGGGGCGGCCGAGGACGATCCAGGACCAGGGGTTCGACTCGTACGTGTGCGGCGAGGTCAGGCCCACGTGGAACGAGTAGACCTCGGACTCGTAGTGCCAGAGGCTGCGCAGCCACTCCGGCAGCCAGCCCCAGAAGCTGTCCCCGCCGCCGGGGAGCTTGTCCTGGTCGGCGGCCCAGTGCCGGAAGTACCCCTTGTCGGAGACGATCCAGCCGGTCCAGGTCACCAGGTACGTGGCGATCGCCACCGGCACCACCGACACGAACGCCGGGAGCAGGTCCTTCTTGAGGACGGCGAGGTGCGGGCGGACGGCGCCGCCCGTGCGGCGGCCCGCCACGTCCCACAGGACCGTCATCAGACCGAACGCCGCCATGACGTACAGGCCGTTCCACTTCGTCGCCGCCGCGAGGCCCAGCATCACACCGGCCGCGAGCCGCCACGGCCGCCACCCCATGCGCAGGGTCTCCGCGATCTCCGCGTCCGGCCGCAGCACCCCCTCGTCGTCCTCGGGCAGCGCCGCCGCGAGCCGTTTCCGGTTGCGGTCGCGGTCGACGACGAGGCAGCCGAAGGAGGCGAGCACGAAGAACATCAGCACCTGGTCGAGGAGCGCCGTGCGGCTCATCACGAAGTGCAGTCCGTCGACGGCGAGCAGCAGGCCCGCCAGACAGCCGAGGAACGTCGAGCGGAAGAGCCGCCGGCCGATCCGGCACAGCATCAGCACCGACAGCGTGCCGAGCAGCGCCACCATGAAGCGCCAGCCGAAGGGCTCGAAGTCGAAGATCTTCTCGCCGAGACCGATGACCCATTTGCCCATCGGGGGATGGACGACGTAGCCCGGGTCGGTCGGGACGAGCACCGCGCCCGGGTCGTTCAGGATCGTCTTGTCGATGTCCTTGGGCCAGGCCCCCTCGTACCCCTGGTTGATCAGGGCCCAGGAGTCCTTGGCGTAATAGGTCTCGTCGAATATCACCGCGTGCGGCTTGCCCAGGTTCCAGAACCTCAGCAGGCCCGCGACCGCCGTGACCAGGAGCGGACCGCCCCAGGCCATCAGCCGCCACAGCCGCTCGGCCCGGACGGGGCCGATGCCGAGGAGCGACCACACGCGCGCCGAAGGACGGGCGTACGGGGGGTCGAGCCGCTCCCGCAGCCCGATGGGAGCGGGGTTCTCGGCGCGTGGCGCGTAGCCGAAGCGCCGCAGCCTCTGCTGCCACGAAGAGGGCTCTGCCACGGCGTGCCGGCCCTCCAGGGTCTCGGGTGCGGTACTGGTCACCGCGCCATCGTAGGGAACGCGCCTGTGCGCGTCGCCTGTCCGGGCTGGGAGGATGTCCCGTGTGACAGGAACGCTGGTACTCGCAGGGACCCCCATCGGTGACATCGCGGACGCTCCGCCCCGACTCGCCACCGAACTGGAGAACGCGGACATCGTGGCCGCCGAGGACACCCGGAGGCTGCGCGGCCTGACCCGGGCCCTCGGCATCCACACCTCGGGACGGGTCGTCTCGTACTTCGAGGGCAACGAGTCCGCCCGTACGCCCGAACTGGTCGAGGCGCTCGTCGGCGGCGCCCGTGTGCTGCTCGTCACCGACGCGGGCATGCCGTCCGTCTCGGACCCCGGCTACCGCCTGGTCGCCGCCGCCGTCGAGCAGGACATCAAGGTCACGGCCGTCCCCGGCCCGTCCGCCGTGCTCACCGCGCTCGCCCTCTCCGGGCTGCCCGTGGACCGGTTCTGCTTCGAGGGCTTCCTGCCGCGCAAGGCGGGCGAGCGGCTCGGGAAGCTGCGCGAGGTCGCCGACGAGCGCCGCACCCTCGTCTACTTCGAGGCCCCGCACCGGCTCGACGACACGCTCGCCGCGATGGCCGAGGTCTTCGGCGCCGAGCGCCGCGCCGCCGTCTGCCGCGAACTGACCAAGACGTACGAGGAGGTCAAGCGCGGCCCGCTCGCCGAGCTCGCGGCCTGGGCCGCCGAAGGCGTACGGGGCGAGATCACCGTCGTCGTCGAGGGCGCCCCGGAGACCGGACCCGGCGAGCTCGACGCCGCGGAGCTGGTGCGCAGGGTGCAGGTGCGCGAGGAGGCGGGGGAGCGGCGCAAGGAGGCGATCGTCGCGGTCGCCGCCGAGGCGGGGTTGCCCAAGCGCGAGGTGTTCGATGCGGTCGTCGCGGCAAAGAACGCGGCAAAGGGCTGACTGGAAGAGTCCTCGTACACGTAAAGGACTAATCTGAAAGGCAAAGCCGAACCCGGCGCCGGGACTCTTCGCAGGGCGCTTGGCAAGGGAAGAGCCAAAAGCCTTCCATGGTTCGTCTCCTGCTGATGCGC
Source organism: Streptomyces sp. NBC_01255 (assembly GCF_036226445.1). NCBI lineage: Bacteria > Bacillati > Actinomycetota > Actinomycetes > Kitasatosporales > Streptomycetaceae > Streptomyces > Streptomyces sp. NBC_01255. The sequence continues at coordinate 5,131,344 of NZ_CP108474.1, forward strand.
TCCGGCCCGAAAAGGCGTCCACTGATCAGTGGAGAGGAGCTGGCATGAGCGAGATCACCGGCACCGGCATATCCGTCGCCCATGAGGCGTACGCCTTCGCCTGCATGCGCTGTGGATACGGCTGGGAGCAGGCGTACGACATCGAGCACCACGTCGACGCCGCCGGCCAGGAATTCGTCGTCTACAAGGCCGACGGGGAGCGGGTCCCTTCCCCGCTGTCCAGTCCCACCTGCATGAACTGCGGCGGTCACGTCGTCCGGATCATGCGCGCGGGGCAGGTGTCGTCGGTGCTCGACCTGATCGCCGCGACGGAGAAGCACCAGCACGGGGCGAAGGCGACCAAGCCCGTCTCGATGGCCGGGCCGATCGGACAGGAACTGACCGTGGACCCCGAGGACGCCATGGCCACCGCGGGCGCGGCGGGCACCGTGGGTACGGCGGGCGCCTCGGACACCGCGGGACCGGAGACACCGCCGGTGCCGCATCACTGGCATCTCTCCGACCTCCTGCATCCCTTCCGCAACCGCGAAGACCGCGAAAGGTAAGCCGGGGGCAACCCCGCGCGCCGGTACTCGTGGCCCTCGTACGATCGGGGCCATGAGTGCCAAGGACGCCCCGCCGCCGCTGCCCGAACCCCTGCTCGTGGAGGTCGCGGACTCGCACACCCACCTGGACATGCAGTCCGGGACCGTCGAGGAGGCCCTGGTCAAGGCCGCCGCCGTCGGCGTGACCACGGTCGTCCAGGTCGGCTGCGACGTGAAGGGCTCGCAGTGGGCCGCCGAGACCGCCGCCGCCCACGCGAACGTGCACGCCGCCGTCGCCCTGCATCCGAACGAAGCCCCGCGGATCGTGCTCGGCGACCCCGACGGCTGGTCCCGGCAGGGCGCCCGCGAGGGTGGCGGCGACGCCGCCCTCGACGACGCGCTCGCCGAGATCGACCGGCTCGCCGCCCTGCCGTACGTCCTCGGCGTCGGCGAGACCGGCCTCGACTTCTTCCGTACGGGCCCCGAGGGCATCGCCGCGCAGGAGCGTTCCTTCCGCGCCCACATCGAGATCGCCAAGCGCCACGGCAAGGCGCTGGTGATCCACGACCGCGAGGCGCACGCCGACGTGCTGCGCGTCCTCGACGAGGAGGGCGCCCCCGAGCGGACCGTCTTCCACTGCTACTCCGGCGACGCCGCCATGGCCGAGATCTGCGCCGCCAAGGGCTACTACATGTCCTTCGCCGGCAACGTCACCTTCAAGAACGCCCAGCACCTCCGGGACGCGCTCGCCGTCGCCCCGCTGGAGCTCGTCCTCGTCGAGACCGACGCGCCCTTCCTCACCCCGGCGCCCTACCGGGGCCGCCCCAACGCCCCGTACCTCATCCCGGTCACCGTCCGCGCGATGGCGGCCGTGCGCGGGATCGGGGAGAACGACCTCGCCGAGGCGATCGCCGTGAACACGGCCCGCGCCTTCGATTACTGATCCTCGATCACCGATGGTTGCGAGGCGGCGTGATACGCTGCGCACCTGCTTCGGCAGCGGTCAGGGCTTGGCCGTCCTGCGCGACTTCGGTCGCAAGGGAGAAGCCCCCGCGTTCGCGAGGGGGAGGAGTCACAACGGTTACGTGTCGTAGCCGAGTCGTTCACGAGAGTAACCGGGGCTGGCGAGTAGGGTCCCGGCCTCGTGAGTACTTCCCAGGGCAGTCACCGAGCCGGACGGCGAGCGGCGACCCTGCCCGTCCACGAGCAGCCCACCCAAGAGGCCCAGCTCGTCGTCCCCGGTCAGGGGAGCTCCCCTGCCGGATCCCGGCGCGCCGCCCGCCGCCGCAAGGCCTCCGGCTCCCCCCGGGACGGCCTCCGGCGGCTCGTCCCGCAGGCCCTCGTCGTCGCCTTCCTCGCCGGCGGCACCAGCGCCTTCGTCGCCAACGACAAGGCGGTCCGGCTCTCCGTCGACGGCGTCCCGCGCAGCCTCCACACCTTCGCCGACGACGTCGACGAGCTCCTCGCCCACGAGGGCCTGACCGTCGGCTCCCACGACATCGTCGCCCCCGCCCCCGGCGAGGCCCTCGCCAACGGCGACGAGATCGTCGTCCGGTACGGGCGGCCGGTCGCCCTCACCCTCGACGGCCGGCGCCACACGATCTGGACCACCGCCAGGACCGTCGAGGGGGCGCTGCGCCAGCTCGGGGTTCGCGCGGAGGGCGCGTACCTCTCGGTCTCCCGCGCGGCCCCGATCACCCGCCAGGGCCTCGCCCTCGACGTCCGCACCGAGCGGACGGTCACCTTCCTCGCCGACGGCCGCGAGCGCGTCGTCCGCACCAACGCCGCCACCATCCGCGAGGCCCTCGCCGAGGCCGGGATCACCCTCTCGGGCCAGGACACCACCTCCGTCGCGGCCGGCTCGTACCCCCGCGACGGCCAGACGGTCACCGTGCTGCGCATCATCGGCTCCCGGCAGGTCCGGGAGGAGGCGATCCCGTACGCCGTCGAGAGGGTCCGCGACCCCGAGCTGTTCGCGGGCACCGAGGTCGTCGAACGGCAGGGCGTCGCGGGCGTCCGCCGTGTCACGTACGCCCTGCGCACGGTCAACGGCGTCAAGCAGAAGCCCCGCAGGACCGGCGAGGAGATCGTCCGCGAACCCGTCAGCCGCAAGGTGCGGATCGGCACCCGGGCCCTGCCCACCTCCGTCGCCGGCGCCGACGGCCTCGACTGGGCCGCCCTCGCCGCCTGCGAGTCCGGCGGCCGCCCGAACGCCGTCGACCCCTCGGGGACGTACGGCGGGCTCTACCAGTTCGACCCCGGCACCTGGCGCTCCCTCGGCGGCAAGGGCACCGCCCAGAACGCGCCCGCGGCCGAGCAGACGTTCCGGGCGAAGAAGCTGTACGTGCAGCGGGGCGCGAGCCCGTGGCCCCACTGCGGCAGGCGGCTCCACGGGTGAGCCGTCGGTCGGCTCCACCGGTGCCCCGTAGGCTGTACCGGTGAGCACCACCACCGGCCCCGAAAGCCCCGACGCCCTCCTCGGCCCCGCCGACATCCGTGAGCTGGCCGCCGCCCTCGGCGTGCGCCCCACGAAGCAGAAGGGCCAGAACTTCGTCATCGACGCCAACACCGTCCGGCGGATCGTCCGCACGGCCGAGGTGCGGCCCGACGACGTCGTCGTGGAGGTGGGGCCCGGACTCGGCTCCCTCACCCTGGCCCTCCTGGAGGCCGCGGACCGGGTGACGGCCGTCGAGATCGACGACGTGCTCGCCGCCGCGCTGCCCGCCACGATCGCCGCCCGCATGCCCGCGCGCGCCGACCGCTTCGCGCTCGTCCACTCCGACGCCATGCAGGTGCAGGAGCTCCCGGGCCCGCCGCCGACCGCGCTCGTCGCCAACCTGCCGTACAACGTCGCCGTGCCGGTCCTGCTCCACATGCTGGAGCGGTTCCCGACCATCGAGCGGACCCTCGTCATGGTCCAGGCCGAGGTCGCCGACCGGCTCGCCGCCAAGCCCGGCAACAAGGTCTACGGCGTCCCGTCGGTCAAGGCGAACTGGTACGCGGAGGTGAAGCGGGCCGGCTCCATCGGCCGCAACGTCTTCTGGCCCGCGCCGAACGTCGACTCGGGCCTCGTCTCCCTCGTCCGCCGCGCCGAGCCGCTCGCGACCACCGCCTCCCGCAAGGAGGTCTTCGCGGTCGTCGACGCGGCGTTCGCGCAGCGCCGCAAGACCCTGCGCGCGGCCCTCGCGACCTGGGCGGGCTCGCCCGCCGCGGCGGAGGAGGCCCTGGTCAAGGCCGGGATCTCGCCGCAGGCGCGCGGCGAGGCGCTGACGGTCGAGGAGTTCGCGAGGATCGCGGAGGCGAAGGCATGACCGTCTCCGGCAGCGTCACCGTCCGGGTCCCGGCGAAGGTCAACGTCCAGCTGGCCGTCGGCGCGGCCCGCCCCGACGGCTTCCACGACCTGGCCAACGTCTTCCTCGCCGTCTCCCTGTACGACGAGGTCACGGCCGCCCCGGCCGCCGAGCTGACGGTCACCTGCGAGGGCCCGGACGCCGACAAGGTGCCGCTGGACCGCACGAACCTCGCCGCGCGCGCCGCCGAGCTGCTCGCCGCCCGGCACGGCATCTCCCCGGACGTGCACCTGCACATCGCCAAGGACATCCCGGTCGCCGGCGGCATGGCCGGCGGCAGCGCGGACGGCGCGGGCGCGCTGCTCGCCTGCGATGCGCTCTGGGGTCTGAACACCCCGCGCGCCGACCTCCTGGAGATCTGCGCGGAACTGGGCTCCGACGTGCCGTTCAGCCTGGTCGGCGGGGCGGCGCTCGGCACCGGCCGCGGCGAGCAGCTCACGGAACTCCCGGTCGGCGGGACCTTCCACTGGGTGTTCGCCGTCGCCGACGGCGGTCTTTCGACCCCGGCGGTGTACGGGGAGTTCGACCGTCTCACCGAGGGCGTCGACGTCCCCGCCCCGACCGCCTCCCCGCTCCTCCTGGACGCCCTCCGCACCGGCGACACCACCGCCCTCGCGGGCGCCCTCGCCAACGACCTCCAGGCGGCGGCGCTCTCCCTGCGCCCGTCGCTCGCGGCGACCCTGACGGCCGGCACGGACGCGGGCGCGCTGGCCGCGCTGGTCTCCGGCTCGGGCCCGACGACGGCGTTCCTGGTGAAGGACGCGGAGGCGGCGGAGACCGTCGCCGCCGCCCTCATCGCCTCGGGCACGTGCAGGACGGCGCGGGTGGCGACCTCCCCGGCGCCCGGCGCGGCCGTCCTCCCGGCCTGACACCTTCCCTTCACCTTCGCCTGCCACCCTGGGCCGTCGGTTCGGACGAGCCCAGGGGGGGCATCGCGTGAAGGTGTGGCGGTGGTGGAAGGCGACGAAGGCGAGACACCGGCTGGTGCTGAAGCTGCTCGACGAATGCGGTCAGGTCGTCATGTTCAGCTGGCTGATCATCCTGAACCTCGTGTTCTGGGACTCCGGCGAGGCCGAGGACATCCTGTCCCCGCTCCCCGGCGGGGCCTGGTGGAGGTGGGTGGGGCTTGCGTTCGCCGTCCTCTTCCTCCCCGCCGCCTGCCGGGGTGCCGTGCACGCCTGGCGGGCGTGGCGCCGCGACCCGGACCGCGTCCGTGCCGGCTGAGCCTCCTCAGTGCTTGTTCTTGGAGATCCGGGCCAGGAGCAGGTTCGGGTCCGGGTTCTGTGTGTTGAAGAAGGCCGCGCTGTTCACATAGACGGTCTTGGCACGCACCGCCACGGAGGTCGGGTTGTCGAGGCCGTCCGCGCGGGTGAGCACGGTCTTGTGGGTGCCGTCGGGCCGCACGAGCTCCACCTCGTCGACCTGGTTCAGTGCGGCGAGGACCGTGTCGCCGTGCCCGGTGAAGGCGAAGTCGTCGATGGACGTGAGCCCGGTCGCCCGGGTCTCGATCGGACCCGCCGCGTGGTCGGGACCGGGGCCGATCGGGATGCGCAGCAGGGTCGCGTGGGCGGTGTTGGACACCCAGACGGCACCGTGGTGGATCTTGAGGCCGTTGGCGCCGAAGGGGATCTGCGCGGTGGGTTCGAGAGCGGCGCCGGTGGCCCAGGCCGTGGGCGTGCCGCCGGTCACCGGGAGGGACCACACCGTGCCGAGCTGCGTGTCGGCGGTGTAGAGGGTGCCGCACTTCTCGTCGAGGGCGAGCCCGTTGGGGAAGGAGTTCGCCGGGAAGAACCCGATCTGCTCCGGCTCGCGGCCGCCGGGCGCGATGCGCCAGACGCCGGTCTCCTCCGTCCCGGTGACGTAGGTGACGTAGAGGGTGCCGTCGTGGGCGCGGGCGATGCCCAGGGCGACCGCCCCGCCGACGGGCGTCTGCGCGTCCGGCACCTCGGGCAGGGTGGCGAGGATCGTTGTCCCGCCCTCCTTGGTGACGCGGGCGACCTGATGGGCGAAGGCGAAGGTGATGTCGGCGGAGCCGTCGGGTTCGAGGGCGATGTTCTCGGCGTTCTGCCCGGCGGCGAAGTCGAAGTGGGCGACGATGCGGGGATCGGACACGGTCGGATCGCCGCCCGACGCGGGGCCCGCCGCGAGCACGGCGAGGGCGGCGGTGGCGGTGGCGACGGCGGCGAGGCGTGGGTGTCTCGTCATGGGTGTCTCCTTCGAGGCGGCTTGGGGGCGGTGGCCCGAGGAGAACATGACGGGTCGTCAGTCGCGGGGTCCGGCAGCCGTGGCCGAGGGGTCGCCCGCGTGGTCGACGGCATGGGGCCGGTTGGCACTGCGCCCCGGGGGTCCGGGAGGCCCGTACTCACCCGCCGGTTGAGTATCCGCGCCCTGTCGGCGACCGCCCCCGTCCGGGACCGTACGAGCATGGGAATCAGCGCTCGTGAACTCGCCGCCGCGACACCCGCGACCCGGGACCGGTACGTGGATCTGCTCCGGGTCGCCTCGCTCGCCGTCGTCGTGCTCGGGCACTGGCTCATGGCGGCCGTCACCGAGGACGAGCAGATCGGGAACCTTCTCGCCGTCGTCCCCGAACTCCAGCTCGTGACCTGGGTCTTCCAGGTCATGCCGGTGTTCTTCTTCGTCGGCGGCTTCTCGCACGCCCTCGCCCACCGCTCCCGCCCCGCCTACGCGTCCTTCCTGCGGGCCCGGCTCCAGCGGCTGCTGCGGCCGACGATGGTCTTCGTCGCGGTGTGGGGTGCCGCCGCGCTCGTCCTCCAGCTGGCCGGGGCCGACGGTGGACTCACCGGGGTCGTGCTGCGTCTGGTCACCCAGCCGCTGTGGTTCATCGGGATCTACCTCGCGATGGTCGCCTTCACCCCGCCGCTGCTGCGGCTGCACGAGCGGTGGGGCTGGGGCGCGTTCGCCGTGCTCGCGGGCGGGGCGGTCGCGGTGGACGTGCTGCGGTTCGCCGCCGGGGTGCCGTTCGTCGAGTTCCTGAACTTCGCGTTCGTCTGGCTGGCGGTCCACCAGCTCGGCTTCCTGCGCGCCGACGGCATGATCCGCCGGCCCGCGCTGCTCGCCGGTGCGGGCCTCGTCGGTGCCGCCGCGCTCGTGGCCCTCGGCCCGTATCCGCTCTCGATGGTGGGAATGCCCGGGGAGAAGGTCTCGAACATGGCCCCGCCGACCCTCGCCCTGCTCTGCCACGGCCTGTGGCTGGTCGGCGCGGTGGAGCTGCTGCGGGGGCCGGGGGCGCGGCTCGTCGCCCGGGCCGGGGTGTGGCGGGCGGTGGTCGCCGCCAACGGGATCGCGATGACCGCGTTCCTCTGGCATCTGACGGCGATGCTCGGGGTGTACGGGGCGATGCTCGGGTTCGGCGTCACGCTGCCCGAGCCGGCGTCCGGTGCCTGGTGGGCGCAGGTGCCGCTGCGGATGGGCGTGGCGGTCGTCCTCACCGCCGGGCTCGTCGCCGTGTTCCGCCGCTTCGAGGCCCCGCCGCGGCCCGCCCCGCCGACCGCCTCGGGCGGCCCCGCCGCGGCCCTCGGCATCACTCTCGCGCTGCTTGGCGTGCTCGGTCTCTCGATGACGGGCTTCGCGGGGCTGCTGACCGGCCACTCGGCGACCCTGATCGCCGTCCCGGTCACGGCCCCGGCGGCCGTCGGCCTGGCCCTCGCGGGCTGGCTGCTGGTGGAGCGGGCGGGGCGGCGCCGGGCCGGGGGCGGTTCCTGAGGTCGTCGCCTCAGATCGCGATGACGGTCGCCCGCCCGGCACAGAGGACCATCAGGTCCTCCGGGTCCGAGGTGAGCACGGTGACCGGACCGGGCGCCGTGCGGGCCGTCGCGGCGACCATCGCGTCGATGGCGTACTTGTGGCCGTGCAGCCCGTTCTCCGCCAGCAGGGCCGCCGCACGCCGGGCGACGGCGTCCGTCACGGGCTCGACGACGAGGCGGGACAGGGTCCATTCCAGGGCCGCGCGGTTGATCCGCGGGTGCATCACCTCCACCAGGGTGGCGGCGCTCGTCACGACGCGCAGGTCGTCGGCGCGGGCGAGCGCGAGCCAGGTGGTGACCTCGCGGTCACGCAGGACGGCCTTGGCCAGTCCCTCGCCGTCGAGGACCAGGGTGCCGCCGGGGGCGGCCTCCGTACGGGTCACGCGGCGCTCGCCCCGGTCGGCTTCGCGTCGCCCTGCTGCTCGCGGGCCCGGCGCAGCTGTTCGCGCCGTGCCTGGATCTCCTCGTCCGTGACCGGTCCGTGCTCGGCCTCGGCGACCGCGATGAGCTCGTTGAGATCGTCCCGCTCTATCTGCCGGGCGACCGCGGCCGCGACGTAGGCGGAGAGTCCCGAGGGCCCGCTGCGGGCCCGTGCGGCCTCCGCGATGTCGCGCGGCATGCTGATCGAGTACTTCTGAGTGGGCTCGCTCATGCCCCTTATGCTACCGCCGATGCCACCCGTCGGTGGGGCGTACGAGGCGACGTACCCTGGGACGTCGATCGATCCCCGTACAGGAAGAGTCAACGTGGCCGTCAACCTGGTCAATGTCGAGGCTGTCACCAAGGTGTACGGCACCCGTGCCCTGCTCGACGGGGTCTCGCTCGGCGTCTCCGAAGGGGAGCGGATCGGGGTCGTCGGGCGCAACGGCGACGGCAAGACCACCCTCATCCGGATGCTCGCCAAGCTGGAGGAGGCCGACACCGGCCGCGTCACGCACAGCGGCGGGCTGCGGCTCGGCGTGCTCACGCAGCACGACTCGCTCGACCCGAAGGCCACCATCCGGCACGAGGTCATCGGCGTCATGGCCGACCACGAGTGGGCCGGCAGCGCCAAGATCCGCGACGTGCTCACCGGGCTCTTCGGCGGGCTCGACCTGCCCGGCTTCGAGCAGGGCCTCGACACCGTCATCGGTCCGCTCTCCGGTGGCGAGCGGCGCCGGATCGCGCTCGCCAAGCTCCTCATCGACGACCAGGACATGCTCGTCCTCGACGAGCCCACCAACCACCTCGACGTCGAGGGCATCGCCTGGCTCGCCAAGCACCTCCAGGAGCGCCGCTCCGCGCTCGTCTGCGTCACCCACGACCGCTGGTTCCTCGACCAGGTCTGCACCCGCATGTGGGACGTGCAGCGCGGTGACGTGCACGAGTACGAGGGCGGCTACTCCGACTACGTCTTCGCCCGCGCCGAGCGCGAGCGCATCGCGGCCACGGAGGAGACGAAGCGGCAGAACCTGATGCGCAAGGAGCTGGCCTGGCTGCGGCGCGGCGCCCCCGCCCGTACGTCCAAGCCGCGCTACCGCATCGAGGCCGCGAACGAGCTCATCGCCGACGTGCCGCCGCCGCGCGACACCAGCGAGCTGATGAAGTTCGCCAACGCCCGCCTCGGCAAGACGGTCTTCGACCTGGAGGACGTGACCGTCACCGCCGGTCCCAAGACCCTCCTCCAGCACCTCACCTGGCAGCTGGGCCCCGGTGACCGCATCGGTCTCGTCGGCGTCAACGGCGCGGGCAAGACCTCACTCCTGCGCGCGCTCGCCGACGCCGCCGTCTCCGACGGCGAGCAGCAGCCCGCCAAGGGCAAGGTCGTCGTCGGCAAGACCGTCCGCCTCGCCTACCTCTCGCAGGACGTCACCGAACTCCCGGGCTCGCTGCGCGTCCTGGAGGCCGTCCAGCAGATCCGCGACCGCGTCGACCTCGGCAAGGGCCGCGAGATGACGGCCGGCCAGCTCTGCGAGCAGTTCGGCTTCACCAAGGAGAAGCAGTGGACGCCGGTCGGCGACCTCTCCGGCGGTGAGCGCCGCCGCCTCCAGCTGCTGCGCCTGCTGATGGACGAGCCGAACGTCCTCTTCCTCGACGAGCCCACCAACGACCTCGACATCGAGACCCTGACGCAGTTGGAGGACCTCCTCGACGGCTGGCCGGGCTCCATGGTCGTCATCTCCCACGACCGGTTCTTCATCGAGCGCACCACCGACAAGACGCTCGCGCTGCTCGGCGACCAGACCCTGCGCATGCTGCCGCGTGGCATCGACGAGTACCTGGAGCGCCGCCGGAAGATGATCGAGGCGGCCGTCCCGACGCCCGCCGCCGCCGCGGCCGCGCCGCAGAAGCCCGGCGTCTCCGCGGCCGACGCCCGCGCCGCGAAGAAGGAGCTCCAGAAGGTCGAGCGACAGCTCGACAAGGTCTCCCAGAAGGAGGCGAAGCTGCACACGCAGATCGCCGACAACGCCACCGATTTCGAGAAGGTGGCGAAGCTCGACGCGGAGCTCCGGGAACTCGTCGGGGAGCGCGAGGAGTTGGAGATGCGCTGGCTCGAACTGGCCGAGGACGCGTAACCGGACAGGTAACGGCACGCATAACAAGGGCATCACGGGCCGGTCCTCCCTTGGGTACAAGGGGTGGACCGGTCGCTTTTGCGTCGCCGCGTGGGTGGTAGAAAGAAAACCCGCTCACGTCAAGGGGGAACCGCTGATGACCCAGCCGCCCAGCAACCAGCCGCCGGGGGGCTTCGGAGCCCCTCAGGACCCGAGCCAGGTCCCGGGCCAGGGCATGCCGCCCGTCCCGCCGGTCCCGCCGCAGTCACCGCCGGTGCCGCCGCAGGCCCCGCAGGCCGGCGCGCCCGGTCAGCCGGCCCAGCCCGGTCCGTACGGCCAGCCGCAGCAGCCGCCGCAGCAGCCCGGATACGGATACCCGCAGCAGCCCGGCCAGCCGGCCCAGCCCGGTCCGTACGGGCAGCCGGCCCAGCCCGGTCCGTACGGCTACCCGCAGCAGCCGCAGCAGCCCGGTCCGTACGGCCAGCAGCCGCAGCAGCCGGGCCCGTACGGCCAGCAGCCGCAGCAGCCGGGCCCGTACGGCCAGCAGCCGGGTCCGTACGGCCAGCAGCCCGGCCAGTACGGCGGCGGTTACCCCACGCAGCCCGTGTACCAGGGCGCCCCCACCCCGCCTGCCCCCGGCGGCGGTGGCCTCAAGGGCCGGACCGGTGTCGTCGCGGCCGTGGCCGCCGGAGCCGTCCTGATCGCCGCCGTCACGACCTGGGCGGTCGTCGGTGGCGGGGACGACGAGAAGGGCCCGATCGCCGGGCCGACCGCGACCGCGAGCGCCTCGACCTCGGCCACCGGCGCCCCCACGCCGACCGAGTCGGTGGACCAGGGCGACGGTTCGGGCGACGGCCGGGGCGGCGACGACGACCTCAACGCCGGCCGCAAGCCCGGCGAGGCGAAGGTCGACTGGCTGCTGAAGAACAACGTCGACCTGCCGCGCAACGGCTCCGACGTCATGGGCCCGTGGATCGTCGGCGACGTCGTCGTCAAGGCGATGTACAAGAGCATCGACGGCTACAGCCTGAGCGACGGCTCCCTGAAGTGGCACGTCGACGTGCCGTTCGAGCTGTGCGCGGCCCCGCCGCAGCCCTCCACCGGCGGCTTCATGGTCTTCGGGCACAACGACAGCGCCAAGGACGGCGCCAAGTGCCTCGGGCTCCAGCAGGTGAACCTCAAGACCGGCAAGGTGGGCTGGAAGAAGTCCGTCCCCAAGCCGACCGGCTTCTTCGCCTTCTCCGACAACACCCTGTCCATCAGCGGCAACACGGTCACCGCGGCCGGCTCCAGCACCGCCTACGGCTTCTCCCTCACCGACGGGAAGCAGCTCTTCAAGGGCGCGACCTCCGGCTGCAAGCCCTTCGCGTACGCGGGCGGCAGCAAGCTGATCGCCGCCATGGACTGCCCCTCGGGCAGCACGACCAAGAAGATCCAGGCGGTCGGCGAGGTCAACCCCGCCACGGGCAAGCCCAAGTACACCTTCCAGCTGGAGGCGAACTGGGAGGTCGACAAGGTCTACTCGGTCGACCCGCTGGTCGTCTCCGCCACCCAGCGCGAGCAGAAGAAGTGGACCATCTTCGCGCTCGACGCCAAGGGCAAGCTCCGCTCGCAGATCCAGGGCGGCAAGGACAAGTTCGCCCCGTCCTGCGGCGGCAGCTTCGTCGTCTTCGGCAAGAACCTCCAGGGCTGCACCGGAGTCGCCGCCGACGCCAACACCTTCTACATGGCCACCGAGACCTCGTACGGCAAGCCCAACGAGGTCGTCGCCTTCGACCTGAAGAACGGCAAGCCCAAGTGGCGTTCCAAGGCGCCGGGTGAGCAGCAGATGATCCCGCTGCGCATGGACGGCGGGCAGGTCCTGGTCTACGTCGACCCGTCGTACGACAAGGGCGGCGCCGTCGCGACCATCGCCCCGACCGGCGGTGCGCCGAAGATCCTGCTCCAGCACCCGGCCTCGACGTCCGAGATCGAGAACAGCTTCTACGACCCGGGGTTCGCCTACGGCAGTGGCACCTTCGTCGTGACGAGCGGACGTGTCTCCGCGACGAACGACAAGGAAGAGAAGGAAGTCAAGACGATGATGGCGTTCAGCAAGTGAGGGATTCGGACCGATGACGCAGCCACCTCCGCCCCCGCCGAACCAGCCCCCGGATCCCCAGGGCGGCTTCGGCGCCCCCACGCCCCCGCAGCAGCCGCCGGGTTACGGCTACCCCCAGCAGCCGGAGCCGGGTTACGGCTATCCGCAGCAGCCGCCGGCCCCGCAGCCCGAGCCCGGTTACGGCTACCCGCAGCAGCAGCAGCAGCCGACGGCCCCGCAGCAGTCCCCGTACGGCTATCCGACGCCCCCGCAGCAGCCGGGCCAGCAGCCGGTCCCGCCCCCGTACGGCTACCCGGCCCAGCCGCAGCAGCCCTACGGCGGCTACCCGCAGACCGCCCCGGTCCCGGCCGTGGCGCCTGGCGGAAAGAAGCTGTCGGCGCAGCTCCAGATCGTGATCGCGGCGGCCGTCGCCGTCGTCCTGATCGTCGGTGTCGGCATCTGGTACGCCAACTCCGGGAGCGGCGGCGACGACAAGAACCCCGTCAGCTCGGCCGGCACCTCCCAGGGCACCGGCGGACAGACCGGCGGGTCCGGCGGTTCGAACGGTGTGGGCGGCGACGGCAAGGAGAAGGCCCCGGCGGTCACCCAGTCGAAGGAGGTCTTCCGCATCGGTCTGCCGAAGGTCCCCGACACCACCGACGTCTCCGGTTCCTGGGTCACCGACAAGGCGTTCGTGAAGACCGGCGTGAACTCCGTCGTCGGCTACGACCTCGACAAGGGCACGGTCCTGTGGACGCTCCCGCTGACCGGACAGGTCTGCGGCGCGTCCCGGCACACGACCGCCGACCACAAGGTGGCGATCCTCTTCGAGGCCACCAAGCGGGTCGCGCCGCGCTACTACCAGCCCTGCACCGAGGTCGGCATGGTCGACCTCGGCACCGGCAAGCTGCTGTGGTCGAGCTCCGTCACCGGCGGTTCCGCGGGTGACGCGAAGGCCCGGTTCAGCGAGGTCACGCTCAGCGGGCAGACCGTCGCGGCCGGCGGCACCGACGGAGGCGCGGCCTTCGACGCCGCCAACGGCAACCCGCGCTGGAAGCCGCAGGCCAACGACCAGGACTGCTTCGACCTGGGCTACGGCGGCGGCGCGGGCCTCGTCGCGGTCCGCAAGTGCGGTCCGTTCGAGAGCCAGTACGTGCTGATCCAGAACCTCAACCCGACCACGGGCGCCCCGCTCTCGCAGTACAAGATGCCGACCGGCGTGAAGTACGCGGCGGTCGTCTCCACCAAGCCGCTGGTCGTCGCGGCCGACGTCGGCGACAGCGCCGGTGACGGCAGCGGCATCTCGGACTTCTTCTCGATCGACGAGAAGACCGGCAAGCTGAAGGCGAAGATCACGGCGGACGCCGACCAGTACGGGGCCCGCTGCCGTTCGACCAAGGTCGAGGCCTGCACGCAGGCGCTCGTCGGCAACGGCCGGCTCTACGTACCGACCGAGGAGCACGAGGGCTCCACCGGCGAGTACGGGGACGAGACGAACGAGATCATCGCCTTCGACCTGGCCACCGGCAGGACGGTGCCGGAGAAGGCGGACGCGGGCGACACGTACACGCTGGTCCCGCTGCGCATGGACGGCGGCGACCTGATCGCGTACAAGGTTCCCCCGTACGACAAGGGCGGTCGGGTCGTGTCCGTCAACGGGGGCACGATGAAGGAGACCGTCCTCCTGGAGAACCCGTCGGAGAAGTCGACGCGGGAGACGGAGCGGAGCTTCGGCGTGACCGGTAGCGAGTACCTCTACGCCGACGGCCGGTTCTTCGTCTCGAAGACGTACGTCAGCAAGACCAGTGACGGCGGCTCCTCGGCCACCGGGGAGTACCTCGCCGTCTCGTACGGCACCAAGGGCTGACGGCTGCGGACGGACAGATACAGGTGCGGGCCCCTCCGGTATGCCGGAGGGGCCCGTTCCGTCCGGACGCCACCATGCGGCGCGAGAGCGTGCGGTGACGGCCCGTCGACCGGCGGAACGGGGTTGGGCCGACATGGGGTGGGGAGCGTGTACCTTGCCGGGTCTGGCCTGCCGGGTGACGGTGGGCCCGGAGGATGGGGGATGACCGGGATGGGCGTACGGCTCGTGGTCGTGGACGACCACCGACTGCTCGCCGAGGCGCTGGCCTCGGCGCTGAAGCTGCGCGGGCACCGGGTGCTCGCGGCGGCGGCGCCGGTGGCCGGGGCGGCGGAGCTCGTGGTGGCCCGGGCGCCGGAGGTGTGCCTGCTGGGCACCGCAGCCCCGGCCGAGCCGGGCGCCTTCGACGTGATCGCCCGGATCAAGCGGGAGCGGCCGCAGGTGGCCGTGGTGGTGCTGGGTCCCGTGCCGTCGCCGCGCGGGATCGCGGCGGCCTTCGCGGCCGGGGCCTCGGGGTACGTCCGGCACGACGAGCGCATCGAGGGCGTCGAGCGCGCGCTCGTGAAGGCCCGGGCGGGGGAGACGGCGGTGGCGCCGCAGCTGCTCCAGTCGGCCTTCGCGGAGCTGCTCAACCCCTCGGTGCGGCAGGACGACGAGGGGCAGCGGCTGCTGCGGCTGCTCACCCAGCGGGAGGTGGAGGTCCTCGTCCGGGTCGCGGAGGGGGAGGACACCCGGCTGATCGCGGCGGGGATGCGGATCGCGCCGAGCACGGCGCGGACGCATGTGCAGCGGGTCCTGATGAAGCTGGGTGTCGGTTCGCGTCTGGAGGCGGCGGCGCTCGCGGCCCGCACCGGGCTCCTCGACCGGGCGGTGCCGGTCCAGCGGGGCACCTCCTCGTAATCCTTCGATCAGCCGTTCGTCCGTCCGTGTGCGCGGGTGGCGGGCTTCGGCATTGACGGTGATGTGCGAATGTGATTCTTTGTGCGTGGTTCTGTTTGATCCCGCCCGGAGGGCACCCCCGTGAAGAAGACCGTCACCACGCTCGCCGACGGGCGCGAGCTCATCTACTACGACTCGCGCGACGACGCCGTCCGCGACGCCGTCGACCCGCGCCCCCTCACCCCCGTCGTCTCCCGCTCCGAGATCCGGTACGACGAGCTCACCGGCGACCCCGTCGCCGTCGCCTCGCACCGCCAGGCCCGCACCTACCAGCCGCCGGCGGACGCCTGCCCGCTCTGCCCCGGCCGGGACGGGCGCGAGAGCGAGATCCCCGCCGCGGGCTACGAGGTGGCGGTCTTCGAGAACCGCTTCCCCTCCCTCTCCGGCGGCTTCGGCCGCTGCGAGGTCGTCTGCTTCACCGAGGACCACACCGCCTCCTTCGCCGACCTCACCGAGGAGCAGGCCCGGCTCGTCCTCGACGCCTGGACCGACCGGACCGCCGAGCTCTCCGCGCTGCCCGGCATCGAGCAGGTCTACTGCTTCGAGAACCGCGGCCAGGAGATCGGCGTCACCCTGCCCCACTCGCACGGCCAGATCTACGCCTTCCCGTACGTCACGCCCCGCACGGCCCGGATGCGGAGCCGGCTCGACGAGCACCGGGCGGCGACCGGACGGAACCTCTTCGACGACGTCGTCGCCCGCGAGCGGACCGACGGCGAGCGGGTCGTCCTGGAGACCGAGCACTGGATCGCGTTCGTGCCGTACGCCGCCCACTGGCCGTACGAGGTGCACCTGTACCCCACGCGCCGGGTGCCCGACCTGCTCGCCCTCGACGAGGCCGCCCGCACAGAGTTCGCACAGGTCTACCTGGAACTCTTGAGGCGCTTCGACCGGCTCTTCGGCCCGGACGAGCCGCCGACGCCCTACATCGCCGCCTGGCACCAGGCGCCGTTCACGGACGAGCGGCGCGAGGACTTCGGACTGCACCTGGAGCTTTTCACCGTCCGACGGGCCTCTGGCAAGCTGAAGTTCCTCGCGGGCACCGAGTCCGGCATGGGCGCGTTCATGAACGACGTACGGCCGGAGGACGCGGCCCGACGCATCCGAGAGGTGGCCACCGCATGACCACGACCGCGAAGAAGTACCTGGTGACGGGAGGGGCCGGGTACGTGGGCAGCGTCGTCGCCGCCCACCTCCTGGAGCGGGGCCACCGCGTCACCGTCCTCGACGACCTCTCCACCGGCTTCGCCGAAGGCGTCCCGGAAGGCGCCGAGTTCATCGAGGGCCGCATCCAGGACGCCGCGCGGTGGCTGGACTCCGGCTACGACGGCGTCCTGCACTTCGCCGCCTTCTCCCAGGTCGGCGAGTCCGTCGCCAAGCCCGAGAAGTACTGGGAGAACAACGTCGGCGGCACCATGGCCCTGCTCGCCGCCATGCGCGCGGCCGGGGTCCGCAAGCTCGTCTTCTCCTCCACCGCCGCGACCTACGGCGAGCCCGAGTCCGTCCCGATCACCGAGACCGCGCCGACCGCGCCCACCAGCCCGTACGGGGCGAGCAAGCTGGCCGTCGACCACATGATCGGCGGGGAGTGCGCCGCGCACGGCCTGGCCGCCGTCTCGCTGCGCTACTTCAACGTCGCCGGGGCGTACGGCGCGCTCGGCGAGCGCCACGCGCCCGAGTCGCACCTGATCCCGCTCGTCCTCCAGGTCGCCCTGGGCGAGCGCGAGGCCATCTCCGTGTACGGCGAGGACTACCCGACCGCGGACGGCACCTGCGTCCGCGACTACATCCACGTCGCCGACCTCGCCGAGGCCCACGTCCTGGCGCTCGACGCGATGACCGCCGGCGGGGTGACGGCGGGCGAGCATCTCGTCTGCAACCTCGGCAACGGCAACGGCTTCTCCGTCCGCGAGGTCGTCGAGACCGTACGGAAGGTCACCGGCCACCCGATCCCGGAGGTCACCGCCGCCCGCCGTCCCGGCGACCCGGCCGCCCTGGTCGCCTCCGCCGCGGCCGCCCGCGACCGGCTCGGCTGGACGCCGTCCCGCCCGGACCTGGCGGACGTCGTCGCCGACGCCTGGGCCTTCGCCCGGCACCGCGCGGGGGAGGGGCGTTCGTGAGCGTCGCCGCCGGCTTCGAGGCGCTGTACGGCGCCGCTCCCGACGGGGTGTGGGCCGCCCCGGGGCGGGTCAACCTCATCGGTGAGTACACCGACTTCAACGACGGCTTCGTGCTGCCGCTCGCACTGCCGCACACCGCCGTCGCCGCCGTCTCCCGCCGGGACGACGGCATCCTCCGTCTGCACTCCGCCGACATCGACGGCGGGATCGTCCAGTTGGCGGTCGAGGACCTTCAGCCGCTCTCCGGCGGCGGCTGGGCGGCCTACCCGGCCGGTGTCGTCTGGGCGCTGCGGGAGGCCGGGCACCCGGTGACGGGCGCGGACGTCCACCTTGCCTCGACCGTGCCGACGGGCGCGGGGCTCTCCTCCTCGGCGGCCCTGGAGGTCGTCACGGCGCTCGCGCTGAACGACCTCTTCGGCCTCGGGCTCACCCGGCCCGAGCTCGCGCGGCTCGCCCAGCGCGCGGAGAACGCCTTCGTCGGCGTCCCCTGCGGCGTCATGGACCAGATGGCCTCCGCCTGCGCGGAGGAGGGCCACGCCCTCCATCTGGACACCCGGGACCTCTCGTACCGTCAGGTCCCCTTCGACCTGGCCCGCGAGGGGCTGCGGCTGCTCGTCGTCGACACCCGCGTGAAGCACGCGCTCGGGGACGGCGCGTACGCGGAGCGGCGCGCCGGTTGTGAAGCGGGTGCGCGGGCGCTCGGCGTGCGGGCCCTGCGCGATGTGAGCGCCGCGCACCTACCCGAATCCCTCGCACTCCTGAGCGACGAGACGGTTCTGCGCTATGTCCGGCACGTCGTCACGGACAACGCCCGGGTGGAGCGCGTGATCGCGCTCCTCGACGCCGGGGACCCCCGGGCCGTCGGTCCGGTCCTCACCGAGGGCCACGCCTCCCTCCGGGACGACCTGCGCGTCTCCTGCCCCGAACTGGACCTCGTCGTCGCGGCGGCGAACGCGGCCGGGGCGCTCGGCGCCCGGATGACCGGCGGCGGCTTCGGCGGCTCGGCCGTCGTCCTCGTCGAGTCCGACCGGGCGGAGGAGGTCGCCGCCGCCGTCGCGAAGGCCTTCGCCGAGGCCGGGTACGCGGCCCCCGGGATCTTCCCGGCCGTCCCCGCGGAGGGCGCGCGCAGGCTCTGAACCCGGCCGTACGTACGGGCGATCCGGCCATACGTACGGACGACTTCGCACAGTTCCGCCAAACGGCCCCCGCCGCGACGCCACGCCCCTACCCTGAGGGGCAGCGCCGGTGGGGGCCGGTGCTGTTCAGGGGTCGAGACCTGCCGGGTACGGCGCCGCTAGCGGGGTAACAGTCAACGCACGGCGGCGGCCGTGCAACGGACGGACCCGCCTCCGGCGCCGTGCCCGCGCCGGTCCGTTCCTCGACACTTGGGGGTGTCCGTGGCACGTATCCGGGTCCTGGTGGTGGACGACCACCGCATCTTCGCCGAATCGCTCGCCGCCGCTCTCGCGGCGGAGCCCGACGTCGACGTCTCCGCCGCGGGCAGCGGCCCGGCCGCCTTGCGCTGCCTGGACCGCGGGGTCGCGGAGGGGCGCAGGTTCGACGTGCTGCTCGTCGACGCCGAGCTGGGAGCGGGCCCCGCGGCGGCGGCCGCCGCGCGCACGGTGCCGGACCACACCGAGCCGGTGGTCGACGGGATCTCCCTGGTCGCGGGCGTGCGCCGGGCCCAGCCCGCCGTCCGTACCGTCGTCCTCGCCGAGAAGGACGACCCGCGCAGGGCGGCGCTCGCCCTCCAGGCCGGGGCCTCGGGATGGGTGGCGAAGGACTGCTCGCTCCAGCGTCTCCTCGCGGTGGTCCGGGGGGTGTTGCGGGACGAGACGCATCTGCCGCCCGCGCTGCTCACCGGGGTCCTGCGGGAGCTGACGGCGGCCCGCAAGCACCGCACGGACAGCGAGCGGCTCGTGGAGGCGCTGACCCCGCGCGAGCGGGAGGTGCTGCGCTGCATGGTCGCGGGCCTGGGCCGCAAGGCGGTCGCCGAGCGGCTCTTCCTCTCCCCGCACACCGTCCGTACGCATATGCAGAACGTGCTGGGGAAGCTGGGGGTCCACTCGACCCTGGCGGCGGTGGCACTGGCCCGCCGCGCGGGCGTGGGCCCGGCGCCGCTGGACGCGGAGGGGCTACCCGCTCAAGCCCTGCCGGCTCAGGTGCTGCCGACTCAGGCGCTAGCCGGGGACGTTGTCGAACGGGGCGGTCAGCCGGCGTAGCAGCGCGGCCAGTTCGCCGCGCTGGGCGCGGGAGAGCTGGGCCAGGATGGCGCGCTCCTGGGCGAGGAGCCCGGCGAGCGCCTCGTCGGCGCGGTCGCGGCCCTCGGGGGTGAGCCGGACGAGGACCCCGCGCCGGTCGCTGGGGTCGGGGAGCCGCTCGACCAGGCCCTTCTTGGTGAGCCGGTCGATGCGGTTGGTCATGGTGCCCGAGGTGACCAGAGTCTGTGTCAGGAGCTGCCCGGGGGAGAGCTGGTAGGGCGCGCCGGCCCGGCGGAGCGAGGTGAGGACGTCGAACTCCCAGGGCTCCAGCTGGTGCTCGGAGAAGGCGAGCCGACGGGCGCGGTCGAGGTGCCGGGCGAGCCGCGAGACGCGGCTGAGCACCTCGAGCGGTTCCACGTCGAGGTCGGGGCGCTCGCGGCGCCATGCTGCGACCAGTCGGTCGACCTCGTCCTCCATGGCGATCAGTGTAGAGGGTCTGTTGACATAAAGTCTCTTGTGTTCAAGTTTCTCGACATCAAGAATCTTGGTTACGAGATATATTTCAGTGGTGTGTGGGGAAGGGACCGGGCCGGAACACCATTCCGCTTCGGTCGCTCGTTCCAGCAAGGGGGCTTCGAACATGCATTCCGTGGAATCCGCCGCACCAACCTGGGATCCGCAGCAGTACCTCCGTCACTCCGGCCACCGCACCCGGCCCTTCCTCGACATGCTCGCCCGAATACCACGCCTCCCGGCCCAGGACCGGCCGGCCCGCATCGCCGACCTCGGCTGCGGCCCCGGGAACATGACGGCGCTCCTCGCCGACCACTGGGCCGACGCCCACATCACCGGCTTCGACCTCTCACCCGACATGCTGGAACGCGCCGAGAAGGACTGGTCCGGCACCACCCGGGGCGGCGGCTGGCTCGACTTCCGGCCCGCCGACGCCGCGCACTGGACCCCCGCCGAGCCGTACGACCTGATCGTCTCCAGCGCGGCCCTCCAGTGGGTGCCCAACCACCCCGAGTCCTTCGCCGCGTGGGTCGACGGCCTCCGCCCCGGCGGCACCCTCGCCTTCCAGGTCCCCGCCAACTTCACCTCGCCCAGCCACGCCCTGCTCGGCGAACTCTGCGACACCCCCGAGTGGCGCTCCCGCCTCGGCGACCAGGGCCGCCGCTTCGTCCACATCCTCGACGCGGCCGAGTACCTCACCCGGCTCACGGACCTCGGCTGCGAGACCGAGGTCTGGGAGACCACGTACTGCCGGCTCCTCCAGGGCGAGGACCCCGTCCTGGACTGGGTGATGGGCACGGCGCTGCGGCCCGTCCTCACGACCCTGGGCGACGACCAGGAGGCGGTCGACGCGTTCCTCGCGCAGTACCGCGCACGGCTCCGGCAGGCCTACCCGCCGGGCCGGCACGGCACGGTCTTCCCCTTCCGCCGCGTCTTCGCCGTCGCACGCAAGCCGGCGTGAGTGCCTTAACGCACGGGAGCCCCGCACCGGAGTTCCGGCGCGGGGCTCCCGTGAGCGCCTGCTGATACGGGCTGCCGTAGGTCTAGTACAGGTTGCCGTAGGTCTGGAAGCCGTGACCGATCTCCGCCCGGCGGGTGAGGGTGGCGCTCGTGCCGGTACCGAGGTACCGGAACAGGGCGCCCGCCGCGTTCACCGCGACCAGGTCGGCCCTGCCGTCGCCGTTCAGGTCGCCCGGCGCCGCCAGCTTGTTGTACGTACCCCAGCCCCCGCCGAGGTTCTTGCGCCCGGCGAACGGGGTGGTCTCGGAGCCGGTGCCCCGGTACAGCCACAGGTTGCCCGCGCGGTCGCGCGCCAGCAGGTCCGTACGGCCGTCGCCCGAGAAGTCGCCCGCGCCCAGGATGCGGTCGTACGCGCTCCAGCCGTCACCGACCCGGATCCGCGAGGCCAGTGCCGTGCCGTTGCCGTTGCCCTTGTACAGGTAGAGGACGCCGGAACGGTCCCGGGCGAGCAGGTCGGCCTTGCCGTCGCCGCTCAGGTCGCCGGGGCCGACGAGCGTGTCGTAGATCTGCCAGCCGCCGCCGAGGTCGGCCTTGCCGTTGTTGTACAGGTGGCCTTCGTAGACCTCCAGAAGGTCGGCGACCGGGCCCGTGTCCAGCGCGGAGACGTACGAGATGTTCGAACCCGCCCAGCCCCCGGTGCTGCCGAACTGTTCGCGCGCGGTGAAGGTGCCGTTGTTCAGGCCGCCGTACCAGAAGAGCGTCCCGGCCTTGTCGCGGGCGAGGAACGAGCTCTTGCCGGCGGTGGGGATGTTGCCCGCCCCGGCGAACTGGTCCACGTTGTTCCAGGTGCCGGAGAGCTTCACGCGCGTCGCGTACGAGCCGTTGCCGAGACCGCTGTAGGCCCAGAGGACACCGGCCTGGTCACGGGCGAGCAGATCGGCCTTGCCGTCACCGTTGCGGTCGTCGGGGGCCACGATCTGGTTGTACGTGTTCCAGCCCTGGCCGAGCTCCCTGCGGGGCTTGAACGGCGACCTCGGGTCGCCGGTGCTGCCGTAGAAGTACAGCCGGCCGTCCGTCGCGCGAGCCACGACGTCGCCTCGGCCGTCGCCGCTGTTGTCACCGATGCCCACGAGCTGGTCGTAGGCGTCCCAGCCGGGGCCGACCTTCGCGGGGCCGGCGAACGGCGCCGTCATCACGCCGGTCGCCCGGTAGTAGTAGAGGTCGCCGTTGTACCGGCGGGCCAGCAGGTCGGCCTTGCCGTCGCCGCTGATGTCGCCGGGCGAGAACACCTTGTTGTAGATGTTCCAGCCCTTGCCCGTCCAGGCGAGCGAGCCGGAGGTCGGGGTGGCCTCCTTGTACAGCCGGAGCGCGCCGTCCTCGGTGAGCGAGAGCAGCTCGGGCTTGCCCGTGCCGTTCTGGTCGCCGAGCGGAACGAGGTCGAGGTCCACGGGGGAGCCCGCGGTCTCGAACACGGTGGCGTCCGCCGTCGAGGACGGCGCGACGTACGTCCAGCCGTTCCACTTGCGGTGGATCAGATCGGTCTTGCCGTCACCGTTCACGTCGAAGCGGGGCGGCACGACGGCCGTGGCCCCGGCGATACGGGCCGTGCCGGTCTCGACGGCCGGCTGCGACATGTCCAGCTTCGGCGTCGTCGTGTCACCGCGCTGCGGCTCCTCCACGACGGGCCGGGGGCCGGACTCGGCGACGGCGGGCGACGCCAGCAGCATGCCGGCGGACAGGGCGAGCGCGGTGCAGGTGCTGACACGACGAGCACGCCCGAAGAATGCGGAACGCAAGAATCCCCCCTGGGATCGAGGTGGCCCGCACGGGAACTCCGGTGCGGGCCGGTCACGAACGGCGAAGCCGTTACGACATGGAGTTGTAGACCTGGAAGCCGTGGCCGATCTTGACGCGCGTCGAGAACTTCGACGGGCTGGTGTTCAGGTAGCGGTACAGGTCGCCGGTCGAGGTCACCCCCAGGACGTCGGCCTTGCCGTCGGCGTTCAGGTCGCCGGGGGCGGTCAGGTGCTTGTACGTGTTCCAGCCGCTGCCGATGCTCACGCGCGCCTTGAACGGCGTGGTGGCGTTGCCGCTTCCCGGGTACAGGAAGAGCTCGCCGCCCGTTGTGCGGGCGAGCAGGTCGGCCCGTCCGTCGCCGGTGTAGTCGCCCGCGCCGAGGAGCTCGTTGAAGCCGCCCCAGCCGCCGCCGACCCGGATCCGGCCGGCGAACGCGGTGCCCTGGCCGTTGCCCTTGTACAGGTACAGGACACCGGAACGGTCCCGCGCGAGCAGGTCGGCCTTGCCGTCGCCGCTCAGGTCACCGGGGCCGACGAGGGCGTTGTAGACGCCCCAGCCGTTGCCGATGGGGGAGGTGCCGATCCAGAGCTGGCCGTTGTTCCAGTCCCAGATCTCGGCGATGTCGGAGAAGTTGTCCGAGTTGAACGAGGACGTGTTGACGAAGTCGATGCCGTCGTACTCGCCCGGGCCGCTGGCCTCGTAGCGCGGGGACAGTTGCCCGTTGGTCATGGCGAAGTACCCGTAGAGCGTGCCGCTGCTGTCCCGCCCGACGACGGTGTCCTTGCCCGTGTGAGGGTTGCTGCCGCCGCCGGCGAGCTGCGCGATGCCGATGCCGTCGCCCTCGTTGCCGTGCTGCTGGGGCGCGGCCAGGGTGCCGTTGGCCTCGACGTAGTAGGTGTAGAAGGTGCCCGCGTTCGTCCGGGCGAGGAGCGTGGCCTCGCCGAAGTTCACGATCTGGTTGTAGACACCCCAGCCGCCACCGATCCGCTTCGAGCCGGAGAACGGAGTGCTCGTGTTGCCCGTGCCGGAGTAGAAGTACAGGTTGCCGGCGGTGTCGCGGGCGTACAGGTCGGCCTGACCGTCGCCGGTCACGTCACCCGCGCCCACGAGCTGGTCGTACACGCCCCAGCCGCCGCCGATGAGGATCCGGCCGCCCAGCGGCCTTTCCAGGTCGCCGGTGGCCAGATACAGGTACAGCTGGCCGTCCTTGGTGCGGGCGACCACGTCGGCGAGGCCGTCGTTGTTCACGTCACCGGGCGACACGATCTTGTTGTAGACCTGCCAGCCGCCACCCACCACGTACGCGTACGGCGTGCCCGTCGTCTCGGCGTCGGCGTACAGCGTCAGCGTGCCGTTCTCGGAGAGGACCAGCACCTCGGGGTGGGAGTCGTAACCGCCCTGGTCGCCGATCGGGATGATGTCCTTGGCGACGTCGTCGTAGCGGTACAGGTCGAAGACGTCGTCCGACGCGTTGGAGTGGAGCTCCCCGTCGATCGACCGGAAGATGATGTCGTCGTAGAAGTCGCCGTCCAGGTCGGAGAGCGGCAGCGCCGCCGCCGTCCCGGCCGCAGCCGCCCCGGCGCGCGCCGAGTCCTTCTTCGGGTGCGTCAGCTGCGGCGGCGTGAAGGAACGCTCCACCTTCTTGACCGACGGACGCGGCGCCGGAGTGTCGGCGGAGGCCGTGCCCGTGAGGAGCATGCCCGCGGAGAGGGCGAGAGCGGTGCAGGCCGTGACGCGGCGGGCACGCTTGGAGCGCAGGAAGAACAAGAAGATCCCCCCAGGGAATCAGAGGTTCAAAGGAACCAAACAGGGGGGCTCGTACGGCATCGAACGGCGTCAGCGCAGGCCAGTGGGCGTGCGGAGACGGCTTCGCTCGAAGGTCGGAACACCCCCCCCGGATGTTGAACGCGATTCTACCCACGGGGGCGCCCTACGCCAGAGCTTTACTCAGTGAGACTGCCAGAATCGAACCTTCCGGTTCAGTTCTTGCGATGCCCTATCAACCGCGGCTTCTGCTCCAGACCGTCGAGCCCGTGCCACGCCAGGTTCACCAGGTGCGCCGCGACCTCCGCCTTGTCCGGCTTGCGCACGTCCAGCCACCACTGACCCGTCAGCGCCACACTGCCCACCAGCGCCTGCGCGTACAGCGGGGCCAACTTCGGGTCGAAGCCGCGGTTCTTGAACTCCATCCCGAGGATGTCCTCGACCTGCGTGGCGATGTCGCTGATCAGCGAGGCGAACGTGCCCGTCGACTGCGCCACCGGCGAATCCCGCACCAGGATCCGGAAGCCGTCCGTGTAGTTCTCGATGTAGTCGAGCAGCGCGAACGCCGCCTGCTCCAGGAGCTCCCGCGGGTGGCCCGCCGTGAGCGCCCCCGTCACGCCTTCCAGGAGCTGCCGCATCTCCCGGTCGACGACGACCGCGTACAGCCCCTCCTTGCCGCCGAAGTGCTCGTACACCACCGGCTTGGAGACCCCGGCCTTCGCCGCGATCTCCTCCACCGACGTGCCCTCGAAGCCCTTCTCGGCGAACAGCGTGCGGCCGATGTCGAGGAGCTGTTCCCGGCGCTCCGCGCCCGTCATCCTCACCCGGCGGCCACGCCGGGGCTTCCGCTCGCCGCTGTCGGTGCTGTCGGTGCTGCCGGTACCACTGGAACTGCCGTCGATCGCCACGTCTTCCATCATGCCGCTTCTGCGGACGGGTTCTGCCGCCGGGCTTCGATGCGCTCCTTCGCCGGCCAGCGCACGTCCGACGCCCAGCCCGCCAGCTCGAACCAGCGGATCAGCCGCGCGCTGGAGTCGACCTGGCCGCGCAGCACCCCGTGCCGCGCCGAGGTCGGGTCCGCGTGGTGCAGGTTGTGCCAGGACTCGCCGCAGGACAGCACCGCGAGCCACCACACGTTGCCCGAGCGGTCACGCGACTTGAAGGGGCGCTTGCCCACCGCGTGGCAGATCGAGTTGATCGACCAGGTCACGTGGTGCAGCAGCGCCACCCGGACCAGCGAGCCCCAGAAGAACGCGGTGAACGCGCCCCACCACGACATCGTCACCAGACCGCCCACCAGTGGCGGAATCGCCAGGGACAGGATCGTCCAGGAGAGGAAGTGGCGGGAGATCGCGCGGAGCGCCGGGTCCTTGATCAGATCGGGCGCGTACTTGTGCTGCGGAGTCCGCTCCTCGTCGAACATCCAGCCGATGTGCGCCCACCACAGGCCCTTCATCAGCGCCGGGACCGTCTCCCCGAAACGCCACGGCGAATGCGGGTCGCCCTCCGCGTCCGAGAACTTGTGGTGCTTGCGGTGGTCCGCCACCCAGCGCACCAGCGGACCCTCCACGGCCAGCGACCCCATGATCGCGAGCGCGATCCGCAGCGGCCGCTTCGCCTTGAAGGAACCGTGCGTGAAGTAACGGTGGAAACCGATCGTGATCCCGTGGCAGCCGATGTAGTACATCGCCACCATCAGGCCGAGATCCAGCCAGCTCACCCCCCAGCCCCAGGCCAGCGGCACCGCCGCGAGCAGCGCCACGAACGGCACCGTGATGAACAGGCCCAAGGTGATCTGCTCGATCGAACCCTTGGTGTCACCACCCAGCGTGGCGGAGGGCAGGGCCGTGGCGCCGGCGGGCGCCTCGGGTGCCTCGGGCGCCGAGGTCACCTCGGGGCTAGTGGTCATGGGTGTCCCCTGGGGATGAGGGTGAGGGTGAAAGGTCAACGAAGAAGCGGAAACCTGCGCCGTGGCTACGCCTCCGTAACCTACGGCGTCGTAAGTATGGCAGCGCCGTGACGCGCGGCAAGAGGGCACGAGAGGGGCGTTGGCCACGCCGCCACGGCGGACACCTATCCTGGGTGCGTCGGACAGCGCGGTCCGCAAGCCTCCAGTACCCCTCCAGACGTGCTCAAACACTGCAAGGAGCCGCACCTGTGAGCAGTGCCGACCAGACCCCCACCGCCAGCGCCGAGCTGCGCGCCGACATCCGCCGACTGGGCGACCTGCTGGGCGAGACCCTCGTCCGGCAGGAGGGCCACGAGCTCCTCGACCTCGTCGAGCAGGTCCGCAGCCTCACCCGCGAGAACGGCGAGGCCGCCGCCGAGCTGCTCCGTGGCGTCGAACTGGAGACCGCCGCCAAGCTGGTGCGCGCCTTCTCCACCTACTTCCACCTGGCGAACGTCACCGAGCAGGTCCACCGCGGCCGCGAGATGCGCGAGAAGCGCGCCGCCGAGGGCGGCCTCCTCGCCCGCACCGCCGACATGCTCAAGGACGGCGACCCCGAGCACGTCCGCGAGACGGTCAAGAACCTCAACGTGCGGCCGGTCTTCACCGCGCACCCCACCGAGGCCGCCCGCCGCTCCGTCCTCAACAAGCTGCGCCGGATCGCCGCCCTCCTGGAGACCCCGGTCATCGAGGCCGACCGGCGCCGCCACGACCTGCGGCTCGCCGAGAACATCGACCTCATCTGGCAGACCGACGAGCTCCGGGTCGTCCGGCCCGAGCCCGCCGACGAGGCCCGCAACGCCATCTACTACCTCGACGAGCTGCACGCCAACGCCGTCGGTGACGTCCTGGAGGACCTCGCCGCCGAGCTGGAGCGCGTCGGCGTCGAGCTGCCCGCCGGCACGCGCCCGCTGACCTTCGGCACCTGGATCGGCGGCGACCGCGACGGCAACCCCAACGTCACCCCGCAGGTGACCTGGGACGTCCTGATCCTCCAGCACGAGCACGGGATCACCGACGCCCTCGAACTCGTCGACTTCCTGCGCGGACTCCTCTCCAACTCCATCCGCTACACCGGAGCCACCCAGGAACTCCTGGACTCCCTCCAGCGCGACCTGGAGCTCCTCCCGGAGATCAGCCCCCGCTACAAGCGCCTCAACGCCGAGGAGCCGTACCGGCTCAAGGCCACCTGCATCCGGCAGAAGCTCGTCAACACCCGCGAGCGCCTCGCCTCCGGCACCCCGCACCAGGACGGCCGCGACTACCTCGGCACCGCCGAGCTGATCCACGACCTCACCCTCGTGCAGACGTCGCTGCGCGAGCACCGCGGCGGCCTCTTCGCCGACGGCCGGATGGACCGCACCATCCGCACCCTCTCGGCCTTCGGCCTCCAGCTCGCCACCATGGACGTCCGCGAGCACGCCGACGCGCACCACCACGCCCTCGGCCAGCTCTTCGACCGCCTCGGCGAGGAGTCCTGGCGGTACACGGACATGCCGCGCGACTACCGGCAGAAGCTGCTCGCCAAGGAGCTGCGCTCGCGCCGCCCGCTCGCCCCGACCCCGGCCCCGCTGGACGCTGCCGGCGAGAAGACCCTCGGCGTCTTCCACACCATCAAGCAGGCCTTCGAGCGCTTCGGCCCCGAGGTCATCGAGTCGTACATCATCTCGATGTGCCAGGGCGCCGACGACGTCTTCGCCGCCGCCGTCCTCGCCCGCGAGGCCGGTCTGATCGACCTGCACGCTGGCTGGGCCAAGATCGGCATCGTGCCGCTCCTGGAGACCACCGACGAGCTCAAGGCCGCCGACGTCATCCTCAACGACATGCTGGCCGACCCCTCCTACCGGCGCCTCGTCTCGCTCCGCGGCGACGTCCAGGAGGTCATGCTCGGCTACTCGGACTCCTCCAAGTTCGGCGGCATCACCACCTCCCAGTGGGAGATCCACCGCGCCCAGCGCAGGCTCCGCGACGTCGCCCACCGCTACGGCGTACGGCTCCGCCTCTTCCACGGCCGCGGCGGCACCGTCGGCCGCGGCGGCGGCCCCTCGCACACCGCGATCCTCGCGCAGCCCTGGGGCACCCTGGAGGGCGAGATCAAGGTGACCGAGCAGGGCGAGGTCATCTCCGACAAGTACCTGATCCCGTCCCTCGCGAGGGAGAACCTGGAGCTGACGGTCGCCGCCACCCTCCAGGCCTCCGCCCTGCACACCTCCCCGCGCCAGTCCGACGAGGCCCTCGCCCGCTGGGACGCGGCCATGGACACCGTCTCGGACGCCGCCCACACCGCGTACCGCAAGCTCGTCGAGGACCCCGGCCTGCCGGCGTACTTCCTCGCCTCCACCCCCGTCGACCAGCTCGCCGACCTGCACCTGGGCTCACGGCCCTCTCGCCGCCCCGGCTCCGGCGTCTCCCTCGACGGACTCCGCGCCATCCCGTGGGTGTTCGGCTGGACGCAGTCCCGGCAGATCGTCCCCGGCTGGTTCGGCGTCGGCTCGGGCCTGAAGGCCCTGCGCGAGGCCGGACTCGACGCGGTGCTCGGCGAGATGTACGAGAGGTGGGGCTTCTTCGGCAACTTCCTCTCCAACGTCGAGATGACGCTCGCGAAGACCGACCTGCGGATCGCCCGTCACTACGTCGACACCCTCGTCCCCGACGAGCTGAAGCACGTCTTCGAGACCATCGAGGCCGAGCACGCGCTGACGGTCGCCGAGGTCCTCAAGGTCACCGGCGGCGAGACGCTGCTCGACTCCAACCCGGTCCTCCAGCAGACCTTCGCCATCCGCGACGCCTACCTGGACCCGATCTCCTACCTCCAGGTCGCCCTCCTCGCCCGCCAGCGCGCGGCCGCCGAGCGCGGCGAGGACCCGGACCCGCTGCTCGCACGGGCCCTGCTCCTCACGGTGAACGGTGTCGCGGCGGGCCTGCGCAACACCGGCTGATCCGACCCCTGTCCATGACTGTGCCCCCGCCGGAATCCGACGGGGGCACAGTCATGCGTACGGGGTACGTCAGTGCTGCTGCGCCTTGCGGCGGCGGGTCACCAGGAACGCGCCGGCACCCGCGAGGGCCACGGCGACGGCGGCGAGGACGCCGACGGGGGCGCTGGAGCCCGTCTCGGCGAGGTCACCCTCACCCTTTGTGTCGGTGGAGCCGGTGGCGTCGGTGGAGTCCGTGCCACCGGTACCGGCGGTCTCGCTCTCGCCGGCCGGGACGGTCACGGACGGGGTCGCGGAGGGAGCCGGGGACTCGGTGCCGCCGGGCGTCGTCTCGGACGGTGCGGGGGACTCGGTGCCGGGGGTCTCCGTGCCCGGAGTCTCGGTGCCGGGGGTGCCGGGGGTCTCCGTGCCGGGCGTCTCGGTGCCGGGGTTCCCCGTACCGGGCTCGTCCTCGCAGTCGATCCAGAAGACCTTCTGCTTGGCCTCGCCGTTCTCGCCCTTGAAGTTCCAGTCCAGCTTGTAGTGGCCGTCGGGGAGCTTGATGTCGTCGGTACGCCCGTTGCCGGAAGCGTCCAGCGTCAGCGTGCCCGAGGTGCCCTCGAGATCGGCGGTCGGCGGGTGGCCGTCGATGACCCAGGAGATCTCCTGAGCGCTGTCGAACTTGAAGCCGTCGAGGTAGAACTCGCAGACGTGAGGCTGGTTGGCCTTGATCTCCTGGTCGGTCTTCGACTCGTGGATCTTGACCGTGCCGTTGTCGCCGGGGCCTTCCGAAGCGAAGGCGGCGGGGGCCAGCACGAGGGAGCCTGCCACGGCCGCGACGAGCGCGCCGGAGGAAATGAGGGTACGTCGCATGTGCAGTCGTCCGTCTCGGGATGAGGATGCCGTGGGGGATGGCGGACGCAGACTATCCGTCGCTTTAAGTCAGCCTTAACCCAGCGGCCCATAACGATCGCGCCATGAAAGGCGAAATCCGATCAGAGCGTCAGGAACGCCGCCACCAGCAGCGCCCCGCCCGCTCCCGCGAGCGACCACGCCGTCCGGGTCAGCCGCAGCCCGCCGCCGACCACCGGCGCCGCGAGCAGCAGCGCGCCGCCCAGCGGCAGCCACGCGTGCAGACCGCCGCCCCACCCCGTCCGTACGCCCTCGTCCGTGCCCGGCTTCACCACCACCGGGATCGTCACGCCCTTCTCCGCCGCGACCGAGGCCTCGATCGTCAGCGTCCGCCGCGGCGACGACGGGTCCTCGGCGGCGTACGTCCCGCTGCACGTGTCCTCCGTGCAGCCGGTCACCGTCAGCGTCCCGTGCTCGCGGCCCTTGGCGAGCAGGACGTGCTGGGCGGAATCCCACGACGCCCACGCACCCCCGACGACGAGGAGCAGGGTGACCAGGGCCATGGCGGCGTTACGGACGTGCGTCATGACCCGCGATCGTACAGTCGTACGTTCCCGGGGCCGGGAGCCCTACGAGTTGTACGCGGACTGCGCCCGCTCCAGGCCCTCCGCCACCAGGCACTCCACCGAGTCCGCCGCCCGGTCCACGAACCAGTCGAGGTCCTTGCGCTCCGTCGACGAGAAGTCCTTCAGGACGAAGTCCGCGACCTGCATCCGGCCCGGCGGACGCCCGATCCCGCACCGCACGCGGTGGTACTCGGGACCCATCGCCTTCGTCATCGACTTCAGACCGTTGTGGCCGTTGTCGCCGCCGCCGATCTTCAGCCGCAGCACCGCGTAGTCGATGTCCAGCTCGTCGTGGATCGCCACGATGTGCGCCGTCGGCACCTTGTAGAAGTCGCGCAGCGCCGTCACCGGACCGCCCGACAGGTTCATGTACGACATCGGCTTCGCGAGGATCACCCGGCGGTTCTCCGGGCCGGGGGGACCCATCCGGCCCTCGACGACCTGCGCCTGGGTCTTCTGCGCCCGCTTGAACGAGCCGCGGATCCGCTCGGCCAGCAGGTCCACGACCATGAAGCCGATGTTGTGGCGGTTGGCCGCGTACTCGGGCCCCGGGTTGCCGAGGCCGACGATCAGCCAGGGGGCGTTGGCGTCGTCCGTCATCGCGTCAGGTCTCCTCATGAGCATGCAGGAACAGAGAAACGGGGTGACAGGCCGTACGGCCCGTCACCCCGTCACGTCAGGCAGAGCCTACGGCTCAGGCCTCGGCACCCTCGGTGGCCTCGGCCTCGGCCGACGGCTCCTCGGCCTGCGCGGCCAGGACCTGGAGGACGACGGCGTCGGCGTCGGTCACCAGGGTGGAGCCGGCCGGGAGGGTGATGTCCTTGGCGAGGACGGAGGCACCGGCCTCCAGGCCCTCCACGGAGACCGTGACGGCCTCGGGAAGGTGGGTGGCCTCGGCCTCGACGGAAAGGGTGTTGAGCACGTGCTCCAGCAGGTTGCCACCGGCGGCGAGCTCGCCCTCGGCCTGCACGGGGATCTCGACGGTGACCTTCTCGCCGCGCTTCACGAGGATGAGGTCGACGTGGACGAGGGAGCCCTTGATGGCGTCACGCTGGACGGCCTTCGGGATCGCCAGCTCGTTGGCGCCGTTGATGTCCAGGGAGAGCAGGACGTTCGGCGTACGCAGCGCCAGGCCGAGCTCGTGGGCCGGGAGGGAGATGTGGACCGGGTCCGTGCCGTGGCCGTAGAGGACCGTGGGGACCAGGGAGGCGCGACGGAGCTGGCGCGAGGCGCCCTTGCCGAACTCCGAGCGGACGGTGGCGGCGAGCTTGACCTCGGACATGTTGCACTCCTCGTAGATGGTGACGAAACACAAGTGGTCACCCGGCCACGACTGGCGATGGCCTGCTACGAAGAGCGCGTCGATAACGGACCGCCGTGACCCTGTACATCCGTACGGGTACGGCCTCCCTCGCCGAGCAACTACGGCAGTCTACCCGCCGTCACCTGGCCGCCCAAATGGATCAACCGAGACCCCTCCGACCTGCGGCGCCGTCCTGGTCCTCGCTGGCCCCCGTCAGCCCGCCGCGCCGCCCCCGGCCGACTCCGCGAGCAGGTCGCGCAGGACAGGCCCGGCCGATCCCGAACCGCTCTCCGCCCCCTCCACCACGCACGCCACCGCGATCTCGTCGTCGTACGCCACGAGCCAGCCGTTGTTGTTCCCGTCCTCCGTCACCTCGGCCGTCCCCGTCTTCGCCCCCACCTGGCCCGGCACCCCCGCGAGCACCTTCGCCGACCCGTCCGTCACCGTGTCCCGCATCAGCGACCGCAGCTGCTTCACCACCCCCGAAGGCAGCGGCTTCGTCGCCACCGCCGGCTGCTCCGTCCCCTTCACCAGCAGCGGCTGGTGGAACGTCCCCGACACCGCCGTAGCCGTCGCCGACGCCATCGCCAGCGGATTCGTCCGCAGCCTCCCCTGCCCGAACAGCGCCGCCGCCTTCTCCGTCTCGCTCGCGGGCACCGGCACCTCGGCGTCCACCGAACCCACACCCGTCTTCCACTCCGGCCCGATCCCGAAGTAGTCCTTCGCGAACACGGTCATCTCGTCGTTCGCGAGACGCCCCCGCAGCGCCACGAACGCCGTGTTGCACGAATGGATGAAGTCCTCACGGAACGTCGCCCCCGGAATCTCCGAGGTCTCCACGTTGTGGAACTGCTTCCCGACCGTCAGGTACTTCGGACAGTCCACGCGCGACTCCGGCGTCACCGCCCCCTTCGCCAGCAGCGCCGCGGTCGTCACCACCTTCCACGTCGACCCCGGCGCGTACGTGCCCTGGAAGGCCCGGTTGAAGCCGCCGGCCGGCCCGTTCGCCACCGCCACCACCTCGCCGCTGTCGATCCGTACCGCCACCAGACCCGCGTTCCGCCCGTCGGCGTGCCGGGCGAGCGCCTTCTCCGCCGCCCGCTGGATCCGCGCGTCGATCGTCGTCCGCAGCGGACCGCCGCCCTCCCCGGGATCCGGCCCGAACCGCACCGCCGTCGACCTCGTCTCGCCCGTGATCCGGTCCACGACCTGCACCTCGCCCCGCGGCTTCCCGCCGCCCAGGCCCAGCACCGAGACCAGCGACGGATGCTCCGCCGCCGAGATCGCCTTCCCGTCCCGGTCCACCGCCGCGAGCTCCGCCGACTCCTCCTCCACCAGCTTGAACCGCTGCTTGTCGTTCAGCTGGGGATGGATCAGCGGCAGCTCCCACCGCACCCGCCACCCCGACTCCGTACGCGCCACCGCGAGCTCCGAGCCGTACGACCACGTCCCCAGCTCCGCCACCGGCATCTTCGCCCGGTACGGCACACGGGCCCCGGCGCCCGCCTCGCCGTCCACCCGGGCCGCGCCCGCCGTCAGCACCGGCTTCGTGATCTCCAGCCCCGCCGTGAAGTTCCGCAGCGTCTCCTCGGCCTTCGCCGGCGCATCCGTCAGCCGCGCCGCCGCCTGCAGATCCCCCGCCGCCCACCTGCTCAGGAACGCCTGAGCCGTCCGCACCGCCTCCGGATCGGCCGTCCTCGGCGGCTCCTCGCCCTTCTTCAGCGGGCCGTACGCGACCGCCCACCCGGCGGCCCCCGCCACCAGCGCACCTGTCACCGCCACCGCCGGCCAGCGCCGCCGCCTCGCCCGCCCCACCCCTGCTCGATGTGTCGTCATACCGGCAGCGAAACAGACACGCGTGCGACCAGTCCAAGACTCATATCGCCATGCAAGACATAGCCGAACGCCTATCCTTGCTGGTCATGGACCTGCTCCTGCATCTGCGGTACTTCAGGACCGTCGCCGAGGAACAACACTTCGGACGGGCCGCCGCCCGCCTGCGCATGGCCCAGCCCTCCCTCTCCCAACGCATCCAGCGCCTCGAACGCGAACTCGGCGTCCGACTCCTCGACCGCGGGGCCCGCGGCGCCACCCTCACCCCCGCCGGCCGCCTCGTCCTCACCGAGGCCGAGCACGTCCTCGCCGCCGCCGACCGGCTCACCGCCACCGTCGCCCGCGTCCACAGCGGCGCCGCCGGCACCCTCCGCGCCGCCGTACCACCCGGCCTCGGAGCCACCGCCGTCGGCGCCCTCCTCACCGCCTTCCGCGAACGCTCACCCGGCGCCACCCTCGAACTCCGCGAACTCCCCACCGCCGCACAGACCGCCGAACTCACCGCCGGCACCCTCGACGTCGGCATCGTCCGCCACCCCTGCCCCGCCCCCGGCCTCGCCTTCGGCCCCACCCTCCACCAACCCCTCGGCGCCCTCCTCGCCGCCGACGACCCGCTCGCCACCCCGCCCGAACTCCCCGCCGCCGCCCTCACCGGCCGCGACCTCGTCCTCTTCCCCCGCGCCGAGGCCCCCGCCCTCCACGACGAGACCCTCACCGCCTGCGCCCGCCACGGCTGCACCCCCGCCACCGTCCTCGCCGCCACCGGACCCGACTTCACCCGCGGCCTCGTCCTCTCCGGCGGCGCCGTCGCCCTCGTCCCCCGCACCCCCGACGAGGCCGGCACCGTCTGGCGCCCCCTCCACGGCGCCACCGTCACCTGGCGCACCTCCACCGCCTGGCCCGAGGGCAAGGACAGCCCCGCCGTACGCCTCTTCGCCGACACCGCCCATACGGTCCTCCGCGCACACGCGGACATGCGCCCCGCCCCGTCGGCGAGGATGGTCTTCCCCCGCCCCGCATCGGAGTTCCCCCTGTGACCGCGCACGCCGCCGCCCGCCGCCGCATCGCCGCGGCCTTCGACGACGCGGGCGTCACCGGCCGGCTCCACGCCGTCGACATCGACACGGGCACCGCACTCGGCACCGGCTCCGACACCCTCGTACCGACCGCCAGCGTCCACAAACTCTGCCTCGTCGCCACCCTCTACCGGCAGGCGTCACTCGGCCTCGTCGACCCGACCCGCCCCGTCGACATCCCCGCCGAGGGCCGCGCCCCCGGCGCCACCGGCCTCTCCGTCATGCGCGACGCCGCCCGGCTCTCCCTCCGCGACCTCGCGAGCCTCGCCGTCGCCGTCAGCGACAACACCGCCGCCGACCTCCTCTGGGACGCCCTCGGCCTCGATACCGTCAACGCCACCATGACGGGCCTCGGACTGACCAGGACCCACGCCGTCCAGACCATGCGGGAACTCTTCGCGTCCGTCCGCGAGGACGCCCACGGCGACCCCGCCGCACTCACCGACCCCGCCGTCGTCGCCCGGCTCCGCGCCCTCGACCCGACCCGTACGAACCGCTCGACGCCCCGGGAGATCACCGCCCTGCTCACCGCCGTCTGGCGCGACGAGGTCTGCCCGGGGGAGTACGGCGAGGAGCTGCGGGCCCTCCTCGGCCTCCAGGCCTGGAGCCACCGGCTCGCCGCCGGCTTCCCCTTCGACGACGTCCGCGTCAGCGGGAAGACCGGCTCCCTGCCCACCCTCCGGCACGAGGCGGGCGTCGTCGAATACCCCGACGGCGGACGGTACGCCGTGGCCGTCTTCACCCGCGCGGCCTCCACGGACGTCACGCTGCCGGCGGCGGACGCGGCGATCGGCGCGGCGGCACGGATCGCGGTGGACGCGCTCAGGGCATGAGCTCAGGGCATGAGCTCAGGGCATGAGTTCGGGGCATGAGTTCGGGGCATGAGGAAGGGCCGCTCCCCCAACCGGGGGAAGCGGCCCTTCCTGGGTACTGCTACGGACTCAGTGCTCCTCGAAGAGGCTCGTCACGGAGCCGTCCTCGAAGACCTCGCGCACGGCGCGAGCGATCGTCGGCGCGATCGACAGGACCGTGATCTTGTCGAGCTCAAGGGCGCCGGGAACCGGCAGCGTGTCCGTGAACACGAACTCGCTGACCTTGGAGTTCTTCAGACGGTCGGCGGCCGGGCCCGACAGGATGCCGTGCGTGGCCGTCACGATGACGTCCTCGGCACCGTGCGCGAACAGGGCGTCCGCGGCGGCGCAGATCGTGCCACCGGTGTCGACCATGTCGTCCACCAGGACACAGACGCGGCCCTTCACGTCACCGACGACCTCGTGGACGGTGACCTGGTTGGCGACGTCCTTGTCGCGGCGCTTGTGCACGATCGCCAGCGGCGCGTCGAGACGGTCGCACCAGCGGTCGGCGACACGCACACGGCCGGCGTCCGGGGAGACGATCGTCAGCTTCGCGCGGTCGACCTTCGCACCCACGTAGTCCGCGAGGACCGGCAGCGCCGACAGGTGGTCCACCGGGCCGTCGAAGAAGCCCTGGATCTGGTCGGTGTGCAGGTCGACGGTCAGGATGCGGTCCGCACCCGCCGTCTCCAGCAGGTCCGCGACCAGACGGGCCGAGATCGGCTCACGGCCGCGGTGCTTCTTGTCCTGACGGGCGTAGCCGTACGACGGGATGATCACGGTGATGCTGCGGGCCGAGGCCCGCTTCAGCGCATCGACCATGATCAGCTGCTCCATGATCCACTTGTTGATCGGAGCCGTGTGGCTCTGGATCAGGAAGCAGTCCGCGCCGCGGGCCGACTCCTGGAAGCGGACGTAGATCTCACCGTTGGCGAAGTCGAACGCCTTGGTGGGAACGAGACCGACGCCCAGCTGGTGCGCGACCTCCTCGGCCAGCTCGGGGTGGGCGCGGCCGGAGAAGAGCATCAGCTTCTTCTCGCCGGTCGTCTTGATCCCGGTCACAGCACTGTCTCCTCAGACGTGTTCTCTGGCCGCGATCCCGCGCCCTGCGAGCGCGTGTGCGAACCAGCCGAATTTGTGTGCACGTATCACGGTACGCCGAGTTCGACGCACCCGTTTCCGGTCAGCTTTCGCTTGCGGAGTCCTCCGAAGCGACCTGGGCGGCCTGCGCGGCAGCGCTGCCGGGCCGCTTCCGGGCCACCCAACCCTCGATATTCCGCTGCTGGCCCCGGGCCACGGCCAGTGCGCCGGCCGGGACGTCCTTCGTGATCACGGACCCGGCGGCGGTGTAGGCGCCGTCCCCGATGGTGACGGGAGCCACAAACATGTTGTCCGAGCCGGTCTTGCAGTGGGAGCCGACCGTGGTGTGGTGCTTGGCCTCGCCGTCGTAGTTCACGAAGACGCTCGCGGCGCCGATGTTCGTGTACTCGCCGATGGTCGCGTCGCCCACGTACGACAGGTGGGGGACCTTCGTGCCCTCGCCGATCGTCGCGTTCTTCATCTCGACGTACGTGCCGGCCTTGGCCTTGGCGCCGAGGTTCGTGCCCGGACGGAGGTACGCGTACGGCCCCACGGAGGCGCCCTCGCCGACGACGGCGGTGTCGGAGACGGTGTTGTCCACCCGGGCGCCCTTGCCGACGCGGGTGTCCTTCAGCCGGCTGTTCGGGCCGACGACGGCGTCCTCGGCGATGTGCGTGGCGCCGAGCAGCTGCGTACCGGGCAGGACGACGGCGTCGGCCTCGAAGGTCACGGTCACGTCGATGAACACGGAGGCGGGGTCGACGACGGTGACGCCGCCCATCATGGCCCGCTCCAGGAGCCGCTGGTTCAGCAGGGCGCGGGCCTCGGCGAGCTGCACGCGGTTGTTGATCCCGAGGATCTCGCGGTGGTCACCGGCGACGGAGGCACCGACGCGGTGGCCGGCCTCGCGCAGGATCGACAGCACGTCGGTGAGGTACTCCTCGCCCTGGCTGTTGTCCGTCCGCACCTGACCGAGCGCCTCGGCCAGCAGCTTCCCGTCGAACGCGAACACACCGGAGTTGATCTCGCGGATGGCGAGCTGCTCGGCGGAGGCGTCCTTGTGCTCGACGATCGCGGTGACGGCACCGGCGGCGTCGCGCACGATCCGTCCGTAGCCGGTGGAGTCCGGCACCTCGGCGGTCAGGACGGTCACGGCGTTGCCGTCGGCGGCGTGCGTGCCGGCCAGGGCCTTCAGGGTCTCGCCGGAGAGCAGCGGGGTGTCGCCGCAGACGACGACGACGGTGCCGTCGGGCGTCTTCCCCAGCTCCTCCAGGGCCATGCGCACGGCGTGCCCCGTGCCGTTCTGCTCCTCCTGCACGGCGGTCCGGGTCCCGGTGTAGTGCGCCTCCAGGTGACCCTTCACCTGCTCACGGGCGTGCCCGACGACCACGACGAGGTGCTCGGGCTCCAGCTCGCGGGCGGCGGACACGACGTGCCCGACGAGCGAACGTCCGGCGATCTCGTGCAGGACCTTGGGGGTCTTCGACTTCATGCGGGTGCCCTCACCCGCTGCGAGGACGACGACGGCTGCCGGGCGGTTGGCGCTCACGGGAATGCCCTTCGGCTTTGGGTGGTGGACGCACGAAGGATACCGGGGGGTGGGGGCCCGGACATGAGCGCGGGTCCTGACCGTGACGGTCAGGACCCGAGTGAAGAAGCTCCCCCGCCAGGACTCGAACCCGGACATAAGGCACCAAAAGCCTCAGTGCTGCCAATTACACCACAGGGGATGGTATATGGGGCTGAAACGGACAGGCCGTCAGTCGTGTGCCCCGGCGGCATCCACTATGCCGTACCAGGCGCCTTCCATGCGACGGTAAAGCTCCGCGCGCTCATGGATGTACTTGCGGCGCACTCGACGATGTGCGGCGCGCCCGTAGGGTGGAGGGCATGACCGCGACGGGGGCAGACCGGGACGCTGTGGGCGTTCGTTCGGGGAGTTGGTGGTGGTGGGGGAAACGGCGGAGTGTCGCTCTTGATGTGGGGCTCGCTCTCCTCTCCGCGCTGGAGTGCGGGTTTCAGGGCATCGGGTTCGCCGAGAAGGCCGGGCTGCCCGTGCCCGTCGGGGTGCTGTTCGGGCTGATCGTCGGGTCGACGCTGCTCGTGCGGCGCCGGTGGCCCATCGCCGTCGTGCTCGTCTCCATGGCCGTCACGCCCGCCGAGATGGGCTACCTCATGGGGATCGTCGGGCTGTACACGCTCGCCGCCTCCGAGGTGCCGCGCCGCATCACCGCCGTCCTGGCCTCGATGTCGACCGTCGCCGTGTTCGTGGTGACCTTCGTGCGGCTGCGCCAGGACGTCGCCCAGGCCGATGTCGGGCAGCCGGACATCGACCCGAGCGGCTGGTACGTGCCAGTCGTCTCGCTCTTCATGACCCTCGGGCTCAACGCGCCGCCGGTGCTCTTCGGCCTCTACATAGGGGCCCGTCGCCGGCTCATGGAGAGTCTGCGCGAGCGGGCCGACAGTCTGGAGCAGGAGCTGTCGCTCCTCGCCGACCGGGCCGAGCAGCGGGCGCAGTGGGCGCGGCAGGAGGAGCGGACGCGGATCGCCCGGGAGATGCACGACGTCGTCGCGCACCGGGTGTCGCTGATGGTGGTGCACGCGGCGGCGCTCCAGGCGGTGGCCCTGAAGGACCCGCAGAAGGCCGTGCGGAACGCCGCCCTGGTCGGTGACATGGGGCGGCAGGCGTTGACGGAGCTGCGGGAGATGCTGGGGGTCCTGAGGAAGGAGGCCGCGCCGGTCGTTCCGGCCGCGGTGCCGCTGGCCGCCGTGGGGCGTGCCGCTGCCGCCGCCGCGGAGGCCGCCGCGGACGACGGTCCGCGCCTCGACGTCCTGGAGGCGCTGTGCGAGCAGTCGCGGCTCGCGGGGGCGGTCGTGGAGCTCGTGGTGCTGGGGGAGGTGCGCGCGTATCCGCCGGGAGTGGAGCGCACGGCGTACCGGGTGGTGCAGGAGGCGCTGACCAACGTCCACAAGCACGCGGCGGGCGCCAAGGTCGTGGTGCGGCTCGCGCACCGGGAGGCCGAGGTCGCGGTCCAGGTGGAGAACGGGCCCTGCCCGTCGGACGCCGGGGGTTCCGACGCGCGGCTGCCGAGCGGGGGGAACGGGCTCGTCGGGATGCGGGAGCGGGTCTCCCGGCTCGGTGGTGTGTTCGTGGCGGGTGCGACGGACGCGGGCGGGTTCAGGGTGTCGGCGGTGCTGCCGGCGACGGGGGAGTAGAGGGTCTACTGCCCCGTCGTTCTACTGCCCCGTCGTCAGACGGTTCGGCTGTACGCCGTTGATCAGCGTCGACAGCGCCGCGTCGATGTCCTTGCCGAGGTACCAGTCGCCCGCGTGGTCGAGGCTGTAGACCCGCCCCTCGACATCCATCGCCAGGACGGCCTGGTGCTCGCCCTCCTCGCCGAGCGGCGCGAGCTCGCTCTCCAGGGCGCGTCCCAGGTCGGCGAGGGTGCGCGCCAGGTGGAGTCCGGCGAGCGGGTCGAAGCGGACGGTCGTGGGCGCTATCTGCCGCCCGTGCCCGGGCGACGTGATCCGCAGGCCGCCGAACTCCGCCCACGCCTCGACGGCGGCGGGGAAGACGCTGTGCCGGTGGCCGGCGGGGGAGACGTGGGCGCGCAGGGCGTCGGCCCACTCCTCGGCGAGCTTGATGTCCCAGCGGCCGGGCTGCCAGCCGGCCTCGCGGAGGGCGGCGTCGACGTTGACCGGGAAGCGTGTCGTGCTGAGGTGGTCGGGCATGGGTGTGCGGTCAGCCGTTCTCGACAGGTGTCGTGGGGTCGACGGTGCGGACACCGAAGTGGGCGAGCATCGCCGTACAGGAGCGGCAGGGTGCCGCGTAGCTGCCGTGGAGCGGGTCGCCGTCCTCCCGGATGCGCCGGGCGGTGAGCTTGGCGTGTTTGAGGGACCGGCGGGCCTCGCCGGGGGTGAGGGGCTTGCGCTGGGCGCGCTTGGAGCGGCCGTTCTCGGTGGCGGTGAGGTGCCGGGAGAGCAGGATCGCCTCGGGGCAGCGCCCGGTGAAGCGTTCCCGCTGGTTGCCGGTGAGGGTGTCCAGGAAGTCCTGGACGAGCGCGTGCAGGAGGGGCGGGCGGTCGCCGCGGCCCGCGGTGCACGTGAGGGTCTCTCCGCGTACGGAGAGGGCGGCCCCGACGGTGGGAAGGATGCCGTCGCGGCGGTGACGCAGTAAGGGCGCGCGTGTGGCTTCGGCGCTGCTGCTCCAGTTGAGGCGTGGGTCACCCTGTGTGGGCGTCGTTGCTGCTTGCATGGTGCGTGTCGTCCCCTCCTGCAATCCCCCGAGTTGCGTGCACAGCCTGCCAAATAGGGAGCCATATGGGGAAGCTGGGGGCGCGAACGGTGGGGCCGGTGTGTCGGAATCATGGTGCAACTGTCATGGCGTCGTGACACTTGGTCACCGTCGGGCGGGGGCCGTTCGGGCTCTTGTGGCAGCGCATAGGCTGTGCCAGATCAGTCGGTAGCAGCAGTAGCAGCTAGCAGCAGTCAGCGACGCCAGTGCAGGGGGCAACCGCCATGACGACAGGTCGGCTCGGGCAGGACACCGCGCCACCGAACGCGGCCTATGCCGGGCAGGTCGTGCATTTTCCGGACCCGGTCCGCGCCGCCCGTCACCCCAGAGGGGTACGGATCGACGAGCACGGCCACCCGGACTTCTCGCCGTACGCGCGTGCGGCGGCGGAGATCGCCGATCCTCCGGAGGGCTTCGGCGTCGACGAGCTGCGTCTCACGGACTACGTGTCGGCGAACGCGGCGATGGCGGCGACCGGTCATGAGCTGTGGGACACGATCCCGCCGGTGGCGACCCCGCACGGCTGGACCTGGCACCACGTGGCGCGCAGTCGCCGGATGGAGCTGGTGCCGGTCGAGGTGAAGGCGCTGCTGCGGCACCACGGCGGTGTGGCGACGGCCGCCGTCGATCACGCCAAGCGTGGCACGCGGCCGCTCCAGGAGACCCGTCCCGCGCACTTCGGCCTGCCGAAGACGCTCGTGTCGGTGTCGGAGTCGCAGCTCCAGGGTGTCGAGGAGGACCTCGGCTACCGGCTGCCCGGCGCGTACCGCTCGTTCCTGAAGGCGGCGGGCGGGTGCGCGCCGGTGGGCGCGGCGCTCGACGCGGAGCTGGGGCTCCTGGTCGACCAGCCGTTCTTCACGGTGCGGGAGCAGGCGGGGGTCAACGACCTCGTCTACGTCAACAAGTGTCTGCGTGACCATCTGACGAAGGACTATCTGGGCGTCGCCTTCGTCCAGGGCGGTCTGGTCGCGGTGAAGGTGCGGGGCGACGCGATCGGCTCGGTGTGGTTCTGCGCGTACGACGACGCGCGGGATTCCGGGCCGGAGGCGGGCGCCTGGTCGGTGGCCGAGCGGGTGGAGCGGCTGCTGCTGCCCTGCGGCGAGGACTTCGACGTCTTCCTCCAGCGCCTCGCCGGCAATCCGCCGGAGCTGGAGACGGTGGCGAACCTGATGGTGGACGGCGGCTTCGCGCGCGCCGTGCCCGTGGTCCCGGTAGGGGAGTGAGCTGGCTGTGGTGACGTTCGCGCAGGCGCAGGAGCGCGCCGAGGAATGGATCAACGGCGACCTGCCGGCGTACCAGCACCGTGAGGTGCGGGTACGGGAGTTCGAGCTGGGCTTCGTGGTGTGGTCGGAGGACCGGCAGGGCGGTCCCGTCTCGGACGGCGGCCGGCAGCGGCTGGTGATCGCGCGGGACAGCGGCGAGGCCACGCTGTGGCCGGGGCTGCCGGTGGGCGAGGTGATCCGCCGGTACGAGGAGGAGTACGGGTCGCAGGAGGAGGCGGCCGCTCCGGCGGCGCCGCAGGCGGCCCGGATCGATCTGAACCAGACGTCGTTCCTGCTGAGCCCGCCGGAGTGGCTCCAGGACGCGGCGGACCGGATCGGGCTGCCGCAGGGGCCGAACGCGTCGCAGGAGGGCGGGAGTTCGTCCGCGCCGGTGGACGACGCGTCGGATTCGGTGTCTTCGCAGGCTTCGGTTTCGGTGGCGTCGTCGGCTGGTGTGGGGGCGGACGAGCCGACGGCTCCGGCCGCGGCCGCTCCGGTGGTTCCGCCGGTTGCGCCTGCACCCGTACCCAGTCCCGCGCCTGTATCCACCCCCACCCCGACCCCCGCTCCCGCTCCCGCTCCCGCGGCGAGTCCGTGGGCGGACGCGAACGCGAGTTCCGGTGGTGTGGACGGGGCGGTGCCGTTGCCCGCGACCGTGTTCGCGCCGCCGTTGTCGGGGACGGACGACGAGGACACGCCGCCCCCGTTGGTGGGTGCCGACGCGCCGACCGCCCTGATGAAGGGGGGCAGCGCGCTGCCGCCGACCGCGGTGGCCCCGCGCCTCGACCCGTCGGCGCCGCCGCCGTCGGCTCCGGTGGCGCCTCCTGTCCAGCCCGCGCCTCCCGGTCCTCCGGTTCCGGCGGCCGGGCCCGGCATGACGCCGCCTCCGCCGCCGCCCGCGCCGCGGGTGCCGGGTGCCGGGGACATCGCGGACGCCGCGACGAGCAAGGCCGCGCTGCCGCCGAAGAGCGGGCGCGGTCCGGCGACGCCGCCTCCGCCGCCGGGCGCGCCGGGTGTGCCCGGTGTGCCTGGTGGGTCGCAGGGGGGTGCCCCCGCGTACGTACCGACGCAGCTGGTGTCGCAGCTCGGGCCCGAGGGGCTCACGCCGCCGCAGCCCGCCCCGCCGGGTCCGCCCGGTGCGCCGGCCCCTCCCGGTCCTCCCGGTCCGCCGACCCCGCCGCAGCCTGTGCACCAGGCGGCGACGATGCTGGCGCACCCGAGTCAGGGTGGTCAGGGTGCGCCTCCGCCGCCCCCGCCGCCGCCGGGTGCGCCCGGCGGTACGCCCGCGGGTGGCGTGGCGCACGCCGCGACGATGCTGGCGCACCCCGGTCCGGGTGGCCCGTCGGTGCCGCCGCCTCCGGGGCCGCCGGCTCCGCCGCCGCCGGTGCACGGCGGGCACGCGCCGCCGCCCGGCCCCGGGCCCGTACCGCCCGCGTACGGGTATCCGCAG
Source organism: Streptomyces sp. NBC_01255 (assembly GCF_036226445.1). Lineage (NCBI taxonomy): Bacteria > Bacillati > Actinomycetota > Actinomycetes > Kitasatosporales > Streptomycetaceae > Streptomyces > Streptomyces sp. NBC_01255. Next base: position 5,175,250 of record NZ_CP108474.1, read on the forward strand.
GCCGCGGGTCAGCCGACGGTCGGCCCCGGCTACCAGGCGGTGCTGCGCTACCGGGCGCCCGACGGTTCCGAGGCGCAGATCATCCGGCGTTCGGCGCCGGGCACCCCGCATCCGGAGTGGCAGATCCTGCACGAGCTGCGGGCGATGAACGTGCCGCCGCAGCAGGTGCTCGAACTGCACACGGAGCTGGAGTCCTGTGAGCTGCCGGGCGGTTACTGCGCGCGGATGATCCGGGAGACGTGGCCGCAGGCGCGGATCACGAGCATCGCCCCGTACGGTCGCGACCACACGGGCCGGCAGCAGGGCATGCGGCAACTTCTCACCCATCAGGGTGAGTTGCATCAGGTCGCGGACGGCCCGGCGCGTCCGGCGCCGGTGCGGGCGCCGCTGCCGCAGGTGCAGCCGGCGCCGCCGGTCCCGCCGGAGGCGATCGCGCAGGAGCTGGCCGGGGCGTTCGGCCCGGGCATCCTCCGCTTCGACCAGCACGCGGTGTCGCGTCAGGGTGTGCCGGAGCTGGTGGCGCGGACGTTGATGTGGGCGGGGCTGCCGGCGGACTTCGGTCCGTTCTTCTGGGCGCAGCCGGCCGTGCCGGTGGTGCCGACGCTTGCTGAGCTGGCGGCTCAGCGGCAGGTGCAGCCGGCGCCGGACGCGAGTTCGTACCTGGTGCTCGGCTCGGACTTCGGGCGGGCGATCTGCGTCCAGTACGGGACCGCGCACATCGTGGCGGTGCCGGTGGAGGCCGGTCCGGGCGGGCAGTCGGTGCCGCCGCAGTTCGTGAACACCGGGCTGCCGGAGTTCGCGCGCTCGATGGCGCTGCTCGGCCGGATGTGGCGGCTGCGCTTCGGGCTCAACCCGGAGCAGGCGGGGCGCTGGACGGTCGACTTCCAGGCGCAGTTGGTGATGCTGGATCCGGCGGCGTTGTCGTCGCCGGAGAACTGGTGGTCCGTGCTGCTCGAGCAGATGTGGGACGGTCTCCTGTAGGCACAGATGGACAGAATGTGACGAAAGGCGCTTGACGTGTATCCACGTTGGGCGCCTTTTGTCCGTTCTGATGGCGCATCCTGGACGTTCGGGCCGTTGGGGTCACAGGGAAGGGGCGTCAGGGATGAATTTCGCTGTCGGACGGGGGCGCGGATACCGCCCCGAGCAGGTCGACCGCCACCTCGCGGCGCTCTCCGAGGAGCGCGACGGGGCGTGGGAGCGGGCGGCGCGGCTCACCGTCCTCGCGAAAGACATGGAGGCGGAGGCGGTACGCCTGCGCGAGGCCGTCGAGGCGCTCGCGCCGCAGCGGTACGAGGCGCTGAGCGACCGGGCCCGGAAGATCCTGGAGATGGCCGAGCAGGAGGACGAGACGCTCGTCCGTGCCGCGGAGGCCGAGGCGCAGTCCCTCGCGGAGGCGGCCGATGCGGCGGGCCGGGAGGCGGCGGAGTCGGCCCGGGCGTACGCGGAGGGCGTCCGGACGGCGGCCGAGTCGGCGGCCCGCGCCACCCTGACGACCGCGCGCGAGCGGGCCGAGGAGCTGGCGACGGACGCGGGCCGCGAGGCGGAGGAGCAGCGGTCCGCGGCGCGGGAGGTCTTCGAGGAGACCGAGCACCGGGCGACGGAGCTCCTCGAAGAGCAGCGGGCCGAGCAGACGGCCGTACGGGACGAGGCCGAGCGTACGGCGGAGGGCAAGGCGGCCGACCTGGACGCGCGCCACGAGGAGCTGGTGGCCCGCGCGGAGGAGCGGCTCGCGGAGGCGCAGCGCGCCCTGGCGGAGACCGAGGAGCAGGCCCGGCACGGCCAGGAGGACGCGGAGGCGCGGGCGGAGGAGATCCTCGCGGAGGCCCGGATGAAGGGGGAGCGGGCCGAGCGCGAGACGGAGCGGGTGCTGCGGGAGCACGACGAGGCGCGGGACGAGATCCACGGGCACATGGAGCACATCCGCAACTCGCTGGCGGCGCTGACGGGGCGGGTGGCGCCGCCGGCGGAGGAGACCGAGAAGACCGAGAAGACCGAGGAGGGCGAGCAGGAGGCCTAGGGGACGCGGGCCAAGAGGCTTCCGCCGCGCGGAAGCCTCTTCAAGGGAGCCTCTTCAAAGCCGGCGCCCTGCCCTCAGTCCAGGCAGAACTCGTTGCCCTCCGGGTCGGCCATGGCGATCATTCCCTCGTCCACGCCGTCGGCGTCGAGCCGGTACAGCCGCTTCGCGCCCAGCTTCTCCAGCCTGGTGCACTCGTCCTCCAGCACGGTCATCCGCTCGTCCCCGGTCAGGCCGGGTGCCGCGCGCACGTCCAGGTGCAGGCGGTTCTTCACCGTCTTGCCCTCCGGCACCTTCTGGAAGTAGATGCGCGGTCCCTTGCCGTCCGGATCCGTGATGGCCGCCCGGAGGTTCGGCTCCTCGGGCGGCGGCGGGAGTCGGTAGCCCAGCGCCTGAGCCCAGAACGTCGCCTGTGCGCCCGGATCGGCACAGTCGTACGTCACCTGGAATTCCTTGGCCATGCTGCCTCCGACTGCTCGAATCTGCTCATGTCCTCGCCCCGGTCATCTCCGGAACGCGCCGACATCCTCGCACCGCCCCCGGTCGGTCCGCTCGTCGATTTCGGCGCGCAGGGGCGTGAGTTGAAGGGCTAGCCTCATGAGGATCGACGCGTACCAGGCTCCGACCTGTCCCGAGGGGACGGTGCCGCAGCAGAGCCACCTCTGCTTCGACGTCGACGACCTGGACGAGGCGGAGACCGAGCTTCTCGCGCTGGGCGCGACCCTCCCCGCCGACCAGCCCCGCCCGGACCTGTGGCGGGTCCTGGGGTAGGTCCTGGGGGTGGGCCGGGGTCACGCCAGGGGCCGGGCAGCGGCGGGGGGCGGAGAGCGCCCGCCGGCCCGGTGGGTGGGGGCTTGGCTCGTAGTCGGGGCGGGTGGGCACCTGGCGGTCGGTCCGGGGTGCGCGGCTGTTGAATGGGGCAGTCGGGCGGCGCTTGGCGGGTCACGGCCGGTGGGCGGTGGGGATTCAGGCCCCGCTGGTCACTCCCGGTGGGCGGTGAGAGCATCCTGCCCCCGGGCGAACTTCACACCGAAACTGCCCAGTTGATCGCCATGCCCGACCGCGGCAGGAGAGTGGGGGCGAGTCATTCGTGCAGATCGATCTTCGAGGGAGGGGTAAATGTCTGCCTTGGGGCTTTCTCGTCGCCTGTTACCCGGAGTAGCTGCGGGTTAGTCACGCATCCACCCGCCGGGAGTGACCAGCGGGGCCTGAATCCCGGCCCAGGGGCGGACGTTCGCCGCTTGGCCAAGCTCGGCTGCCCCATTCAACGGCCGCGTACCCCGAACCGAGCGGAAGGGGCCGACTCGCCTCCGCTGCGAACCCAGCCCCCACCCACCGGGCTGTCAGGCGCCGTCCGACCCCAGATACTGCCCGGGACCCCGGCGACCCCGGCCCCCGGACCGCCCTCCGAGAGGTCTTTCGCTCCTGGAGCCGCCGGGTCAAGGGTGGCCGTAGGCCATCGGCGGAGCCGACTTGCCCTTGACGCGGTGGTGGAAGGTGCGACTCTCGGAAAGAGGGCGGTCCCACCAGAAGCCCGCCGGACACGTCCACCCGTGGGGCCTGAGCGACCCGCGCCGTTCCTGATGCCGTTCCTGATGCCGTCTGCCGTGCCGTGCCGTGCCACGGCTCAGGCGGCCTGGTGGTCGGCGGCGGTGGCGATTTCGCGGGTGGTGTCGGCGATGGCGCGGTAGTCCTTGCGGAGGATTTTGGAGTGGTTGCTGGGGACCTTCGTGCTGATCTGGATGTTCGGGTTGCGGGTGGTGGCGGGGGTGAGGTCGGCGCGGATCTTTTCCATCAGGGCGGGGTCGCCGCCGAGGTTGCCGCCGGTGGCCAGGACGTAGCGGGTGGGGGCGGTGATGCGGTCGAAGACCGGGTCGAGGTGGGTGGGTGCGCAGAGTTCGTTGACCTCGATGTTGATCTCGGCGTGCTGTTCGGCGCTCATGCGGGCGGCCATGCCGAGCCGGCGGGCGAGGGGGAAGACGGGGCTGAGGCGGCGGAACAGTTTGCGGACCTGGGTTTTGGTGGCGTCGTCGAGCCAGGAGTGGGGCATGGCGCCGTCCACGGACACGACCCCGTGGACGCGGTCGGGGTGTTGGGCGGCCCAGTGGACGGCGAGCATGGCGCCGTAGGACCAGCCGACGAGGATGGGGCGTTCGATGCCGCGGGCTGTGAGGACGGCGTCGAGGTCGCGCAGGCAGGCGGCGAAGGAGTAGTCGGTGGAGAGTGCGGACTTGCCGCGGGCGCGCTCGTCGTAGGTGATGTGGCGGTAGTCGCCGCCGAGTTCGGTGATGACGTGGCGCCAGTGCTTCTGGTCGGCGTAGGAGCCGTTGAGGTAGACGACGGGGCGGCCGGGGCCGCCGGTGTCGGTGACAGCGAGGCGGGTGTCGTCGACGCAGACCGTACCGGTCCAGGCAGCGGGGTGGATGGCGGCGGCGGTGGCGGTGACAGTGACGGTCATGGCAGGCCTTCTTTCTGGGTCGCAGGGCTGTGGGCGGGGTGGTGGTCAGAGGCTGCGGGCGGTGATGTCGCCGTGGGCGGTGGTCGCGGTGATGTTCAGGCCTGCGGCCGAACCCTCGCTGTTGTGGAGGGTGTTGGTGATGCGGCCGTAGGTGGTGCCGGCGTCGAGGGTGGCGGAGACGCCGCGGGCGGCGCCGATCTCCAGGTCGCCGGACTCGGTGCGGACCGTGACCGTGCCGGTCTTCGCCTCGGCGATCGTGATGTTGCCCTGCTGGGTGCGGAGTTCCGCGGGGCCGCCCAGGCGGCCGACGGTGATGTCACCGGCCTGGAGCGTCAGGCGGGCGGAGGCGGTCTCGTCGAGCTTGACGGTGCCCTGCGCGCTGTCGATGGTCACGTCGCCGAGGCGTCCGACGCCGCGGAGTTCGGCGGTGGCGGTCCTGGCCTCGACGCGGGAGCCGGCCGGGAGCTGGACGGTGACCTCGACCGCACCGGAGTTGCCCAGGATCCGGCTCTTCGGCTCGGCGGCCTCGATCCGCAGCACACCGTCGGCGTAGTCGACGCTGATCCGCTCGGCGGCCTTGATGTCGTTGCTCTTGGCCGGGTTCGCGGGGAGGACCTCGACCGTGGTGTCGGCCCGGTCGGCGGCGATGAACCGGATCCGGCCCGCCGGGACGGCGAGGACGGCGACGATCGCGGCGGGGGTGGCGAACTTCTGCATGATGCGCTCCTTGTGTTCTCCGGGCCCGGACTCTCTGTCCGCGCCGTTTCCGACAAGAGAAACGCTACGTTGCGTTCAAAGATCGAGCAACGTCTTCGTTGCGCCAGATGCGCATCCGCGCAGGTCATCACCCGTATTTCATTGCAACGGTCGTGCGACCTAACGCAATAGTCGCCACTCTGCGCGTTGCAATGAATTGAGCGTTAAGGTCCGGCCGCAACGGCAGTCGCCCCTGCCCTAGTCGTTCGTCTCCTCCTTCAGGACCGGGAAGCGGCGCGGTGCCAGCGTCAGTAGGGCCAGGAGCGCCAGGGCTGCCGCGCCCGCCGCGCCCAGGTAGACGTAGTCGACCGCCGCGTCGACCGCCCGGCGCAGGTGGTCCATGGTCTCGGCGGTCAGGGACGCCGGGGTGTCCAGTGCGCGGGCCAGGGTGTCCAGGTCGGTGCCGCCGCCCAGGCGGGCCGCCAGGACCCCGTTGGCCACCGCGCCGAAGAGGGCCGCGCCGACGGTCTGGCCGATCTGGCGGCAGAAGAGGACCGAGGCGGTCGTCGTGCCTCTTTCCTCGTACGGGACCGTCGACTGGACTCCGACGATCAGGGGGAGTTGGAAGAGGCCCAGCGTCCCGCCCAGGAGGAGCATGAGGAGCGCGGGCTGCCACGGTTCGCCGGGGAACGGCAGGAACGGGAACGCGAGCAGCAGGAGCAGCGCGCCCGAGATGCCGAGGATCGCGGTGGCGCGGAAGCCGATGCGGTTGTAGACGCGGTTGGAGAGCGCGGCCGTGATGGGCCAGCTCAGGGTCCAGGTGGAGAGGACGAAGCCGGCGGCTATGGGCCCCAGGCCGAGGACGGACTGCGCGTACGTCGGGAGGAAGACCGTCGGTGCGACCATCAGGAGGCCCAGGGCGCCCAGGGAGAGGTTGACGGCGGCTATCGTGCGGCGGCGCCAGACCCAGCCGGGGATGATCGGTTCGGCTGCGCGGCGCTCGATGACGACGGTGAGGGCGCCGAGGGCGGCGGCTCCGCCGAGCAGGCCGAGGGACGGGGCGGAGAGCCAGGGCCAGGCGACGCCGCCCTGGACGAGCGCGGTGATGAGCAGGGCGCCGGTGGCGAAGACGGCGAGCGCGCCGGCCCAGTCGATCCGGGGCTTCTCGCGGGGCGCGGTCGTGGTGCGCTTCGGCTCCACCAGGTGACGGGTGACCAGCCACAGCGCGACGAGGCCGACCGGCACGTTGATCAGGAAGATCCAGCGCCAGTCGGCGTATCCGGCGAGCAGTCCGCCGACCGCCGGGCCGGCGACGGAGGACGCGGCCCACACGGAGGAGAGCCTCGCCTGGATCTTCGGGCGTTCCTTCAGCGGGTACAGGTCGGCGGCGATCGTCTGGACCGTTCCCTGGAGCGCGCCGCCGCCGAGGCCCTGGACGACGCGGAAGGCGATGAGGGAGGCCATGCTCCAGGCGGCGGCGCAGAGCAGGGAGCCGATGAGGAAGAGGACGATTCCGGCGATGAGGACGGGCTTGCGGCCGAAGGTGTCGCTGAGCTTTCCGTACACCGGCAGGGTCACGGTCACGGCGAGCAGGTAGCCGGAGAACAGCCAGGAGAAGACGGCGAGTCCGCCGAGGTCGCCGACGATCTGGGGGACGGCGGTGGAGACGATCGTGCCGTCGAGGGCGGCGAGCCCCATGCCGAGCATGAGCGCGGCGACGACGGGCCCTCGGCGCGCGGCCGTTCGGGGGTCGGGGGTCGCGGTGGTGGCCGGTGTCCCGGTCCCGCCCGCTCCCGCCGGTGTCGTGGACGGCTCGGTCACCGCGCAGTTCCTTTCTTCGTACACCTAAATGTTCGCCGACAGGGTCTCACCCGGACCTGGGTCGGAGGAACCCCTAGGGGTAACTCCTCCATGCGGACCAGGGTTCAGTCGTCCCGGCGGAGGATGAGAAGGCCGGTTTTTGATTCTTAACTTGGGCTTACAAGCCCACTCACCCTTCCGTCCCACTCCTAGGAGAAGATCGTGACTTCGGCTGTGACCATCCCCCGGCACGGGGGTAGCGGAGGACGTACGGCCGTCGTCGCGCGGGCGCGACAGGTCGTCAAGGCGTACGGCACCGGGGAGACCCGGGTCGTCGCGCTGGACTCCGTCGACGTGGACATCGCCCGCGGCGCCTTCACCGCGATCATGGGGCCCTCGGGCTCGGGCAAGTCGACCCTGATGCACTGCCTCGCAGGGCTCGACACCGTCACCAGCGGTGAGATCTTCCTCGACGAGACCGAGATCACCGGGCTCAAGGACAAGAAGCTCACGCAGCTCCGCCGCGACCGGATCGGCTTCATCTTCCAGGCGTTCAACCTGCTGCCGACCCTGAACGCCATCGAGAACATCACGCTCCCGATGGACATCGCGGGGCGGAAGCCGGACGCCGAGTGGCTGCGGCGGGTCGTCGACACGGTCGGCCTCTCCGACCGGCTCAAGCACCGGCCGAACCAGCTCTCCGGCGGTCAGCAGCAGCGCGTAGCCGTGGCCCGCGCGCTCGCCGCCCAGCCCGAGATCATCTTCGGCGACGAGCCGACCGGAAACCTCGACTCCCGGGCCGGCGCCGAAGTCCTCGGCTTCCTGCGGCAGTCGGTCGACGAGCTGGGGCAGACGATCGTCATGGTCACGCACGACCCGGTCGCCGCCTCGTACGCCGACCGGGTCCTCTACCTCGCCGACGGGCGGATCGTGGACGAGATGGAGCGGCCCACCGCCGACGCCGTCCTCGACCGCATGAAGGACTTCGACGCGCGCGGGCGGACGTCATGACCGTCCTCAAGACCTCCCTGCGCAACTTCCTCGCGCACAAGGGGCGCATGGCGCTCTCCGCCGTCGCCGTCCTCCTCTCCGTCGCGTTCGTCTCGGGGACCCTCGTCTTCACCGACACGATGAACACGACGTTCGACAAGCTCTTCGCGGCGACCGCCTCCGACGTCACCATCAGCCCGAAGAGCGCGGACGCGACCGAGGCAGCCCCGCAGACCGGCCGCCCCGAGACCCTCCCCGCCTCGCTCGTCGAGCAGGTGAGGAAGGCGGAGGGCGTCGAGACCGCCCAGGGCGGCGTCGCCTCCGTCAGCGTCACCGTCGTCAACGCCGAGAACGAGAACGTCGGGCCCACCAGCGGCGCCCCGACGATCGCCATCAACTGGAGCCCGAACGAACTCCGTTCGATGGAGCTCGTCTCCGGCCACGAACCGCGCGGCCCCACCGACGTCGTCGTCGACAGCGCCACCGTCGAGAAGCACGGCCTGAAGATCGGCGACGAGCTGCGGACCATCGCCGTCGACGGCGACTTCACCGCGCGGATCTCCGGCATCGTCGACTTCAAGGCCACCAACCCCGGCGCCACGCTCGTCTACTTCGACACCGCCACCGCGCAGCGCGAACTCCTCGGCAAGGAAGGCCTGTTCACGCAGGTCGCCGTCGACGCGAAGCCCGGTGTCAGCGCCGACGCGCTCAAGGCGAACATCGCCGCGACCGTCGGGGGCGACGGCTACAAGCTCCAGACGGCCGCCGAGGCCGCCGACGCGGGCCGCGAGAGCATCGCCGGACTGCTCGACGTCATGAAGTACGCGATGCTCGGCTTCGCCGGGATCGCCTTCCTCGTCGGCATCTTCCTCATCGTCAACACCTTCTCCATGCTGGTCGCCCAGCGCACCCGCGAGATCGGCCTCATGCGGGCCATCGGCTCCAGCCGCAAGCAGGTCAACCGCTCCGTCCTCGTCGAGGCGTTTCTCCTCGGGATCGTCGGCTCGGTCGCCGGCGTCGCGGCGGGCGTCGGGCTCGCCGTGGGCCTCATGAAGCTCATGTCCTCGATGGGCATGGAGCTCTCCACCCGCGACCTCACCGTCGCGTGGACGACCCCCGTCGTCGGCCTCGCCCTCGGCATCGTCGTCACCGTCCTCGCCGCCTACATCCCGGCGCGCCGGGCCGGCAAGGTCTCCCCGATGGCCGCCCTCCGTGACGCCGGCACGCCCGCCGACGGGAAGGCCGGACGGGTCCGGGGCGTCCTCGGCCTCGCTTTCACCGCCGCCGGAGCCGCCGCCCTGTGGGCTGCGACCCGCGCCGACGAGGCCGGTCCCGGCTCGCTCTGGCTCGGCCTCGGCGTCGTCCTCTCCCTCCTCGGCTTCATCGTCATCGGCCCGCTCCTCGCGGGCGTGGTGGTCCGTGCCCTCGGCGTCGTCGTCCTGCGGGTCTTCGGCCCGGTCGGCCGGATGGCCGAGCGCAACGCCCTGCGCAACCCGCGCCGCACCGGCGCCACCGCCGCCGCCCTGATGATCGGCCTCGCCCTCGTCGCCGGCCTCTCGGTGGTCGGCTCCTCGATGGTCGCCTCGGCCACGCAGGAGCTGGACCGCTCCGTCGGCGCCGACTACATCGTCCGGTCCAACACCGGTCAGCCGATCGTGCCGCAGGCGCAGGCCGCCCTGGAGAAGGTCCCCGCCCTCGACCACGTCACCGAGTACAAGTCGGTCGACGTCACGATCACCGACCCGCGCGGCCGGACCACGACGGCCGACCTGGCCGCCACCGACCCGACGTACACGAAGGACCTCCGCCGCGAGGTCACCTCCGGCACGCTCGCCGGCGCCTACGGCGCGGACGCGATGTCCGTCGGCAGCGACTACGCCACCGAGCACGGCGTGAAGGTCGGCGACGTGATGACCGTCGCCTTCAAGGGCGGCGAGACGGCGAAGCTCAAGGTCGCGGCCATCACCGCGGACATCGGCCAGGTCGACAAGGGCGCGATGTACACCAACGTCACCACGGTCGCCCGGTACGTCCCCGCCGACCGGATGCCGAAGAGCCTGCTGATCCTCGCCAGCGCGAAGGACGGCCAGGAGACCCAGGCGTACGAAGCGGTCAAGGACGCCCTCGCGCCCTACCCGCAGTACAAGGCCAGCAACCAGGCCGACTACAAGGAGGACCTCAAGAGCCAGGTCGGCCAGCTCCTCAACATCGTGTACGGGCTCCTCGCCCTCGCGATCGTCGTGGCGATCCTCGGTGTCGTGAACACCCTGGCCCTCTCGGTGGTCGAGCGGACCCGCGAGATCGGCCTCATGCGGGCCATCGGCCTCTCCCGCCGCCAGCTGCGCCGCATGATCCGCCTGGAGTCCGTGGTCATCGCCCTCTTCGGCGCCCTTCTGGGCCTCGGCCTGGGCATGGGCTGGGGCACGGCCGCCCAGAAGCTGCTCGCCCTGGAGGGCCTCGGCGTCCTGGAGATCCCCTGGCCGACGATCATCACGGTGTTCGTCGGCTCGGCCTTCGTGGGCCTCTTCGCGGCCCTCGTCCCGGCCTTCCGGGCCGGCCGGATGAACGTCCTGAACGCGATCGCGAGCGAGTAGCGGTACGTGTACCCGAGCGGCCCCGGTGGACCCCCGAAAGGGGTGTACGCCGGGGCCGCACCGCGTCGCCGCCCGGTGTTTCGGAAGCGACTGTCGTTGCCCCGTCGTACGCTGGGCACCCCGGCCCGTTCGACGTGTCGGGCTGTTCGCGTTGTCCGCCCCCGCGCCACCGCGCCCCGTACTCCGAACCCGGGATGGAAAGCTCCATGAGCCTGCACGGCCTGCTTGATGTAGTCGTCAAGGACGCGGCCCTCGCCGAGGCGGTGAAGGCCGCCGCCGACGGGAACCGCCCGCACGTCGACCTGGTCGGGCCCGCCGCCGCGCGGCCGTTCGCCGTCGCCGCGCTCGCCCGTGACTCGGGGCGCCCGGTCCTGGCCGTCACGGCGACCGGGCGGGAGGCCGAGGACCTGGCCGCCGCGCTCCGCTCGCTCCTCGACCCCGACACGGTCGCCGAGTACCCCTCCTGGGAGACCCTGCCGCACGAGCGGCTCTCGCCCCGCTCCGACACCGTCGGCCGCCGCCTCGCCGTACTGCGCCGCCTCGCGCACCCGCGCGACGACGACCCGGCCGCCGGCCCCGTGAGCGTGGTCGTCGCGCCGATCCGCTCCGTGCTCCAGCCGCAGGTCAAGGGCCTCGGCGACCTGGAGCCGGTGGCGCTGCGCAGCGGCCAGAGCGCGGATCTGAACGAGATCGTCGAGGGCCTGGCGGCCGCCGCGTACTCCCGGGTCGAGCTCGTCGAGAAGCGCGGCGAGTTCGCCGTGCGCGGCGGCATCCTGGACGTCTTCCCGCCCACCGAGGAGCACCCGCTCCGCATCGAGTTCTGGGGCGACGACGTCGAGGAGATCCGCTACTTCAAGGTGGCGGACCAGCGCTCCCTCGAAGTCGCCGAGCACGGCCTGTGGGCGCCGCCCTGCCGCGAGCTGCTCCTCACCGACTCCGTACGGGAACGGGCCAGGGCACTGGCCGAGGCCCACCCCGAGCTGGGCGAGCTCCTCAACAAGATCGCGGAGGGCATCGCGGTCGAGGGCATGGAGTCCCTCGCCCCGGTCCTCGTCGACGACATGGAGCTGCTGCTCGACGTGCTGCCGAAGGGCTCCATGGCCGTGGTCTGCGACCCGGAGCGGGTCAGGACCCGGGCCTCGGACCTGGTCGCGACGTCGCAGGAGTTCCTCCAGGCCTCCTGGGCGGCGACCGCCGGCGGCGGCGAGGCCCCGATCGACGTCGGCGCGGCCTCCCTGTGGGGGATCGCGGACGTCCGCGACCGGGCGCGCGAGCTGGGCATCGCCTGGTGGTCGGTGGCGCCGTTCGCGGCGGACGAGGTCCTGTCCGGCGACACCCTCGTCCTCGGCATGCGCGCCCCGGAGTCGTACCGCGGCGACACCGCCCGCGCGCTCGCCGACACCAAGGGCTGGCTGGCCGACGGCTGGCGGACGGTGTACGTGACGGAGGCCCACGGCCCCGCGACCCGTACGGTCGAGGTCCTCGGCGGCGAGGGCATCGCCGCCCGCCTCGACGCGGACCTCGCCGAGATCTCCCCGTCCGTCGTGCACGTGTCGACCGGCTCCATCGACTTCGGCTTCGTCGACCCGGCGCTCAAGCTCGCCGTCCTCACCGAGACCGACCTGTCCGGCCAGAAGGCGGCCGGCAAGGACGGCCAGCGGATGCCGGCCAAGCGCCGCAAGACGATCGACCCGCTGACCCTGGAGGTCGGCGACTACATCGTGCACGAGCAGCACGGCGTCGGCCGGTACGTGGAGATGGTCCAGCGGACCGTGCAGGGCGCGACCCGCGAGTACCTCCTCGTCGAGTACGCCCCCGCCAAGCGCGGCCAGCCCGGCGACCGGCTGTACATCCCGACCGACCAGCTGGAGCAGGTCACCAAGTACGTCGGCGGCGAGGCCCCGACGCTGCACCGGCTCGGCGGCGCGGACTGGACGAAGACGAAGGCGCGCGCGAAGAAGGCCGTCAAGGAGATCGCCGCCGACCTGATCAAGCTGTACTCGGCGCGGATGGCGGCCCCCGGGCACGCCTTCGGCCAGGACACCCCGTGGCAGCGCGAGCTGGAGGACGCCTTCCCGTACGCGGAGACCCCCGACCAGCTGTCCACGATCGCCGAGGTCAAGGAGGACATGGAGAAGACGGTCCCCATGGACCGGCTGATCTGCGGCGACGTCGGCTACGGCAAGACGGAGATCGCGGTACGGGCCGCGTTCAAGGCGGTCCAGGACGGCAAGCAGGTCGCCGTCCTCGTCCCGACGACGCTGCTCGTGCAGCAGCACTTCGGCACGTTCAGCGAGCGCTACTCGCAGTTCCCGGTGAACGTGCGGGCGCTGTCCCGCTTCCAGTCCGACACCGAGGCGAAGGCGACCCTGGAGGGGATGCGGGAGGGCGCGGTCGACGTCGTCATCGGCACCCACCGACTCTTCGCCTCCGAGACGAAGTTCAAGGACCTGGGCCTGGTCATCGTCGACGAGGAGCAGCGCTTCGGCGTCGAGCACAAGGAGCAGCTGAAGAAGCTCCGCGCCAACGTCGACGTGCTGACGATGTCGGCCACCCCGATTCCCCGTACGCTCGAAATGGCGGTGACGGGCATCCGCGAGATGTCGACGATCACCACCCCGCCGGAGGAGCGGCACCCGGTCCTCACCTTCGTCGGCCCGTACGAGGAGAAGCAGATCGGCGCGGCGATCCGCCGTGAACTCCTGCGCGAGGGCCAGGTCTTCTACATCCACAACCGTGTCGACTCCATCGACCGCGCGGCCGCCCGCCTCCGGGAGATCGTGCCGGAGGCGCGGATCGCGACCGCCCACGGCCAGATGTCGGAATCGGCCCTGGAGCAGGTCGTCGTCGACTTCTGGGAGAAGAAGTTCGACGTGCTGGTCTCGACGACGATCGTCGAGTCCGGCATCGACATCTCCAACGCGAACACCCTCATCGTGGAGCGCGGCGACAACTTCGGCCTGTCGCAGCTCCACCAGCTCCGCGGCCGCGTCGGCCGTGGCCGCGAGCGCGGCTACGCCTACTTCCTGTACCCGCCGGAGAAGCCGCTGACGGAGACCGCGCACGAGCGGCTCGCGACGATCGCCCAGCACACCGAGATGGGCGCGGGCATGTACGTGGCGATGAAGGACCTGGAGATCCGCGGCGCGGGCAACCTCCTCGGCGGCGAGCAGTCCGGCCACATCGCGGGCGTCGGCTTCGACCTGTACGTCCGCATGGTCGGCGAGGCGGTCGCGGACTACCGGGCGCAGATGGAGGGCGGCGTGGAGGAGGAGGCGCCGCTGGAGGTCAAGATCGAGCTGCCGGTCGACGCCCACATGCCGCACGACTACGCGCCGGGGGAGCGGCTGCGCCTTCAGGCGTACCGCTCGATCGCCTCCGCGAACTCGGAGGAGGACATCAGGGCCGTACGCGAGGAACTCACCGACCGGTACGGCAAGTTGCCGGAGCCGGTGGAGAACCTGCTCCTGGTGGCGGGCCTGCGGATGCTGGCGCGCGCGTGCGGCGTCGGCGAGATCGTCCTCCAGGGCCCGAACATCCGCTTCGCGCCGGTGGAGTTGAGGGAGTCGCAGGAGCTGCGCCTGAAGCGGTTGTACCCGCGCACGGTCATCAAGCCAGCGGTCCACCAGATCCTGGTGCCGCGCCCGACGTCGGGCAAGATCGGCGGGAAGCCGGTGGTGGGGCGCGAACTGCTCGCGTGGACGGGCGAGTTCCTCACGACGATCCTCGGCTCGTAGCTCCGTGGGCGTCCCCGGTCCGGCAGCGAGTCCTTCGTCGACCGGCTGACGCGCCGTCTCCAGCGCGCGGCGCCCCCCCGAGCCGTAGGGGGCGGGGCGCCGCGCCGCGGGGACTACAGCTCGTTCAGGTCCACGGCCTGGGCCATCGCCTCGTAGCCCGCGTCGTTCGGGTGGAGGCCGTCGCCCGAGTCGTACGCCGGGAGGATGCGGTCCGGGTCCGTCGGGTCCGCGACCGCACGGTCGAAGTCGACGACCGCGTCGTACGCGCCGGACGTGCGGATCCAGTCGTTGACGGCTTCCCTCTTGGCCTCGTTCGCCGGGGTGTCGTAGAAGGAGCCCTTGATCGGGGTGAGGGTCGCGCCGAGGATCTTGAGGCCCTTCGCGTGGGCCTCGCGGATCAGGGTGCGGTGGCCCGCGATCAGCTGTGCGGCGGAGACGTCAGGGGTGGGCGCGGCGGGGAAGGTCGTCGTGCTGCCGCCGATGTCGTTGATGCCTTCGAGGACGATCACGGTCCGGACGCCGGGCTCCGCCAGCACGTCCTGCCGGAAGCGCTTGAGGCCCTTCTCGCCCGCCCAGGTGGTGTCGTTGACGACCTGGTTGCCGGCTATCCCGTGGTTGACGACGGCGCGCGGCCGCCCGGACTCGGCGAGGCGCTCCGCCAGCGCGTCGGGGTAGCGGCTCTCGGTGTCGAGCGTGGAGCCGACGCCGTCGGTGATGGAGTCGCCGAAGGTCACGACGCCGTTGCGGCGGGCGGTGTCACGGCCGCCGGTGACCTCGACGCCGGAGAGGAAGTACCAGGACGCGCTGGTCTCCTGGAAGGCCGCGCCGCCCAGGTCGCCGCGGTGGTCGCCGTCGGCGCGGTAGCTGGTGGCCGAGGAGAAGTGGTGGAAGGTCGCGGGGCCGGTCTTCTCCGCGAGGTAGAGCGTGACGGTAAGGGATTCGAAGGCCTCGACGGGGAGGTTCGCGGTGTCGCTGAGGAGTGTGCCGCCGGCCGGGATCGTCACGGACGCCCGCCCGTCGAAGCGGAGTTGGCGTACGGAGCCGGGGCGTACGGCGCTGCCCTTCGCCGTGCGGGCGACGGTCGCGCCCGTGATCCGCAGGGGAGTGGAGCCGTAACGGTTCGTCAGCTCGATCCGGGCCCGGCTGCCGCCGGTGGTGACCCGGACGACCTGGCGGACGGTGTGGTTGTCGAAGCCCTGCTGCGACCAGTTGGCGGTGAACGGCGCGGTCGGTGACTGCGGGGACGCGGCCCAGGCGGCACGCCAGGAGGGGCCGTGGTGGCCGGTGTCGGCGAGTGCGGCGGGGGCGATGCCGAGGGCGGCGGTGGTGAGCAGGGCTATGGCGGCGCGGCGGAGGGTGCTCGTCGTTTGCATGCTTGCGTCAATTAATGGCTGGCGCGGGGTATTCCCGCCGACAGGCCTATTTCTGCGGCGGGTTGCTGTCCAGCTTGCGCTGTTCCCTGCGGTTGGGGTGCCGGATGACCACTCCTCCCGCGCCGCCGGAACCGGCGAGCCGGATCAGCGGAGTTCCCGGGAGCCGGTCGGGAGTGGTTGTGTCCGTCAGGCCGCCGCGGCCGGGATCCATGCCGCTGGTGTCTGCGGCCCACCCGTCGGGGATGACGATCGTGACGCCGGAGGTCTCCCCGTACGCCTCCACCACGACCTCCGTGAGGCGGCACTCGACCCGGGTGAAGTCGACCTTCACGCCCCCCACGCCTCCGTGCGCGATCACGTGCCCGGGAACCTCCCAGCGCCCGGGGCCTTGGGACGCGCCGAACATGCCGCCCTTGAGGACCAGCGGCGGCAGGCTCCCGGCGGGATTCAGCTTCGGCAGGTCGGCGGTCAGGACGGCCAACTCGGCGTGAGTCCTGGACTTCAGCGCCAGCTCGAGGCGCGAATCCAGCTCGTCGAGATCGATGCGCCCCTCGGCTGCCGCGTCGCGCAGCTGCTCCACCACGGCTTCCCGGTCGTCGTGAGAGGCGCGGAGCTCTCCTGGTGGAGCAGGGCGCGGAGAGGGCTCGGGGGGCTGGGCGGTCATGGCCGCAAGGATATGCGGCCGGCGGACCGAGTGGACGGGGACTCCCCGTCGCGAACGCTGCCTAGTCGCGTTCTTCTGTGGGGAGTTGGCCGGGGAAGAGCAGGCCGGTCAGGGAGCGGAAGTACTCCTCCGGGTCCCGGTCGCCCAGCGCCGCGTCGATGTTCCGCGTCAGGAGCAGGGTCGCGAACCCGTGGGCGAGCGACCAGGCGGCGATGCCCGCCGTGCGGGCGTCGGGGACGTCCGGCAGGCCGGCGACGCCCGCGCGGAGTTCGGCGGAGGCGCGTTCCTTGGCGGCGAGGAGCTCCGGGTCGTCGGTGCGGAGCAGGTCCGGCTGGAACATGATCTGGAAGTGGGCGGGGTGGTCCGCCGCGAACCGTACGTACCGCACGCCGCGTTCGCGCAGCTCGGGCGTCCCGGCGAGGGCCGCGGCCAGGAGGTCGTATCCCTCGGCGGCGATCGCCGTGAGGAGTCCGGTGCGGTCCTTGAAGTGGTGGGCGGGGGCGGCGTGGGAGACGCCGGCGCGGCGGGCGAGGTCGCGCAGGCTCAGCGCCCCGGGGCCGTCGGCGGCGATCACGTCGAGGGCGGCGGCGAGGACGGACTGCCGCAGGTCGCCGTGGTGGTAGGTCTTCCGGCTCGTCATGGCAGCAGCCTAACCCTTATCTAGTCATTGACAAGTTTGTGGGAGCGGGTGCAATCTTGTCAGTGACAAGTCGATGGGTGAGTGAGAGTCGATCACTAGGGAGACCGCCGTGGAATCCGGACGCGTACGTCAGATGTGGCACCTGCTCGAACCCCTGCACGCCCTGCTCTACTACGCCCCCGAGGCCTTCGACGAGGCCGCCGCCCTCGGCTACGACACCGCCGAGCGCTGGCCCTCCTACTTCGCGTGGCGCTCCGCCCCGCTCGGCGCGCCCGGCCCGGCCCGGGTGGCCTCGGCGTTCTACAGCTTCAGCCCCGAGATGGTCGCCCGGTACGTCACGGAGGGCGCCGGCCGGGAGGCTCAGGCCCCCACCGCGCTCCCCGCCGACGTCCTCGCCGCCCGCCTCCGGGCCGTCGACCGCACCTACCGTTCCGTCCTCGGCGAGGACACCGTCAAGAGCCCCGAGCTCGCCGAGGCCGCCGCCCTCGCCCGCCGCGCCGCCGAGGCGGCCGGGACCGAGGGGCGCCCGCTCGCCGCCGCCAACGCCGCCCTGCCCTGGCCCGAGGCCCCGCACCTCGTCCTCTGGCAGGCCGCGACGATCCTGCGCGAGCACCGCGGCGACGGGCACCTCGCCGCGCTCCTCGTCGCCGGGCTCGACCCGGTCGAGGCGCTCGTCTCCTTCGCGGCGATCGGCGCCGCGCCCGAGGCCGTCTTCGAGAGCCGCGGCTGGTCCGCCGCCGCCTGGTCCGCCGCCCGCGCCCGCCTCGCCACCCGCGGTCTCGTCCACGCGACGGGCGCGGCCACCGACGAGGGCCGCGCGCTGCGCGACCAGGTCGAGCTGCGTACGGACGAACTGGCCGCCGCCCCCTGGGCCGCCCTCGGCCCGGACGGCACGAGCCGGCTCGCCGAACTGCTCGGCGGCCCTTGGCTGTCCGCGATCGGCTCCGGCCTGCTCCCCGCCGAGAACACGCTGGGCATCGGCAAGGTGTGAGACCGGAGCGTCACGGGACGCGGATCGCGGAAGGTCAGAAGAGCAGTTCCCCTGCCGGGAAGCTCGAACCGGCCTTCACGCGCGGGGCGTAGCCGCCGCTGCCGTCGCCCTTGTAGGTGTAGAGGTCACCCCCGGCCTCGCGGCCGACCAGGTCCGGCTTTCCGTCGCCGTCCAGGTCGCCGGGTGCGACGAGGGCGTCGTAGACGTTCCAGGCGGTGCCGATGGCCTGGCGCGCCGAGAGTGTTCCGTCGCCGTTCCCCCGGTGGAGCCAGAGGCGGCCGGTGTCGTCGATGGCGACGAGGTCGGCGACCTTCGGGCCGCCGGTGAGGTCCTGGTCGAAGTCGACGGCGACCACGGACCGGTAGGTGCTCCAGGTGCTCCCGTCGCCGCCGGTGCCGCCGGTGCCTTCGGTGTCGGCGATCGGCGTGCGCGGGGCGTAGCTGTGTGCTCCGGTCCCCTTGTGGAGCCAGAGTCCGCCCGTGGTGTCGCGGGTGATCAGGTCGGCGACGGTGTCGCCGTCGACGTCGCCGGGGGCGAGGAGGACGTTGTCGTTCCCGAACCCGGTCCCCGCCGCCTTGCGGCCGGAGCCGCCAGAGTACGAGCCGTCGGCGGCGGCCTCGTAGTGCCACAGGTCGCCGGCCGTGTCGACGGCGGCGAGGGTCGTTCCCTGGCGGGCGACCAGCTTCATCCCGTTCCAGCCCGTGCCGACCTTGCACGGCTTCGCCAGGGCGGCGTGGGTGCCGTCGGCCCGGCCTGCGTAGCGGTACAGCCCGCCGGCCGCGTCCCGCCGGAACACGGCGCCGGGGGTGGCCCCGTAGGCGCCGCAGTCCTCCCAGTAGGCCGCGCCGCGGATCGGCAGGTGGTCGGAGATCCACTTGCCGACGGTCGGGGTCGTCGGCTCGGGAGGCACGTCGCCGACCTCGCCGCGGAAGTACCGGGAGCTGAAGAAGGTGTAGTCGAGCTTCTGCTTCTGCGCCGTGTGCGCCGCGTCGAGCTTGGTCAGCTGTCCGCTGCGGCACCGCGCGACCGGGGCGGCGCAGAGGGCGCCGCGCATCCCGAAGCGATCGGCGTCGGTCTCGTCGGCCTCGGCGAACGTGCCGTGGCCGCCTTCGCCGGCGCCGGCCTCGTAGAAGCGGTCGAGGACGTCTCCCCACGGGGAGGAGTTGAAGTCGCCGCCGAGGACGACGGGGATGCCCGCGTCCTCCCAGGTCCTGGCCTGCGCGGCCAGCTTGTCGGCCTCCCTGGCCATCACCGCGTGCATCGCCTGCTGCTGGGCGGTGGGGTCGGCGGGGAGGGTGGGGAGGCCCCACCACAGGTGCACCGAGCACGCCCAGGTCTGCCGGGACTGCACCCAGGCCTTGATGCACGGGGCCTTGATGTCCTCCGCGTTCGATCCCGGGACGGTGCCCAGGATCGCGGCCCGCGTGTCCAGGGTGAGGTCGACGCCGTCGACGGCGAGGCCCCTGACGAACGTCGCCATCCCGTAGCTCGGGGTGGTGGACCCGACCGGGTCCTTGCAGAGCGACCCGAGGTTGCCGGCCGCGACGGTCTCGACGTACCGGCCGGTGTATCCCCGGCTGCCGAGGCGGGCCTTCAGATCGTCGAACTGGTACCTGCAGACCTCGACGAGGAAGAGGTAGTCGGCGTTCCAGACGCCCGCCGCCGTCTCGTCGACGATCGTGTCGTACCGCGCCTCGTTGCCCGCGGCGCTGACGTCGCAGCCGCCGGTCCCGCCGCTGCCGCACATGTTGTACGTGTACGTCCTGACCGGCGGCGCGGCCGACGGGCCCACCGTGTCGGCCTGGGCCTGAGGTGCCGTCACCGCCAGTCCCGCGCAGATGAAGGCCAGTACGGCCGTCAGCGCCCGGAGCACTCCGGACCTTCGCATGCGTCCCCCTGAGGATGCGTATGAGGATGCGCATGAGGATGTGCATCGGAAGGACGGAACGCTACCCTCCGGCCGCGGGGGACGAAGCGCCCGTATCAGCCCAAGTCCGGGATTCCGGGGCGCCTAGGATTCCAGGGTGCTGACGTATCGGAAGACCCTGACCGCGACCGCGCTCGCCGCCGCCACCCTGATGGCGGCCACCGCCTGCACGCCCGCCTCCGACACCCCTTCTGCCGAGGGCGGCTCGGGCGGCAAGCCCGCCGCGCGCGGCTCCGCGCTCGCCGCCGTGGACGCCCTCACCGTCAAGGGCCGGGCCCCGAAGACCGGTTACGAGCGGGAGAAGTTCGGCCGGGCCTGGGCGGACGTCGACGGCAACGGCTGCGGCACCCGCGACGACATACTCCGGCGCGACCTGACCGGCGTCCGCCTCACGGACGGCCGCTGCAAGGTCGCCTCCGGGACCCTCACCGACGACCCGTACACCGGGACCACCGTCGAGTACGTCCGGGGCCGCAGCAAGGTCGACATCGACCACGTCGTGGCGCTCTCCGACGCCTGGCAGAAGGGTGCCGGGAAGTGGGACAAGGACACCCGCCGCCGCTTCGCCAACGACCCCCTCAACCTCCTCGCCGTCGACTCGTCGACGAACCGGCGCAAGTCCGACGGCGACGCCGCGACCTGGCTCCCGCCGAACAAGGCGTACCGCTGCACGTACGTGGCCCGGCAGGTCGCCGTGAAGAAGAAGTACGGAGTGTGGGTGACCGGCGCCGAGCGGGACGCGATGAAGCGGGTCCTCAAGGGCTGCCCGCAGCAGAAGCTGCCGTAGCGGGCTTGCCTCTCGGGAAAATCGCTTCCTCTCCCCGAAGATGATCTTTATCCTGCCCGCATGGACCTGAACATATCGACCCTCGCCGCCCGTCCCGAGCTGGAAGGGCCGATGTGGAGCATGCTCGACCTCTGGCCCGAGTTCATGATGTACGACCCGGTCGGCTGGGCGAACATCGGCCGGATCGTGCGCGAGCTGCCGGAGTACGTCCTCGTCGCCACGAACGACGAGGGCAAGGTCGTCGCCCGCGGCTTCAGCGTCCCCTTCCGGATGGACGTCGACGGCCGCCGCGCGCTGCCGCCCCGGGGCTGGGACGAGGTGCTGCTCTGGGCCTTCTCGGACCTGCGGGCCGGCCGTGAGGCCGACACCGTCAGCGCGATCGAGATCACGGTCGACACGAGCGCCCTGGGCAACGGCGTCTCGCACCGGATGCTCGCCGCCATGCGGGAGAACGTGAAGCGGCTCGGCTTCTCGGAGCTCGTCGCCCCGGTGCGCCCCAACGGCAAGCACCTGGAGCACGAGTCCTCCATCCACGAGTACGCCTTCCGCACCCGCGAGTCCGACGGCCTGCCCGTCGACCCGTGGCTGCGCGTCCACGTCCGCGCGGGCGGTGTCGTCGAGGCGGTGGCCCCGGCGTCGATGACGATCGGCGGCTCCGTCGAGCAGTGGCGCACGTGGACCGGCCTGCCGTTCGACACGGACGGCCCGGTCGAGGTCGACAAGGCCCTCGTCCCGGTGCACTGCGAGGCCTCGCGCGGCTACGCGGTCTACGTCGAGCCCAACGTGTGGGTCCGCCACATCCTCTGACGACAGATCAGTCCGCTACGACGACGTCCTCGGCCGGCGGGGCCTTCGCCTCGACCGGCCTGTCGTAGTCGTAGGTGGTGGTCCCCGGCACGTCGCCGCCCTTCGTGACGATCTTCAGGATGTACGGCGGGCCCTCCGTGGCGACGTAGACGGTCGTCTCGCTTTCGTTGCCCGGCCTCACCAGCTTCAGCGCCTTCCGCCCGTCGACGGTGGTGGGCTCCCCCTTCGCGGGGTCGTCGTCCCAGCCCTGCTCCAGAGTGGAGTGGAAGCGCACCGGGCCGCAGAGCGTCAGCTCGTCCGGGGCGTCGGGGCCTTCGGCGGGCGACTTCGTCCAGCGGCCCCTGAGCTTGTCGATCAGGGCGTCCAGGTCCTCCGGGGTCCGGTCCCTCTCCTCCCCGCGCAGGTGCGTCTCGCTGCGGCGCACGTACACGTCCTTGTCGACCTTGATGACGTCGACCGTGTCCGACGTGCCGTAGGTCAGCGTCGCGGTGCAGTTCCCCCGACTGTCGCGGGAGGTGCGGCTCTTCATCGGCACCGCCAACGAGAACCCGGCGGAGTGTGTGGACGCGGACTCCGCCGACTCCGTCGCCTCGATCGCCTTGCCGAGGATCTCGGACTTGGCCGGGTCGTCGACGTGCCGGTCGCACGCGGTGGCGGAGAGGGTGAAGGCCCCGCAGAGGAAGGCGGCGGTGACGGGGTGGCGGCGGAGTAAGGCGTGCATCGTGGCAGTGTCGCCGAAGGGGGGGAACGGGGGAAGGGGCCCCGTGGGGCCCCCGGTCCTGGTGGTGCGTGGTGATGGGCTGAGCCCGGTCAGCCGAGCTTCAGCTCCCACTGCGAGGGGTTGTAGTCGAAGCCGGGGTTGACCTCGACGGTCAGGGTCTTGGCGGCCTTCGGGGCGTCGAAGGCGACGGTGAGCGTGGCCTTCTTGCCGGGCAGGACGGAGCCCTGGAAGCCCGCGCCGACCTTCTCGTCGAAGATCTGCTCCGCCTCGACGCCCTCCGCACCGGCCCGCGCGCTCAGCAGGACGCCGACCGCGTCGAACTTCTTCGTGCCGCCGTTCTCGACGACGACCGTGACCTGGTAGGCCTTGTTGCCCTTGGTGTGGCCCACCGCGTACTCGCTCGCCGTGTACGCCTTCGGGTCCGAGACCGTGATCTTCAGCTTGTCGTCGTAGACCGACGAGTCGCCGTCCGCCAGGCCCTTCCCCTTGTCCGCCGTCCCCTTGTCCGACGTCCCGGCGTCGCCCGACGAGCCCCCGGCCTTCGTCGGATCCTGCGGGGCCGCGTCCTTGATGGTCTTGTCGATCTCCTCCACCGCGTCGCTGACCGCCGTGACCGTGATGACCAGGCCGACCGTCGCGAGGATCAGGGACACGAGGCCGAGGATCGCGCCGGTGAGCGTCACACCCTTGTTGTTCGCCTCGCCGCGCTTCACGCGGCCCTTGCCGACCAGGCCCAGGATCAGGGCGATGACGCCGAGCGTGCCGGCCAGCCAGAAGAGCAGCGGGATCAGGCCGGAGACCGCGCCGATGATGCCGAGGATCAGGGCCGCGGTGCCGAGGCCGTTGCGCATGGCCTGCTGCGGGGCGGCGGGCGGGACCTGGGTGTCGTACGACATGAGTGTGTCCTCCCGGACAGAGAAGCTGTCTGAAGCGATGGGTCAATCACAGCAGAGCTTGTGAACCGAGTCAACACGGTTCACGGAAAAGAAGTCTGCTCACGCTGTGAAGTGGTGCCGTGTGCGTCCAGCAGTAAGATCGATGTCACACGAGGACGTGGACGCGGGCGAGTCAGGGAGATGAGTCAGGTGCCAGAGGAGAGCGCAGGAGACGCGGGCGCGACGGACGCGGGCTCCGCAGAAGTGACCGCCGCCGGGATCGCCCGGCTCGCGGGGGTCGGCAGGGCCGCCGTCAGCAACTGGCGCCGCCGCCACCCCGACTTCCCCAAGCCCGTGGGCGGCACGGAGGCCAGCCCTTCCTTCTCGCTCGCCGAGGTCGAGCGGTGGCTCCGCGACCAGGGCAAGCTGGCCGAGGTCCCGCTGCGCGAGCGCGTCTGGCAGCAGATCGCGGGCCACCCCGCCGGCGCCGTCACCGCCCTCGTCCACGCGGGCTGCGCCCTCCTTCTCGTACGGGACAGGTCGGCGGCCTGGCCGGCGCTCGCCGCGCTCCCGGACGAGCGGCTCACGGGCGTGCTCCCCGTCGCGCTGGAGGAGACGCTCACCGAGCGCCTCGGCCCCGAGCGGCCCGTCCTCACCCCCACCGCCGCCGCGCTGTCCGCCTCCGTCGCCCTCCTGCGCGGGGTCGCCGAGCTCGCGGCGGAGACGGGCGGTGTCCGTCAGACCTTCGAGTTCCTGCTCGGCCGGCACCTCGACGCCAACCCCCGGCAGTACACGCTGACCCCGCCCGGCCCCGCCTCCCTGATGGCGGCCCTCGCGACCGGCCGCACGGAGCCCCCCGCCCCCGACGGCACCGGCACCCCGCTCACCGTCCTCGACCCCGCCTCCGGCACCGGCGGCCTGCTCAGCGCGGTCGAGTGGCCCGGCGCGGTCTGCGGCCAGGACGCCGACCACGACCTCGCCGCGCTCACCGCCCTCCGCCTGGCCCTCTCCACCGACGCCGACATCCGCGTCCGCTCCGGCGACAGCCTCCGCGCCGACGCGTTCCCGGCGCTCGCCGCCGACGCCGTCCTCTGCCACCCGCCGTTCAACGAACGCAACTGGGGCCATGACGAACTGGCCTACGACCCGCGCTGGGAGTACGGCTTCCCGGCCCGTACGGAGTCCGAACTCGCCTGGGTGCAGCACGCCCTGGCCCGCCTCCGCCCCGGCGGCACCGCCGTCCTCCTCATGCCGCCGGCCGCCGCCTCCCGCCGCTCCGGCCGCCGGATCCGCGCCGACCTGCTCCGCCGGGGCGCCCTCCGCGCGGTCGTCGCCCTCCCGGCCGGCGCCGCGCCCCCGTACGGCATCCCGCTCCACCTCTGGGTCCTGCGCAAGCCCGTCCCCGGCGAGCGGCCCCCCGCCGAACTGCTCCTCGTCGACACCGCGTCCGAGCACACGGGCCAGGGCCGGGACGGCCAGGGCAGGGACGGCAGGGACAGCAGGGACCGGCTCGACTGGCCGGCCGTCCACTCGACCGTACTGGACGCCTGGACGGCCTTCGACCGGGACGGGACCGTCGCCGCGACCCCCGGCGAGAGCCGAGGCGTCCCCGTCATCGAGCTCCTCGACGACGACGTCGACCTCGCCCCCGCCCGCCACCTCCCGCCCCCGGCCGCCGCCGAGGGCGTGACCCAACTCGCCCTGGTCCGCGAGCGGCTCGCCGCGACCCTGCACCGGACCCGCGAGCTGACCCCGCCGCCCGTGACCGACCCGGCCACGGCGGGCGGCGGTGCGGCGGGCCGGCTCACGGCCACGGCCGGCACGACCACCGTCGGCGAACTCGCGCGCGCCGGCGCTCTGGAGCTGTACGCGGGCGGCACGGGCACGGCCCCCGCCGGCGCCCCCGTCGCCGTCCTCACCGACCACGACGTCCTCGCCGCCCAGCCGCCCACCGGCACGCTCCCCGACGGCCCGCCCGAGGACCCGGTCCTCCTCGCCGTCGGCGACGTCGTCGTCCCGGTCCTCGGCGGCGGCGCGGCCGTCCGCGTCGTCGGGGCCCCGGCCGAGGGCGCCGCCCTCGGCCGCAACCTCCAACTGCTCCGCCCCGACCCGGCGACCCTCGACCCGTGGTTCCTGGCCGGATTCCTCCGGGCCACCGCCAACACCCGGCAGGCCAGCAGTTACGCGTCCACCGCGACCCGGCTCGACGTGCGCCGCCTCCAGCTGCCCCGCCTGCCCCTGGCCGAACAGCGGCGGTACGGCGAGCGGTTCCGAGCCCTCGCGGAGTTCGAGGAGACCCTGCGACAGGCCTCCCGGCTCGGCGAACAACTCGTCCAGGGCCTGTACGACGGCCTGGCGGACGGCACGGTCGCGCCCTGATCGGGACCGTCGCGGGCCTGATCCGGACCGGCGCGGCCACCGTCGCGCTCTGAGTCTGTTCGACAACGGTTCTGGACAACCCGGAACCGTTGTCGGTGACGGTGTATACGCTCGTCCTCGACCCGATCCGATCCGTTCGAGCAGGAGCAGCAGCCGATGTACGGCCCCCCGCAGGCCCCGCGGCCGTCGCCGCAGTCGCCGCCCGGCCCCGCCTCCGGTGGCCTGATCGCGCTGCGCGTTCTCTTCGTCGCGCTCCCGCTGCTCAGTTGCGGCTTCCTGGCCTGGGCGCCGATGCTGCGTCTCGCGATCCTGACGCAGAAGGTGCGGGACTGGGTGTTCTTCGGTCTGGCCTTCCTCGCGGCCACCGCGCTCTTCGTGTACATGGGCGTCACGGGCGAGAAGGAGGCCTCCGACCTGGAGGCGGTCATCGGGGTCGGCACGATCCTGGCCCTGGGGGCCGGTTCCGTCGCCTACTACCTGGTGGGGGAGATCCGGCACTACGACCGCCGCCGCGCTCTGCCGGCGGCCGTGCCGCCCCCGTTCCGGCCGCTTGGCTACGCGTACGGGCCCGACGGCTCCGCCGTCACGACGACGCCGAGCGGCGCCCCGGCCCCGTACATCTGCGCCCCGCCGCCCCCGGCCCAGCCCGTCCAGCCCCACCAGCCCCCCACCGTGCCCCGCATCGACCAGGTCCGCGCCGAGCTGGACGAACTGAGCGATCTGCTGCGCAAGGACGGACGGGACGGACGGGAAGGCGAAGGCCACCGGTGAACGGACGCGTCATCGGCGGGCGTTACGAGCTCGCCACCGTCATCGGCCAGGGCGGCATGGGCCAGGTCTGGACGGCGTACGACGGGCGGCTCGACCGCCGGGTCGCGGTGAAGCTGCTGCACCCCGCCGGCATCGCCGGGCCCGCGACCGCCGCCGACGAGCTGCGCCGCCGCTTCGTGCGCGAGTGCCGGGTCACGGCGCAGGTCGACCACCCGGGCCTGGTCACCGTGCACGACGCGGGCAGCGACGGCGAGGACCTGTACCTCGTCATGCAGTACGTGGAGGGCGCGGACCTCGCCGACCACCTGGCGGAGAACGACCCGTACCCCTGGGAGTGGGCCGTCTGCGTCGCCGCGCAGCTGTGCGCGGTCCTCGCCGCCGTCCACGCGGTGCCGATCGTGCACCGCGACCTCAAGCCGCGGAACGTGATGGTCCGCCCGGACGGCACGGTCACCGTCCTCGACCTGGGCGTCGCCTCCGTCCTCGACTCGGACACCACCCGCCTCACCCACACCGGTTCGCCCATCGGCAGCCCGGCGTACATGGCGCCCGAGCAGGCCATGGGCGGCGCCGTCGGCCCGTACACCGACGTGTACGCGCTCGGTGTCGTCCTCCACGAACTCCTCAGCGGGGACGTGCCGTTCTCCGGTTCGACCGCGCTCGGCGTGCTGCACCGCCACCTGTACGAGCCGCCGCGCCCGATCCGCCAACTGCGCCCCGAGGTCCCCGAGGTGCTCGAAGCGCTCGTGCTGCGGCTCCTCGCGAAGGACCCGCGCGACCGGCCGTCGGGCGCGCAGGAGGTGTACGAGCACCTGCTCCCGCTGCTGCCCGCGCGCGGCGCCCCGGCGGGCCCGATGGACCCGACCCGCCCGTTCCTGCGCCCGCACGCGCCGTGGCCGGACCGGAGCGCGACGCCGGTCGCGGCCACGCCGCCCGTACCCGCACGGGCGCCCGTACCCGCACAGCCGGCGTCTCCGCCGCCACCGGTCGACCCCCGGACGTACGGGACGCCGCAGCCCCCCAGGCCGGACGTCGCCGCGGCCGTCGACGAGGTCAAGCGGCTGCTCGGGGAGGGCTCGCTGACGCAGGCCGTGGACATCCTCGGCGGCATCCTGCCCGCCGCCGCGGCCGAGCACGGCGAGCGTTCGCCGGTCGTCCGCATCCTGCGCAAGCAGTACGCGTCGACGCTGATGGACGACGGCCAGTACCGGCGCGCGCTGCCGGAGCTGCGCCGCCTCGCGGAGGACCGTGCGGCGGAGGCGGGCCCGGCGGACCCGCAGACGCTCCAGTTCCGGTACGACGCGGCGGTGTGCCTGGAGCAGTTGGGCGAGACGGCGGCCGCGCTCGCGGAGTTCCGCGCCGTCCTGCCGTTCTACGAGCAGGCCGCCGACCCGGCGCGGGCCTTCGACATCCGGCACCGGCTGGGTCTGCTGCACCTGGCGACCGGGGAGCACGCGGCCGGACAGGCGGAGCTCCAGCGGCTGTTGTTCGACGCGGAGCGCGCGTACGGCCCGTATCACCCGCTTCCGGTGGACTTGCGCAGGGCGCTGGACCGTCAGCGGCAGCTGGGGCCCGGCTCCTGACGGACTGTCGGCGCGTAACGGTCAGGCCTCTGACGGCACGCCAGAATCACGACTCGGCATCTGATCGGGAAGTGGATCTTCCGGGTCCTTTTTGCGCGTTTTGGCGCATGTAACGTTCGCGTCTGATCATGTCCGCGCCCAGCAAGGAATCCTCATGACGACGCCGTCCGCGCCCCTCACCCCCGAGCAGCAGCCCGCCGCCTTCGGCGCCCCCGAGGCCCCCCAGGCGCCTTCGAAGGGGAAGAAGATCCTCAAGAAGGTCGGCGCCGTCCTGGTCGCGATCGTGGCCGTCCTGGCCTGGAAGTTCGGCGTCCCGTACCTCACGGGCGAGGCCCCGGTGCACGCCGAGGCCGGCGAGTGCGTCACGGTGACGGGTCCCGACAACGACCCGAAGGTCGACACGGTCGACTGCGCGGCCGGCAAGGCCGACACGTTCAAGGTCGTCAAGGTCGTCGAGGACACCTTCGACGTGAACAAGTGCGGGGAGGACCTCTCGGCCCTCGCGCAGCAGCTGGAGACGATCAAGTTCGTGCTCTGCCTCGAAGAGGTCGCCGCGAAGTAACGCGCGGACACGCGTACGGAGAAGGGCCGGAACCTCACGGGGGTTCCGGCCCTTTCGTACGTCTCAGGCGTGGTGGGCGGGGGTGGCGGAGCCGCAGGCGGTTACCTGCATATCGTCAAGCGTGGCCGAAAACCGCGTGTCCCCGTATATCTCCCTTGGTCTGCTCGCGGGCCGCGACTACCGTCGGTCGGATGTCCCATCCTTCTGACGCGATCCAGCTGAACCACACCATCGTCTGCTCCTACGACCGCTCCCTCTCCGCCCATTTCCTCGCGGACATCCTCGGACTGGAGGTCGGCGCCCCCTTCGGCCCGTTCCTCCCCGTCGACCTCTCCAACGGCGTGACCCTCGACTACTACGAGTGGAAGGACAAGCCGATCCAGCCGCAGCACTACGCCTTCCTCGTCCCCGAGGGTCGCTTCGACGCGATGATCGACCGTCTGGAGGCGGCCGGCGTGACGTACTACGCCGACCCCGGACACACCGAACCGGGCAAGGTGAACGGCCTCTTCGGCGGCCGGGGCGCGTATTTCGACGACCCGGACGGCCACAACATGGAGATCATGACCACGCCGTACAAGCGGTAGCGGACGGACCGGCGGGTATGCGAAAGGGCCGGGTCGCGGGATTCCGCGACCCGGCCCCTTTGCGTATGGGCTCAGAGGCCGGGTCGGGGTTGGCGGACCATCCGCTGGTGGGCGAGCCGTTGCGCAGCTCCTCGAAGAGGTCGAACCGCTTCTGCAGCAGCTTGACGAGGCCCAGCGACCGGCCCGTGGGGACCCGCGACGCGGTCGCTCACGACGTCCCTTGAGTACCCAGGGCAAATACCAACCCCACCCTTCCCATCCCCCGGCGGTCACCCTGAGGGGGGTCGTCACCCACACGAGCGAACTCTGCCAACTGGACTGGATTCCAGGGTGGTTGCCTGGCATATGCTCACGCCGACCCCAACTGAAAACAGTTCGGCCCCCGGCCGGGACTCGCAATCCCGATCGAGGGCCTGACCAACGAGGAAGCAGAACCTTCCCGATGGATACCCAGCACCCTAGCGCGCCCGCTTCTCGCAGGGGCGTCATCCACGTCAACGTGCCCCACACGACCAGCTACGTGGTCGTCGGCAACCATCTCGCCCAGCACGAGGGCCTCTCGCTGATCGCGATCGGCCTGGCCGTGCACATCCAGTCGCTGCCCACCGGAACCTCCATCACGGTGAAAGCGCTGGCCGAGCGCTTCCCGGAGGGGGAGATCCGCATCGCCGGGGCCCTCCGCGAACTGGAGGCCGCCGGCTACCTGAAGCGGGTCCACGTGCGGCTCCCCAACGGCCGGATCACGACGGAGACGTACTCGTACAACAACCCAGGAGCATCAAGGGACTTGGTCCCGGATCCTGCCCCGGACCCCGGCTGTCGCCCAGAGCCAGGGCCCAAGGTCGCCCCCGCGCCCGCGCCCGCCCCCGCCCCCGCGCCCGCGCCCGACCTCGTACGTGCCGAAGCCACGCGGCTCCCGCACGGCCCGGCCGCCGAGCTGCTCGCGGGCCTGCGCGTCGAGGACCCCCGACTCCTGCTCTCGGTACGGGACGTCGAGAGACTGGCCCCGGCCGTGGACGCCTGGTTCGCCCGGGGAGCCACCCCGGAGGCGGTCACCCGTACGTTGACGGCGGCCCTCCCGGCGACCCTCCAGCGCCCGGCGGGCCTGCTCGCCCACCGTCTGACCACGCTCCTGCCGCCACCCGTGCCCGCACGGCCGCGAGCGGCCGCGCCGCACCCGATCCAGTTCTGCGTGACCTGCGACGAAACGGCCTTCCGCGCCCCGCAACCGGGTCAGTGCCCCGACTGCGTCGCGCTGGCCAGGGAGCACGCGGCCTGACTCACGCGGCCCGCGCCGGACGTCACACGGGGTGGTGACGGCCCCGGAACCGGTTCACGAGCGGCGCCGCGATCCCGACCGCCCCCATGAGCGCGGCAGCGACCCAGTACCTCGGCTCCTGCCCCAGCGTCAGTACGGCGACGACGCCCACCCCGGCGCCCAGGCTCAGGCTCATGGAGGGCCACCAGGCTTCGCGGCGCAGCAGCCCGGGCACGGAGTAGATCGACACGATGAGCCCGGCGAGCAGGCCGAGCTCGTACCACCCGCCGCCCTCGGGCAGGCCGTAGTAGTTCGCGCCCCTCCCGTTGCTGCCGGTCCGCTCGAACCCCAGATGGACCGCGCCCGCCACACCCCAACAGAACGCGACCGCGCCCACGGCACCGATCGCCGCCCGCCACCCCTGACTGATCACCCGCCGGATGCTACAGCCGTCCAGGTGTTCCGGAGCGGGGAGCCGGGCGTGTCAGCACGTACGCGGGGGAGGGGCGGCAGGACCGTCTCCGTATGACGAAGCCGACCCAGCCGACGAAGTCCCTCGGGCTCACCGCCTGCGCCGCCGCCTGCGCCGTGGCCTCGCTGGCCCTCCCGGCGGGGGCGGTGGAGCCCCGGGCGGCCGCCGCGGCCGTGACCGTGGGCAACCCCGTCGCCGGGAACAACGGCTTCGGCGTCGTCACCGAGAAGCACGCCCTCCTCGGCAGTACGGAGTCCGAGGGCCCTGTCGCCGTCGGCGGCGATCTGGCCTACGGCGCCGGGTACAACGTCTCCCTCCACACCGCCGGAACGTTCACCGTCCCCGGCGACGCCCGCCCCACCGCGCTCCTGGTCGGCGGCCGGATCGACTACGCGGACAGCAGCCCGGTGGGCGTGCTGAAGGTCCTCGCCGACGGTTACGTGAAGATCGGCGACGCGAAGGGAAGCGAGGTCGTGACGAAGGACGCCAACGGAGCCACGGTCAAGACACAGGTCACGGCGGCGGGCGCGGGCCACGACGCGACGCCCCGCATCGAGCTCACCAACGAGCAGCCCGCGTCCTCCGTGGCTCCGGCACCGGGCCTGATGGACTTCACGTCACTCTTCGCGACGTACCGGGACCGCGCGGACGCGCTGGCGACCTGCGCGAACACCGTCGAGATCGCCGACCCCGGCCGCATCACCCTCGACGCCACCCGCACCAACGTCCTGCGCCTGACAGGCGCCGAGCTGAACGGGCTCTCGGAGCTGACCTTCCTCAACCGCCCGACGGCGACGGGCCCGCTGGTCATCGACGTGGACACGACGGCCACGGGCTCCGTGTTCACCTGGGACGTCCCCAACCTCGCCGGGGTCAGCGGCGAGGACGCCCCGTACATCCTGTGGAATTTCGCCGACGCGACGGCGGTCACGATCGCCACCGGCGACTCGATCGAGGGAACGATCTACGCACCCCGCGCCCACCTGACGGACCTCGACCCGGCGAACATCGAGGGCGACGTCATCGTCCGCTCCCTGACGGCGGGACCTCTGGAGGTCAACAGCCGGGCGAAGTCCCCGCGCAGGGGAATCCAGCGGGAGCTACGGGCCCCGGTGAACGCGGGCGAGATCCACTACGCCCCGTTCGCGACGAACCTTAACTGCGGAGACGAACCGACGCCCACCCCGACGCCGACGCCCACGGAGCCGACCCCGACCCCGACCGAGCCGGAACCGGAGCCCTCGACAGAGACCCCGAGCACCCCGAGTACGCCGAGCACCCCCAGCGCCTCACCGGGCCGCCCCGGCCCCGACGGCGATCTCGCCGACAGCGGCACGAGTGCCCGCACCTATGCGGCGGCCGCCCTCGCCGTACTGAGCACGGTGGCCGGCCTCCTGCTGGTCCGCCGCTTCAGGCGCTGAGCTGCCCGCCCTTGAACCCGTCGACGAAGGACGCCCAGGCGCCGGCCTCGAAGAGGAGCGCGGGCCCGGCCGGGACCTTGCTGTCACGGACGGGGACGAGGGGGAGGTCGTCGACGACTTCGAGGCACTGCCCGCCATCCTGGTTGCTGTAGGAGCTCTTGCGCCACGTGACGTTGCTCGACCAGGTGGCGCGCGTCGTGGGGGAGTTCCGGGGGGAGGCCGGGCCGTACGTGATGCTGCGGCCCGTCGGGGGTGGCCGGGAGTGGCAGGCGGACCCCGCCCTCATCTCGCGCAGGACCACCCTGAGGGCCTCGGGTTGTGCTGATCGGGTGGCAGGGGATCTCGCGTGTAGCCGGAATCCTGTACGGATCGTTGGCCGGATATGAACATGAAGAGCATCACCCTCCGCATGGTCACGGTCCTCGCCGTCGCCACGGTTCCCCTCGGCCTCGTCGGCGCCGCTCACGCCGCCGACAGCCCGCAAGTCAAGGTCAGCGCCGTCGCCGCCGACGCCACGAAGAGCGGCGACGCGGTAGTGGGGACCCTGGTCCAAGACGTGAGGGACCTCCTCGGCACCGGCCTGACCGGCAAGCCCAAGGGGGGACTCGGCCTGGTCGAGAACCTGGCGGACGGCCTCCTGGGCGAGACCAGCACGGCGCAGGCGGCGGGCACCGGCGCAGTCGTCGCGGCCAAGGACGCAAAGAAGGGGGCCGGCAGCTAGGTCGAGAACGGCGGGCGCGAGGTGGCATGGGCAGGGCAATCGCCTCTGTCCCTCCCCTCGCCCCGCCGGCCTGCCTGGCCGGTGACGGGAAGGAACCGGCCCTCGTCGCTGTTCTGCGCACAGAGCGAACTCATGCTGGTCGACAGAAGGGTGAGGCTGTGTCAGTCATATTCAACGAGGAGACGCGCAAGCTGCTGGACGGGCGGAACTTCGCCACCGTCGCGACCCTGAACCGGGACGGCGGGCCGCAGACCTCCGTGGTCTGGATCGCGCGGGACGGGGACGCGGTGCTGTTCTCCACCACGGCGGGACGCCAGAAGGCGCGCAACCTCGCCCGGGACCCGCGGATCAGCCTCACCGTCTTCGACACCGAGAACCCGTACCGGTCCGTGGACATCCGCGGCACCGCCGAGCTCATAGAGGACCCGGAGAAGTCGCTGCCGCTCGAGCTCTCCCGGAAGTACCTCGGCGAGGACCCGCCGGCCGAGCCGGCCGAGGTGCTCCGGCTCGTCGTCCGCGTGACGCCGCAGAAGGTCACCGGCTTCTCCGTCTGACCTGCTCCCTCCGCGGGCGCAACGAGACCGCGGGTCGGCGCTACGTCCCGGCGGCTGCTCGCCCGCGTGCGTGCGAGCATGCTCCGGTGCGTGAACTGAGTGAGCTGATCGAGGTCGAGGACCCGGCGTGGCCGGTCCTCGGCGAGGAGTTGCGAGGCGCGGCCGTGCCCGTCGAGGTGCTGGACGCCGACGCGGGGCGCGCCGCCGCCACGCTGGTGCAGACGCAGGTGACCGCGCGGTCGTTCCTGGGCGCGTTCGTGCTGCACAGCGGCGGGGCGTTCGTCGACGACGGCTGGCTACGGGTGTACGGCAGTGCGGCCGCCGACGACTCCCGGCGGCTGCCCGCTCTCGCGAAGGTCAACAACTACCCGCCCGTGACCGTCCCCGACTGGCGGCCCCAGGCCGGGCTCGTCGTGGCCCATGACGTCCTGGGTGGGGTGTTCGTCGTCCAGGGCGGACCCGCGGACCAGGTCGGGCTGCCGGGACAGCCCGGGGAAATGGTCTACTTCGCGCCGGACTCGCTCCGGTGGGACGCGCTGGGCGCCGGCTACGGGGCCTGGCTGTCGTGGATGCTCGCCGGAGGCACGGAGGAGTTCTACGAGGGTCTCCGCTGGCCCGGCTGGCGCGACGAGGTCCGTGACCTGGACGGGGACCGGGGGCTCACCCTCTATCCGCCGCTGTGGTCCGCCGAGGCGCACCAGGACCTGGCGGCGACGAGCCGCGGCATCGTGGCGATGGCGGAACTCCTGGACTTCGAGCGGGAGACGAGCGTGCAGTTCGACGAGGCGGACCCCGGATTCCTCGGGGCGCTGTGAGCGGCACGGTCGTGCCGAGCACCGAGCGGCTCGACCTTCTGCCGCTCGCCGTCGCGCACGCGGAGGAGATGGCCGATGTCCTGGCGGACCCGGCTCTGCACGTGTTCATCGGGGGCGCCCCGCTGACCGCGCCCGAACTGCGCGCCCGGTACGAGCGGCTGGCCGCCGGGTCGCCGGACCCCGCGGTGGTCTGGTGCAACTGGGTCGTGCGGCTGCGCGACGAGGGCCGGCTCGCCGGGACCGTACAGGCGACGGTCACCGACGGAGGGCGGGTCGCGGAGATCGCGTGGGTCGTCGGCACGGACTGGCAGGGACGGGGGATCGCCCGCGAGGCGGCCCGGGGACTCGTGGCACTGCTCGCCGACCAGGGCGTACGGACGGTGCTCGCGCACGTCCACCCCGACCACACGGCCTCCGCCGCCGTTGCCCGCGCGGCCGGGCTCGCGCCGACGGAGGAGTGGGAGGACGGGGAGATCCGCTGGCGCCTCGACCTTCCTGATTGATCTCTCCGGGGCCGAGACCGGGGCCGGGGCCGGTGCCGGTCAGGCGTGACTCGGCGTGTTCCGGGCCGTGGACAAGCCGTGGTCAGGCCGGGGCCGGGCCGTGGTCAGGCCGTGGTTCTGATGTCCGACCCGCCGCCCCACACCGTGGCGATCAGGGCGTCCGCCGTGGCGGGGTCGCCCGCCAGGCGGCCCGCCTCGCGGACCTGGTCGGCGTCCAGGGCGCCGGACTTCGCCAGTTCGATCGCCTCGTGGACGCCGTCGCCCTCGCCGTGCGCGAGCATCGTGAAGAACCAGCGCACCGCCTGCACGGGGTCCGGGTCGGTGCCGAAGCCGTCGCGGTACCAGCAGGCGGCGGCGTGCATCGCGCCCGTGTGGCCGCGCTCGGCCGCCCAGAGGTACCAGGTCAGCGCCTCCTCGTCGCGGTCCAGCTCCGAGAGGCGGTCGGCGAGCAGGGCGCCGGCGATGTCGATGCCCTCCCGGGTGGCCGCCTCCAGGAGGCGCCGGGACTCGTCGGGGTCGTCGACGAGCTGGGCGAGGTTCAGGCAGGCGTAGGCGTCCCCGGCGTCGGCGGCCGACCTGAACAGGCCCGCGGCACGGTCGTGGTCCTCGTCGACGCCTATCCCTTCGAGCAGCATGTACCCGTAGGTGCGCTGCCCGGCCGGGTGCCCTGCCCCGGCCGCCGCGCGGGCGTACCGCACGGCGTCGGGCAGGGCCGACTCGTCGAAGTACTCCAGGTAGATCCCGGCCAGCAGCGCGGCGGCCTCCGCCGACCCCGCGTCCGCCAGCGGTACGAGGCCGACGGTCACCTGCGTCGCCAGCTCGGCGCCCTCCGCGCTGCCGTCCATGGCGGCCCGCACGAACGCGTGCCCGGCCGCCACCCACTCCCCGGCCTCGGCGGCCTTCCGTCCCTCGTCCAGATGCATGCGACGACCTTAAGGCCGGGGCCGGGAACGCCTGAGGGCGGTCAGGCGCCAGAGCAGCAGTGCCGCCAGTGCCGCCGCTCCGGCCGCGAGGCCAGCCCGCAGGCCTGGTGGGCGGAACGTGCAGTCGATGGTTCCGGACGCCGGTGCCGGGAAGGAGAGCAGGCCGCCGTACGACGTCGTCCGGGCTCCCCCGGCGCACTGCCAGCCCGCGATGCGGGGGGCCGCCATGACCACGGTGCCCGGGCCCGCGGGGACGGTCGCGGTGATGCCGTCCGGTGTGGGGCTGATCGCCGTGGCCGCCCTCGTGCGGAGGGAGTTCACCGCCGCCCGTAGACGCGCGTGGTCCAGGCAGCCGATCTCGGGCCTGCCGCCGGCCGGGACCTCCACCTTCGTGCCCGCCGTCCGCTGGACGCCCAGCGACGTCATGGCCGCGCTGCGTTTCGGCCGGCCGCCCAGGAGGCCGGCCGTGCTCGCGCCCAGGCGGGCCCGGCCCGTCGCGTCGGGGGCCCAGAGGAAGACCTCGGTGCCGACCCGGCAGGCGCCCGCGCGCGGAGCCTCGTACACCCGGGCGCCCAGCAGGAGTTCCTGGTTGCGGAAGGGGGACGGGCCGTAGACCGGGGGCGGGCCCGGCGGGCGTACCGTCACGAGCGGGAGGTACGTGTCCGTGCGGGCCACGGCGCCGTCCCGCCACCGCGCCCCCACCCCGAACACCGCGTCCGTCACCGGGTTGTCCAGGCTCAGCAGGTTCCGGCCCCGCGAGGTCCAGCCGCCGCCGAGCGCCGTCAGCGTCGCCGTGAGGACCGCCGGGGTGTGGCTGCTGTAGTACGCGGCGCCCTGACCGCCCAGGAGGAGGGGATCGTTCCCGGCGAACCGGGGGAGGCCCGTGTCCGTGCGGTACGCGGGCCAGCCGTCGGCCGCCGCCAGGGCCGCCGCCCGCCGCTCCTCCTCCGGACCCAGCGGGGGGTAGTCGTCGAGGCGGGTCAGTCGCTCGCGGTCCGCGTACGCCGTCGTCGCCGCTGCCTGGCCGAGCAGCGTCCCTGTGACGAGGAGCGCGGCGAGGATCCCGTACCGGCCCCGGCGGGGGAGGAGCAGCGCGCCCGCCACCGCCGCCAGGCCCGCGCCCGCCAGGAGCAGCGCCCAGCGCGTGACGACCTCGCTCGGCAGCGCGCCCGCCACGAGGACCACGACCACGCCCGCGCCGCCGAGCAGCGCCCGGCGGTCCGGGAGGCCGTGGGAGACGGCCGTCCAGGCGGCGAGGACGAGGATGCCGGAGAGGACGAAGGTCTGGCGGTACGGGCTGCCGTTCGGGGTGGCGAAGACATGCCAGAGGAGGTGGGTCGGGCCCCACTGCATCGAGAGCGCGACGGCCGCGCACAGGGCCGGCCACAGCCATCGCTCACGGCCCGGGACGTCCCGGCGGAAGAGCAGCGTCCCCGCGAGCAGCGGCACCGCCGTGCAGACGAAGGCGGCCGGGGTGGCGAAGCTGTACGTCGCCGGGAGCAGCCGGGCGAGGACGTCCGTACCGGCCGCCGGGCCGAACTCCCTGACCATGCCGGGGTGGGCGTGGCGGGAGCCGAGGAAGACGGGGACGAGGACGGGGGCCGCGAGGCCGATGCCGAGCGCCGTCGTCGCCACCGCCCGGACCAGGGTCCGTACGCGGAAGGCGTCCGTCGTCGCCAGCCGGACCAGGAGGACGAGGGCGGCGCCGAGCGTCGCCATGTACGCCGTGTAGAAGTTCGCCAGCCAGCAGACCGCCACCACCAGCGGCCCCAGGAGCGGCCTGCGGCCCTCCCGTACCCACTCGCCGACCAGGCAGAGCAGCGGGAAGGCGATCAGGCCGTCCAGCCACATCGGGTTGTACGTGCCCTCCGCGAGCGACCAGCCGCACAGCGCGTACGCGGCGCCCAGGACCGCCGCCCACCACCACGCGCCGGTGCGCGGGCCCGGGCCGAGGCGGCGCAGCAGGAACGTCATCGCGGCCGCCGCGACCGCCGTCTTCAGGACGGTGATCCCGTACACCGCGTACTCGATGTCCGCGCGGGGCAGGAGCGCCACCAGCGGGGCGAAGGGGCTCGACAGGTAGGTGCCGTAGTCGGGGAGGAAGCTCGTGCCCCAGCCCGCCCGCCAGTCGAGCAACAGCCCGCCGTCCGCGCGCCCGTGCAGCAGGTCCCAGAGGTGCGCGTGGAACGGCACGAACTGGTTCGCGAGGTCGTTGACGGCCCGGTGGCGCGGCCCGAAGGGGAAGACGCGGGCGACGGCGTCCCCGGCGCAGACGGCGACCGTGGCGAGCAGGGCGGCCAGCAGGGACGAGCGCCTGGTGTTCGAAGCAGTGTGGGCGGTGTTCGGCATGACGGGTCGAATATGCCAGCGACCGCGCGGGAAAGGCCCGGCCCGGCAGGCCAGTTCACGCGATGGTCGCCTGCCCGTCATCCGCGCGGACCGGCCGGGTCACCGGGCTCCGTTGTCGTGGTCCGCGTGCTGCTCTCGATCGTGGTCCCGTGCTTCAACGAGGACGACGTCCTCACCCGCTTCCATGCCCGCGTGACCGAGGAATTCTCCCGTCTCGACGGGGAGTTCGAACTGGTCTACGTGGACGACGGGAGCCGGGACCGGACCCTGCCGCTCCTCCAGGAGCTCGCCGCCGCCGACCCCGGCCGCGTCCGCTACGTCTCCTTCAGCCGCAACTTCGGCAAGGAGGCCGCGATGCTCGCCGGGCTCCGGCACGCCGTCGGGGACGCCGTCGTCATCATGGACGCCGACCTCCAGCACCCGCCCGAGCTCGTGCACCGCATGGTCGCCCTGCACGCCGAGGGGTACGACCAGGTCGTCGCCCGCCGCACCCGCGAGGGCGACCGGGTCACCCGGACCCTGACCGCCCGCCTCTACTACCGGGCGATCAACCGGCTCGTGGACGTCGAGCTCGTCGACGGCGTCGGCGACTTCCGGCTGCTGTCCCGCCGTACCGTCGACGCCCTCCTCGGCCTCGGCGAGTACAACCGCTTCTCCAAGGGCCTCTTCGCCTGGGTCGGCTTCCGCACCACGACGTTCTCCTACGAGAACGCCGTGCGCGAGGAGGGCCGGTCCAAGTGGACCTTCGGCAAGCTCCTCAACTACGGGCTCGACGGACTCCTCTCCTTCAACAACAAGCCCCTGCGGGCCGCCGTCTACCTCGGCCTGCTCCTCGTCTCCCTCGCCTGCGCCTACGCCGCCTGGATCGTCGTCGACGCCCTCGCCAACGGCGTCGACACGCCCGGCTACGTCACGCTCCTCGTCGCCGTCACCGCGCTCGCCGGCGTCCAGATGGTGATGGTCGGACTCATCGGCGAGTACGTCGGCCGCATCTACTACGAGGTGAAACGACGCCCCCATTACCTGGTGCAGGAGACGGAGACGGGTCAGGAGGAGAGGGAGTTGCGGGCCGACACCCGGCGGTCCGGTGACTCGTTGTGGGAAACAGTCGCTCCGAAGTAGTGGCTACGGCCCCGGCGACTCCCTACCATCGATCACCGCAAGGTCGTTCAACTGACGCACGACCCGCCCGGGAGGCTCCTGTGCACCGCCGCGATCGCCGCATTGCTCTCTCCGTCGCCGCCGCGCTCCTCGCGGCGCCGTTGCTCACCGCCTGCGGGAGCGACGCCCACCCAGGAGCGGCGGCCGTCGTCGGCGGCGAGCGGATCGAGGTGTCCACCCTCCAGGCGCAGGTCAAGGACGTGCGGGCCGCGCAGGCCGCCTCGCCGCAGTCCGCCCAGCTGCTCGGGGCAAGCGGCGACCTCAACCGCCGCAAACTCAACGCCCTGATCTTCGACCGGGTCGTGAACAAGGTCGCCGACGACAACGGCGTCACCGCGACCCGCGCCGAGCTCCAGCAGACCCGCGCCGCCTTCGTCCGCCAGAGCGGCGGCGAGGACCGGCTCGCGGCCGCGCTGCTCCAGGAGCAGGGCGTGGCGCCCGACCAGATCGACGACGTCGTCCGCCGCAACGTCCTCATGAACAAGATCGCCGCCAAGCTGGGGATCACCGAGACCCCCGAGGGCCAGCAGAAGCTGACGGACGTCTTCACCGCCGCCTCGAAGTCCCTCGACATCGACGTGAACCCGCGCTTCGGCGCCTGGGACGACGCCCAGGTCCAGCTCGACGGCGGCTACAACGGTGCGCCGTGGCTGCGGCAGGTCAGCCAGGACCCGGGCGCGGCCCAGGCCGGAGCCTGAGCGAGGCAGCTCGGGGCCGGGGGCCATGTCCGGTCCCCGGGACCGAGTCCGGGTCCCCGCCCCCGTCCGGGTAGGTTCGAGGGGTGACATCTGAGAGCCCCGGCCGCATCGTCCTGCTGACCGCCAGCCACCGCGTGGCGCCCGGACTGCTGTCCTGGCCCGCGTGGCAGGCCCTGCACGGCGCGGACCGGGTGCTCTGTCCCGACGAGCGCCACCCCCAGCTGCCGTATCTGACGGAGGCCGGGGTCGCCGTCGAGCACGTCCTGCCCACCGCGCAGGAGCTCGTCGAGGACTGCGCCGGCGGCCGGACGGTCGTGCTGCTGCCCTCCGGCGAGGGCGACCGCGCCCTGACCGACGGGCTCGCCCGGCTCGCCGGCTCCGGCCGGGTCTCCATGCCCGACCTGGAGCTGCTCCCCGGCTCGTACGACCTGCCCGGCTCCCGCCTGCTCGACCTGGTGCAGGTCATGGACCGGATCCGGCGCGAGTGCCCCTGGTCGTCGCAGCAGACGCACAAGGCGCTCGCCAAGTACGGCATCGAGGAGGCGTACGAGCTCGTCGAGGCGATCGAGGAGGGCGACCACGAGGAGCTCCGCGAGGAGCTCGGGGACGTCCTGCTCCAGGTCGTCTTCCATGCCCGGATCGCCGAGGAGGACCCGGAGGAGCCGTTCTCCGTGGACGACGTCGCCGGGACGATCGTCGAGAAGCTGATCCACCGGCACCCGCACGTCTTCGGGGACGCGACCGCCGAGACCCCGGAAGAGGTCAAGGCCCACTGGCTGCGGACCAAGGCCGTCGAGAAGCAGCGGGAGTCCGTGACCGACGGCGTGCCGCTCGGACAGCCGGGGCTCGCGCTCGCCGCGAAACTGGCGGGCCGCGTGCGGACGGCGGGGCTCGACGTGCCGCTGCCGGAGGGCGAGGGCATCGGGTACGAGCTGCTCGGCCTCGTCGCACGGGCGGAGGCGGCCGGCGTGGACCCGGAGGCGGCCCTGCGGGCGGCGGCCCGGGCGTACCGCGACGCGATCCGCGCGGCGGAGGGGCTGTGACGGAGCCGAAGGAGCGCCGGCGGCCGGCCGCCGCCAGGCAGTGGATCCAGATGATCCCGATCGCCCTGTTCGGCACGGCGAAGGCGCTGGACGACGCTTCGGCCTGGTGGGTACGGGTCCTCTGCGCACTGTTCGCGCTGTGGGCCGTCACGGGGCTGGTACGGGTGGCCGTGTGGCGCCTGCGCAGGCGCGCCCGCGTCGTCGCCCGCTTCCGCCGGGCCTGAACCCCCGGCTCAGGACTCGCGCGGGGCGCGGGCCTCGGGGTCGTGCCAGTGGAGTGGGGGCGGGCCGAGGAGGCGTTCGGCGGCGGTGCTCGGGCGGGTCGAGAAACGGCCGATCGCCGGCAGCGTGTCGTGGTGGATCCGGTCCGGGTCGGTGCCGAGCTCCGTCAGGACCTCGGTGACCTCCGTCAGGAAGCCGGGCGGCCCGGCGAGGTAGACCTCGTGCGCGGGCCACTGCTCGCAGGCCTGGAGCGCGTGGACGAGGCGTTCGGTCGCCTGGTCGCGCCGGCGGCCGGGGGCCGCGGTGATGTAGGTGACGTTCAGTCCGGGGAGACGTTCCTTCAGGGACTCCGCGTCGGGGCGCCCGTACAGATGGTCCTTCGCGCGGGCCACGACGAACAGCCGGCCCTCAAGGCCCGGCTCCGTCTCGGTGGCCTCCTCCAGGAGGGCCCGCACCGGCGCCCAGCCCGTACCCGCGCATATATACGTGCGGAGTCCGCCCGAAGACGTCCGTGCCGTGAGGCCGCCGCCGGCGGCGCTGAGCCGCAGGACCTCGCCGGGACCGGTCTCGCCGACGAGCGCCGTGCTCATCGCGCCGCCGGGGATCCGGCTCACATGGAGGTCGAGCGTGCCGTCGTCGCGGGGCGCGTTCGCGACGGAGTAGGTGCGCCAGACGCGCGGGACGCGCAGCGAGCTGACGCTGACGTACTGGCCGGGTACATAGGGGAAGGGCTGCCGGGGCCGCAGGGTCAGGACGGCCAGGCTGTCGCCGTACCGCTCGTGGCGGACGACGTCCGCGTCCCACCAGGCGGGCTCGCCGGCCCCGGCGGCCTCGTCGGCGCCCGCCTGCATCAGCTCGACCACGAGCCCGTACGCCTCGGTCCAGGCCTTCTCCGCCTCGATGGTCCACGCGGAGCCGGCGGCGTGCGCGAAGGCGCCGATCAGGCTCTCGCCGACGGCGGCGTACAGCGCGGGCGAGGCGAGGAACTTGCGGTGGTCGCGGCCCAGGTGCCCCAGATAGGCGGCGAGGGCGGGATCCTCCAGGTGGGTCACCACATGCGTCAGCGCGGCGAAG
Organism: Streptomyces sp. NBC_01255; assembly: GCF_036226445.1. Lineage (NCBI taxonomy): Bacteria > Bacillati > Actinomycetota > Actinomycetes > Kitasatosporales > Streptomycetaceae > Streptomyces > Streptomyces sp. NBC_01255. Next base: position 5,217,423 of record NZ_CP108474.1, read on the forward strand.
AGCCGGTCCCGCTGCGGGACCATGTCCTCGGGGAAGAGCTCGCGCACTCCCGGGTTGTTCCAGAAGAGGTGCGAGTAGAAGAAGGTGACGGCGTGCTCGGCCCGTCTCTCGACGATCGCGAACGTGCTTCTGATCAGCTGGGGATCCACTGACATGAATCTAGGGCACATCCGGCACCTCATGATCACAGGTTCTCCATACATGTGCCCCGCCTGCCCGCCGGCTGTGCCCTGCCTGCGCCCCGCCGGTGACCCGGGGGCCTCCCTGTACGGTCGGGGAGTGAGTACCAGCCCCGCCCCCGAGCTCTTCACCTGGGAGTTCGCCAGCGATCCCTATCCCGCCTACGCCTGGCTGCGGGAGCACGCGCCCGTGCACCGCACCAGACTGCCCAGCGGGGTCGAGGCCTGGCTCGTCACCCGGTACGCGGACGCCCGGCAGGCCCTCGCCGACCAGAGGCTCTCCAAGAACCCGGCGCACCATGACGAGTCCCCGCACGCGAAGGGGAAGACGGGCATCCCGGGCGAGCGCAAGGCCGAGCTGATGACGCATCTGCTCAACATCGACCCGCCGGACCACACCCGGCTGCGGCGGCTCGTGTCGAAGGCCTTCACGCCGCGCCGGGTCGCGGAGTTCGCGCCGCGCGTGCAGGAGCTGACCGACCGGCTCATGGACGACTTCGTGGAGAAGGGGAGCGCCGACCTCATCCACGAGTTCGCGTTCCCGCTCCCCATCTACGCGATCTGCGACCTGCTCGGCGTGCCCCCGGAGGACCAGGACGACTTCCGGGACTGGGCCGGGATGATGATCCGGCACGGCGGCGGGCCGCGCGGCGGGGTCGCCCGGTCGGTGAAGAAGATGCGCGGCTACCTCGCGGAGCTGATCCACCGCAAGCGCGAGGAGCCCGGCGAGGACCTCATCTCGGGGCTCATCAGGGCCTCCGACCACGGCGAGCACCTCACCGAGAACGAGGCCGCCGCCATGGCCTTCATCATCCTCTTCGCCGGCTTCGAGACGACCGTGAACCTCATCGGCAACGGCGTCTACCAGTTGCTCCGCCATCCCGAGCAGCGCGAGCGGCTCCAGGCCTCGGTCGCGGCGGGGGAGACGGGGCTCCTGGAGACGGGCGTCGAGGAGCTGCTGCGGTACGACGGGCCGGTGGAGATGGCGACCTGGCGGTACGCGACGCAGGCACTGACCGTCGGCGGGCAGGAGATCCCGGCGGGCGACCCGGTGCTCGTGGTCCTCGCCGCCGCCAACCGGGACCCGGAGCGGTTCGCGGAGCCGGACACGCTGGACCTCTCCCGGCGCGACAACCAGCACCTCGGGTACGGGCACGGCATCCACTACTGCCTGGGGGCGCCGCTCGCCCGCCTGGAAGGACAGGCCGCGCTGGCCACGCTCCTGACGCGCCTGCCCGACCTGCGACTTGCGGCCGATCCCGCCGAACTGCGGTGGCGCGGCGGGCTCATCATGCGGGGATTGCGCACGCTTCCGGTTGATTTCACCCCTTCCGTACGCCTCCTGTGAGTTGACGGACCGTCAGAAATGTGATCTTCACGTGATCGGGGGTCCATCGACTTGTGACGAGCGTTCGAATGCCGCTACGTTTCCCGGCAGTCTCAGCCGTCACGCGAAAGGCCTCCCTATGCGCTCCGGGAACGGACGACACCGTCGCCCCCGTCAGGCCCCCGCCATCGTCGTCGCCGCGGGAGTGACCGGATCCGCTCTGGCGCTGCCGCTGCTCGCCAGTGGCTCCGCCTCCGCCGCCGACGCGGCGACCTGGGACCGGGTCGCCGAGTGCGAGTCCGGTGGCCAGTGGAGTGCCAACTTCGGCAACGGCATGTACGGCGGCCTCCAGTTCACCCAGGACAGCTGGGAGCGGAACGGCGGCCTCGCCTACGCGCCCAGCCCCGACCTGGCCAGCCGCGCCCAGCAGATCGCGATCGCCGACACGGCGCTCGCCGGTGGCAGCAATGACTGGGCCACCTGCGCGCCCATCGCCGGTCTGGCGAACGACGGCAAGGTCACCGGGGTCAACCCGGGCCCCGCCGCTGCCACGAAGGCGCCCACGGGGCCCGTGGCGGAATCGAACCGGACCGCGGGCGTCCCGGTCACCCCGTCGGAGACCGCCGCTGCCGAGAAGGCCACCGCCGCGGAGAGGGCCGCCAAGGCCACCGCGACCACCGAGGCCGCCGAGTCGCCCCGTACCGCGTCGAAGGCCCCCGCCGCGCCCGCCACCCCTGTCAGCCCCACCGCGCCGGTCAGCCCGACCGCGCCGGCGACGGCGGCCACGCCGACCGCCCCGGGCACGGCGACCACGCCGGCCACGCCGGTCGGCCCGACCGCGCCGGGCACCTCGACCACCACCCCGGCAGCGCCCGACGCGTCCCTGACGCCCGTATCGCCCGAGACGCCGAAGGGTGACGCCTCGTCGGCCACGCCCGGCACCGGCAAGCACCGGGGCGACGCAGCTCCGGAGGAAACCGGCAAGACGGACACTCCTGCCGAATCCGGAAAGCATGCTTCATCGACGGACAAGCTGGCGGAAAGCCCCGCCGGCACGCCCGTCGCTGACGAGGTGAAGAATTCGGACACAACGGACAGTCAGGGCGCTTCGGGCGCGTACACCGTGCGGCCCGGTGACAACCTGTCCGAGATTGCACAGGAGAACGAACTCCCCGGCGGCTGGAACGCCCTCTACGACGCCAACCGCGGGACCGTGGGCATCGATCCGGACCTCATCGTCCCTGGTCAGAGCCTCGACCTGACGATCGGTTCGGAAGCGAAGGCCGAGTAGTTCGGGAGCTTATGTCCGGTTCTGGGCAAGTGAGACATGGGTCTCTTCGCCTCAACTGGCGTGTCCCGTCCGCGAACTTTGCTCCCGTCACCTCCCACCTGCGCAAACGCCCCCCACCGGAGGGCAAGTAGGGGCGATATTTCCGCAATACGCCTCTTTGAACTTCCGGTGGGTCTGTGTCTACGGTCGTAACCGCTCGCCACCGCGGGCCCCGTCGACCGAAACGCCGAATCCTGCCGTCGGCCGATGGGAACGTCGCGTAAGCGCCGTAGGCAGGAGCGGGGGACCCAAGGTAAGTGCCGACCCCGGCCGTTGAGACAGACGGCCGACGATCGGCTAGGGGTTAAGTCGCGTGCTAGGACACGCGGCCGGACAACTCATTGGTCCGAACCCGACAGCTCACCTCGTAGGCGTCGGTGAGGAGAATCTCCATGCTGTTTTCCGGCAAGGGCAAACACCGTCGTCCCTCCAAGGCCACCCAGGTCGCCACGCTCGTCGGCGTCACCGGTGTCGCCGTCGCCGCCCCGCTGATGACCGCGGGCACCGCCTCGGCCGCCACGTCCTCCGAGTGGGACCGCGTCGCCCAGTGCGAGTCCGGCGGCAACTGGTCGATCAACACCGGCAACGGGTACTACGGCGGCCTGCAGTTCTCCGCCTCCACCTGGGCCGCGTACGGCGGCACCGCCTACGCCTCGACCGCCAACCAGGCGTCGAAGTCCCAGCAGATCACCATCGCCGAGAAGGTCCTCGCGGGCCAGGGCAAGGGTGCCTGGCCGTCCTGTGGCGTGGGCCTCTCCGGCGCCTCGTACGACGGCGGCTCCGCCGAGAGCGCGCCGCAGCAGGCCGCGCCGAAGCAGGAGACCCAGCAGCAGTCGCAGCCGCAGCGCTCGACCGAGCAGCCGACCACCCGCAGCGAGCAGCGCCAGGCCCCGAAGCAGGCCACGCAGCAGCAGGCCGCCCCGAAGGCCGCCACCAAGAAGACGGTCACCACCCCGACCGGCAAGGTGGTCAAGAAGGGTGACGGCGAGTACAAGGTCGTCGCCGGCGACACCCTCAGCAAGATCGCCGAGGCGCACGGCGTCAAGGGCGGCTGGGCCGAGCTCTTCGAGCTGAACAAGGACGTCGTCGAGAACGCCGACCTCATCTACGTGGGCCAGCAGCTCCACCTCAAGTGAGCCCGGCGGCTCGGGTGAGTCCGGCGGCTCGCCCGACCCCTCCTATGACCCTCCCGCGGTGACCACCCCGGTCCGGCGCACTCTCCCCCGTGCGCGCCGGACCGGGGTTCCGTGTGTCCGGGGTCCGTATGTCAGGGGTCCGTACGTCAGGTTTCCCGGGTTCGGGACGACTTGACGGTTACCGCCCAGTAGATCTGGGGCCCTTCGTCCCGAGATGCATGCCCTTGGGTCCTTTTTCGTCCCAGGGGGCGGGCGCAGGGCCGGCCGGAGCCCCGGAGCCGGTTAGGCTCTTGTCGCAAGGCCAAGCGACCCTGCACCGGCCATGCGTCACATCCAGCGTCACATCCCAAAAAGGAGATGCTCGTGCCGTCCATCGACGTCGTCGTAGCCCGGGAAATCCTGGACTCCCGAGGCAACCCCACGGTCGAGGTCGAGGTCGGCCTCGACGACGGCAGCACCGGTCGTGCTGCTGTTCCGTCCGGTGCCTCCACCGGTGCGTTCGAGGCCATCGAGCTTCGCGACGGTGACCCGAACCGCTACCTCGGCAAGGGTGTCGAGAAGGCCGTCCTCGCCGTCATCGAGCAGATCGGCCCGGAGCTCGTCGGGTACGACGCCACCGAGCAGCGCCTGATCGACCAGGCGATGTTCGACCTCGACGCCACCGAGAACAAGGGCTCGCTCGGCGCCAACGCCATCCTCGGCGTCTCCCTCGCCGTCGCGCACGCCGCGTCCGAGGCCTCGGACCTCCCGCTCTTCCGCTACCTCGGCGGCCCGAACGCGCACCTGCTGCCCGTTCCGATGATGAACATCCTCAACGGTGGGTCGCACGCCGACTCCAACGTGGACATCCAGGAGTTCATGATCGCCCCGATCGGCGCGGAGTCCTTCTCCGAGGCCCTTCGCTGGGGTGCGGAGATCTACCACACCCTCAAGGGCGTGCTGAAGCGCAAGGGCCTCTCCACCGGCCTCGGCGACGAGGGCGGCTTCGCCCCGAACCTGGAGTCGAACCGCGCCGCCCTGGACCTCATCATCGAGGCCATCAAGGAGGCCGGCTACACCCCGGGCACCGACGTCGCGCTCGCACTCGACGTCGCCGCGTCCGAGTTCTACAAGGACGGCTCGTACGAGTTCGAGGGCAAGTCCCGCTCGGCCGCCGAGATGACCGAGTACTACGAGGAGCTCGTCTCCGCGTACCCGATGGTCTCCATCGAGGACCCGCTGTACGAGGACGACTGGGCGGGCTGGAAGGTCCTCACCGACAAGCTGGGCGCCAAGGTCCAGATCGTCGGCGACGACCTCTTCGTCACCAACCCGGAGCGCCTCGCCCGCGGCATCGAGGAGGGCACCGCGAACGCCCTCCTGGTCAAGGTCAACCAGATCGGCTCGCTGACCGAGACTCTGGACGCCGTCGAGCTGGCCCAGCGCAACGGCTTCAAGTGCATGATGTCCCACCGCTCCGGCGAGACCGAGGACGTCACCATCGCCGACCTCGCCGTCGCGGTGAACTGCGGTCAGATCAAGACCGGCGCCCCGGCCCGCTCGGACCGCGTCGCCAAGTACAACCAGCTCCTGCGCATCGAGGAGATCCTCGACGACGCCGCGGTCTACGCCGGCCGCAGCGCCTTCCCGCGCTTCAAGGGCTGATCAGCAGATCAAGGGCTGACACCTCTCCGTAGTGCAGCTTCCGTACGTCCCCGTACTCGGTCCCGTACCGTGTGCGGGGACGTACGTATGAACAGGGGAGGCGACACGACATGGCCGCGAAGGACCGGGACCGGTTCTCGACCGCGACCCGGATCAGGCTGCTCGGCGAGCAGACCGCCGCCCGTGTCTACCGCTCCCAGACCCGCCGCCAGGCCCGCCGCTCCCGGCTCACCGGCCGCGCGGCCTTCCTCGCCCTCGTGGTCTGCTCCCTCGTCGTGGCCCTCGCCTACCCGATGCGGAGCTACGTCTCGCAGCAGGGCGAGATCGCCGACCAGGAGCGCCGGGCGGCCGAGGCGGCCCGGCGGGTCGAGGAGCTGCGGGACGAGAAGGCCCGCCTCCAGGACCCGGCCTACGTCCGCCGCCTCGCCCGCGAGCACCTGCACTACCTGCTGCCCGGCGAGACCGGCTTCACCGTGAACGACCCCGACGCGGAGCAGCGGCCCCGCGCCGACCAGGGAACGGCGGACCGTCCCTGGTACGACAACCTCTGGGACGGCGTCGACCACGCCGACCGCCCCTGACCCCTCCTCCGCGACAACGATCAAGGCAACCGAAAAAACATGGAAACGCCCCCTCCGCAGACCGAACGCACCGAGCCCACCGAGAAGGACATCGCCGCCTTCGAGCTCCAGCTCGGTCGGCCGCCCCGCGGCCTGCGCGCCATCGCGCACCGCTGCCCGTGCGGCAATCCGGACGTCGTCGAGACGGCGCCGCGGCTCCCCGACGGCACGCCGTTCCCGACGACGTACTACCTGACCTGCCCCCGGGCGGCCTCGGCCATCGGCACCCTGGAGGCCAACGGGGTCATGAAGGAGATGCAGGCCCGGCTCGCCACGGACCCGGAGCTCGCCGCCGCCTACCGGGCCGCGCACGAGGACTACATCGCCCGCCGTGACGCGATCGAGGTCCTGGAGGGCTTCCCGAGCGCCGGCGGCATGCCGGACCGCGTCAAGTGCCTGCACGTCCTCGTCGGCCACTCGCTGGCCGCGGGCCCGGGCGTCAACCCGTTCGGCGACGAGGCCCTCGCGATGCTGCCGGAGTGGTGGGCGAAGGGCGCCTGCGTCACGCCGTGCGCCGACAAGGGCGCCGACAAGGGCGCCGACAAGGGCGCCGACAAGGGCGGGGACAAGGAAGAAGAGGAGCAGGGCGAGTGACCCGGGTCGCCGGAATCGACTGCGGGACGAACTCGATCCGTCTCCTCGTCGCCGACGTCCACCCCGAGACGGGTGACCTCGTCGAGCTGGACCGGCGGATGACGATCGTCCGGCTCGGGCAGGGCGTCGACAAGACGGGCCGGCTCGCGCCGGAGGCGCTGGAGCGGACCTTCGCGGCCTGCCGCGAGTACGCCGCGGTCATCGAGGAGCTGGGCGCCGAGAAGCTCCGCTTCGTCGCCACCTCCGCCTCGCGCGACGCCGAGAACCGCCAGGACTTCGTGAACGGGGTCGTGGAGATCCTGGGCGTCGAGCCCGAGGTGATCACCGGCGACCAGGAGGCGGAGTTCTCCTTCACCGGCGCCACCGGCGAGCTGCACGGCACGGAGACGTACCTCGTCGTGGACATCGGCGGCGGCTCGACCGAGTTCGTCACCGGTAACAAGCACGTCGAGGCCGCCCGCTCCGTCGACATCGGCTGCGTCCGGCTGACCGAGCGGCACGTCCGCCACGACCCGCCGACCGCGGAGGAGGTCGCCGCGATCCGCGCCGACGTCCGCGCCGCGCTCGACCTGGCCGCGGAGACCGTGCCGATCGGCACGGCGGACACCCTCGTCGGGCTCGCCGGCTCGGTCACCACCGTCGCCGCGATCGCCCTCGGGCTCACGGAGTACGACTCCGAGAAGATCCACCACTCCCGGATCTCCGCCGAGCGGGTCGCCGAGGTGACCGACCGCCTCCTCGCCTCCACGCACGACGAGCGGGCCGCGATCCCCGTCATCCACCCCGGACGGATCGACGTGATCATCGCCGGAGCGCTCGTCCTGAGGGAGATCGTGGAGCGCGTCGGAGCGAGCGAGGTCGTCGTCAGCGAGCACGACATCCTCGATGGGATCGCCCTATCCGTGGCATAGCGGGCATCTATCGAGCGTCCTGACGACACACCGTCGGGAAAGTTCGTGAAGTTCTTCACAAGGAAAAGGGCCCTGATGGCGCCCGAAGGGGGTCCGGAGGGGGTCTTTGGGCCTTCCGAGGGCCGTCTCAGGGCCCTTTCGCAGGCGCGGAGGCCACTTCGCTCGTTGTTTCCATCGCGTGAACGCACCCGGTGGTTCAGCGTTAACGAGGCCTCTCCAGGCCAGTTCACGAGGGGTGAACAACGTTCACCCCCGCACCCCGGTTCCTTTGCACCGTCATGACATGGATCACGTGGGCGGCGGAGTGTAGCAGAGGTGCGCCAGGACCTTGTGAAGGGGCGCACGAGCAACCCCCCAGGGGTGGGTGGATACTCGATCTCATGAGCACCACGGAGCGTCCCAGGATCCTCGTAGTAGGCGGCGGGTACGTAGGCCTGTACGCAGCTCGGCGCATCCTCAAGAAGATGCGCTATGCGGAAGCGACCGTCACGGTCGTCGACCCGCGGTCGTACATGACCTACCAGCCCTTCCTGCCCGAAGCCGCCGCCGGCAGCATCTCGCCGAGGCACGTCGTCGTCCCGCTGCGACGCGTCCTCCCCAAGGCCGAGGTGCTCACCGGTCGGGTCACCACCATCGACCAGGACCGCAAGGTCGCCACCGTCGCGCCGCTCGTCGGCGAGGCGTACGAGCTGCCTTTCGACTACCTCGTCATCGCGATGGGCGCGGTCTCCCGCACCTTCCCGATCCCCGGCCTCGCCGAGCAGGGCATCGGCATGAAGGGCATCGAGGAGGCCATCGGCCTGCGCAACCACGTCCTCGAGCAGCTCGACAAGGCCGACTCGACCACCGACGAGGAGGTCCGCCGCAAGGCGCTGACCTTCGTCTTCGTGGGCGGCGGCTTCGCCGGCGCGGAGACCATCGGCGAGGTCGAGGACCTGGCCCGTGACGCGTCGAAGTACTACCAGAACGTCAAGCGCGAGGACATGCGCTTCGTCCTGGTCGACGCGGCCGACAAGATCCTCCCCGAGGTGGGCCCCAAGCTCGGCCAGTACGGCAAGGAGCACCTCGAGGGCCGCGGTATCGAGATCTACCTCGAGACCTCGATGGACTCCTGCGTCGACGGCCACGTCGTGCTGAAGAACGGCCTCGAGGTCGACTCCAACACGATCGTGTGGACCGCCGGTGTGAAGCCGAACCCGGCGCTCTCCCGCTTCGGTCTGCCGCTCGGCCCCCGCGGCCACGTGGACTGCAACGAGAAGCTCCAGATCAACGGCCTCGACTACGCGTGGGCCGCGGGCGACAACGCCCAGGTGCCGGACATGGTCGGCCGCAAGGCCGGCAACCCGAACGCCTGGTGCCCGCCGAACGCCCAGCACGCGCTGCGTCAGGCGAAGGTCCTCGGCGACAACGTGGTGGCCGGCATGCGCGGCTTCCCGCAGGCCGACTACAGCCACGCCAACAAGGGCGCCGTGGCCGGCCTCGGCCTCCACAAGGGCGTCGCGATGATCGTCATGGGCAAGGTGAAGATCAAGCTCAAGGGCCGTCTCGCCTGGTACATGCACCGCGGCTACCACGGCATGGCCATGCCGACCTGGAACCGCAAGATCCGCGTCTTCGCGGACTGGACCCTCGCGATGTTCCTCAAGCGCGAGGTCGTCTCCCTCGGCGCCATCGAGACGCCGCGCGAGGAGTTCTACGAGGCCGCCAAGCCCGCCCCCGCCCCGGCCGCGCCGGCGCAGGAGAAGGCCAAGGCCTCCTAAGGCACCGCAGTACACGCAATACCCCGAAAGGGCCGTCCGCCATCCGTGGTGCGGACGGCCCTTCGCGTGTTTTGCCGAGTCGTTGCGCTGCGCCGGGATGGGAAATACCTACGCAGGGTGTTCCCTTGGTGACGAGCATTTCTGGGGCACGAGATCACGGAGGTGTGCACCATGGCCGACGCCGCGTCGCGGCTGACGACTCTCGCCGAGGAACTCCTCGGAGGACCGCTCCCGGTCCGACTGCGAGCCTGGGACGGCAGCGAAGCCGGCCCCGCGGGCGCCCCCGTCCTGATCGTCCGTGACCGCCGCGCCCTGCGGAGAATGATCTGGAAGCCCGGCGAACTGGGTCTTGCCCGTGCCTGGGTGGCCGGGGAGCTCGACGTCGAAGGGGACCTGTACGAGGTCCTGGACCGGATCTCGGGCCTCCTCTGGGAGCGCCCCGAGGACACCAGGAGCCGCCTCACGGCCCTGCGCGACTCCGTACGGGACCCGAAGCTCCGCGCCGCCGCCCGCGCCCTGCTCGGGCTCGCCGGGCCGTTCCCGCCCCCGCCGCCGCCCGCCGAGGAGATGCGCGGCCGCAGCGGCCACAGCCACAGCAGGCGCCGCGACAAGCAGGCGATCAGTCACCACTACGACGTGGGCAACGACTTCTACGAGATCGTCCTCGGCCCGTCCATGGTCTACTCCTGCGCCTACTGGACGGAGGACGGGACCCTGGAGGACGCCCAGCGCGACAAACTGGACCTCATCGCCCGCAAGCTGAACCTCACCGAGGGCGACCGGCTCCTCGACGTGGGGTGCGGCTGGGGCTCCATGGCCCTGCACGCCGCCCGCGAGTACGGCGCCCGGGTCGTCGGCATCACCCTCTCCCGCGAGCAGGCCGCCTACGCCCGCAAGCGCGTCGCGGACGAGGGCCTCACCGACCTCGTGGAGATCCGCGTCCAGGACTACCGGGACGTCGCGGACGGCCCGTACGACGCGATCTCCTCGATCGGCATGGCCGAGCACGTCGGGGCCGTGAAGTACCGGGAGTACGCCGACACGCTGTACGGGCTCCTCAAGCCCGGCGGACGGCTCCTCAACCACCAGATCTCCCGCCGGCCCGAGCCCGACGAGGAGGCCTACGAGATCGACCCCTTCATCGACGCGTACGTCTTCCCGGACGGCGAACTCGCCCCCATGGGCCGGACGCTGTCCACCCTGGAGGACGCCGGCTTCGAGGTCCGCGACGTCGAGGCGCTCCGCGAGCACTACGCGCTCACCCTGCGCCGGTGGGTGGCCAACCTGGAGCGGGAGTGGGACCGCGCGGTCCGGCTCACCTCGCCCGGCCGGGCCAGGATCTGGCGGCTCTACATGGCGGCCTCCGCCGTCTCCTTCGAACGCAACCGGATCGGCGTGAACCAGTTCCTCGCCGTGAAGACCCCGCTGTCGGGGAAGAGCGGGACGGCGCTGCGGCCGCGCGTCTGGAACGAGAAGACGGCCTGAACACGCCGAAGGGCCGGTCTCCCCGCGGCGGGGAGACCGGCCCTTCATACGCACTGCTTTCGCTACTCCGCTACTCGGCCTTGATGGCCGAGAGCATGTTCAGCCGCGCGGCGCTCCGGGCCGGCCACAGGGAGGCGAGGACGCCGACCAGGCCGGCCAGGACCAGGAAGATCCCGATCCGGTCCCAGGGCAGGACCAGGGAGTAGCCCGGCAGGCTGTCGGCGAAGGTCTCGCCGATGGCCCAGCCGAGGAACGCGCCCAGGCCGATGCCGACGACCGCGCCGAACACCGAGATGACCACGGCCTCCAGACGGACCATCCGCTTCACACGGCGCCGGTCGAGACCGATCGCCCGCAGCATGCCGATCTCCTGCTGACGCTCGAAGACGGACATTGCGAGGGTGTTGACGACGCCGAGGATGGCGATGAGCAGGGCCATCGCGAGCAGGCCGTAGACGATGTTCAGGAGCAGGTTGATCTGCCCGCCGAAGGTGTCACGGATGTCCTTCTCGTCCATGATGCTGATGGCCGGGTTGTCGCCCAGCGCCTTCGCCAGCGCCTTCTCGTTGGCGGCCGACGGGCCGCCGTCCGTCTTCACGAAGATCTGCGGCGTGTAGGCCCGCTGCTCGTGCGCCTTGATGGTCTTGTGGTCGATCAGGACCGGCGAGACGAACTCGCTGTCCTTGTAGACCGCGCCGATCGTGAGCTTGGCCTTGGCCTTGTCGAGGTACTCGACCGGGACGGTGTCGCCGACCTTCAGGCCGCGCTTCGTCGCGGTCTTCTCCGCGACGGCGATCTTGCCGTCCTTGAGGGAGCCGAGCGAGCCGGTCACGACGTCGAGCTTGAGGACCTGCTCGACGTCGCCGGGGGTGACGCCGGAGGCCGAGGCGTAGTCGCCCTTGATCTTCAGGGCGCCGGCCTGCTGCGGGGAGACCGCCGTGACGCCCGCGGCCTTCTCCAGGGCGGCCAGCGCCTCGTCGCCGAGGCTCTCGCCACTGGCCATGGTGATCATGTAGTCGGCCTTGATCTGGTCGACCGTCATCTTGTCCAGGGCGCTGCCGACGGTCGCGCCGAGCACCGAGAGGCCGGTGACCAGGGTCAGACCGATGGCGAGCGCGGAGGCGGTGGCGCCGGTACGGCGCGGGTTGCGGACCGCGTTGAGGCCGGCGAGCTTGCCGGAGACCCCGAAGACGCTCACGAAGAGCGGGCGGATCAGGGCGATCACGGGCCGGGACAGGAACGGGATCAGCACGATGACACCGATGAGGGTGACGAAGGCGCCGCCCGCGATGAGCATGCGGCCCTCGTCGCCGCCCTGGCCGGCGCCGAGCACGATCAGGACGACACCGAGCGCGGTGAGCGCGGCGCCGATGGAGTTCCGCACGACGAGCGACTTGCCGCTGGGGGTGGAGTGGACGCTGCTCATGGCGGCGACCGGCGGGATCTTCGCGGCGCGGCGGCCGGGCAGCCAGGCCGCGAGCATCGTGATGAGGACGCCGACGCCGAAGGCGGCGAGGACGGGGGTGGCTTCGAGGACGAGCGGGCCGCCCGGAACCTTCAGGTCGAAGGCGCTCATGGCCGAGCGGAGACCGGCGGCGAGACCGATGCCCAGGGCGTAGCCGACGGCCGAGGCGACGAGACCGACGAGACCGGCCTCGGCGAGGACGGAACGGGTGATCTGCTTGCGCGAGGCACCGACCGCGCGCATCAGCGCCAGTTCCTTGGTGCGCTGCGCGACCAGCATGGTGAAGGTGTTGGAGATCAGGAAGACGCCGACGAAGAGGGCGATGCCCGCGAAGCCGAGCAGGACCTGGTTGAGGTTGCCGAGGCCGGACTCGATGTCCTTGGCCTGCTGGTCGGCGAGGGCCGCGCCGGTCTGGGCCGTGGCGGACTTCGGGACGACCTTCAGGACCTCGGTGAGGATCTTGTCCGCGTCGGTGCCGGGGGCGGCGGTGACGGTCAGGTCCCGGAAGAACCCGGGCTTCAGGTAGAGCTTCTGGGCGACGGGGGTGTCGAAGAGGATCAGGCTGCCGCCCGCGTTGACGGCGCCGTCCTCGGTCGTGAAGACACCGGAGAGGGTGTACTCCTTCACCGGGCCGTTGGTGGCGACGCGGACGCTGTCGCCGACCTTGTAGTCGCCCTTGTCGGCGGTGTCCTTGTCCAGGGCGATCTGACCGGCCTCGACCGGCCCGTCGCCCGCGGTGAAGGCGTACGCGCGGTCCTTGCCGTCCTTGCCGGGCGCGAAGTTGGTGCCCTTGTTGGACCAGCCGACGCCGATCAGCTTGCCGTCCTTGTCGGGGACACCGGCGAAGCCGTCGACGCGGGCGGAGACGGAGGCGACGCCGTCGAGCTTCCCGACGCGGTCGACGACCGCCTGCGACAGGCCGGGGGTCTTCTGGGCCTCCGCGTCGCTCGGGTACATGTTCACGGCGACGGCGACGTCGTCGTAGCTCTTGGCGGACTGGCTGCGGAAGGCGCTGGAGAGGGTGTCGGTGAAGACGAGGGTGCCGGAGACGAAGGCCACGCCGAGCATCACGGCGAGGACGGTCATCAGCAGTCTCGCCTTGTGCGCGAGGACGTTGCGCAGGGCGGTACGGAACATGGGTGTGTCCTGAAGGAGGGTGGGGCGGGACGGAGGTCGGGGCGGCGTGACGCTTCGGCGTCGCTCGCGTCAGCTCGTGCGGCCCTTGGCGTCGAAGGCCTTCATGCGGTCGAGCACCCCGTCCGCCGTCGGGTGCAGCATCTCGTCGACGATCCGGCCGTCGGCGAGGAAGATCACGCGGTCCGCGTAGGAGGCGGCGACCGGGTCGTGGGTGACCATGACGACGGTCTGGCCCAGCTCGCGGACCGAGTTGCGCAGGAAGCCCAGGACCTCGGCGCCGGAGCGCGAGTCCAGGTTTCCGGTCGGCTCGTCACCGAAGATGATCTCGGGGCGGGAGGCCAGGGCGCGGGCCACGGCCACGCGCTGCTGCTGGCCGCCGGAGAGCTCGGTGGGGCGGTGGCTGAGCCGGGCGGAGAGGCCGAGCATGTCGATGACCTGCTGGACCCATTGCTTGTTGGCCTTGCGGCCCGCGATGTCCATCGGCAGCGTGATGTTCTCCAGGGCCGTCAGCGTCGGCAGCAGGTTGAAGGCCTGGAAGATGAAGCCGATCTTGTCCCGGCGGAGCTGGGTGAGCTGCTTGTCCTTGAGGGTGGAGAGCTCGGTCTCGCCGATCCGCACCGAGCCGGAGGAGAAGGAGTCCAGGCCGGCGACGCAGTGCATCAGGGTCGACTTGCCGGAGCCGGAGGGGCCCATGATCGCGGTGAACTCGCCCTGCCGGAAGTCGACGGTGACGTGGTCGAGCGCGACCACCTGGGTCTCGCCCTGTCCGTAGACCTTCGAGAGATCCGTGGCGCGGGCGGCCACCGCGGTGGCACGGGACACGGTGGGGGTGGTGGTCACGAGGGGGACTCCTGTCACTGCGGGGCTGCTGCGGGAACCCCTCCATCGTGTCGAGCGTTCCGGCCCGGGACGTCCGTCCACGTGCCCGTTCTCGGGGCAGTCTCGAGTCGGACCGGAGCCCCCGATCCTCCTCCTGAGGTATGACGGTGTCCCTGAGAGACCGCTTCGAGCCGACGTGACAGACGTGCGACGACTTTTCGTCATTCCCGTGGGCTCGGCTTTGCGCCTGCGACCCCCGTCACAGTTCGGCGAAAAGCCCCTCACCTGCACTGACGAACCCTCAGGCGTCAATAAAATAAGACAACATCGGGCTGATCTTCCGCTGAACGAGGGAAGGGGCCCGGATAGGCTCCTGTGCCAACGCGGAGCTTCGCGGAACGCCCGGATGGTGGAATACGCAGACACGGCGAGCTTAAACCTCGCTGGCCTTCGGGCCGTACCGGTTCAAGTCCGGTTCCGGGCACCACCCCGGGCCGCAGGCGAGTGCCTGGGGCCCGGAACAGTCCCCTCTGTTCAGCTCGGCAGGTGCTCCAGCAGCCAGGAGCCGAGCTCCTTGGAGAGCAGGGCGGAGCCGGGGTCGGACCCGTCGGTCTTCGACTCGTCGAACGCCTCGACGTCGATCTCGCTCGCGGCGCCGCCGCCGATCAGACCGAGCTTGAGGGGCCTCACCGGCCAGTTGCCGTACCGGTCCAGGCGGTCGGCCTCGTCTCCTTCCGCGGGCGCGGTGCCGTCGTGGGAGAAGTAGGCCGCGGTCTGGTGGTCCATTCGCTGTGTCTCCAGCTTGGCGAGCGTGTAGCGGGCGGCCAGGGCGCCGCGTCCGGTGCCGCCGACGGTCAGCGGGGTGCTGCCCAGGCGCTCCGCGATCGTGCGCAGGACGACCTCCGTGACGGTGCCGCTGTGACGGTCCAAGGTGTCGTCGGCGGTCAGGCCGACGAGGATCAGGTCGCGGCCGCTCGCGTGCAGCTCCGCGAGGAGCGCGTACGAGCCGTCGTCGACGCTCGCGGTCAACGCGTCGAGGTCGGTGCCGGAGTCCCCGACGAGGATCACAGGCTTCTGGATGCCCTTGTGGCCGGGCGCCAGGAAGACCCGGGCCTTGCCTACGGGCAGCTTCCATTCGGTGGTCGGTGCGGTGGCCATCAGCTCTCCCGAGGGGGCGGGTACATGTACGGGAGGAGCGTCGCGGAGCGGTGGGCTCCGGAGTGGGGGAAGATCGAAATCTTCCGGGAAAAGATCCTCCCCGAGCACTAGGGAGTTTCTTTTGCCTACGCATTACCCTTGACGCAAGGCCGCGCCGTGCGGTCTGCCATGGAGGAGTGAGATGAGGAGCAGCAACCCGGTCTTCTCGCGACGGGGGTTCAGCCGCGACAACGGCTACGCGGTGAACGCGCAGCAGCCGCAGGCCGGGGGCCCCGCCGTCGGAACCAACCCGTACGCCACCGGCAACCCGTACGCCGAGGGTGCGACGAACCCGTACGCCACCAACCCGTACGCCCCGCAGGACGCCGCGCTCGGCGCCCCGCAGCAGGCCCGCGGCAACGTGATGACGATCGACGACGTCGTGAGCCGTACGGCCATGACGCTCGGCACGGTCGTGCTCACCGCCGTCCTGTCCTGGTTCCTGCTGCCGGTCGACTCGGCCAACCTGGGCAAGTCGTACGGCATCGCCATCGGCGCCGCGCTGGTCGCGTTCGTCCTGGCGATGGTGCAGTCCTTCAAGCGCAAGCCGTCTCCCGCGCTGATCCTGGGCTACGCGGCCTTCGAGGGCGTCTTCCTCGGTGTGATCTCGGCCGCCGTCTCGACGTACATCGCCGACGGCGTGGTCATCCAGGCGGTCCTGGGCACGATGGCGGTCTTCGCCGGTGTCCTGATCGCCTACAAGATGGGCTGGATCCGGGTCAACCGACGCTTCTACGGCTTCGTGATGGCCGCTGCCATGGGCTTCATGCTGCTCATGGTGGTCAACCTCCTCTTCGCCGTCTTCGCCGGCGGTGACGGCCTCGGCTTCCGCAGCGGTGGCCTCGGCATCCTCTTCGGTGTCATCGGCGTCATCCTGGGCGCCTGCTTCCTCGCCCTCGACTTCAAGCAGGTCGAGGACGGCGTGAACTACGGCGCGCCGCGCGAGGAGGCCTGGCTGGCCGCCTTCGGTCTCACCATGACCCTGGTGTGGATCTACCTGGAGATGCTGCGTCTGCTGTCGATCCTGCAGGGCGACGACTGACGCCTCTGAGCTCGGGGGAAGGGCCCGTCCGGCTTCGTGCCGGGCGGGCCCTTTCCGCGTGTACGGGGACCTATCGCGCCGCGTCGAGGAGGACGCGGGCGGCGGCCTTCGCCTGGGCGGCCGGCTCGGGGGAGCCGGTGATGCCGGCGACGACCATGGCGCCGTTGGCGAGCAGGGCGAGCTGGTCGGCGAGGGCGGGCGGGGCGCCGAGGGCGTCCGTCTGCGCGGCGAGGTACGCCCGCAGGGCCTCCTTGTGGTCGCGGGCGAGGGTGGTGACGTGCGGGGCGACGCCGCCGAGCTCCCCGAAGGTGTTGATGAACGCGCACCCCCGGAACCCGGGCTCGGCGAACCAGGCACCGAGCCAGTCGAAGACCGCGAGCGCCCGCTCGTACGGGCCGTCGGCGACCCGCGCGCCGTGCGCCGCGAGGGCGTCGCGCACGGCGCCGTCGCGGCGCCGCAGGACCGCCTCGACGAGGACGTCCTTGGAGGGGAAGAGCTGGTAGAGCCGCTTGAGCGAGACCCCGGACGCGGTGCGGAGCGCGTCCATGCCGACCGCCTGCACCCCGCGCTCGTCGAAGAGCCGCTCGGCGGTGTCGAGCACCTTCAGTTCGGCGGCTTCCGCGTCCATCGGCCGAGCACCCCTTGCGTAGAGAACCATCGTTCTCGTAGCCTACAGGGCACCGGGAGAACGATCGTTCTCCCGATCCGGAAACACGGCACCGGAAACGGGGAGTTCCCATGTCCGCCTTCGCCCTGCGCGCCCGCACCGTCACCGTCGACGGACTCGACGTCTTCTACCGGGAGGCCGGCGACCCGGCCCACCCCACGCTCGTCCTGCTGCACGGCTTCCCGTCCAGCTCGCACATGTACCGCGGGCTCATGGCCGAGCTCGCCGACTCGTACCACCTGATCGCCCCCGACCACATCGGCTTCGGCGCCTCGGCCGCGCCGGCCGTCGAGGACTTCCCGTACGGCTTCGAGAAGCTCACCGAGATCACCCTGGGGCTGCTCGACCGGCTCGGCGTCGACCGGTTCGCGCTCTACATCCAGGACTACGGGGCCCCCATCGGCCTGCGGATCGCCTCCCGGAACCCCGAGCGGATCACCGCGATCGTCAGCCAGAGCGGCAACGCCTACCTGGAGGGCTTCACGCCCTTCTGGGACGTGCTCTTCGCCCACGCCGAGGACCGCGAGGCCAACGAGGCCGGGGTGCGGGAGCTGCTGACCGCCGAGGCCACCCGCTGGCAGTACACCCACGGGGTGCCGGCGGACCGGCTCGACCGGATCGGCCCCGAGACCTGGACCCTGGACCAGGCGGGCCTGGACCGGCCCGGCAACAAGGAGATCCAGCTCCAGCTCTTCTGGGACTACCAGTTCAACCTCGACGGCTACCCGGCCTTCCAGGAGTACTTCCGCACCCACCGTCCGCCGCTCCTCGCGGCCTGGGGACGCGGCGACGAGATCTTCGGGCCCGCGGGCGCGGCGGCCTTCGAGCGGGACCTGCCGGACGCCGAGATCCACCTCCTGGACGCCGGACACTTCGCCCTGGAGACGCACGGCGAGGAGATCGCCGCGCTCGTCCGCGACTTCCTCGGCCGGCACGTGAAGTGAGGGGGAGGGGGGTTGCCGGGCGGCGCGTAGGGTGACGGGGTGCGCGATACGAGTGAACTGACCGCCGCCGTCGAGCGCTTCGCCGACCGGCTGCGAGCCGCCCCGCAGAGCCGCCTCCAGCGCGGGGCCGCGGCCGAGGGGCTCGCGCTCGCCCGGGAGCTCGCGGTGCGCGCCCAGCGCGCCGAGAACCCGGAGCGGGAGCCGCTGACGATGCCGGACGCGGGGGTCTTCACCGTCGCCGACCAGCTCGTCGTCGCCGGGAACGACCTGGCGGAGATCCTGCGAACGGCCCCGGCCGATTCCCGCGAGGGGGAACTGGGCGAGGCCGTGAGACTGGTACGTGAGGCGGCGGAGCGCTCGGGGCTCTGAGGCCTCCGGGGCTCCAGAGGCTGACGCCGCCCTGCTGTGAGGGTTGTGGGGGTTGTGGGGTCTTGTGGGGGCTACAGCGAGGCGATGACGCGGTCCGCCAGGATGTAGACGTTCTCCTCGTCCGTGTCGCCGTACGAGAAGGTGAGCGCGAAGGCGCCCGAGACGCCCGAGCCGCCGAGCAGCACCGGGGCGCGGCCCGCGCGCAGGGCCTCGGCGAGGCGCTCCGCGGTCTCGCGGTGTCCGGGGGTCATACAGAGCGTCGTGCCGTCCGCGAAGACGTACACGTCCAGGGTGCCGAGCGGGCCGGGGCGCACGTCGGTCAGCGCCGTGCGGGTGTCCGCGAGCTCCTCGAGGCGGGCCACCGTCCGCTCGTGGTCGGTGACGACCGGGGTCTGCACCGGCACGAAGTCCGGGTGCGAGGGGTGGCGGCGGCGGGCCGCGGCCAGCTCCGCGGAGTCCTCGGGGAACTCGTCCAGCGGGTCGGCGAAGTCGGCCACGCCGTCGAGCGCGGCGGCCTCCGCCTCCATGGCCTCCAGGGCCATCGCCTCCAGGCCCACGAAGTCGGCCTGGCGCGGGACGAAGAAGGCGCCGTCCTCGACCGGGCCGCCGAGCCCGCCGAGCAGGGACGGGGCGTCGGCCGCGTCACGGGCCTCCTGCGCGGCCCAGAAGGCACGGGCCTCCGCGAGCTCACGCTCGCGTTCCTCGGCCAGCGCCTCGGCGACCGCGGCCCGTATCTCCGCGGCGGGCGTGGCGCGCGCCGCGGGGACCGTGACGCCGCGGGCGGCCGCCAGCTCAGTGCGGAGGCCGGTGACCTCCTTGCGGAGACCGTGGACGGCGTGCAGGGCAGCAGCGCCCACGGCCGTGGCAGCGGCCGTGGTCAGCAGCAGGGCAAGAGACATGGCGCTCACTGACGTACTCCCGATTCCGAGTCGATCCCCCGACTTCCTACATCAGCTTGTCCTGGGGTGGTGCCTGCTGTCAGTGCATTACGTCACGAATTGGACAGGTATTTCGGCCGGGTGTTTAGTCCCGAAAGGGCTCTGACCTGGGAAAATGAACTCCCCCGGGACGTAGGTCACATCCTGGGGGAGATTCGGTCACGGCTCGGACGCGGAGCGGTTAGGAGAGGCGCTCGATGACCATGGCCATGCCCTGACCGCCGCCGACGCACATGGTCTCCAGGCCGAACTGCTTGTCGTGGAACTGGAGGCTGTTGATGAGGGTGCCGGTGATGCGGGCGCCCGTCATGCCGAAGGGGTGGCCGACGGCGATCGCGCCGCCGTTGACGTTCACCTTGTCCAGGTCCAGGCCCAGGTCCTGGTAGGACGGGATGACCTGGGCGGCGAAGGCCTCGTTGATCTCGGCCAGGTCGATGTCGCCGATGGTCAGGCCGGCGCGCTTGAGGGCCTGCTTCGACGCCTCGACCGGGCCGAGGCCCATGATCTCGGGGGAGAGGCCGGATACGCCGGTGGAGACGATGCGGGCGAGCGGGGTCAGACCGAGCTCGCGGGCCTTCGTGTCCGACATGATCACGAGCGCGGCGGCGCCGTCGTTCAGCGGGCAGCAGTTGGCGGCGGTGACCAGGCCGTCGGGGCGGAAGACCGGCTTGAGGCCCTGCACGCCCTCCAGGGTGACGCCGGCGCGCGGGCCGTCGTCGCCGGAGACGACGGTGCCGTCCGGCAGCGTCACGGGGGTGATCTCGCGCTCCCAGAAGCCGTTCTTGATGGCCTGCTCGGCGAGGTTCTGCGACCGTACGCCGAACTCGTCCATCTCCTGGCGGCTGATGCCCTTCCAGCGGGCCAGGTTCTCGGCGGTCTGGCCCATCGCGATGTACGCGTCCGGGACGATGCCGTCCTCGCGCGGGTCGTGCCAAGCGGAGCCCTCGGAGGCGGCGACCTCGGCGGTGCGGGCCTCGGCGTCGGCGAAGAAGGGGTTGTGCGTGTCGGGCAGCGAGTCCGAATTGCCCTTCACGAAGCGGGACACCATCTCGACACCGGCCGAGATGAAGACGTCGCCCTCGCCGGCCTTGATGGCGTGCAGCGCCATGCGGGAGGTCTGGAGCGAGGAGGAGCAGTAGCGGGTGACCGTGCAGCCCGGCAGGTGGTCCATGCCCATCTGCACGGCGACGATCCGGCCCAGGTTGTTGCCCTGCTCGCCGCCGGGCAGACCGCAGCCCAGCATCAGGTCGTCGATGTCGCGGGGGTCGAGCTCGGGCACCTTGGCCAGGGCGGCCTGGATGATGGTCGCGGTGAGGTCGTCCGGCCGCAGATCCTTGAGGGAGCCCTTGAAGGCCCGTCCGATGGGAGAGCGGGCGGTCGAGACGATCACGGCTTCGGGCATCACGGCTCCATGAGGGTGCGGAGTGAGCGGACTGAAAGGGAAGTTACCCGTACGTACCGCATGCGGTCACCGGCCCGGACGTGTGATGAGAACCTCTTTTCTAAGCGTACGCTCAGTTGGCTGGAGTCTCCGTCGACGGGGTGGTGTCGGCCGGTTCCTCCTTGACCGCTTCGGCGTCCCCGGCTACCGGTAGCCGCCGCCTCCGGCGGTGCTTCAGGAGGGCCCACGGCGCACGCGCGCCCGTGACCTCCGTGCCCGCCTCCTTCGCGGCCTCGGCCGCCGCCTTCGCCACCGGCAGGATGTTCTCCCGCCGCGCCGGCTCCAGCCGGTCGGTTTCCGGCCACACGCCGAGCGACGCGCACAGCGTCGGCAGCACCGCCATCGCCGCCGTCGCGTACCCCTCCGCCGACGGGTGGAAGTTGTCCACCCCGAACATCTCGCGCGGATTCGCCGCGAACTCGGGTCCGAGCAGATCGCCCAGCGACACCGTCCGCGCGCCCTGCTCCACCACCACGATCGTCTGCGCCGCCGCCAGCTGCCGTGAGGCCCGCCGGGCCAGCCAGCGCAGCGGCTGGTAGACCGGTTCGATCGTCCCCAGGTCCGGGCAGGTCCCGACCACCACCTCCGCACCCGCCGTCCGCAGCCGCCGCACTGCCGCCGCGAGGTGCCGCACCGACTCCGTGGGCGGCATCCGGTGCGTCACGTCGTTCGCGCCGATCATGATCACGCAGACGTCGGGCACCCCCACCGGCTGGGCGAGGAGCAGCGACACCTGGCGCTCCAGGTCGTCCGAGCGCGCCCCTGACAGCGCCACGTTCCGCAGGACCACCGGCCGCTCCGCCACCGCCGCGAGCCCCGAGGCGAGCAGCGCGCCCGGCGTCTGACCCGCGCGGCGCACCCCCTGGCCCGCCGCCGTGGAATCACCCAGAAGGGCCAGTCGCAGGGGCCCCTCCGTACCGAAGGAACGGCCGTAGAGGCCGTCCGACACCGGCGGCAGGGGCGCCGTCCCGTTCCCCACCGACCTCTTGGCCAGCTGCATCTCGGTCAGCAGGAGCCCGACCGCGGCCACGCCGAGGAGACCGATGCTCCCGCCGCCGTAGGCCGCACCCGCCGCGATCCGCCGTGCCACCCTCGCCCTCGACATCGGGGCCGTCACCTCCTCGAACCGTTCGGGGTCTTCAAGCCGTTCAGGGTCTAACTGCCCCGTAAGCCGCTCCGACTACGCATACGCTGGCCACACCATTACGGAGACCCCGGAGATTACGGTGCAATTCCACGACTCGATGATCAGCCTCGTCGGCAACACCCCGCTGGTGAAGCTCAACAACGTCACGGCGGGTATCCAGGCAACCGTCCTGGCCAAGGTCGAGTACTTCAACCCGGGCGGCTCGGTCAAGGACCGCATCGCCGTCCGCATGATCGAGGCGGCCGAGCAGAGCGGCGCGCTCAAGCCCGGCGGCACCATCGTCGAGCCCACGTCCGGGAACACCGGCGTCGGCCTCGCGATCGTGGCCCAGCAGAAGGGCTACAAGTGCATCTTCGTCTGCCCCGACAAGGTGTCCCTCGACAAGATCAACGTGCTGCGGGCGTACGGCGCCGAGGTCGTCGTCTGCCCCACCGCCGTGGATCCCGAGCACCCGGACTCGTACTACAACGTCTCGGACCGGCTCGTCCGTGAGACGGCCGGTGCCTGGAAGCCCGACCAGTACTCCAACCCGAACAACCCGCGCTCCCACTACGAGACCACCGGTCCCGAGCTCTGGGAGCAGACGGACGGGAAGATCACCCACTTCGTGGCGGGCGTCGGCACCGGCGGCACCATCTCCGGCACCGGCAACTACCTCAAGGAGGTCAGCGGCGGCTCCGTCAAGGTCATCGGCGCCGACCCCGAGGGCTCCGTCTACTCGGGCGGCTCCGGCCGGCCGTACCTGGTCGAGGGCGTCGGCGAGGACTTCTGGCCGACCGCGTACGACCGGAACGTCACGGACCGGATCGTCGCCGTGTCCGACAAGGACTCGTTCCAGATGACCCGCCGCCTCGCCAAGGAGGAGGGCCTGCTCGTCGGCGGCTCCTGCGGCATGGCCGTGGTCGCCGCCCTCGAGGTCGCCAAGGAGCTGGGCCCCGACGACGTCGTCGTGGTGCTGCTCCCGGACTCCGGCCGCGGCTACATGTCCAAGATCTTCAGCGACGAGTGGATGGCCGGACACGGCTTCCTGGAGGACACCTCCACCGCCACCGTCGCGGACGTCCTGCGCCACAAGGAGGGCGTCATGCCCTCCCTCGTCCACATGCACCCGGACGAGACCGTCGGCCAGGCCATCGAGGTGCTGCGCGAGTACGGCGTCTCCCAGATGCCCATCGTCAAGCCCGGCGCCGGCCACCCCGACGTGATGGCCGCCGAGGTCGTCGGCTCGGTCGTCGAGCGCGAGCTCCTCGACGCGCTCTTCACGAAGCGGGCCTCCCTGGAGGACCCGCTGGAGCGCCACATGAGCGCACCGCTGCCGCAGGTCGGCTCCGGCGAGCCCGTCGCCGACCTGATGTCCGTCCTCGGCGAGGCCTCCGACGCGGCGATCGTCCTGGTCGAGGGCAAGCCGACCGGTGTCGTCAGCCGCCAGGACCTGCTGGCCTTCCTGGCCAACGGCGGCGCGAAGTAGTCCGCTCGACCGGCGGTGCGGGGTGCGTGAAGCCGTTCGTACAACTGGTACGAGGGCGACACGTACCCGCAGCACCCGCTTAACACGCGTCCGGCACATTGGTGGTCGTCGGCGTCACGGACTTCCGGAGCGGCTCCCGGGCCTCCACAGACGCCGCGGACGCGGAGACCGGCCCTGACCCGGGCCCGTGTCCCACGCGGGGACCGCCGTCGTCCCGCCCCCCTTCACCGGGGGTGCGGCGGTCCCCGCGCCACTCTTCCCTTCCCTCGCCCGTTCCCCTCCCGGCACCCGGCTGCATATCCTTATGCAGAGTTATTCGTGGGTGAATAGGCGGAAGGGGGACGGACGGCATGAGCGACAGCCCGGCCGGACGGCTGCAGGCGCTCTTCGAGGGGCACCGGCTGACGCCGACGCAGCGGCGCATCGCGCACTGCATGGTGCGGCGCGCCGCCGACGTGCCGTTCCTGTCGAGCGTCGAGCTCGCCGAGCTCGCCGGGGTCAGCCAGCCCTCCGTCACCCGCTTCGCCGTCGCCCTCGGCTTCGACGGGTACCCGGCGCTCCGCCGCCATCTGCGGGAGGTCGCGCCCCCGGAGCCCGGCGCCACCGCCGCGGAGAAGGGCGGCGAGGGCCACAACGAGTACCAGCAGGCCGTGCTCGCCGAGATCGAGAACCTCCGGCACCTGGCCGGGCTGCTCGCCGACCCGAAGCCCGTCGAGCGGGCCGGCCGGGTCCTCGCCTCCTCCCGCCCGCTGCTCGTCCTCGGCCTGCGGGCCGCCTCCTCGCAGGCGCGCGGCTTCGCCTACTTCGCCGCCAAGGTGCACCCCGACGTCCGGCTCCTCGACGAGGGCGGCTCGATGCTCACGGACCGCGTCGACGCGGCCGTACGGGCCGGGGCCACGGCGCTGCTCTGCTTTGCCCTGCCCCGGCACCCCCGGGAGGTCGTCGAGGCCCTGGAGTACGCGCGGGCGGCCGGACTCACGGTCGTGGCCGTCGCCGACTCGGCGTTCGCGCCCGTCGCCGCCCACAGCGACCTGCTGATCCCGGCCGCCGTCGGCACGGGGCTCGCCTTCGACACCGCCTGCGCGCCGATGATGCTCGGCCGGGTCCTCCTGGAGGCCATGGCGGACGAACTCCCGGACGCGCAGGCGCGCCTGGAGGAGTTCGACACGAAGGCGGCGGCGCGGGGCCTGTTCGTCGAGTGAGGCGTCTTCGGGCCGTCAGACCTGGAGCTCGGTCGCGATCTTCTTGAGCTGGTGGCGGGCCATCGCGAGGTTCGCGCGCTCCTTGTCCAGGGCCAGGTACAGGAACAGGCCGTTCGCGCCCTGGCTCCTGAGCAGCCGGATCAGGTGGTACTGCCGGCCGAGGGTGATGAGGATGTCCTCGATCTCGTCGCCGAGGCCGAGCATCTCCATCGCCCGGACCTTGGCCCGGACCACGTCGGTGTTGCCCGCCGCGGCCACGTTCAGGTCGAGCTCCTTGCCGCCGCCGATGGTGCCGAGCGCCATGCCGCTCGTGTAGTCGACGAGCGCAGCGCCGATGGCGCCCTCGATCGAGGCGGCTTCCTTGAGGGAGGTCTCGGTGTTCGCCATGGTGTCGCACTTCCTTTTCGTGTTCTGCTGCGTGTTCTGCTGTGTGTTCTTCTTGAGCTGCTTCGGACTTCGGGTCAGATCAGGTCCTTGCGCTCCAGCGCCCCGTCGACGAGTTCGCCTATCCGGGTGCTGGACCTGCGGGCCTCCAGGTGGAGCCGTCCCACGTTGATCCGGGGCTCCGCGAGCAGCGTCAGGACGGCCGCGCCGCCCGCCGCGTACGTCGCCACGTAACCGCTCTCGCCGCGGACGAGGAGCTCGCGGAAGCGGCCCTGGCCCGTGCAGTCGGTCAGCCGCTGGCCGACGCCGAGCGCCGCCGCCGTCAGCGCGGCCACGCTCTCCGCCTCGCCGTCGACGGTGTCGTGGGCGAGGACGAGGCCGTCGGCGCTGGCGGCGAGGGCTCCGGTCAGCTGGGGCAGCCGGGCCCGCAGCCGTCTGAGTTCGCCGAGGACCTCTGTTTCCGCAGTCATGAGCTGTCTCCTCTCGGCGCGCAGGCGCAGGGCACGTCTCATCACAGATGTGCCTCCAGGGCGTCACGGAGCCGGCGCAGCAGGGCGATGTCGGGGTCGGCCACCTGCGGAGCCGCCAGGAGCGGTTGCGGGGGCGGTACGGGGTCGGGGCCGGGTTCCGGCGGGGTCTCGACGAGTCCGGCCGCGGCGAGCCGCCGGACGTCGAGGAGCGTGTGGAAGGCGGGGCGGCCGAGCAGCCGGGCGAGCTCCGCCGGGGGCCGCACCCCGTCGGCGAGGGCGAGCAGGGCGCGCTGCCGGGCCCCGACGGTCTGGCCGGGGGCGGCGGGGCGCGGCACGACGGGGGCGCTGTCGACGGAGGCGTACGGCCAGACGGCGTCGAGGAGTTCACGGCGGCGTACGGTCTCGCGCTCGACGGCCTCGGCGGAGACCGGCCGCACCGTGCCGAACCAGTGCCCGACCCCGTACCGGAAGCGGGTCGGTCCACTGGTGGGGGAGAGGGCGAAGAAGGCGGCGTCGAAGACGGCGCCGAGGTGGCAGATCTCCAGCTCGCCGTCGTGCAGCCGGCCGCTGTCGACGAGGAAGCGGCCGACGGCGCGGTGGGCGCCGGCGCGGTCGACGGCCTCGTCCCAGCCTTCGCGGGGCAGGCGCCCGCCGGTGGTCAGGAGGACGTCGACGCCGGGGGCGGCGGGGCTCTCGGCGTGCACGACGCGGCCGTCGACGAGGTACAGCGTGCCGTGGTCGCGCAGCAGCGCGCCGGTGGCCTTCTCGGCGGCGAGCCGGACCAGCATCGGGGAGACCGGTGGTGCGGGTGGTGCGGCGACGGGGCTCATCCGAGGACCAGCCTCTCGGCGAGGTCGCGGAGGCGTATGCGGGCGAGGGCGAGGTTGCCCTGGTCCCGGTCGAGCCAGAGGTGGAGGAAGACGCTGCTGTCGAAGGAGGTCTCGACGAAGCGGAGGACGTGGTAGCCGACGTGGGTGGTGACGATCAGGTCCTCGACGGGCGGGCCGGGCGGGGGAGTCCCTTCCCCCGTCGTCGCGAAGGAGTCGAACTCGGCTGCCGCCCGCGCAAGTTCGGCGGTCTCGGCGGCCGTGGTCTCATGGTCCCCGGTGGGGGACTCGCCCGCCGTCCCGAGCGCGAGCCCGCTGGTCCAGTCGACCAGGGAGGCTCCGCGAGCGCCTGGCAGGGCCATGGCCTCCAGCAGGCACTCGTCGATTCCGGGCACGCGGATTCCCCTCCCGATACGGCGCGCGAACGAACGGCGGTGACGGTGACG
The DNA here is from genome assembly GCF_036226445.1 of Streptomyces sp. NBC_01255. Classification (NCBI taxonomy): domain Bacteria; kingdom Bacillati; phylum Actinomycetota; class Actinomycetes; order Kitasatosporales; family Streptomycetaceae; genus Streptomyces; species Streptomyces sp. NBC_01255. Next base: position 5,244,372 of record NZ_CP108474.1, read on the forward strand.
TTACTGAACGTTCCGGCCTGCGGGGGGTGTTCTGGCATTTTCCATCGGAACATGCCGGACGGTGGCGGGAATTGACCGATCCGTTTGCGTCAGGCGCGGGACTCGACGGCGTTCGCGATGTCGGTCAGGTCCTTCTTGAGCGCCTTGGCGACGGCCTTCGCGCCGAAGCGGGCGAGCAGCCGGGTGACGAATCCGGGGGTGCGGTCGCTCGCCGGCCGGGCCGAGAAGGTCATGCGCAGGGTGGTGCCCGCGTCGCCGTCGGCCTTGAGGGTGAGCTCGGAGACGTAGTGCATGCCGTGCGAGTCGGCGACCGTGACGTACCGGTCGGGCGGCACGCACTCGGTCACGGTCATCTCCTCGGTGGCCTCCTTGCCCAGCATCCGCCGCGTCTCGCGCCAGCGCGTGCCCACGCCGAAGCCGCCTTCGGTGAGCACCTCGACCTTCTCGACGCCCGAGAGGACGCGGGGCATGTCCCGGAGGTCGGTGATCGCCTCCCAGACGCGGCCGGGGGAGGCGGCGACCCGGCGCTCGACGACGACGGAGGTGGTGTCCGAACCCGTTCCAGTCATGTCCTCATCGAAGCCGGGGCGCCGCGCCCGCGCTACCCGACGGGTGCGTTTGTGTGCCCCGCCCGCGCTACCCGACGAGGGCGTTCGCGTGTGCCCCGCCCGCCTCCGCGACGATCTCGTCGAGCGTCTGGGGCCTCCGTACCGTCGAGAAGGTGACCGCCCCGTCCTCGGCCACCGTGAAGCCGTGGATCCCGGGCCGGGGCAGGCTGTTGTACGCGTAGTGGTGGGCGAAGTAGTACGCGCCGGTGTCCGGGACGGCCACGACGTCGCCGGGGTGCAGCAGCGGCAGCTTCCGGCCGGTGGCGAGCAGGTCCCCGGCGAAGCAGGCGGGGCCCGCCACGTCCTGGACGGTGACGTCCCCGGCGCGGGGGCGGCCCTCGGCGTCGTACGCGAGGATCCGCAGCGGCCAGGAGTCGGGGGCGTAGACCGTACGGGTGGCGAGCTGGACGCCCGCGTGGGTGACGGCGATCGGGCGGCCCCCGGCGGTCTTGGTGTACTCCACCCGGGCGAGGACCGTGCCGTGCTTGGCGAGCAGGGAGCGGCCGAACTCGGTGACGAGCCGGTAGCGGCCGTCGAGGAGGCCGGGGACGGTGTCGGCGAGCAGCCGGGCGTACTCGGCGTACGTCGGCGTCTCCTCGTCGGAGGTGAAGTTGACCGGCAGGCCGCCGCCGATGTCGAGGGTGTCGATCTGCTGCCGGCCCGCCTTGTGGTTGATCTCCTCGGCGAGGGCGTAGGCCTCCCCGACGCCTTCGGCCATCAGGGCGAGCGGGACGCCCTGGGAGCCGGTGTGGGTGTGCAGCCGGGTCAGCCACGGCCGGTCCAGGAAGGCCTGGACGACGCCGGCGCGGGCGCCCTCGTCGCGGAGGGCCACACCGAACTTGGAGGTGGCGGTCGCGGTCGAGAGCGCGCCGATGGAACCGGCTCCGACCTGCGGGTTCACCCGGAGTCCGAGGGGCGAGGCGGTGGGCGCGGAGGCGACGAGCGCGTCGAGGCGGTCCAGCTCCTGGAGGTTGTCGGCGTTGACGGCGATCCCGAGCGCGAGGGCCTGGCGCAGCTCGGCCGGGGTCTTGGCGGGGGAGTCGAGCACGGTGTGGGTGGGCGGGATCCCGGCGGCGCGGGCGAGGGCGAGCTCGCCGGGGCTGGCGACCTCGACACCGAGCCCCGCGTCGTGGAGGAGGCGCAGGACGGGGACGAGCGGGGCGGCCTTGACGGCGAAGGCATGGAGGACGTGGGCGTCGGTGACGGCGGCGAAAGCACTGGTCAGGGCTGCGGCGGAGGCGCGGATGCCGGTGGTGTCGAGGAGCGCGACGACCGGCTCGGCGGCGGAGAGGAGTCCCTGGTCGACGGAGGCTCGGACGGCGAGATCACGACGGTAGGAGGCCATGCGGTCCATCCCACCATCCCGACTCACCGGGACGGGTGACACCCGCCCTGTTGACTACAACTATTCAGCGCGCCAAGATGTGAATATCTGATCGACATTCGAGGAGGCACCCCCATGTCAGGACCCCGCCCCGTCCGAGCAGCACGCGGTACGGAACTGAGCGCCCTGGGATGGCAGCAGGAAGCCGCCCTCCGGATGCTCCAGAACAACCTCGACCCCGAGGTCGCCGAGCACCCCGACAAGCTCGTCGTCTACGGCGGCACCGGCAAGGCCGCCCGCGACTGGCGCTCGTACGACGCCATGGTCCGCACCCTGCGCACCCTGAAGCAGGACGAGACGATGCTCGTCCAGTCCGGCCGTCCCGTCGGCGTCATGCAGACCCACGAGTGGGCCCCGCGCGTCCTCATCGCCAACTCCAACCTGGTCGGCGACTGGGCGAACTGGGAGGAGTTCCGGCGCCTGGAGCAGCTCGGCCTCACCATGTACGGCCAGATGACCGCCGGCTCCTGGATCTACATCGGCACCCAGGGCATCCTCCAGGGCACGTACGAGACCTTCGCCGCCGTCGCCGCCAAGAAGTTCAACGGCACCCTGGCCGGCACGATCACCCTCACCGCCGGCCTCGGCGGCATGGGCGGCGCCCAGCCGCTCGCCGTGACGATGAACGACGGCGTCGCGATCTGCATCGACGTCGACCCGCGCGCCATCGAGCGCCGCATCGAGCACCGCTACCTGGACGTGAAGGCCGACAACCTCGCCCACGCGCTCCAGCTGGCCACCGAGGCGCGCGACGCCCGCCGCCCGCTCTCCATCGGCCTCCTCGGCAACGCCGCCGAGCTGCTCCCGCAGATGCTCGCCGAGGGCGCCCCGATCGACATCGTCACGGACCAGACCTCGGCCCACGACCCGCTGGCCTACCTGCCGGTCGGCGTCGCCTTCGAGGACATGGCCGACGCCGCCGCCAAGGACCCGGCCGGCTTCACCACCCGCGCCCGCGAGTCGATGGCCAAGCACGTCGAGGCCATGGTCGGCTTCATGGACGCCGGCGCCGAGGTCTTCGACTACGGCAACTCGATCCGCGGCGAGGCCCAGCTGGCCGGCTACGACCGGGCGTTCGCCTTCCCCGGCTTCGTCCCCGCCTACATCCGCCCGCTGTTCTGCGAGGGCAAGGGCCCGTTCCGCTGGGCCGCGCTCTCGGGCGAGGCGAGCGACATCCACAAGACGGACAAGGCGCTGCTCGACCTCTTCCCGGAGAACGAGTCCCTCCACCGCTGGATCAAGATGGCCGGCGAGCGCGTCCACTTCCAGGGCCTCCCGGCGCGCATCTGCTGGCTCGGCCAGGGCGAGCGCGACAAGGCCGGCGACATGTTCAACGACATGGTCGGCAACGGCACCCTCGCCGCGCCCCTCGCGATCGGCCGCGACCACCTGGACTGCGGCTCGGTGGCCTCCCCGTACCGCGAGACCGAGGCCATGCTCGACGGCTCCGACGCCATCGCCGACTGGCCGCTCCTCAACGCCATGGTCAACGTCGCCTCCGGCGCCTCCTGGGTCTCCATCCACCACGGCGGCGGCGTCGGCATGGGCCGCTCCATCCACGCGGGCCAGGTCACGGTCGCCGACGGCACCCCGCTGGCCGGCGAGAAGATCCGCCGCGTGCTCACCAACGACCCCGGCATGGGCGTCATCCGCCACGTCGACGCGGGCTACGACATCGCGGAGCGCGTCGCCGACGAGAAGGGCGTCCGCGTCCCGATGCGCGAGGGCTCCGACGACGAGGCCTCGGCGTGAGCGCCACCTTCCACGCCATGTGGCAGTCGCTGCGGCCCATCGGCCGCAGCGACGCCTCGGGCGGCTACCGCCGCTACGCCTGGACCGGCGCCGACGCCGACTGCCGGCTCTGGTTCCGGATGCAGGCCGAGGCCCGCCGCCTGGACGTCGAGACCGACCGCAACGGCAACCAGTGGGCCTGGCTCGGCGACCCCACCGCCGGTGACGCCGTCGTCACCGGCTCCCACCTGGACTCCGTCCCCGACGGCGGCGCCTTCGACGGCCCCCTCGGCGTCGTGTCCGCCTTCGCCGCGCTCGACGAACTCCGCTCCCGCGGGGCCGTGTTCCGGCGACCCCTCGCCATCGTCAACTTCGGCGACGAGGAGGGCGCCCGCTTCGGCCTCGCCTGCGTCGGCTCCCGCCTCACCGCGGGCCGGCTGACGAAGGAGCAGGCGTACGAGCTCCGCGACGCCGACGGGATCACCCTCCCGCAGGCCATGGAGGCGGCCGGTTACGACCCGGACGCCATCGGCCCCGACCCGGAGCGGCTGGCCCGCATCGGCGCCTTCGTCGAGCTGCACGTCGAGCAGGGCCGGGCCCTGGACCTGTCCGGGGACGCCGTCGGCCTCGCCTCCGCGATCTGGCCGCACGGCCGCTGGCGGTACGACTTCGCCGGCGAGGCCAACCACGCCGGCACCACCCGGCTCGTCGACCGCCGCGACCCGATGCTCACCTACGCGGAGACGGTCCTCGCCGCCCGCCGCGAGGCCGAACTCGCGGGAGCCGTCGCCACCTTCGGCAAGATCGCGGTCGAGCCGAACGGCGTCAACGCGATCCCGTCCCTCGTCCGCGGCTGGCTCGACGCCCGCGCCGCCGACCAGGGCGCCCTGGACAAGGTCGTCACGGGCATCGAGGCGGAGGCCCGCGCCTACGCCGACCGCCACGGCATCGACCTCACGGTCGTCCAGGAGTCCTTCACCCCGATCGTGGACTTCTCGCACACGCTGCGGGACGAGCTGTCCCGCCTCCTGGGCGAGAAGACCGGGTCCACCGGGAAGGTCCCCGTCCTCGGCACGGGCGCGGGACACGACGCGGGAATCCTCTCCGAATCGATCCCGACCGCCATGCTGTTCGTACGGAACCCCACCGGCGTCTCGCACTCCCCGGCCGAATTCGCGGCCGAGGACGACTGCGCGGCCGGGGTCCTCGCACTCGCCGACGTACTGGAGGGCCTGGCGTGTCGCTGACGACGTACTGGCTGGAGCACGCCTGGCTCGACACGAACGTCGAGCCGGGCGTGGTCCTCGAGGTGTCGGACGGCCGCATCACCGCCGTACGCACCGGGGTCGACACCCCGCCCCCGGGCGCGGTCGTCCTCCGCGGTCTGACGATCCCGGGCCTTTCCAACGCCCACTCGCACGCCTTCCACCGCGCCCTGCGCGGCACGGTCCAGGTCGGCTCCGGCACCTTCTGGACCTGGCGCGAGGTGATGTACACCGTCGCCCAGCGCCTCACCCCCGACAGCTACTTCGCCCTCGCCCGCGCCGTGTACGCGGAGATGGCGCTCGCCGGCGTCACCTCCGTCGGCGAGTTCCACTACCTGCACCACGCGCCCGGCGGCAGCCCGTACGCCGACCCCAACGCGATGGGCGAGGCCCTGATCGCCGCGGCGGCCGAGGCGGGCATCCGCATCACCCTCCTCGACACCGCCTACCTCTCCTCCGGCTTCGGCGCCGCGCCCGACAAGCACCAGCTCCGCTTCACGGACGGCACCGCCGAGCGGTGGGCCGAGCGCGTGTCCGCCCTCAAGGAGCGGGACGGCGTACGCATCGGAGCGGCGATCCACTCCGTACGGGCGGTCCCGGCGGACCAGCTCGCCACGGTCGCCCAGTGGGCGCAGGACAGGGAAGCCCCCCTCCACGTCCATCTGTCGGAGCAGACCGCCGAGAACGACGCCTGCCTCGCGGCGCACGGCCTCACCCCCACCCAGCTCCTCGCCGAGCACGGCGTCCTCGGCCCCCGCACCACGGGCGTCCACAACACGCACCTGACGGACACGGACATCGCCCTCCTCGGCACGTCGACGACCGGCACCTGCATGTGCCCGACGACCGAACGCGACCTCGCGGACGGCATCGGCCCGGCGGTCGCCCTCCAGCGCGCCGGCTCCCCGCTCTCCCTGGGCAGCGACAGCCATGCGGTCATCGACCTCCTGGAAGAGGCGCGGGCCATGGAGCTGAACGAGCGCCTGCGCACCCGCACCCGCGGCCACTGGACGGCCGCCGCCCTGCTCAGGGCCGCCTCCACCGACGGCCACGCGGCCCTCGGCTGGGCGGACGCGGGCACCCTGGAGACCGGCGCGCTCGCCGACTTCACGACGATCGCGCTGGACACGGTCAGGACAGCGGGACCGGTACCGCGTCTGGCAGCCGAGACGGCGGTATTCGCCGCGTCGGCAGCGGACGTCCGGCACACGGTCGTGGCCGGCCGTCACGTCGTACGGGACGGGGTCCACCACTCCGTACCGGACGTGGCCGGCGCCCTCGCGGACTCGATCGCCGCCCTGCACGGCCGAAACGGCTGAAACGGCTGAAGGAGACACCTCTCACCATGAACAACGGCCCCGCGGCGACGAACAACCCGGCGGCGACCTCCGCCCCCACCAGCGCGAACAGCGCCGTGGCGACGACCGCCACCGCCATCGTCAACATCGCCAGTCTCGTCACCAACGATCCCTCCCTCGGTGATGGCAGTCCTCTGGGCCTGATCCAGGACGCGGCCGTCGTCATCGACGGCGACCGCATCGTCTGGGTCGGTGAAACCAGCAAAACACCCGCCACTGACAACAGGGTCGACGCGGCCGGCCGGGCCGTGATCCCCGGCTTCGTCGACTCCCACTCGCACCTCGTCTTCGCGGGCGACCGCACCGCCGAGTTCAACGCCCGCATGTCGGGCCAGGCGTACAAGGCGGGCGGTATCCGCACCACGGTCGCGGCGACGAGGGCCGCCTCCGACGCCGAGCTCTCCGCGAACGTGGCCCGCTACCTGCGCGAAGCCCTCCGCCAGGGCACGACCACCTTCGAGACGAAGTCCGGCTACGGCCTGACGGTCGAGGACGAGGCCCGTGCCCTGCGGATCGCGGCCGAGCACACGGACGAGGTGACGTACCTCGGCGCGCACATCGTCTCCCCGGACTACGCGGACGACCCGGCGGCGTATGTGGAGCTGGTGACGGGCGAGATGCTCGACGCCTGTGCCCCGTACGCCCGTTGGGTCGACGTCTTCTGCGAGAAGGGCGCCTTCGACGGCGACCAGGCCCGCGCGATCCTCACCGCGGGCAAGGCGAAGGGCCTGCACCCCCGGGTGCACGCGAACCAGCTGACGTACGGCCCCGGCGTGCAGCTGGCGGTGGAGCTGGACGCGGCGAGCGCGGACCACTGCACCCACCTCACCGACGCCGACGTCGATGCCCTGGCCTCCGGCAACACGGTCGCCACGCTCCTCCCGGGCGCCGAGTTCTCCACCCGCGCGCAGTGGCCGAACGCCCGCCGCCTCCTGGACGCGGGCGTGACCGTGGCCCTCTCCACGGACTGCAACCCGGGCTCGTCCTTCACGTCCTCCGTCCCCTTCTGCATCGCCCTCGCGGTACGGGACATGGGCATGACCCCCGACGAGGCGATCTGGTCCGCAACGGCCGGCGGCGCCGCCGCCCTCCGCCGCACGGACGTGGGCCGCCTGACGGTCGGCGCCCGAGCGGACCTGACCTTCCTGGACGCCCCGTCCCCCGTCCACCTGGCCTACCGCCCGGGCGTCCCCCTGGTGACGGAGGTCTGGCGCAAGGGCGTCCGCGTGGCCTGAGGGACCGGCGAGGCGTCAAAAGCGGCGGACGGCAGTCCGATTGGCCCCAGGGTGCGGTTGAGTAGGGGTGCTCATGTGGGCGACCCCCGGTCGCTCGCATGATTCCCGCATGAGAACTCCGAACCGCCTCGCGAAGATCGTCCTGGCCGCCGCGCTCGGCAGCATGGCCCTGACCGCCTGCGGTACGGCGGACGCCACCGGCAGGCCCCCGGTCAAGGCGTCCGCCGTGGGCGTCGAGGCCCGGCCGACGTCGAAGCCGACGCCCGCGCCGACGTCGACGCGGCCGCTCCCGTCGGACGACCTGGCGAAGCACTCCGACCCGGAGACTCGCTTCCTGGCACTGTTCATCCGCGTCCTGGACGGCTGCGCGCCGGGCGGTCTGCCCGAGCCGCCCGCCGACCCGGCCGCGGACGACGCGACCCCGCCGCAGAACCTGCCGGACGGCGCGAAGCCGGAGGAGCCCGGGGACCTCTCGGTCCCCTTGGACGCCCCCGAGCCGCCGTCCTCCCCGGAGCCGGCCCCCACGAGGTCCGGCCCCGTCGAGGAGGTGCCGCTGACCGCCACCGACACGTGCGCCGGTGACGCGCACGCCCAGCGCATCCGCGAGGCGTTCGACGGCGCGGGCCCGGCCGACCAGCCGGCCCTGCGGACGAAGCTGACCGCCCTGGACTACCCGCCGTCGCGCATCCACCGGATGCCGGACCACGCGGGCTCGCCCCGGGCCCGGATCGACCTCCGGTTCATGGGCAACAACCTGGTCCTGGAGGTCACCGGCACCGGCGGCGGCGTGATTGTCGAACCGTTCGGGGTACCGGAGACGGTGGACGTGGACGTGGCCGAGGTGAAGCGGAAGCCCGGCGCGGACGACGCGACCGCGTCCTGACCGTCAGGCGGTCGCCAGGGACCTCACGAAGGACTCCGCAGCCCCCAGGGCGGCCACCTCGTCGGGGGTCAGGTTCGGGTCCGCCGCCCGGCGGCTGCGGGCCGCGGTGAGATGGGGGAGCAGCGGGGTGCGGACGGCCGCCAGGAGGGCGGCGACGCCCGCGCGGGCGCCGGGGGCGTACGGGGCGGGAGAGACCGCCACCTCCGCGAGGATCAGCGCCGACATGGCGCAGTCCAGACCGGGCGGGCCCTCCTCGGCGGTCTGCCAGTCGATGACGACGGGGCCCGCGGAGGCCGTGAGCATCACGTTCCCCGGGTGCAGGTCCAGATGCAGGAGGCGGGAGCCCGGCAGGCCGTGCAGACGGGTGAGGAGCTCCGCTATCAGTTCGCCCGCCGGTTCCGGCTCGTACGCACCCTCCAGGAGCGCGTCCAGGAGCGACGGCCCGGCGAGGCGCTCCATCACCAGGTCGGGCCCCTCCGCGCGTACCACCGCCGGAACCGGATAGCCGTGGCCCGCCAGCCGCGTCATCACCCCCGCCTCCCGCGTCGCGTCGTCGCCGTCCCGGTACCGCCGCAGCACCCGCGTCTCGTCGAGCGCGTAGACGTCCGCGGTCCTGCCCTGCCCGATGATCTTCAACTGCCCTGCCCCGTCCGCCTCTTGTCCACCAGAACCCTCACGCGACCACCGCTTCGCAGCGAGGCCACGGAATGGCCGAGTATGCCTGCCGAGGAGGGGTTCGGACCGGTACCGTCCTGTCCTGGCAGTACTCAGGGGACCGGGGGGTCGGCAAGGTGAGTGCTTTTCGTGTGCGGATCGTGAGGCCGGGGGAGCTGAGCGAGCGCGAGATCGAGGCGTGGCGGGAACTGCGCGCCACGTCCGGCGCACCCGCGAACCCCTTCATGGAACCGGAGTTCACGCGGGCGGTCGCCCAGGTGCGCCCCCGCTCGCGGGTCGCCGTGTGGTGGGAGGGGGACGAGCCGGTCGGCTTCCTCCCGTACGAGAAGGGGGCGTTGGGGCAGGGGCGGGCCATCGGCTTCGGCGTCTCCGACAGCCAGGGCGCCGTCCTGCGACCCGGACTGCGGCCCGGCACCCGCGCGGTGCTGCGCGCCTGCGGGGCCGTGGTGTGGGAGTTCGACAACCTGGAGGCCGGCCAGCCCGTCTTCGAGGGCGCCGCCACCGAGTCCTTCGCCTCGCCCGTGATCGACGTCGGCGAGGGGTACGCGGCCTACGAGGCGCTGCTGCGCGTCCAGTCGCCCAAGTTCCTCAAGACCACCCTCGCCAAGGAGCGCAAGCTCGGCCGCCAGGCTGACGGCGAGGTGCGCTTCGTCTTCGACGAGCGCGACCCGGCCGCGCTGCGCACCCTCATGGGGTGGAAGTCCGCCCAGTACCGCAGGACCGGGCGCGGCGACCGCTTCGCCAAGGAGTGGATCACCACCCTCGTCCGCCGCCTCCACGAGCAGCGCACGCCCGGCTGCTCCGGCGTCCTGTCCGTGCTGTACGTGGGCGAGCGGCCCATCGCCGCCCACTTCGGACTGCGGTCCGGGACCGTGCTGTCCTGCTGGTTCCCGGCGTACGACCCCGAGTTCGCGAAGTACTCGCCCGGCCTCGTCCTCCATCTGCGGATGGCCGAGGGCGCGGCCGCCGCCGGGATCGGGATGCTCGACCTGGGGCGCGGCGACGCCGAGTACAAGGACGCCCTGAAGACCGGGGAGTTGACGGTGTACGAGGGGGCCGTCTTCGTCCCGGGCGCGCGCGCCGCCCTGCACTGGCTCGGGCGCGAGCCCGCCCGGCGCGCCCACCGCTTCGTCCGCGACCGGCCGGCCCTCGCGGCCCGGGCCCGCGCCACCCTCAACGGGCTCGCCCGGCTGCGGGGGAACCGATAGCCGCCGCGGCAGCGGCGGTGCGTGCCGAGGCCACGCCCGTCACCCCCGCACCCCTCGCCTTCGCACCCGTCGCACCCGCACCCGCACCAGCGACCGTCGCACCCGCACCCAGCGCCGTCGCACCCGCACCCAGCACCGTCGCACCCGCATCTCTCGTCCCCGCGCGCGCCGGTTCCGCCCCGCCGCCTCCCTAGCCGTCGAGCCCGCGCCCGCCGCCGTACTCCCCTGGGGGATCCCCGTTGAGCAGCCGATCGAGCAGTCGACCGAGCACCCGCCCCGACCCACCCGCCCCGCCTCCACGCGCCGTCTCCGTCGCCGAGCTCGACCTCGACCTCGACACACCCGACGGGCCCGTCACGGCCCTGCGCCCCGCGCCCGGCGGGCCGCCCCTCGCGCCCGGTGACGTGTACGCGCTCGTACGGCTCCGGGGCCGGCCCGCGGCCACCGTCATCGGTGCCGTGCGGGAGGGCGAGGACCCCGCCGAGGTCCTCGGCGCCCTCGCGCGCGAGCGCGTCGAGACCGCCGCCCGGCCACGTACCGAAGCCGAACATCACGCCTCGAAACGGGAGGTGCCGCGGTCCGGGGGGACCCCCGCCACCCCGCCCCGCGCCTCCGTGATCGTCGCCACCCGCGAGCGCCCCGAGTCCCTCGCCCGCGCCCTCGACTCGCTCCTCGCCCAGGACCACCCCGACCACGAACTGATCGTCGTCGACAACGCGCCCCGCACCACCGACACCCACGACCTGGTCACCCACAAGTACGCCGGCCGCGTCCGGTACGTCCGCGAGGACACCCCCGGGCTCGCCGTCGCCCACAACACCGGCGCCGCCGCCGCCGACGGCGAGGTCCTCGCCTTCACCGACGACGACGTGATCGCCGACCCGCGCTGGCTGACCGCCCTCACGGAGCCGTTCGCCGCCGACCCGGGTCTCGGCTGCGTCACCGGCCTGATCCTGCCCGCCCGCCTGAGCACCCCCGCCCAGGTCCTCCTCGAATCGCACGGCGGCTTCGCCAAGGGCTTCGCGCCCCGCCTGTACGACTCCGCACGACCGCCCGCCGACGAGCCGATGTTCCCGTTCACCGCGGGCAGTTTCGGCTCCGGCGCCAACATGGCCTTCCGGGCGGCCGCCCTCCGCCAGGCCGGCGGCTTCGACCCGGCGACCGGCACCGGGACCCCGGCCAAGGGCGGCGACGACCTGTACGCCTTCGTCGCCGTCCTCTCCGCCGGCTTCCGCCTCCGCTACACACCCGAGGCGCTCGTCTGGCACCACCACCGGGAGACCTGGCAGGACCTGCGGAACCAGGCGTACGGCTACGGCGCGGGCCTCACCGCGTACCTCACCGCGACCCTGGTCCGCCGCCCCCGCATGCTGCCCGCGCTGCTCACCCGGCTGCCGCGCGGCCTCGCGTACGCACGGTCCATGACCGCCCAGCGCGGCGAGGGCGACGGCGGCGGAGTCCCCGGCGAACACGGCACCCAGCACCACCCCTGGCCCAGGAGCCTCTCCCGACTGGAGCGACGCGGCATGTTGTACGGACCGATCGGCTACGCGAAGGCCCGCGTCGCGCAGGCCGGTCTGCGGAAGGCGGCGGCCCGATGACGAACGTCCCCCTCCGCACCCGGATACCCGTCCTCCTCTATCACGCCGTGATGGACGACCCTCCGGACTGGATCGCCGAATTCACCGTCTCCCCCAAGGAGTTCGCCTCCCAGCTCGACGCGATCGTCGCCAGCGGGCGCACCGCGATCACCGTCGGCACGCTCGCCGCGCACTTCGCCACCGGCACCCCGCTGCCGCCCCGCCCCGTCGTCCTCACCTTCGACGACGGCTTCGCCGACCTCGTCGGACCGACGGCCGAGGCGCTCGCCGCCCGCGACCTGCCGTCCACCGTCTACCTCACCACGGGGGCCATCACGCCCGGCCGGCCCTGTCTGCTGCCGCCCGCGCCGATGATGACCCTGTCCCAGGCCCCGCGCCTGGCGCAGTACGGAATGGAGGTCGGCGCCCACACCGTCACCCACCCGCAGCTCGACACCCTCGCGCCCAACCTCCTGCGGCGCGAACTGCGCGAGGCGAAGACGGTCCTGGAGGACGTCCTCGGGCACGAGGTGCGGCACCTGGCCTACCCGCACGGCTACAACAGCCCCGCCGTACGCCGGGCCGTAGCGGCCGCCGGGTACACCTCGGCGGTCGCCGTCCGGCACGCGCTCAGCTCCGAGTCGGACGAGATCTACCGCATCGCCCGGCTCATCCTGCGCCGTGATCACACCGTCGCCGACATCGGGCAGTGGATGGAGGGCCGCGGCGCGAAGGCCGCGCCGTACCCGGACTCGCTGCCGACGATCGGCTGGCGGATGTACCGCAGGACCCGCGCCCTGCTCAACGGACCCGAGTTCGCCGGCTGAGCCACACCGTCGGCAAGATCGTCAACTCCCGTGCCGGAGCCGGGGATTGAATGTGCGTACAAAACCGAAGTACGTTCCTTTGTTTCACCAAGGGGACAGTGGGGGGAGAGCCGTCGTGCAGCACCATGTGCCATCAACACCGGTCACCGGGAGCGACGGCGTACCGTCACAGCCCTCTCCGAAGGACCGGGAGGCCACGGAGCGAGAAGCCACGGAACGAGAAGCCGCGGAGCGAGGGGCCCCGCAACGGGAAGCCGCGCAACGGGAAGCCGGGACGACTCCGACCCCCCGGCCCCGGTCCGGCCCCCTCGCCGCGCTCCGGTCCCCGGCCGCCTTCAACCTCGCCCCGCTCCTCCTCGCCGCCGTTCTCTGGCTGTGGGCGCTGCCCCAGATCGACTTCCGGTCCATCGAGGAGTTCGGCCTCCTCGACCGCTTCCCCCTCGCCTTCTACGCCGCCCTCGCCGTCCTGACCGGCGGCTTCGTCCTCACCCTCCGCCGCGCCGGTACCGCGCCCCTCTGGCCCGCCACCTACTGCGCGGCGATGCTCGTCGCCCTCAAGGCACCGCCCGCGATCCTCTACGACACCGTCCGCTACGCCTGGGCCTCCAAGCACGACGCGATCATCAGCAGGCTGCTCACCGAGGGCACCGTCCACCCCGGGCGCGAGCTCTCCGGCGGCATGTCCGCCTACGACCAGTGGCCCGGCTTCTTCTCCCTCGACGCGGCCCTCGTCCGCGCCTTCGGCGTCGACGCCGCCGCCTCGTTCATCAACTGGGCCCCGGTCGCGCTCGGCCTGCTCACCGTGCCCGTCCTCATCCTCGTCTACCGCACCTTCAGCGACGACTGGCGGCTCGTGTGGACCGGCGTGTGGATCTTCCAGCTGGCGAACTGGGTCGGCCAGGACTACCTCTCCCCGCAGGGCTTCTCCTACCTGCTCTACCTCACCGTCTTCGCCGTCGTCGTCCGGCACTTCGTGCTGCCCGGCTCGGCGGGCGCGCTCCGCGACCGCTCCGGACTCGACCCGGCCGCCGCGGCCGTCCCGCCGCCCACGACGACCCGCCAGCGCGCGGTCGCCGTCCTCTTCCTGGTCCCGATCATCGCCACCATCAACGCCTCGCACCAGCTCACCCCCGTGATGCTGTGCGCGAGCCTCTTCGCCCTCTGCCTCACCCGCCGCTACCGCAACCTCGGGCTCCTCGCCACCACCGGCCTGATCATGCTGGTCTGGAACCTCACCATGGGACGGGAGCTCTTCCTCGACACCCTCGGCACCCTGCGCGAGAAGGCCGGCGACCTCCTCGGCAACTCCCGTCCCGGCTTCGCCGGCGACCCCACCGGCCCCGGCCCGGAACTCGTCGGCAGCGCCAACGTCCTGATGGTCCTCGCCCTCGGCGGCCTCGCCGCCGCCGCTGTCCTGCTCCGCCGCAAGCTGGCCCGCAGCGCCCTGCCGCTGGTCCTGGCCGCCGCGGCGCCCCTCCCGATGTTCGCCGTCAACGACTACGGCGGCGAGATGATCTTCCGCGTCTACCTCTTCGGCCTGCCCGGCTCGGCCTTCTTCGCCGCCGCCGCGCTCGTCCCCGCCGTCGGGGCCGCGAGCCGGGCCGCCGCCATCGCCCGCCGCACGGCCGCCGTCGCCCTGCCCGTCACCCTCGTCGCGCTGCTCGCCGGCTTCCTGCCCTCGTACTACGGCAAGGAGGGCATGCACTACGCGCCGCCCGGCGAGACCGCGCTCACGCGTCGCGCCTTCGACCGGGCGCCCGAGGGGGCCCTGATCCTCGCCGCGACCGGCGCCTTCGCCGACTCGTACTACCGGTACGACCACTACGAGCGCTGGTTCTTCACCGAGCAGGAGGTCGACGAGAACCTCCGCATGCTGAAGGACCCGGCCGGCTACCTCGCCGGCGGCATCCCCGAGGGCCGCCCGGCCTACGTGATCCTCACCCCCACCCAGGGCGAGGCCGTCATCGGCGAGGGCTACCTCCCGGAGGGCGGCTTCGACACCCTCCGCGACGCGCTCAAGAGATCCCCGCTCTTCGAGGTCGTGGAGGAGAGCCGGTACGGACTCGTCCTCCGCTACCGGCCCACCACCACCGGCTGACCCGCCGCCCCGCACACGTCCCGGACCCACGCAGGCACATCCGCACGCACGAGGAGTAGGTACGCCATGACCGGCCCACGTCTGACCCCGCGAGTCCAGCGCAGAGCCGCCCTCGCGGCCTCGGGATGGGTCGCGCTCGCCGCGACCGCGTTCCCCGGCGGCTCCCCGCTGCGCTGGATCCCCGTCCTCGCCTTCGTCGTCCTCGCGCCGGGCCTCGCGCTGCTGCTCCCGCAGCCCCTCGGACTGCGGCCCGGTGCCCGTCTGGAGGCGCTGGCGCTCGCCGCGCCCGTCAGCCTCTCCGTGGCCACGCTCACCGCGACCACCCTGTTCCTGACGAAGACCTTCTCGCTCACCGCCTTCCTCGTCGCCCTCGCCCTCTTCGTGACCATCGCCGCGATCCTGCCCGGGGTGCCGCTGCCGGCCGCCACGCGCGGCGCCGTCGAGCGTGACGGCGCCGGCACCGCCGGGCCTACGTCCCTGCTCGCGGCCCGGTTCCGCAAACGAAGGTCCGGCGCATGACCGGGCGCCACGGCCGGGCCGACCCCTGGACCCGGCTCGTGATCGCACTCGCCGCCGTCGGCGCGCTGACCGCCGGCATAGGCGTCTGGTCGACCCTCTCCGAGGACGACGACCGCTGTGCGCCCGACACCTCGCTCGTCGCACCCTGTGGCGCCTGGTGGGGCGCGTACATCCCGTACGACAG
The DNA here is from genome assembly GCF_036226445.1 of Streptomyces sp. NBC_01255. Lineage (NCBI taxonomy): Bacteria > Bacillati > Actinomycetota > Actinomycetes > Kitasatosporales > Streptomycetaceae > Streptomyces > Streptomyces sp. NBC_01255. The sequence goes on from NZ_CP108474.1 coordinate 5,259,927, forward strand.
CGACAGTTCGCTCACCCGGCCGGTGTACGCCTTCGAGAAGAAGATCGGCCGCAAGCTCGACCTCGTCTACACGTACCACGACATGTCGGGGAGCAAGGCCGACGGCGAGCTGCTCACCCCCGACGAGCGGGAGCTCGGCCGGGACCGACTCCTCATGCTGGCCTGGGAGTCCACGGTGTGGACCGAGAAACACCACGCCGACTGGACCGAGAAGCAGCTGGGCTGGAAGAACATCGCCGCCGGCACGTACGACACCTCGGTCATCGACCCGCAGGCCCTCCGGGTCAAGGAGTACGGCAAGCGGGTCTTCTTCTCCTTCGACCAGGAGGCCGACTTCCGCATCGAGCAGGGCGCCGGGACCCCGGAGGAGTACGTCGCCGCCTACCGCCACGTCCGCGACCGCTTCGAGAAGCTGGGCGTCACCAACGTGGTGTGGGTCTGGACCGTCTCCGGCTGGCTCGGCAACGACACCCTGATGAAGCGGCTCTACCCCGGCGACGACTACGTCGACTGGATCGGCATGGACCAGTACAACTACTACCTCTGCCACAAGTCGCCGAACTGGCTCGACTTCGACAAGAGCCAGCGCCCCAGCTACGACTGGCTCCGGAAGAACATCTCCGCCGACAAGCCGATCATGCTCTCCGAGTTCTCCACCGCCCCCGACCCGAAGCAGCCCGCACGGCAGCGCGACTGGTACACCGCGATCCCGGGAGTGGCGCCGACGCTGCCGGAGGCGAAGGCGTACGTGCACTGGAACCGTGCCGTGCCCGGGCCCGGGTGCGACCTGACGGTCGACTCAGGGCCGGGCCTGGAGGGTTACCGGATCGCCGGCCAGGACCCGTACTTCAAGCAGCCCCTGCCGCGCCGCTGACCACTCCTAACGGCGGCCCGCCGCCACACCGCGGAAGGCGCAGACCGCCATCGTGGCGCCGGCCAGGCCCAGGAAGAGCGGGAGCGGGGCGGCGGCGAAGGCCTGCTGCCCCGCCCATCCGGCCCAGACGAGCACCCACACCACGCCCGCTGTGACCCGGTCGGCCACGCCGAGGACCCACAGCAACAGGGCCGCGAGCAGCAGGCACAGCGCCTGGAGCACGATCGGGGTCACGACCGCCGCAGGTCCCGCGGCCTCGCCGAGGAGTTCCGCGCCCGGGCCGCCGGCCGCCGCGGGCCCCAGGCCCAGCAGGGGCGGTGCGGTGTGCAGGGCGAGGAAGGTGGCGAGCAGGACCGCTCCGGCGAACGCCGGCCGGAAGGCGCGGAGGCCGACGGCGGCGCCCTGGAGGGCGACGAGCAGCAGCCCCGCGAGCAGCGTGACGGGCGGGAGCGCGGTCAGCAGACCGGTCCCGGAGAGCCGCTCCACGTCGAGGGCGCCGGCCCCGGCGAGCGGGAGCCAGAACAGCACGGCGGCCAGGCCGAGGGACAGCCAGAGCCACAGCCGGAGCCGGGCCGTCGTCCGGTCGGGCCCGTCCGGCCGGTCCGTACCCCCCGCCTCCCGCCGCGCGGGAGTGATCGTCGGCTCGTCCGTCCGCTGCCGGGGTACGTACACGGGGATGCCGAACGCGGGCGTCACCGAGTCGTGCGTCCCCCGCAGATAGGCGCTCTCCCGCGCCCAGTTCGTGCCGTACCCGTCCTCCGCGCGCTCCTTCACCCGCGCGGCCGCCCTGGCCCCCTCGACCGGCGCCCGGCCCTTGAGCGTGGCCCGCAGGCCCGGCACGGACGCCACCGCCATCAGGGTCATCGAGCCGAGCACGGCGTACCCCGCTCCGGCGATGCCGAAGGGCCCGAGGAGGAAGACCGCGCTGCCGAGGACCATCACGCACATCGCGCCCTGGAGCGCGGCGAGCATGCCCGTACGGCCCTGGACGCGCAGCACCCCGATGTACAGCTCGACGGCGACCCGGGGGAGCGCCGCGGCGGCGAGCAGCCGCAGCACGGTCGTGCCGTTCCGGGCGTACTCCCCGCCGAAGGGCGCGAGGATCAGCGGCGCGAAGACGACGAGGACGAGGACCACCGGGACAAGCAGCAGCGCCATCCGGCGCAGCGCTCCCCTGACCCCCTCGGCGAGGGACTCGGGGCTGTGCGAGGCGTGCGCGGTGAGCGAGGAGGCCATGTTGATGGCCATGAACTCCATCGTGCCGCCGACGGTGTAGGCCGTGTAGAAGAAGGCGTTGTGGGCGGCGTCGAAGCGGACGGCGACCATCATCGGCAGCAGGCTGATCATCAGCAGGCTGAAGACCGAGCCGACGGAGTCCCCGGCGAGGAAGCGGCCGATCTCGCGCAGGGTGGGCGGCTCGCGGTCCCGGTCGGCGTGCGCCTGCCGGGGGATCAGGTGCCGGAAGACGAGCCAGCCGACCGGCACGACGGAGAGCACGATGGCCGCCGCCCAGGAGACGAAGACGCCGAGCACCGGCACGCCGACGGCGAGGACGACGAGCAGCACGAGCTTGCCGAGCGAGAAGACGGCGTTGCCGACGGGGACCCAGACGGCCCGTCTGAGTCCGGTGAGGACCGCGTCCTGGAGGGTGAGCAGGGCCCAGCCGATGCTGGCCGCGGTGAAGAAGATCCCGGCGGACACGGTGCCGAGCGGGGCGTACGAGGGTCCCCACCAGTCCAGGGTGAGCAGGAAGACGCCGCAGGCGACGGCCACGACCGCCGTGCTGACCAGGTAGAGGCGGACCACGAGCGGCCCGGTGGCGCGCCCGGCCCGGGGCACGTACCGGACGACCGCGCCCGTCAGCGTCGTCGCGGTCAGCGAGGCGAGCATCCGCTGCGCGGCGATGGCGGCGGAGCCCTGGCCGACGGCCTCCTCCGTGTAGTAGCGGGCCGCGACCAGCCAGAAGCCGAGCCCGAGGGCGGCGGAGACGCCGGTGGAGAGCATCAGCGCGTAGGCGTTGCGGAACATGGAGCTCTCGCCGGATTCGCCCTTCCCGTGCTGCTCCCCGGAGGGTTCCGGCACGGCGTCGGCCGAGGTCTCCCCGGTCTCCGCCGCCGTGCCCGATTCCCGCAGCCGTACGGTGTCGGTCACCGGGCGCCGCCGGGGGCCTCCGACAGGCGCGCCGGCCGGGTCCCGGACGCGCGCAGCACGCCGAGGACCTCGTCCGCGCGGCGCGGGTCCACCGGCAGGGCGTGCCGGGCGAACCGGGCGGCGGCCTCCGGCGCGGGGGAGAGGTCGGTGAACGCCTCGCCCGCGTAGGTGTCGAGCGGCGGGTCGTAGACGTAGCCGGTGGTGATCCGGTGCCGGGCGAGGGCGGCGATCGCCGCGTCCCGGTCCTCGACGAGCAGCGGTACGCGGAACAGCGGCTGCGCCGGCTCGTCCGCCGCCCCGGGCGTGCCGTACTCGCTCGCCAGGAGCAGGGCCGTGCCCGAGCGGTGGGCGGCGAGGACGCCGTCGAGCCGGGCCAGTTTGCGGGTGGTGCGGCGAAGCCGTCCGGGGCCCGGCCGGAGCCGGTAGTCGTGCATGTCGACCCGGACCCAGGAGTGGAAGGGGGCGAGCGCGGGCGCGGCCGGCAGGGCCCGCAGCAGCTCGTCGGCGCGGAGCGGCATCCGGATCTCCTCCCGCTCCTCCATCCCGAGCAGCCGCACCGTCGCGCGCGCGGCCCGTACGAGGCGCATGCCGCGCACGGCGGCCTCCGCGTACGGCCGTGCCAGGTAGGCGAGTTCGCCGGTCGTACGGGTCGGGTGCAGCAACGCGTCGCGCGCGGCGGTGAGTTCCTCGCGCAGCGCCGGGTCGGCGAGGGCGACGAAGCCGCCGGTCTTGGCGGCGGTGTGCTTCGAGAGGCTGAAGACGGAGGCCTCGCCGTACGTGCCGACCGGGCGCCCGCCGACGGTGGAGCCGATCGCGTGGGCCGCGTCCTCGATCAGCGGGATGCCGAGCCGGTCGCAGTGGGCCCGCAGCTCCGGGGCCGGGTCGGGATTCCCGTACAGATTGGTGGTGAGGACCGCGGACAGGCCGCGCCAGACGGACTCCGGGACGGCCGCCGTGTCGATCGACCCGTCCCGGGGGTCGAGCGGTGCCTGCACCGGGCGGAGCCCGGCGGCGAGGACGACGAAGAAGATCACGTCGTCGTTGACCGGTGACATCAGCACCCGGCCGCCGGGCTCGCACCAGTGGCGCAGCGCGAGGTAGAGACCGAAGCGGCACGACGGCACGTAGAGGCACTCCCTGCCCCCGAGCCGGTCGCGCATCCGCCCTTCCAGTTCCGCGTACGCAGAAACCATGTGATTCCCCCCTGAATCCCCGGGCTCAATGTGGCCCAATCCGGACGGCGCGTCAACAAGGCCTTCCGGGCGCGCGATCGGCCTGGTGCGGTGCTGCACGCGCGGTCGTACGGAAGGGCCCGTTCCGGGTCGGCGGATCGAGAACGCGACCGTGAACGGGCCCTTTCCGGAGCCATCTTGACGGCTCGGGGGAGCCGACGGAGGTCATTCCTCCAGAGTGAGACCGCGGCGCAGCCGGGCGAGGGTGCGGGAGAGGAGCCGGGACACGTGCATCTGCGAGATCCCGAGCTCCGTGCCGATCTCGGACTGCGTCATGCCGGAGACGAAGCGGAGGGAGAGGATGTGCCGTTCGCGGGCGGGCAGCGAGGCGATCATCGGCTTGAGGGAGGCGATGTACTCGATGCCGGTGAGCCCGTCGTCCTCGTAGCCGATCCGGTCGGCGAGGGTGCTGTCCCCGCTGCCGGCCTCGTCCTCCTCGGTCTTGGCGTCGAGCGAGCTCGCGGTGTACGCGTTGCTGGCGGTCATGCCCTCGACGACCTCCTCCGCGGAGATCCCGAGCTCCTCCGCGAGTTCGGCGACGGTGGGGGCGCGGTCGAGGCGCTGGGCGAGCGTGTCACCGGCCTTCGCGAGGTCGAGCCGGAGCTCCTGGAGCCTGCGGGGGACGTGCACGGACCACGAGGTGTCGCGGAAGAACCGCTTGATCTCGCCGATGATCGTCGGCATGGCGAAGGTGGGGAACTCGACGCCCCGGGTCAGCTCGAAGCGGTCGATCGCCTTGATGAGGCCGATCGTGCCGACCTGGACGATGTCCTCCATCGGCTCGCTGCGGCTGCCGAACCGGGAGGCGGCGAACTTCACGAGGGCCAGGTTGAGTTCGACGAGCGTGTTCCGGACGTACGCGTGGTCGTGGGTGCCCTCCTCCAGGACGGCGAGCCGCGCGAAGAGCTGCTTCGACAGGGCGCGCGCGTCGACCGCGCCGATGCGGTCGAGGGGCCGGTCGGACAGGTCGTCGCGCATGGCGGGGCGCTGGGCGGGCAGGTGGTCGAGGGGGACTGCTGCCGACGGCGCGTCGGGGGTGCGCGGGACGTCGAGCCGGGGTGACATGGGTCTCCTCCATTGTTCTTCTGCTGCGGTTTGCGGCGCCTCCGAGGCCGGTCGTGTCGGGTGTTCTTTCAGGTGTTCCCTTCTAGCCCTACCTGGTGGACCGCGATGGTTGCAAGTGTCAATAATCCGCTTTGTCACGGTTTATGTAGGCCGCGTGTGCGTCGGAGGGTGCCCCGCTTGTAGGGTTCGACGCACGTCAGTCGGCAGCCGCGAGAGCGAGAAGAGGCACGGCCATGGACCGCCAGCACATCGGCAGCGCGCAGCCCGCGCGGCTGCGGGTCGAGGCCCGGACCGTGGACGCGGGGAGCGAACTCCTCACGCCTGTGGGTGAGCTGGATCACCACACCGCCGAACTGTTGCGCACGCCACTCGACGCCGCGCTCGACGTGGGCCGCTCGCGGCTCGTCGTCGACTGCTCGGGCCTCGACTTCTGCGACTCGACCGGGCTCAACGTGCTGCTCGGCGCCCGGCTGAGGGCGGACGCCGCGGGCGGCGGGGTCCATCTGGTGGCGATGCGGCCCGCTGTCGCCCGGGTGTTCCACATCACCGGTGCGGAGGCCGTCTTCACGCTGCACGACACGCTCGACACGGCCCTCCCCGGCTGAGGCGCGGCGGTCGCTCCGCATCCGCTCCGTACGTCCCACCCCTCTGTCTCGTCAATCGGTGAGGTGAAGCGCTGATGGACCAAGCTTCCGACGTCCGTACGCTCGCCCTCGGCGAGACCAGCGGCACCGTCCCGCTCGCCCGCGACTTCACGCGGTCGGCGCTCCAGGAGTGGGGGTGGCTCCCGGCCGCCACCGCCGACCGCAGGGCCGCCGCCGAGGACGTCCTGCTCGTCGTCTCCGAGCTCGTCACCAACGCCTGCCTGCACGCCGAGGGCCCCGAGCGCCTGCGCGTCCTGCGCGGAGACCAGGTCGTACGCCTCGAAGTCACCGACCGCGGCGCCGGACAGCCCGCGCCCCGCACCCCGCACCGCTCCGGACGGCCCGGCGGCCACGGCATGTTCATCGTCCAGAGGCTCTGCCTGGACTGGGGCATCGACCGCACACCCGGCGCCCCGGGCAAAACGGTCTGGGCCGAACTGGCCGCACCCGCCTGAGTCACCCGCCTGAGGTACTCGCCGAGGCGCCCTCCGCGGGCGCCCCCGGGGACTTTCACAAGTTCACCTGTTCCTCTGCCTTCCCTCCGTGAGGCCCCCGGCGTACCTTGACGGCCAATCTGAAAGACCGTCAGTTACGTTGCGGTGAGGGGTGCTCGGGTGTCCAAGGTGCCGAACCGAAGGAGAACGGCCGCCGGTCTCACGGCGGCGGTCGCGGTGGCGGGCGCCGCCGTGCTGACCGCCGCGCCGACCGCCCAGGCGACCGTCGTCGATGTGAACTACGCGTGCGTGACGAAGATCGGCCCGAAGGACGCCGTCTCGCCCGTCGACATCAAGGCCGTCAAGAGCGGCAGCGGCTACACGATCACGATGTCCTTCGAGAAGGGCGTCTCCGACAGCCCGATCGAACTCCCCAAGGGAGTCATGACCCCGCGCGCCGAGCTCGTCCTCGGCGGGGCCGCGTCGGGCACGGTGAAGGTCAAGGGCACGCCGAACACGGCCGCCATCCCGCCGGACACCCCCATCAAGATCGGCACGCTGACCGGGACGTTCACGCCGACGAAGAACGGCAAGGTCACCTTCACGGCCGGCACCCTCATCGTGCACGCCCTCGGCATGGACGCGGCCGAGTGCAAGCCGAAGAACAACCCCGCGCCCTCGCTGGAGCTCGACGTGACCGGGGTCGCGGGCGGGGACGACACCCCGCCGGCCGAGAACGACAACGGCGAGGACGACGACAACGGCTCCGGGACCGAACTGCCCAAGACCGGCCCGCTCGACTCCGCCCTGGCCCTCGGGACCCTCGGTGGAACCGTCCTGCTGACCGGCGCCGCCGGAGTCCTCTGGCTCACGCGGCGCACGGCACGCTGATGCGGGCGGCGGTGCGCTCCGGGCTCGTGGCCGCCGCGACCGCCCTCGTCGGCGCGGTCGCGGCGGCTCCCCCCGGAGCCCCGGCCTGGACGGCGGCACCCGCCGCCGGACGGCCGTACGCCTATCTGGAGGGCCCCGCGGGGAGCGTCCTCCAGGACACCCTGTCGGTGACCAACCCGGGCGCGCGGCCGCTCACCGTACGACTCGCGGGCGAGGGCGCACCGGTGGCCTTCGCCGCGCGGACCGTCACCGTGCCGGCCAGGACCCGGGCGGACGTGCCGTTCGCCGTGACCGTCACCGCGGACACCCCGCCCGGCGCCCACCGGGGCACCGTCCGCGCCACGGCCGCCGGACGCGAGCTGAGCGTGGAGCTGCTCCTGCGGGTGAGCGGCCCGCGCCTCGCCGCGCTCACCGTCGAGGACGTCCGCGTCGACGAGGCCGCCGGCGGCCTCCGCTACACCCTGGTCAACCGCGGTACGACGGTCCTCGCCCCGACCCTCGCGGTCCGTGCCGAGGGCCTCCTCGGCACGGTCCTCGACCGGCCGGAGCGCGCCCTGCCGCTCACCCTGCGCCCCGGCGAGCGGGTCACCCGCACCGAACCCTGGCCCGATCCGCCCGCCCTCGACTCCGTCACCGTCCGGCTGACCGCCGGCGCCCCCGGCGCGGTCCCCGCGGCCGCCCGTACCGAGGCCGCCTTCGCCGAGGGCCCCGCACTCGCGGGGACGGCGGGACTGCTCCTCGCGGTGGCGGGCGGCGGGTACGCGGCGTGGCGGCGCCGCAGGTCCCGTACCCAGCGAGCCCCGGAGGGAGCGACACCATGAGGACGATCCGTACGGCTGCCGCCGCCCTCCTGGCGGCCCTCGCCCTCGTACTGCCGCCCGCGGTCACCGCGACGGCCGCGCCCGGGCCCGTGGTCGAGCTCTCCCAGGCCGAGGGCGGCAAGGGCGGCACGATCACCGTCAGCGGCAGCGGCTGGAAACCGGGCGCGCTGCTCATGCTCCTGATCTGCGGCCAGTCCGCGCCCGGCAAGGGCATCATCGGCGGCACCAACTCCTGCGCCAACAGCGAGGGCCGGGCCGCCACCGTCGACGCCAGGGGAGCGTTCAGCACGAAACTCCCGGTCTCCGAACCGCCCAAACCCTGCCCCTGCGTGGTGCACGTGGCCGGTGTCACGGGCCAACAGGACGCGGTCGACAAGGCGTTCACGGTCGCCGGACACCCCACGGCCCCGCTCCCCGAGGCCTCGGGCAACGGGCGGCTCGCCGTCCTCGCGTCCGTCCGCCTCGACGGCTCCAGTGGCCTCCTCGTCTGGTTCGGGGCGCCGCCGCGCCGGGAGGTCGTCTTCACCGTCGGCAACCTCGGCTCGGCCGCCGTCAAGGACCCGGTCTTCGAAGTCGGCACGAGCCACGGCGTCTTCGCGCCGCAGTACGAGGAACGCCAGTGGCGCGGCACGATCGAACCCGGCAAGAAGGCCCTGGTCCGGCTCCCGGCCGAACTCACGGCGGGCGCGCACGGCGACTACCAGGTCTCCGTCCGGTACGCGGGCAAGGTCCTCGTCGAGCAGCCGTGGGGGGTGGGCCGCCCCTGGGGCGTGACGCTGTTCTGGGTGCTGCTCGCCGTCGTCGTGCCGGCGGCGCTGTTCCGGATCGGGATGGCCGTGGTCGACCGCGCCCGGCCCGCGGGCCGCCCGACCGCCGGACGCCCGGCCGGCCGCGTTCCCCGCACTCGTACGGCCGCACTGCGCCGCCGTACCCGCACGTCCGTCCCCGCCCCCGCCGACGGCGACGCGAGGGACGACGAACCGACCACGGTCCTGCCGTGGTTCAGCCCTGACTCCGCACCGTCAGCGCCAGAGAGCAGTCCGACGACGAAGGGACATGCGTGAGTACGCAACGGAGGATGAGCGCGGCCGGGGTCGCGCTGATGCTCGGCGGCGCGGGGATCCTGATTTCCGCCGGCCCCGCACAGGCCGCCGAGGTCTCGTACAAGACGGAGTGCATCCCACCGTCCATCTCCGGTCTCCCGCCGGTGCAGGGCACCACGAAGGTGCTCGTCACCGCACCGGCGGAGGCCAAGGTCGGCGACGAGGTCGAGATCGTCTGGAAGACGGTCCAGGCCGCCTCGAAGAACCCCGACGTGCTCGACCTCGGGGCGGACACGGTGAAGCCGAGCGGCGTCCTGAAGGTGGGCGGCGCGGGGAGCGGCACCGTCGCGATGGAGGGACCGCGGAGCAACCCGCCGATCCCCAAGAACAGTCCGATGGTGCTGCCCGAGATGAAGGGGAAGCTGAAGCTGACCGCGGCGGGCGACATCACGCTGACGCCCGACAAGTACACGATCAACGTGTCCAAGCCGCTGTCGACGGACACGAAGTGCACCCCGAAGGAGGCCGTCCCGGTCGCCGCGACGATCAAGGTGACGGCGGCCGGGGGCACCACCTCCGGTGGCAGCTCCGGCTCCAGCACCACGACCTCGGGTGGTTCCAGCACGACCACTTCGGGCGGCAGCAGTACGACGACCTCGGGCGGCAGCAGCACCACGACGTCCGGGGGCAGCAGTACCACCACCTCCGGGGGCAGCAGCACGACCACTTCCGGCGGGCACACGGGCAGCGCCGGTACGGGCAGCTCGACGTCCAGCTCGGGCGGCAGCTCCACCTCTGGCAGCAGCTCCACCTCGGGCGGCAGCTCGACCTCTGGAGGAAGCTCCAGCTCCGCCGGTGGCTCGACCTCCACCGGCGGCTCCTCCGGCGGCAGCGGCGGGCAGACCGACTTCCCGGGCAAGGAAGTCACCGTCGCCTTCACCTGCACGTCCCCCGGCCCGCCGAACATCAACTCCAAGGTGACGATCAGCGCGAAGAAGAACGGCGCCGTCTACGACCTCACCGTCAAGACGGCCAAGGGCGTCATGAACAGCCCGGCTCCCCTCCCCAAGGGCGCTCTCGTCCCCACCATGGCGGTCAAGATCGGCGGGGCCGACAGCGGCACGGTGCTGGTCACCGGCGCCCCCAACCCCACCGCGGTCGAAGCGGGCGCCCCGGTGAGCCTGGAGGACATGAAGGGCACGTACAAGCCCGGCGCGACCGGGAAGTCCACGCTCAGCCCGGGCGCGCTGACCATCAAGGTCACGCTCGGCTCCGCCAAGATGGACATCCCGTGCCAGGTCAAGGGCGCGGTGAACGCCTCCCTTGAGCTGGACACGAGCAAGCAGGCGGGCGGGGCGAGCGGCGGCTCCGACGGCGGTTCGAGCGCGTCGGGCTCCGGCTCGGGCTCCGGCTCGGGCTCGGGCTCCGGCGGCAGCGCGGCGGCCTCCGGCGGCTCCTCCGGTGAGAACCTCGCCGAGACCGGCGCCGAGAGCGACGGCGCCCTGCGCGCCCTCGCCCTGGTCGCGGGCACGGTCATCCTCCTCGGCGGCGCGGTGTTCACCTTCACACCGTGGGCGCGGCTGAGGCGCTGAGAGCGCCGATGAACGGCGAAGGCCGCCGCACCGGAACCGGTGCGGCGGCCTTCGCATGTCCTGCGGGGGACGGCGTCAGTGGACGCTGCCCATGAGCCCTTGGACCTTCTTGCGGTACATGTAGATCGCGAAGCCCGCGAGGACGGCCAATGAGGCTTCCATCGCGATGATCCCTGTCCCGTTGAGGTCGACGCCGGCCAGCGAGAGCAGACCGGTGGTGCAGTCGCCGGCGGTGACGGCGAGGAACCAGACACCCATCATCTGGGAGGCGTACTTCTGCGGCGCCATCTTCGTCGTGACGGAGAGGCCGACGGGGGAGAGGCACAGCTCGCCGATGGTCTGGATCATGTAGATCGAGACGAGCCACATCGGGGAGACCTTGGTGCCGTCGCCCGCCATGTTCATCGGGACGATGAAGACGAAGAAGGACGCGCCGACCAGGACGAGACCCATCGCGAACTTCACGATGGTGTTCGGCTCCTGGTTCTTCCGGGCCAGCCACAGCCACAGCCAGGCGAAGACCGGGGCCAGCGCCATGACGAACAGCGGGTTCAGGGACTGGTACCAGGTGGCCGGGAAGCCGAAGCCGAAGACGCTGTCGGCGGTCTTGCCGTCGGCGAAGAGGGCCAGGGTCGAGCCGCCCTGGTCGTAGATCATCCAGAAGACGGCGGCGGCGACGAAGAACCAGATGTAGCCGGTCATCTTCGACTGCTCGGTCTTGTCGAGGTCCTTGTCGCGCTTGATGCGGACGAGGACGGCGACCGGGATGATCAGACCGGCGAGGGTGATCGGGACGAGCGCCCAGTTCAGGGTGTACATGCCCAGGGCCACGACGACGCCGTAGAAGACGGCGACGAGCACGGCGACGAGCGAGACCTTGACCAGGATGGCCTTCCGCTCCTCGGAGGAGAGCGGGTTCGGGACGAGGTTGCTCTTCGGGCTCAGGCTCTTGCTGAAGGACAGGAAGCACGCGAGGCCGAGCGCCATGCCGGCGGCGGCGAGGGCGAAGCCCAGGTGCCAGTTGACCTTCTCGCCGATCGTGCCGACGACGAAGGGCGCCACGAAGGCACCCAGGTTGATGCCGATGTAGAAGAGCGTGAAGCCACCGTCACGGCGCGGGTCGTCCGGGCCGTCGTAGAGGTGGCCGACCATCGTCGAGATGTTGGCCTTGAGGAGACCGGAGCCGGCCGCGACGAGCGCGAGGCCGACGAAGAACATCGCCTGGCCGGGGAGGGCCAGCGAGACGTGACCGGCGATGATCACGAAACCGGCGATGGTGACGGTCTTGCGGGCGCCCCAGACGCGGTCGCCGAACCAGCCGCCGGGCATGGCCATCAGGTAGACCATCGACACGTACACGGAGTAGATCGCCGTGGCCGTGGCCGCGGTCATCGCGAGGCCGCCGCCCTGGCTGCCGGTGGCCGCGTCCGCGCCGCCGGAGACCAAGTACAGAACGAGAAGAGCCCTCATGCCGTAGTAGGAGAAGCGCTCCCACATCTCGGTGAAGAAGAGGGTGGCCAGGCCGCGGGGGTGGCCGAGGAACGTCTTCCCGGAACCAGGGGTTCCGGTCGAAGCCGTCGTCAGGCTGGACGCCATGTCGATCCTTGCTCTGTCGGGACGCTCGCCTTGTGAGCGGGGTGCGCCCGGTGGGGGAGGCCGGCACCGGCAGAGCCGTTGGACTCCGCCGGGATCCACGCCCCGGGAGGCGCGTCATCGCGTCCCGGAACCCGGCCCACAGGTCGTTCACTGTCTTCGAGGATCGGCGGAGCCGACCTCACGCAGAAAGAGGACCTTGGCGCATGAAGCTGGCCAAAGGTCCCCGATTACCGCTACAGACGTCGAGCCACCATACGACACGACAGTGCCGGATATGGAAGGACTTGAGAGATGGATCACAGGCGGTAATGCAACCACGCAAGGCCATTCCAAGGTCATGAACAGGATGCCCACAGGATACGGAGGGGTCACCCGGGCCGAACGGATCCCGCCACGGCCCGGTGGCCGTGCGGACTACCATCACCCCATGACCCGTGTACTGCTCGCCGAGGACGACGCATCCATCTCGGAACCGCTGGCCCGTGCCCTGCGGAGAGAGGGGTACGAGGTCGAGGTCCGCGAGGACGGTCCGACCGCCCTCGACGCCGGACTCCAGGGCGGCGTGGACCTGGTCGTACTCGACCTGGGGCTGCCCGGCATGGACGGCCTGGAGGTCGCCCGGCGGCTGCGCGCCGAGGGCCACGCGGTCCCGATCCTGGTCCTCACCGCGCGGGCGGACGAGGTCGACACCGTCGTCGGGCTCGACGCGGGCGCCGACGACTACGTCACCAAGCCCTTCCGCCTCGCCGAGCTCCTCGCCCGGGTCCGGGCCCTGCTCCGGCGCGGCTCCAGCGAGCCCGTCGTCGCCCCCTCGACCCACGGCGTACGGATCGACGTCGAGTCGCACCGCGCCTGGATGGGCGACGAGGAGCTCCAGCTCACGGCCAAGGAGTTCGACCTGCTCCGGGTCCTGGTCCGGGACGCCGGCCGGGTCGTCACCCGCGACCAGCTGATGCGCGAGGTCTGGGACACCACCTGGTGGTCCTCCACCAAGACCCTCGACATGCACATCTCCTGGCTCCGCAAGAAGCTCGGCGACGACGCCGCCAACCCGCGCTACATCGCCACCGTGCGCGGAGTCGGCTTCCGCTTCGAAAAGAGCTAGGAAAGCGTCTTGCGCCGCCGTCTGATCAACTCCACGCTCGCCGTGGTGCTCGTCGTCATCGCCGTCTTCGGCGTCTCCCTCGTCATCGTCGAGACCCGCACGATCTCCAGCAGCGCGCAGGAGAGCGTGGACTCGGAGGCGCTGCGGATCGTCTCCATCGTCGACAGCCGGCTCATCGGCGGCGAGCCGGTCAACCCGGACATCCTGGCCGAGCAGAGCGGCGCCAAGCGGTACGCGCAGATCCGCATCCCCGGCCGCGACACCATCGAGATCGGCACCCGCCCCGACGGTGACGTCATCCGTGGCCTCGCCGAGGGCGAGCGCGGCGAGACCGTGGTCGTCGAGGAGTCCCGTTCCACGGTCACCGCCGAGGTCGGCCGCACGCTCCTGATCATCAGCGCGGTGGCGCTGCTCGCCGTGATCGCCGCCGTCCTCCTCGCCATCCGCCAGGCCGACAAGCTGGCGTCCCCGCTGACCGACCTGGCGGAGACCGCCGAGCGCCTCGGCTCCGGCGACCCCCGGCCCCGGCACAAGCGGTACGGGGTGCCCGAGCTCGACCGGGTCGCGGACGTCCTCGACGCCTCCGCCGAGCGCATCGCCCGGATGCTGACCGCCGAGCGCCGGCTCGCCGCCGACGCCTCGCACCAGCTCCGTACGCCCCTCACGGCCCTTTCCATGCGCCTGGAGGAGGTCGCCCTCGCCGACGACCTGGACACGGTCAAGGAGGAGGCGACGATCGCGCTCACCCAGGTCGAGCGGCTCACCGACGTCGTCGAACGGCTCCTGACCAACTCCCGGGACCCCCGCACGGGCTCCGCCGTCGCCTTCGACCTCGACGAGGTCGTCAAGCAGCAGCTGGAGGAATGGCGGTCGGCCTACCGCAGCGCGGGGCGGGCCATCGTGCACTCGGGCAAGCAGGGGATGCGGGCCGTCGGCACCCCGGGCGCGGTCGCCCAGGTCCTCGCGGCGCTGATCGAGAACTCGCTCATGCACGGCGGCGGCACCGTCGCCGTACGGACCCGGGTCACCGGCAACCAGTCGGTGATCGAGGTCACGGACGAGGGGCCGGGCGTCCCGTCCGACCTCGGCGCGCGGATCTTCGAGCGGGCGGTGAGCGGTCGCAGCTCCACGGGCATCGGCCTGGCCGTCGCCCGCGACCTGGCGGAGGCGGACGGCGGGCGCCTGGAACTGCTCAAGGAGCACCCGCCGATCTTCGCGCTCTTCCTGAGCCGGGAGGTCAGGAGCGTCTCGGACGAGACGCGCGACCGCCCCGTACGGTAGCTCGGTACGGGGCGGTCAGGTACGACGGAAGAGCAGGTCAGACGCGGTCGGGCTGGCGGCGGGCCGCCTGGCGCGGGGGCTGCTCAAGGAACGATTCGGCGGCCTGCACGGCTTCCTTCGCGGGCAGCGCGCGGAACACCCAGGTGCGGTACGACCAGAAGCGGAACAGGGTCGCGACGCCGATGCCGAAGAACTTGAAGAAGTTGCTCGCCAGCGGGCCGTCCCAGCCGAAGCCGTACGTCGCCGCGAACAGCAGACCGTTCTGGATCACCAGACCGATCAGGCTGAAGACGAGGAAGAGCGACATCTCCTTGGTGCGGCTGCTCTTGTCCCGGTCGCGGTACGTGAAGTAACGGAACCCCACGTAGTTGAAGGCGATCGCGACCAGGGTGGCGATGATGCTCGCGCGCACGACCGGGAGATCCGTGAAGTGGCGTACGAGGTTGAACACCCCGAGGTCGACCAGGACACCGACAGCCCCCACTGCCCCGAACTTGGCGACCTCACGGAAGAGCCCGTTGAGTCGCATGCGCAGCGCGCCGGGTTCACTCATGGTGATGGCTCTGTCCCGTCCGTCCGGGTGACGTCCGGGCGACGTCAACCCAACCATGCTAACCAGCCCCCCTGTCACCCGCCCGGGTACCTCGTAAACCACGGGGAAAGCCGGGTCCCACCTGCGCTGTCCTTGTGACAAACCACAGGCGGACGAGTGTTCCCCGGTGGTGCGGATACCCTAAGAGAGTGACGTTCCCGGTAGTCGGCATGGTCGGTGGCGGACAGCTCGCCCGTATGACCCACGAGGCGGGCATCCCCCTCGGCATCAAGTTCAAGCTCCTCAGTGACACCCCGCAGGACTCGGCGGCCCAGGTGGTCAGCGACGTCGTCATCGGCGACTATCGCGACCTGGACACGCTGCGTGACTTCGCGCGCGGATGTGACGTGATCACCTTCGATCACGAGCACGTCCCCACGGAGCACCTGCGGGCCCTGGAGGCGGACGGCATCCCCGTCCGCCCGGGGCCCGACGCGTTGGTGCACGCCCAGGACAAGGGGGTGATGCGCGCCAGGCTCGACGAGATCGGCGCGCCCAGCCCGCGCCAC
The DNA here is from genome assembly GCF_036226445.1 of Streptomyces sp. NBC_01255. Taxonomy (NCBI): domain Bacteria; kingdom Bacillati; phylum Actinomycetota; class Actinomycetes; order Kitasatosporales; family Streptomycetaceae; genus Streptomyces; species Streptomyces sp. NBC_01255. The sequence continues at coordinate 5,275,757 of NZ_CP108474.1, forward strand.
CGCATCGTCGCGGACGCGGCGGACGCGGTGGCCTTCGCGGCCGAGGTCGGGGGCTTCCCGATCATCCTCAAGACCGTGCGCGGCGGCTACGACGGCAAGGGCGTCTGGTTCGTGCGTACGGAGGCGGAGGCCCGCGACCCGTTCCTCGCGGGCGTCCCGGTGCTCGCCGAGGAGAAGGTCGACTTCGTACGCGAGCTCGCGGCGAACATCGTCCGCTCCCCGCACGGCCAGGCCGTGGCCTACCCGGTCGTCGAGTCCCGCCAGGTCGACGGCGTCTGCGACACCGTGATCGCCCCGGCGCCGGACCTCGACGACGAGCTCGCGGGCCAGGCCCAGGAGCTCGCCCTCCGCATCGCCAAGGAGCTGGGGGTCGTCGGCCACCTCGCCGTCGAGCTCTTCCAGACCACGGACGGCCGCATCCTCGTCAACGAACTGGCGATGCGCCCGCACAACTCCGGTCACTGGACCCAGGACGGCGCGATCACCTCGCAGTTCGCCAACCACGTCCGGGCGGTTCTCGACCTCCCTCTCGGCGATCCGCGGCCGCGCGCCCGCTGGACCGTGATGTGCAATGTCCTGGGCGGCGACTACCCGGACATGTACTCCGCGTACCTGCACTGCATGGCCAGGGACCCGCAGCTCAAGATCCACATGTACGGCAAGGACGTGAAGCCCGGCCGCAAGGTGGGACACGTCAACACCTACGGCGACGACCTGGACGAGGTGCTGGAGCGCGCCCGTCACGCCGCCGGCTATCTGCGAGGAACGATCACCGAGTGAGCAGCATCAGCACCGCCCCCGTCGTCGGCATCGCCATGGGATCCGACTCCGACTGGTCCGTCATGGAGGCCGCCGCCCAGGCCCTGGACGAGTTCGAGATCGCGTACGAGGTCAACGTCCTCTCCGCGCACCGGATGCCGCGCGAGATGATCGCGTACGGCGAGGAGGCCGCGGGCCGCGGGCTCAAGGCGATCATCGCGGGCGCGGGCGGCGCCGCCCACCTGCCCGGCATGCTCGCCTCCGTCACCCCGCTCCCGGTCATCGGCGTGCCGGTGCCGCTGAAGTACCTCGACGGCATGGACTCGCTGCTCTCCATCGTGCAGATGCCGGCCGGCGTCCCCGTCGCGACGGTCTCCGTCGCCGGCGCGCGCAACGCGGGCCTGCTCGCGGCCCGCATGCTCGCCGCGCACGACCCCGAACTCCTCACCCGGATGAACGAGTTCCTCCAGGAGCTCAACGACCAGGCCACGGAGAAGGGCAAGCGCCTGCGGGCCAAGGTCGAGGGCGCGGACTCGTTCGGCTTCGGCAAGTGAGCGCGGGGGACAGGGCCTCAGGCGGCGCGGCCTCCCGCCTCGCCGAGGCCCGCGAACTGCTCGCGGGCCACCCCGTCGTCGACGGCCACAACGACCTCCCGTGGGCACTGCGCGAGCACGTCCGCTACGACCTGGACCGCATGGACATCGGCGCGGACCAGACCGGCGCGCTCCACACCGACCTCGCCAGGATGCGGGCCGGCGGCGTCGGCGCCCAGTTCTGGTCGGTCTACGTGCCCTGCCGGCTGGCCGGGGACGACGCGGTCAGCGCGACCCTGGAGCAGATCGACATCGTCGACCAGCTCCTGGAGCGGTACGCGGGCGACCTCGCCCCGGCCCTGACGGCGGACGGCATGGAGGCGGCCCGCAAGGAGGGCCGTATCGCCTCGCTCAAGGGCGCCGAGGGCGGCCACTCGATCAACAACTCCCTCGCGACCCTGCGCGCGTTGCACGCCCTGGGCGTCCGCTACATGACGCTCACGCACAACGACAACAACGACTGGGCGGACTCGGCGACCGACGCGCCGGGCGTCGGCGGGCTCTCCGCCTTCGGCCGGCAGGTCGTCCGCGAGATGAACCGCTCCGGCATGCTCGTCGACCTCTCGCACGTCGCCGCCACCACCATGCGGGACGCGCTCGACACCTCGACCGCGCCGGTGATCTTCTCGCACTCCTCGGCCCGGGCGGTCTGCGACCACCCGAGGAACATCCCGGACGACGTCCTGGAGCGGCTGCCCGCCAACGGCGGCGTCGCGATGGCCACCTTCGTGCCGAAGTTCATCCTCCCCGCGGCCGTCGAGTGGACCGCGCGGGCGGACGACAACCTCCGGTCGCACGGCTTCGACCACCTCGACACCACCGCCGCGGCGATGAAGCTGCACCGCGCCTTCGAGGCGGAGAACCCGCGCCCGATCGCCACCGTCGCCACGGTCGCCGACCACCTCGACCACATGCGCGAGGCCGCCGGCATCGACCACATCGGCATCGGCGGCGACTACGACGGCACGGCCTTCACCCCGGCCGGACTCGACGACGTCGCGGGCTACCCGAACCTGATCGCGGAGCTCCTGCACCGCGGCTGGTCGCACCCGGACCTCACCAAGCTGACCTGGTCCAACGCGGTCCGCGTCCTCCGCGACGCGGAAACGGTCTCCCAGGACCTCCGCTCCCGCACGTCCCCGTCGAACGCGACGATCGACTCCCTCGACGGCGACACCGCGTAACCGGGTCGTCACCCGGACGGTCCACTCCGCCGCGCCCCGCCCCGGGGCCGGTGGCACGGTGGACGGTACTGCCCCGCCGCTTTGGGCGGGGCAGTACTGCATCACCGAGTTCGGAGTAGCACCATGGCAGATCTCGACGACCATTCCCCCTTCTCTGCCGCCCCCGCCGCCGTCGGCGCGCTCGATCCCCCCGATCCACCACCGCCGCTCGACGAAACGGCCCGGGCCCGCGCCATCCTGGCCGCCCAGCCCGTCGCCGAGGGCCACACCGAGCTGCCCCGGTCCCTCGACCCGGAGGACCTCCCGCCCGTCCGCGCGGCGGAGGCCGGAGCGCAGTTCTGGTCCCTGCACGTGGAGGCCGACGAGGGCGTCATCGGCACGCTGCGGCGGATCGACGCGATCCGCGCCCTCGTCGCCGCCTGTCCCGAGGACCTGCGGCTCGTGTACACCACGTCCGAGATGGCCCACGCCGGGAACTGCGGCCGGGTCGCCGCCCTGCTCGGCCCGGTCAGCTGGCCCGCGCTCGGCGGCTCCGCGGCCACCCTGCGGGCCTACCACGCCCTGGGCGTCCGGGCCGTGAACCTCACCCGTTTCGACCGCTTCGCCCGCGAGGCCGTACGGGAGATGAACCGCCTCGGTCTGGCCGTGGACCTCTCCGGCGCCGACCAGGACACGGTCCGCCGCGCCCTCGCGGTCACCCGGGCCCCGGCCCTGCTGACCAGGGCGGCCCCGGAGGGCCTGCCGGACGACGTGCTGCGGCTCCTCGGCGAGAACGGCGCCGTCTGCATGGTCACGGTCACGGACGACCCGGCCGCCGACGCCGACCTCCTCGACCGGGTGCGTACGGAGGCGGGCCCGCGCTCCACGGGCGTCTCGCACACCACCGCCCCGGCCCGCGGCTACGTCCCGCTCTTCGCGGAGCTCCTGCGCCGGGGCTGGCCCGCCCAGGACCTGGTCGGCCTCGCCCACGCCAACGTCACCCGGGCGCTGCGCGAGACGGAGTTCCTGGCGCGGACGAACCGGATCCGCCCGGCCGCGGCCTGACGGTACGAAGCGGCCCGACCGCACAAGAGGGGGAGGGGCGCCGACCGGCGCCCCTCCCCCTCTCCTTGCGTCGTCTCAGGCGCGCGGGCGGCCCATCGCCCGGTACGTCCAGCCCGCCGCCCGCCAGCGCTCCGAGTCCAGCGCGTTGCGGCCGTCGAGGATCACCGGCGACGAGACGACAGCGGCGAGCTCCGCCGGGTCGAGCTCGCGGAACTCCCGCCACTCGGTCAGGTGCAGCACCACGTCCGCCCCGCGCACCGCGTCCAGGGCCGTGTCGGCGTACCCCAGGGTCGGGAAGAGGCGGCGCGCGTTCTCCATGCCCTTCGGGTCGTAGACGGTGACCTGGCCGCCCTGGAGGTGTATCTGACCTGCCACGTTCAGCGCGGGGGAGTCGCGGACGTCGTCCGAGTCCGGCTTGAAGGTCGCGCCGAGCACGGCCACCCGGGCGCCCAGGAAGGAGCTCCCGCCGAGGACCTCCCGCGCCATCTCCACCATCTGGCCGCGCCGCCGCATGTTGATCGAGTCGATCTCGCGCAGGAAGGTCAGCGCCTGGTCGACGCCCAGCTCGCCCGCGCGGGCCATGAAGGCCCGGATGTCCTTGGGCAGGCAGCCGCCGCCGAAGCCGACCCCGGCCCGCAGGAACTTGGCCCCGATCCGGTCGTCGTGGCCGATGGCCTCCGCCAGCTTCACGACGTCGCCGCCCGCGGCCTCGCACACCTCCGCCATCGCGTTGATGAAGGAGATCTTGGTGGCGAGGAAGGAGTTCGCGGCCGTCTTCACGAGCTCGGCCGTCGGGAAGTCGGTCACCACGAACGGCGAACCCTGGCCGGTCGGCACCGCGTACACCTCGCGCAGCGTCTTCTCGGCCCGCCCGCCGGCGTCCTGCACGCCGACCACGATCCGGTCCGGGCGCAGGGTGTCCTGCACGGCGAAGCCCTCCCGCAGGAACTCCGGGTTCCAGGCGAGGTCGACGCCCTCGGGCAGCAGGCCCGCGAGCCGCTCCGCCGAGCCGACCGGCACGGTCGACTTGCCGACGACCAGGGCCCCTTCGCGGACGACCGCGGCGAGGGAGGTGAAGGCGGCGTCGACGTAGCTCATGTCGCAGGCGTACTCGCCGTGCTTCTGCGGGGTGTTCACGCAGACGAAGTGCACGTCGCCGAAGGCGCCGACCTCCTCCCAGGAGGTGGTGAACCGCAGCCGGCCGCTCGACCCCTCGATACCGGCCACGTGCTTCGCGAGGAGGTCCTCGAGCCCCGGCTCGTACATCGGGACGCGCCCGGAGGACAGCAGCTCGATCTTCTCGGGGACCACGTCCAGGCCGAGCACCTCGAATCCCAGTTCCGCCATGGCCGCGGCATGGGTGGCGCCGAGGTAGCCGGTGCCGATCACAGTGATCTTGAGGGCCATGCGGTACTCCAGTGACGTCGGGCGGAATGCCTGCCCGAGCATAGTCGTGCCCTGGCCCGGCGCCGGGCCACGCCCTACCCTTTGGGTTACTTAACGGTAGTTAGCAAGCGTGGGAGTGAGTGAACGTGGCGGGTTCGACTGATTTCGACCTGTATCGGCCCTCCGAGGAGCACGACATGCTCCGGGAGTCGGTGCGTGCGCTGGCGGAGGCGAAGATCGCGCCGTTCGCGGCCGCGGTGGACGAGGAGGGCCGGTTCCCGCAGGAGGCGCTGGACGCGCTGGTCGCCAGCGACCTGCACGCCGTGCACGTCCCCGAGGCGTACGGCGGCGCGGGCGCGGACGCGCTGGCGACGGTGATCGTGATCGAGGAGGTCGCGCGGGTGTGCGGCTCCTCGTCGCTGATCCCGGCGGTGAACAAGCTGGGCTCGCTGCCGGTGATCCTGTCCGGTTCGGAGGAGCTGAAGGCGAAGTACCTGGGCCCGCTGGCCAAGGGCGACGCAATGTTCTCCTACGCCCTCTCGGAGCCCGACGCGGGCTCGGACGCGGCCGGGATGAAGACCCGCGCGGTCCGCGACGGCGACTTCTGGATCCTCAACGGCGTGAAGCGGTGGATCACCAACGCCGGCGAGTCGGAGTACTACACGGTGATGGCCGTCACCGACCCGGACAAGCGCTCCAAGGGCATCAGCGCCTTCGTCGTGGAGAAGTCCGACGAGGGCGTGTCCTTCGGAGCCCCGGAGAAGAAGCTCGGCATCAAGGGCTCCCCGACCCGCGAGGTCTACCTCGACAACGTCCGCATCCCCGCGGACCGGATGATCGGCGACGAGGGCACCGGCTTCGCCACCGCGATGAAGACCCTCGACCACACCCGCGTCACCATCGCCGCCCAGGCCATCGGCATCGCCCAGGGCGCCCTCGACTACGCCAAGGGCTACGTCAAGGAACGCAAGCAGTTCGGCAAGCCCATCGCCGACTTCCAGGGCATCCAGTTCATGCTCGCCGACATGGCCATGAAGCTCGAAGCCGCCCGCCAGCTCACCTACGCCGCCGCCGCCAAGAGCGAGCGCGTCTCCGCCGGCGGCGACAAGGAAGACCTCACCTTCTTCGGCGCCGCGGCCAAGTGCTTCGCCTCCGACGTCGCCATGGAGGTCACCATCGACGCCGTCCAGCTCCTCGGCGGCTACGGCTACACCCGCGACTACCCCGTCGAGCGCATGATGCGCGACGCCAAGATCACCCAGATCTACGAAGGCACCAACCAGGTCCAGCGCATCGTCATGGCCCGCAACCTCCCGTAGGACAGGCGAAAGGGCGCCCCCCCGGCCGGGGAGGGCGCCCTTCTCGTACATCAGAGGGTCACTTCGACTCGACGGTGACCTTCTCGTCGTTCCGGATCTGCTCGACCAGCTGCTTCACCTTCGGCATGTCCCACTTGAGGGAACCCTGCGGCGCGCTGCCCGCGATCGGCATGTTCATGGACTTGCCGTCGCCGCCGCTGATGCCCTTCATCGCGAAGAACATCTTCCCGAGGTCGTACAGCGACATGTCCTTGTCCACGATCAGCGTGTCCAGACCGGCGCCCAGCGTCGGGTACAGCGCGAACGGGTTGAGGATCGTGCCCGGCGTCGCCGCCTCGTTGGCCAGGGCGGAGAGGAACTTCTGCTGGTTCTTCGTCCGTGCGAGGTCCGACTCGGCGAAGGCGTACCGGGTCCGGACGAACGCCAGGGCCTGCTCGCCGTTGAGGGTCTGCTCGCCGGCCTGGAAGTCGGCCCCGGACTTCTTGTCCTTGAAGCCCTTCTCGATGGTGAGGTCCACACCGCCGAGCGCGTCCACGATGTTCGCGAAGCCGGCGAAGCCGATCTCCGCGTAGTGGTCGATGCGCAGGCCGGTGTTGAACTCGACGGTCCGCACGAGCAGCTCGGGCCCGTCCATCGCGTACGCCGCGTTCAGTTTGGAACCGCCCCGGGCCGCGAACTGCTTGCCCGACTCGGAGCCGACGAAGGAGGGGATCGTCACCCACGAGTCGCGGGGGAGCGAGACCATCGTGTTCCCGCTGGAGCAGGCCGCGAGGATCATCATCGAGTCGGTCCGCTTGCCCGCGGCGGAGCCGGTGTGCAGCTTCTTCTTCTCCTCGGCGGACATGCCCTCACGGCTGTCCGAGCCGACGATCAGGTACGTCGTGCAGTCGCCCTCCGACGGCCGCTCGATGACCTTGGAGAGGTCGACCTCGTTGCGCATCTGGGAGCTCGCCCAGGCGTACGTGCCGATGCCCCAGGCGAGGACGCCGACGACCAGCACGATCGAGCCGATCTTGGCGCGCTTGCGCCAGTCCGGGGCGGGACCGCCACCGGGCCTCGGCGCGTACTGCGGGGGTACGGGTCCTCCGCCGCCGCCCTGGGCGCCGCCGCCCTGCTGCGGGCCGCCGTAGACCTGGCCGGTGTTGTAACCGGAGTCGTAGCCCGAGCCCTGGGCCTGCGTGTAGTTCGGGTTGTAGCCCTGGCCGCCGTCACGGGGCTGCTGCCCGTACGGCTGCTGCTGCTGACCGTAGGGGGGCTGCTGCGGGACCTGCGGACGCTGCACATGGCTCATCCGGCGAGGTCCCTCGGGCTGGGAGTTCGCGTTGCCACGGCCGTGTCCGCCGTCATGGGGCCAGTCATTCATGCGGACCAGTGTGCCGGGCGGGGGAATCCCCTGGACAGGCCGGGTGGAATATCGGACCGGCCCTGTTGCCAAGCTGATGCAAAGCGGACCCCACGGGGACGGCACCGGGACCCCGCATAAGGTGGAGGGCATGACAGATCAGGGCGATATCCCCGGCAAGCCCACCTCGGCCTCCCGCACCACTCTCAGCCACATCATGACCAGCCACGACACCAACCTCCTCGGTACGGTGCACGGCGGCGTGATCATGAAGCTGGTGGACGACGCGGCGGGCGCCGTCGCGGGCCGGCACTCGGGCGGCCCGGCGGTCACCGCCTCGATGGACGAGATGGTCTTCCTGGAGCCGGTGCGGGTCGGGGACCTGCTCCATGTGAAGGCCCAGGTCAACTGGACCGGCCGGTCCTCCATGGAGGTCGGCGTACGGGTCATGGCCGAGCGCTGGAACGAGTCCACGCCCGCCACCCAGGTCGGCTCGGCCTATCTGGTCTTCGCCGCCGTCGACGCGGACGGCAAGCCGCGGCGCGTCCCGCAGGTCGTCCCGGAGACGGAGCAGGACAAGCGCCGCCACCAGGAGGCCCAGATCCGCCGCACCCACCGGCTGGCCCGCCGCCAGGCCATCAAGGAGCTCCGCGAGCGCCGGGCCGCCGAGGGCTACGAGGACTGACCCGGCCCAGGTCCGTGCCCGTACCCGCCTACGGGCACACCACCTGGTCCCCGGTCACCGCCTCGAACGGCCCACCCCGCCCCGCATCCTCCGCCCGGACCCCCGTGACCCCCCGGTAGTCCGCGCCCACCGTCACCCGCAGCGTCCCGCCCCGCCCCGCCACCGCCCGCAGCTCCGCCCCCGGCAGCGCCGCCGCGAGGGTCTTCGCCGAGCGGTCCCAGCGCGGGTCGTACTCCACGAGCGTCCGCGCCCGCTCCTGCCCGGCCCCGGTCATCGGCGTCCGGGTCGTGTCGAAGCCCGTGCCGCGCAGCGCGTCGTCCACCTTCCGGCCGAGCCCGTCCGTCCGGGTCCCGTTGTAGACCTGCACCCGGATCGTGCGCGGCGGCACGTCCACGACGACCGACTTCGGGGCGGCGCCCTTCCCGGAGGAAGCCGCCTTCTGCGCGGCGGTCGCCGGCGCCAGCGGCCGGTCCTCCCGCAGCGCCTGGAACAGCTTCTGCGCCTTCGCCGCGTCCCACTTCACCGTCGACCCGATTCCCTTGACCGGGAAGCTCATGTCGCCGATCGGCACGGACACGAACTCCGACGACGCCGGCGTGAAGCCCCGCATCGCCTTGGCGAGCGCCAGCAGCTGATCCGTACCGAAGTCCTCGTCCGCCCGGACCGAGCTCAGCATCGTCGTGGCCATCTCACGGAACCGCACCGGGTTCAGCAGCACCCCGCCGCTCGTCGCCCGGTCGATCAGCGCCGCCAGGAACTTCTGCTGCCGCTGCATGCGCCCGATGTCGGCGGCCCCGTCGATGTGCCGGGACCGGACGTACTGGAGGGCCTGCCCGCCGTCGAGCTCATGGGTGCCGGCCGGGAGATCAAGTCCCGTGTAGGAGTCCTTGACGGCCCTGGTCGTACAGATCTGCACCCCGCCGATCGCGTCCACGGTCCGCATGAAGCTGGTGAAGTCGACCTCCAGGTAGTGGTCGATCTTGACGCCGGTCATCGACTCGACGGTCCGGACGGTCAGCCCGGGCCCGCCCTCCGCGTAGGCGGCGTTCAGCTTCACGGGATGGGACTGGTGCTTCTTGCCGCTGGTCAGATCGGTGTGCTCGGGCATCTCGGCGTACGAGTCCCGGGGCAGGCTGACGACGCTCGCCCGCTCCCGGTCCTCCGAGATGTGCACGAGCATCACGGTGTCGGTGCAGTGGCAGGGCGCGCCGCCGAGCCGGTACTTCTCCTTCTCCTCCGGGGTGATCCGGTCCCGCCCGTCGGTGCCGACGACGAGGACGTTCATCCCGTGCCCGGCCTGCGGCCGGTTCTTCATGTCCTTGAACGGGTCGACCCGGGTGATCCCGGTGTCGAGGCCGGTCACCACCGCGTGCCCGATCCCGCCCGCCGCGAGGACCACCACGGACAGCGCGGTCGCCATCCGCATCCCCCACCGGGGGCGCCGCGGTCGCCGCCGACGGACCGGTACGGGCGGCCGGTGGACGGGCCGGCGACGGGGCGCGGGGGGCGGCGTGGGCACGGACGGACACCTCCGCGGTGGGACAAGGGGAACCGTGAGCACGGTAGGCCCATACGATCAGCGCAAGGGTGCACCACCCATGCGGCGCGCACCGGTGTCCCCCGTTCGCGGTAACGTGGCGGGCAATGAACGCCACGCCCCCCGTCTCCGTGATCATGCCGGTCCTCAACGAGGAGCGGTATCTGCGCACCTCGGTTCGTCACATCCTGGAGCAGGAGTACGACGGCGAGATGGAGGTGGTGATCGCCCTCGGCCCGTCCACGGACCGTACGGACGAGATCGCCGCCGAGCTCGTACGCGAAGACCCCCGCGTCCAGACCGTGCCGAACCCCACGGGCCGCACCCCCGCCGCGCTCAATGCCGCGATCAAGGCCTCCCGTCACCCGATCGTGGTGCGCGTCGACGGCCACGGCATGCTCTCGCCGAACTACATCGCCACCGCCGTCCGGCTCCTGGAGGAGACCGGCGCGCAGAACGTCGGCGGTGTCATGCACGCCGAGGGCGAGAACGCCTGGGAGGACGCGGTCGCCGCCGCGATGACCTCGAAGATCGGCGTGGGCAACGCGGCCTTCCACACGGGCGGCGAGGCCGGCCCGGCGGAGACCGTGTACCTGGGCGTCTTCCGGCGCGAGGCCCTGGAGCAGCAGGGCGGGTACAACGTGGAGTTCATCCGCGCCCAGGACTGGGAGCTGAACTTCCGCATCCGCGAGGCCGGCGGCCTCATCTGGTTCTCGCCGGAGCTGCGCGTCCAGTACCGCCCGCGGCCCTCCGTGAAGGCCCTCGCGACCCAGTACAAGAACTACGGCCGCTGGCGCCACGTGGTGGCCCGCTACCACCAGGGCTCCATCAACCTCCGCTACCTGGCGCCGCCGACCGCCGTCTGCGCCATCGCCGCGGGCCTCGTGGTGGGCGCGACGCTCACCCCGCTCGGCTTCGTGATCCCGGCGGGCTACCTCGCCGCCATCGCGGCGGGCTCGGTCCCGGCGGGCAAGGGCCTGCCGCTGAAGGCCCGCCTGCAGATCCCGGTGGCGCTCGCGACGATGCACATGTCGTGGGGGTACGGCTTCCTGACGAGCCCGCGCTCGCTGGCCCGGAAGGTCATCGCGAGCCGCCGCCCGGCGGTGAAGGCGGGCGAGTCCGAGTCGGTCTGACCGAATCGGATCGCACACACGACTGACGGCCGGGTCCCTCCAGGGGCCCGGCCGTCGGTCATGTGCGAGTGGGAGGGGGGATCAGCTCTTCCCGTCCCACCGATAGACCGAGTAGATGTCCATGCACTCCGCCTTGTCGTCGGCGCCGTCCGGCAGGTCACCGGCGACCTGCGTCGGCTTCTTGTACGTGGTGCCCTCGCGCCAGTCCGCGCCGACGACCAGGGTGATGCCCTTCGCCTCGGCGTCGGCCCGGACGGCCGAGTCGGGCAGCCCGAGCGCCTTCGTCACGGAGAGCGCGTTCGCCTTGCCCTGGTCGCCGTCCGCCTTGGGGTAGGTGACCACGGTGTCCTTGCGGCCGCCGCCCTCCTGGGAGGAGTCGGCCTGGGTGAAGCCCTTGGCCTGCAGGGCCTCGGCCATGGCGCCGGCCCGGCCCTCGACGGCCGGCTCGTCGGCGCCGTCGGTGCCGTTGACGACGGTCACCGGGAAGGAACCGGGGTCCTCGGCCGGGGTCTTGGGCTTGGGCGAGGCGGTGGCCTTCGGCTTCGCCTTGGTGCCGGACTTGTCGCCGTTCTTGTCGTAGGCGACGTCGTCACGGAGCATCGCCCACATCTTGTCGGCGGAGGAAGGCCGCAGCTGGAGCCACTCCTTCGGCCGCTGCGGATAGGGGTCCGTGGGGACGGTCGCCGTCGTCAGGCGGTCGATCTTCACGTTCTTGAGCTGCATCGACAGATCGAAGAGCTTCTTCACGGTGTCGAGGTCCTGCGAGACCTTGAGGGACTTGGTGGCGGTCTCGGCCAGGCCCGTCAGCCGCCCCGTGTCGGTCCAGGCGTTCTGCTCCTGGAGCTTCTTCATCATGCCGTTCATGTACATGTGCTGGGCCTTGGCGCGGTTCTGGTCGCTGCCGAAGGCGTGCCGGGTACGCAGCCACTGGAGCGCCTGCTCGCCCTGGACCTCGGTGGTGCCCTCCGGCAGCTTCAGGCCGGAGCCGCCCTTCACCTGACGGGTCGACTTGTCGTGCACACCCGTCTTGACGCAGACGGGGACGCCGCCGACCTCGTCCGCCATGGCCACGACACCGGCGAAGTCGACCATCAGCCAGTGGTCGATGTAGACCCCGGTGAGGCTCTCCCAGGTGGTGAGGGTGCAGCCGGGGCCGCCGCGCTGGAGCGACTCGTTGATGGGCCGGTTCGTGGTGGCGGCGTAGGGAGTGCCGTTCTCGTCCTTGCACTCCGGGATCTTGACGACCGTGTCGCGCGGGATGGAGATGAGCGAGGCGTTCTCGCGGTCCGCCGAGACGTGGAGCAGCATCTGCACGTCGGCGAGCGGCTTGCGGTCCTTGTCGTTCCGGCCGCCGCCCAGGGCGATGTTCTTCTCGTCCTCGCGACTGTCGGAGCCTATGAGGAGGATGTTGAGCGGGGTGTCGCCGAGCGCGTTCGGCGGGGCCTTCTTCACGCCGCTGCTGCCGCCCGCGCGGTCACCGCTGATGATGTTGCTGTTGAGGTGCTCGTAGTACAGGTATCCGGCGCCGGCCGTCCCGAGTATCAGTACGGCCAGGGTGATCGCCACCCAGCGCAGCACCTTGTGCTTGCCGGCCTTCTTGGCCCGTCGGCGCGAGCCGCCGCGACGGTGGCTCGTCCGGGCGTCGCCGCCGGCGCCCGCCCCGCCCCCGCCGCTGTTGCCATTGCGCCGCCGCTCGGCCCGGGTCGACGCCGACGCGGACGTACCGGAGGATCCGGCACCCTCGGAGGTGCTGTCGCTGCCGGCTTCGCCCCCGGCGCCGGTCGCCTCCCCCGCCGCGTACAGCTCGTCGTCCCAGCCCAGTTCACGGGCGCGCGGAACGCGTCCCCGCGTTCCCTCCCCACGCACGTTCTGTCCCACCCCAGGTCCCCTCGTGAATCAGCCGTGCGCCGAGGCCTGGTGTTTCCAGGTCATTCGGCACACACCTTCTTGTCGGCTTCTACCTTGTCGACGTCCGGCGCCTTCGTCGGACCCTTGATGGGCACCCCCGCGCCCTTGAAGTCGGAGCCGAGGACGAGCGTCATGGGCTCGCGTTCCGCGGCGTCCACAGTGCCCGGCTTGAGAGCCGTGGCGGCCAGACCCATCATGTCCGCGAGCTTGCGGGCCTGATCGGCCTGGTTCGGTGCGTAGCTGAGTGTGGTCTTCGCCGCCTTGTCGGGGGCGTTGCTCTTGTTGGTGGAGCGGTTCACACCCATGTCGTTCTGCAGCCAGTTGATCGTGGACTGCGCGGCGCCCGTGATGCCGCTGCCGTTGTAGACGTCGACGCGTACGTCGGCGGCCTGCGCGCGCGTGCCCTGGAGGAGCTTCGCCTGGGCCTGCGCCTTGGCGTTCTTGGCGTCCTTCTCCTTCTTCTTCACCTCGGTGAAGGAGACGTCGTTCTGGATCATGCTGAAGACCTGCGGGGCCTTGGTCTGGTCGAGGACCACGGTCGCCCGCTTGTTCGGCGGCTCGTCGGGGTTGTCGACGACCGGCACGGTCATGAAGCTGATGTTCTTGAGGTCGACCTTGCCGATCTCCTTGGCGAGGCTGGTCAGCTTCAGGGCACTTCCTATGCCCTTGTCGACCGTCAGCGCGTCGGTCGCCGCCTCCGCGACGTCGAGCAGCTGCGTCGGGCTGTCCAGCGTGTCTTCCTTCAGCTGGCGCATCATCGACGCGAGGAACTGCTGCTGCATCTTGATGCGGTCCAGGTCGCTCTCGTTGCCGAGGCCGTGGCGGTTGCGGAGGAACGCGAGCGCGTCCTCGCCCTGGATGCGGTGCTCGCCCTCGTCGAGGTCGAGCTTGGAGCTCTTGTCGCGGATGGGCTTGGTCAGGCAGACCTTCACCCCGCCGACCGCGGTCGACAGCGTCTTGACCGCGTTGAAGTCGACCATCATGAAGTGGTTGATGCCGATGCCGGTCATCTCCGTGATGGTGCGCATGGTGCAGCCGGGGTCGCGGCCGTTCACCCCGAACGACTCGTTGAACTTGGTCCTTCCCACCGAGCCGGGAATGACCTTGGTCGAGCCGTCGGGCTGCTTCGTGGGGCAGTCCGGGATCTCGATCTTGAGGTCCCGGGGGATGCTCACCGCCGTCGCGTTGGTGCGGTCCTCGGCGACGTGGATCAGGAACGTCGTGTCGGCGTGGCCGGTGACGTTGGTCTTGTTCCCGTAGCTCTCGTTGCCCTCGCCGGTCCGGACGTCGTTGCCGATGATGAGGATGTTGAGCGGCCCGTCCATGCCGGGCGTCGCCTTCGCCGCGTCGCCGACGTCGACCGTGCCGATGTTGCCGTCGAGCTTCTTGTAGAGCATGTACGCGCCGGTGGCGCCGCCCACGAGCACGAAGGCCATCGTGCCGCCGGTCCACAGGAGGACCTTCTTCTTGCGGGACGCGCCCTGCTTGCGCTTGCGGCGGCTCGCGGGCGGCTGACCGCCGCCGCCCTGCTCGGAGACGCGGCGACGGCGCTGACCGGGGACGGGCACCTCGGTGGCCGTGCCGGTGCCGGCGGTGGCGCCGTGGCCGGTGTCGGCTCTGTCGGCGGTGGTGGCCGGGTTCGATCTCCGGGGCCGGGACGGCGAATGCGGCTGCGGCTGCCCACCGGAGTGGTCCAGTCGCAGTTCGTAGTTGCCGGTCTGCGGGTTGAGCACCCACTGGTCGGCGGGGTCGATCTCGTCCGCCCGTCCACGGCTGTGCGCGTCCACGGTTACTCGAGTCCTCCGTCGGTGCCACGCGAGGCGCCTCCCCCGAAGGGCGCCGCTCTCTCGGTCGTTCGATCCTTGGTGAGTGCGACGACCAGACGGTCGGGGTGCACCGGATCGCGTCACACTATCCGCCCAGTTCAGCGTGGGGCGACGTCAGTGACAAATTCCACGCCCCTTACAACCGGGCAATTTGCCCAAACCTCATCCCTCACTGCCCTCCCCTTGGGGCGCCCTTTACTCACCGCCCCCGAGGGGTGTTCAGGAGCACACCCCTTCCGCCGCGTTCCGGCCCGTGAAGGTCGGCGTCGTGGAGGGCGTCGGGGCGTCCGCGTCGTCGGGCTTCCCGTCGCCGCGGCCCCCGCCGCCCGTCCCGCCGGTCCCCTCGCCGCCCTCCTCCTCGGTGTGCGGGGTCACGAGGACGGGCTTGTCCTCCCGGAGCTGCCGGAAGAGTTGACTCGCCGCCGGCTGTACCAGTTCGTCCCGATTCGCGTCGTACGTGTACGGGCGGCGCGGCACCGTGAGGAACTGCACCTTCTCGGTCGGGATGGCCCGCATCGCGCGCGCCAGGTCGTACAGGTCCCGCAGCGAGTCGAGCCCGGGGTCGGTCGTGATCGCCTTCGTGGCCGCGTCCAGGACCGGGTAGAGCTTGGTCGGGTTCAGCAGGACCCCGTCGCTCTGGACCTTGTTGACGAGGGCGCCGAGGAACTGCTGCTGGCGGTCCATGCGTTCCGTGTCGCTGCCGTTGCCGATCGACTTCCGGGCCCGTACGAAGCCGAGGGCCTGCTCGCCGTGGAGCGTCTGGCGCCCCGCGGGCAGCTTCAGCTTGGCGTCGGCGTCGTCGACGGGCTCCTTGAGGCAGACCTCCACCCCGTCCACGGCGTCGACCATCTTCTTGAAGCCCCGGAAGTCGATCACCATGTGGTTGTCGACGCGGATCCCGGTCAGCTTCTCGACGGTACGGATCGTGCACGCCGTGCCGCCGAACTCGAAGGCCCAGTTGAACTGCGCGAACTGCTCGCGGGTGCGGGTCCCGTCGGGCTTGGTGCAGCTCGGGATCGTCACCATCAGGTCGCGCGGGAGGGAGACGGCCGTCGCGCTCGACTTCTCCGCCGACAGGTGCAGCAGGATCGTCGTGTCGGAGCGCTGGGTGCCCTTGTCCTTGCCGTACTTGCGGTTCCCCTCGCCGGTCCGGGTGTCCGAACCGATGAGCAGGATGTTCCGGGCGGCGGTGGTGCCCGCCGTCGGCCGCTCCTTCTCGTACTTCCGCAGCTCGGCGGCGGCCGTCGTGTCCGTGGTGATGTTGCCGTCGAGCTTCCGGTAGAACCACCAGCCGACCCCGGCCGCGATCAGCAGCACGACCGAGATCGCGAGGGCCGTCCACCGCAGCCAGTGGCGTTTGCGCGGCTGCTCCGGAGCACCGGGCGCCGTGTCCTCCGCTGCCGGGGGATCCGGTTCGGGGGGCGTGCCAGCACGGTCCGTCACGTCTCAGTCCGTCCTTCAAGGCGTCGGCGGCGCGCCCGGCGGCCACCGGTCATGGAAGGAGACGGCCGAACCCGACGCATGGTTGTGCGGAAGGAGTCGACTCCCCCTCGGCCGATCATGTACCGGAGTCGGCGCGGGGACCCGGGGACTCGGCGCGGCACTAGTCCGAACGGGGGTCTCATCGGGTCAGGCGGCGCCATGGTCGGTGGGGGCTGGTGCCGGAGGGTGTCGACCGGGTGCTGGGCCGGGGTGGGTGGGCGCCGTGCGGCCCGGGGGCGGACAGGCGCGCTTGCCAGGGTGCTCAGAGCACCGTGTGCGTCACGCGCTCGCTCTCCACGCGCTTCTCCAGGGCTTCGGGGGCGACCTGGCCCAGGTTCCTGCACAGCACCACCGAGCCGCCGGCCGCGAGCGGCGCGTACAGACCGGACGAGAGCCCCTGCCAGCCGTCGTAGTCGAGGCCGGAGAGCAGCCGGGAGCCGGGGGCGAGGCCGAGTGCCGCCGCGTCCACGCGGGCCTGCTCGACGAGCTGCGTGCCGCTCCGTTCCGTGCCGTCGACGACGAGAGCGGGAGCCTCCGCGTCGACCGGGACGAACGGAGCGAACCGGTCGCCCTGGCTCGGCACCTCGACCGCGTAGTCCGCGTACCCGGCGGGCGGGGCGGGGAAGCGGCGCCCGAGCGGCGCCAGCGAGAGCGCGATCCGCTCACCGGAACAGGCGAGACCCGCCTCGAGGGTGTCCGGCCCCGCGACCACGACGTCGGCGTCCGCGGGGTCGCCGCCGACCTCGACGGCCACGCCGACGGAGGAGCAGGCGAGCAGCCAGACGGCCGTCTGCCAGTGCGCGGGCAGCAGTAGCGCGAGCCGGTCGCCCGGTCCGGCGGAGAGCTCGCCTTGGAGCAGGTTCGCCGTCTTGGCCACCCAATTGGCGAAGGTGGCGACGGACAATTCCACGCGCTCACCGGTGGCGTCGTCGTAGAAAGTGACCAAGGGGCGGGCGGGGTCCGCGGCGAGCGCGGATCGCAGCAGGTCGGCGGGGGTGCGGTCGCTGGCGTTCACGCCGGACAGCGTACGCGGGCGGGCGCGCGCGGTCCTCCGTACCGGTGACGCCGTCCACCGGTCGGCCCGACGGTCCGTCAATTTCCGCGTGGATTCCCGGCGCGCGGAACGGCCCGGGGATACGCACGATCGGCCCATGCGTGCCTCACTCGCCACCTCGATCGCCGTCACCTGTGCGGCGGTGCTCGCCCTGCCGGCCTCCCTCGCCGCACCCGCGGCGGCCACGGCGCCACCGGCGGTCGCCGCGCTGCCACCGGGGCCCGAGCAGCTGCCCGGCTCCACCCAGTCGCTGCCGCTCGAGCCCCTGGGCGATTCCGTACGCGGCTTCGGCGGCGGAGACGGCTCCGATCCGGGCGAGCGGGGCCTGGCCCGACGCGACGTCAGACCGTTCTCCCTCGTCGGCGTCGTCTGGGACGACCCGACGGCCGCGCTGCACGGCACCGTGCAGGTCCGCACCCGGGCCACCGGCGGCGGGATCTGGTCGGAGTGGCAGGACGTGGAGACCCACAACGACGAGCACGGCGCCGACCCGGAGACCGCGGAAGGCGCCGGCCGGGCGCTCAAGGGCTCCACGGCACCGCTGTGGGTGGGCGACTCGGACGGCGTCGAGATCCGCGTACGGGGTGAGGGGCAGCTCCCCGAGGGCCTCCGCCTGGAACTGGTCGACCCGGGCGCGGACCGGGCCGGCACCGCCCCCCGGGTCCGTACGGCCGCGGCCCCGGCCGGCCCGACAGCGGCGGAGGCGGCGGCCAGCGCGGTCAACTCCCAGCTGGCGCCGTACGGCGCGGCCTGGATCCCGGCGCTGTCGAAGGAGGCGACGGAGGTGACGTTCCGCCACTTCCCGAAGGAGGCAAGGCCTGCACAGCCTCCGAAGGCCCCCCAGGCCGCCCAGGCCCCCCAGGCCGCACCGATTGCGGCGGTCGCGGCGAAGCCGTACATCGGCCCCCGCCCGAAGATCATCACGCGCAAGGGCTGGGGAGCCGACGAGAAGCTCCGCGAGAAGGGCTTCGTCTACACGAAGAGCATCAAGGCGGCCTTCGTCCACCACAGCGCGACCGGCAACAACTACACGTGCGGCCAGGCGCCCTCCGTCCTGCGCGGTATCTACCGCTACCACGTCCAGAGCAGCGGATGGCGGGACTTCGGCTACAACTTCGCCGTCGACAAGTGCGGGAACATCTACGAGGGCCGGGCGGGGGGCGTGGCCAAGCCGGTCCTGGGCGCGCACACGCTCGGCTTCAACACGAACAGCATGGGCGTCGCCGTCCTCGGTACGTACAGCAAGACGAATCCGCCGGCCGCCGTGCTCACGGCCGTCGCCAAGCTGACGGCGTGGAAGCTGGGTCTGCACGGCGTGAACCCGACGAGCACGACGTATCTGACCTCAGGTGGCGGAAACCTGTACAAGAAGGGCACGAAGGTCAAGCTCCGCACGATCGCCGGACACCGTGACGGATTCGCCACGGAGTGCCCCGGCGCACGCCTGTACGGCAAGCTCGCCACGGCCAGGACGACCTCGGCGAAGTACCAGGGAAGGCTCTGATGGGGTCAGCCGGGCAACCATCTGCATAAACTGACCGGTCATATCGCACGGAAGACCGAGACGGGCGGGCGGACCGGCCCCGAACAGGAAGCAGAGACGACAAGGTGACTGAAGCGATCCTCCTGGTCGGTGGCAAGGGCACAAGGCTGCGACCCCTCACGGTCAACACGCCCAAACCCATGGTCCCGGCGGCGGGCGTCCCCTTCCTGACGCATCAGCTGGCCCGCGCCCGCGCCGCCGGCGTCGAGCACATCGTGCTCGCCACCTCCTACCTGGCAGAGGTCTTCGAGCCGCACTTCGGCGACGGCTCCGACCTCGGCCTGAGCATCGAGTACGTCACCGAGGAGGAGCCCCTCGGCACGGGCGGCGCGATACGCAACGTCGCCTCGCGCCTCCAATCGGGCCCCGACGACCCGGTCCTGATCTTCAACGGCGACATCCTCACGGGCCTGGACATCAGGGCCCTGGTGGACACCCACGCGTCCTCGGGCGCGGACGTCTCACTCCACCTCACGCGGGTGGAGGACCCTCGCGCCTTCGGCCTGGTCCCCACAGACGCCACGGGCCGGGTGACGGCCTTCCTGGAGAAGCCGCAGACCCCGGAAGAGATCGTCACGGACCAGATCAACGCCGGCGCGTACGTCTTCCGCCGCTCGGTCATCGACAGGATCCCGGCAGGCCGCCCCGTCTCGGTGGAACGCGAGACGTTCCCGGAACTCCTCTCCTCGGGAGCGCACCTCCAGGGCATGGTCGACTCGACGTACTGGCTGGACCTCGGCACCCCGCAGGCCTTCGTCCGCGGCTCCGCCGACCTGGTCCTCGGCCGCGCTCCCTCCCCGGCCGTCCCGGGCCGCTGCGGCGACCGCCTGGTCCTCCCGTCGGCCCGCGTGGCCCCGGACGCCAAGCTGACCGGCGGCACGGTCGTCGGCGCGGACGCGCAGGTGGGCGAGGGCGCCCGCATCACCGGCTCCACGATCCTGGCGGGCGCGGTCATCGAACCGGGCGCGGTGATCACCGACTCCCTCGTCGGCGCGGGCGCCCGCATCGGAGCGCGTACGGTCCTCACGGGCGCGGTCATAGGCGACGGCGCCCACGTGGGCCCGGACAACGAACTCCGCGACGGCATCCGCATCTGGTGCGACACCACCCTCCCGGCCAACGCGGTCCGCTTCTCCTCGGACCAGTAGACGCACACCCGCCCCGGCGTGGCCCCGCCCCCACCCACGCCGGGCCCGGCCCCCACACGCCCACGCCGCGCCCCCACACGCCCACGCCGCGCCCCCACACGCCCACGCCGCGCCCCCACACGCCCGCGCCGCGCTTCCGCGCCCGCGCCGCGCCCCCACACGCCCACGCCGCGCCCCCACACGCCCGCGCCGCGCTTCCGCGCCCACGCCACACGCCCGCGCCGCGCTTCCGCGCCCACGCCACACGCCCGCGCCGCGCTTCCGCGCCCACGTCGCGCGCCCGCGCCGCGCGCCCGCGCCGCGCTTCCGCGCCCACGTCGCGCGCCCACGTCGCGCGCCCGCGCCGCGCGCCCGCGCCGCGCTTCCGCGCCCACGTCGCGCGCCCACGCCGCGCTTCCGCGCCCGCGCCGGGCACGTTGCGCCCACGGCGGGGCCGCCGCCACCCACGTTGTGGGCATACGTTCCGCAGGGCGGAACGGGTGGGCACAACGCCCCCAGGGCGTCGCCCGCTCCCTGCTCGTTCGCCCCCAGGACCCGCACGGCACCGGGCAGGACCCGCACGCCTCCGGGCCAAGGCCGCCTCGCAGGAGCCCCCGCTAGGCTCGTAGCCATGGCCGGCCGCTTCCCACCCCGCACCCCCACCACCCGCACGACGGTGCGCGGCGGCGCCGTCCCCGTACCCGCCACAACGGACGCCACGGCGGACCAGGACCAGGACGAGGTCCAGGACCTGGACCTGGACCTGGACCAGGGTCCGGCGCAGGGTCCGGCCAAGGCCACGCCCCCGGACCTCGGCCTCACCCTCGGCCCCCTCCGCCGCGGCCCCGCCGACCCCACCTTCCGCGTCACCCCCGACGGCTCCGTCTGGCGGGCCAGCCGCACCCCCGCCGGCCCGGGCACGATCCGCGTCGCCGTCCGCGACGGCACGACGGAAGCCGAAGCCTGGGGCGCGGGCGCGACCTGGCTCCTGGACCGCCTCCCGGCGCTGACCGGCGCCGAGGACGACCCCACCGCCTTCGTCCCCCGCCACAAACTCCTCGCCGCCATCCACCGCCGCCGCCCCGGCCTCCGCCTCACCCGCACGGGCCTGGTCCTGGAGTCCCTGATCCCGTCGGTCCTGGAGCAGAAGGTCACGGCGGACGAGGCCTACCGGTCCTGGCGGCTCCTCGTACGGAAGTACGGCGAGCCCGCGCCGGGCCCGGCCCCCGAGGGCATGCACGTGATGCCGGACGCCCGCACCTGGGCCCTGATCCCGTCCTGGGAGTGGCACCGTGCGAACGTCGACGGCAAACGCTCGGCCACGATCGTCCGCGCGGCCAGGGCGGCGGCCCGCCTGGAGGAGGCGGCGCACATGGACCCGCCGGCGGCCCGCCGACGGCTGGAACTGATCCCGGGCATCGGCCCGTGGACGAGCGCGGAGACGGTCCAGCGCAGCAACGGCGCGCCGGACGAGGTCACCACGGGAGACCTCCACCTCCCGGGCATCGTCGGCTGGGCGCTCAAGGGCGACCGCACGACCGACGACGCGGCGATGCTGGAGCTCCTGGCCCCGTACGAGGGCCAACGCCACCGCGCGGCCCGCCTGATCCTCCTCAGCGGCCGCGTCCCGCCCCGCAGGGCGCCCCGGATGACTCCGGGCAGGATCGCCCACCTCTGAAAAAGGCTCAACGAACCTCAAAAAGGCTGAACGAACCTCAAGAGGGTTCGACGAACCTCAACGAACCTCGACGAACTCCGCAGCACGCCGCGCCGGCCGCGCACCCGCCGCCACCGCCGCATGCCCGATCGCCACCGCGCCCATCGGGTCCCAGCCCTCCGGCAGCCCGAGGACGTCCCGTACGACGTTCCGGCAGAACATCGTCGACGACACCCACGCCGAGCCCAGCCGCTCACCGGCCAGCGCCACCAGGAAGTTCTGTACGCCCGCGCCCGCCGCGACCACGAACATCTCGCGCTCGGCGGCGTCCCGGCGCGGATCGCCGTAGTGGTGGGCGCCGTCCATGACGAGGCAGGGCACGGCCAGATAGGGCGCGTTGCGCAGGACGTCCCCGCGCCGCACCCGCTTGGCCACGGACTCCTCGGACTTCCCGTCCCGCCGCAGGTCCGCGATCCACGCGTCCCGCATCGCGTCGAGCAGCCGCACCCGCGACTCGGGCGACTCGAGCAGGACGAACCGCCAGGGCGTGGTGTGGTGCGGGGCGGGCGCCGTCACGGCCGCGGCGACCGCACGCCGTACCGCGCCCGGGTCGACCGGCTCGTCGGTGAACTCCCGTACGGTCCGCCGCAGCGTCACCGCCTCCCGTACGGCCTCCGACGTCCCGAGCCGGAACATGTCGTCGGCGGCGCCGCGCACGAGCGCCCGCGCCCCCGGTTCCTCGTCCCCGCCCACCACGTGCGGCAGGCCGCGGACGACGGCGACGGGCAGCCCGTTCGCCTTGCCCTTCACCAGGTCGCCGGCGGCGGCGAGTTCGTCGGCGGTGGCGACCACGGTCGCGCTCAGCGGATTGCCGTGCGCGTCGGTCCCGCCGCGCAGGTCGTCGAGGACCCGTACCCCGGCCGCGCCGATCGCGACATCGGTGAGGCCGCTGCGCCAGGGCCGCCCGAAGGTGTCCGTGACGACGACCCCGACGTCGACGCCGAGCGCGTCGCGAAGCCCCGAACGGATGCGCCGCGCCGAGGCGTCGGGGTCCTCGGGCAGCAGCAGCACCGTCCCGGAGGGGGTGTTGGAGGCGTCGACCCCGGCGGCTGCCATGACGAGGCCCTGCCGGTTCTCGACGATCCGCAGCGTGCCGCGCCGCGCCACCACCCGTACCGTCTCGGCGTCGATCGCCTCCTCGCGGTCGTCGGCGGCGATCACCCGCCCCTCGGCCTTGCTCACGATCTTGGAGGTGACGAGGAGGACGTCACCGTCGACGAGCCCCGGCGAGACGGAGGCGATGAGCTTGGCCAGATCGTCCCCGGCCGCCACCTCGGGCAGCCCGTCAAGCGCCCACACCCGGTACGAGGGGGAGCGGCCGACAGCGGAACCACCGACAGGAGAGCCACCGGCAAGGGACCCGCCGACAGCGGAACCATCAACGGCGGAACCACCGACAGAGGAGCCGTACGAGGACGGGCCGCCGCCCGTCACCCCCGTACCTCCTCGGCGAGCGCCAGCGCCTCACGCGCCATCGCGGCCGTCGCCTCCACGTCCGTCATCATCAGCGGCACCGCACGGCAGCGGATGCCCGCCGCCTCGACGTCCGCCACGGCGCCCGCGTCCACGGTGTCCACCAGCCAGCCGGCGACGAGTTCGGAGCCGTAGTGCACGGCGACCGCGGTCGCCGTGGACTCCACGCCGACCGCCGCGAGCACCTTGTCGGCCATGCCCCGCACGGGCGCGTCGCCGACGATGGGGGAGAGCCCGACGACCGGTGTCCCGGCGGCGCCGGCCGCGACGATCGCGTCGCGGATCCCGGGCACGGCCAGGATCGTCCCGACGCTCACCACGGGGTTGGACGGCGGGAAGAGGATGACGTCCGCCTCGGCGATGGCGTCCAGGACGCCCGGCGCGGGCTTCGCCGTCTCCACGCCGACCGGCACGACGGCCTTCGCGTCCACGGAGGCGCGCAGCTTCACCCAGTACTCCTGGAAGTGCACGGCCCGCTGCTCGCCGTCGACCTCGATCGCGACGTGCGTCTCGACGCGGTCGTCGGTCATGGGGAGCAGCCGCACGCCCGGCTGCCAGCGGGCGCACAGCGCCTCGGTGACGGCGCTCAGCGGGAAGCCCGCGCCGAGCATCTGGGTACGGACGATGTGGGTCGCGAAGTCGCGGTCGCCGAGGCCGAACCACTCGGGTCCGACGCCGTACGCCGCGAGTTCCTCCTTCACCGTGAAGGACTCGTCGAGGCGGCCCCAGCCCTGTTCCTCGTTGATGCCACCGCCGAGGGTGTACATCACCGTGTCCAGGTCGGGGCAGACCTTCAGCCCGAAGAGATGGATGTCGTCACCGGTGTTGCCGACGACCGTGATCTCCGCGTCCGGCGCGGCCTGCTTGAGGCCGCGAAGGAAGCGGGCACCACCGATGCCACCGGCCAGAACCACAATGCGCATGTCCAGCAGTCTGTCAGGCGACGACGACAGCCGGGGCGCCCGGGGCCACCGGGGCGGGGGAGCCCACCGCGACGGGCTCCGATGCGCACTGCGCCTGGACCGACTCGTGCATCGGCATGTCCGTCAGGCCGGGGAAGTAGACGTGCAGGCTGACGGCCGGTTCGAGGGAGTCGTTGACGACCTCGTGGACGTACCCCGGCGCGAACACGCGCTGCGCGCCGCCGTCGAGCGTCCGCGCGCCCCTTTCCGTACGTTCCGTCAACTCGCCCTCCAGGACGGTCAGGACGCCGGAGGAGAGGCCGTGGTCGTGGAGCCCGCTGCCCTGGCCCGGCACCCAGGAGAGCAGCCACACCTCGTAGCCGGGGCCGGTGCGGAGCCGGTGGTACCAGCGGGTCGTGGCGTCGTACTCGACGTACGGGGCCCACTGGGAGCGGTCGTCGGCGATGGAGCGCGCGAGCCCGGCGAATTCGGCCACGGTGACGGGGTGGGCGCGCTCGGGCTGGAGGAGGTGCGGGACCTCGAGGATGTCGCCGGCGATCTGAAGGTCGCTGTCCATGTTCATGGGTGGGGAGGTTCCTCAGCAGAAACAGAAGCGGGGGGTCACGGAGAGGGGTGACGCGAGTGACGCGCAGGTGACGCTGGGTGACGCTGGAGGGAAGAAGCTGGAGCTCTACGGCATCAACAGCTGGAACAACAACAGCGACAGTCGACCTGGACAGCGCGGCGGAACCCACGGGCGTGGGTCGCGGCGGTCGCAGTGGTCGCTGGCATGCCACCAAAGGTGGCGGGCGGAGGACCCGACTGTCAACCCAATGCCCGATTTGGCGGTAATGTTTCACCTCATCCGGTTAAAGTGCGCGGAGAAAGGTTTGTTCACGTGCGGACCAGGAGAGATGGCGCATCAACCGTGCCCGTAAACATGGCGGCGCCCGCGCGGCGAGCCTCGGCTCGCTCGTCACTCTCCGTGATCGGAATGTGATCCGGATCGCTTCCATGGCTGGATCGCAACAAGATCCAAGTCTCGGACGTCCTTTCTTGCGAGGGGCCTGTGCGGTACGGCCAGGTCGGTGGCATGTGTCACGTTTTTTGGTGATTTGAACACTTTCCGCATAGGCTTGGTTCCGCAGAGTGAATACGGGGCCCAATAGCAGATCTCGGCTTGACTCGCACAGAGCACGAACTTGTAATTTCACTCGTGTCGTTCGGCCGGGTTCGGCAACGGCCACATCACGGGGACGCACAGAACAGACGAGGGGCGCACATGACCGAGTTGTTCCAGGAACTGCTGGTCGAGGACGCGGACGAGGAACTCGGCTGGCAGGAGCGCGCGCTGTGCGCCCAGACCGATCCCGAGTCCTTCTTCCCCGAGAAGGGCGGCTCGACCCGCGAGGCCAAGAAGGTCTGCCTCGCCTGCGAGGTCCGCTCCGAGTGTCTCGAATACGCCCTGCAGAACGATGAGCGGTTCGGCATCTGGGGCGGCCTCTCCGAGCGCGAGCGCCGCCGCCTGAAGAAGGCCGCCGTCTGAGCCGCGCCCGGCCCCCAAGCCACCGGCTCACCCCCGGTCACGGAACGGCTCCCGAAGCCTTCCGGGCCCCGCGCGCGGATGCGCGCACACCAGGACATGACGAACGGTCCGCCCCCTGTGCTCTGTCCACAGGCGGCGGACCGTTCTGCGTGCCGCCCCGCGCACAGCCGTTAGTGTGGGCCTCCGTCCGAGACGCACCCCACGCCCCCCGCGGGCGACCCCGGCCGGAGGGCCCGTAGCTCGATGTCCTCAACTCCTGAGTTTCCGCGACACGTCGTCACCGCCGTGCTCGTCACCCACGACGGTGCCCGCTGGCTGCCCGACGCCCTCGCCGGGCTGCTCGCCCAGGAGCGCCCCGTGCAGAACGTCGTCGCCGCCGACACCGGCAGCGCCGACGACTCGGCACGGCTCGTCGCCGACGCCGTCGGCGCCGACCGCGTCCTGCACCTCGCGCGCCGCACCGGCTTCGGCACCGCGGTCGAGGAGGCCGCCCGCACGGCCCCCGTCCTGGGACCCGAGGACCTGCCGTACCTGAAGCGCCCCAGCGGCTGGGACCCCGTCAGCCGGACGTGGAACGACGACGCCTACGACCTCCCCGAACTCCCGCACGGCGAACCGGTGCAGTGGCTCTGGCTCCTGCACGACGACTGCGCCCCCGAGCCCGGCGCCCTCGCCGAACTCCTGCGCGTCGCCGACTCCGACGCGTACGCCGCCGTCATCGGCCCCAAGCTGCGCGGCTGGTACGACCGGAAGCAGCTCCTCGAAGTCGGCGTCTCCATCGCCCACAGCGGCCGCCGCTGGACCGGACTCGACCGGCGCGAACAGGACCAGGGCCAGCACGACCAGGTCCGCTCCGTCCTCTCCGTCTCCACCGCCGGCATGCTCGTCCGCCGCGACGTCTTCGAGGAGCTCGGCGGCTTCGACCGCCGCCTGCCCCTCATGCGCGACGACGTCGACCTGTGCTGGCGCGCCCACTCCGCGGGCCACCGCGTCCTCGTCGCCCCCGACGCCGTCCTCCGGCACGCCGAGGCGTCCGCCCGCGAGCGCCGCACCGTCGACTGCGCCGGGCGCACGGCCGCCAGCCCGCACCGCGTCGACAAGGCCGGCGCCGTCTACGCGCTCCTCGCCAACACCCCGGGCCGCGCCCTCCCGTACGTCCTCCTGCGACTCGTCCTCAGCACCCTGGTCCGCACCCTCGCCTCACTCGTCGGCAAGGTCCCCGGCCAGGCCGTCGACGAGGTCACCGGCCTCCTCGCCACCCTCCTGCGGCCCGAGAAGATCCTCGCCGCCCGCAAACGGCGCAAGAACCCGGCCGTCGCGGCGAGCGAGCTCCGCCCGCTCTTCCCGCCGCCCGGCGCGACCGTCCGCGCCGCCGTCGAACAGCTCGCCGCCAACGTCGGCGGCGCCGAGGCCGACTCGGGCGGCTCCCGCCACGGCGTCGTCGAGTCGGGACCCGGCGGCGACGACGCCGACTACCTGGAGATCGAGCAGTTCGCCCGGCTCAAGAAGATCGCCCGCAAGCCCGGCCCGATCCTCTTCGGCCTCCTGCTCCTCGTCTCCCTCGTCGCCTGCCGCAACCTCTTCGCGGGCGGCTCGCTGGCCGGCGGCGCCCTGCTGCCCGCCCCCGACACCGTCTCCGACCTCTGGTCGCGGTACGCCGACGCCTGGCACGCCATCGGCACCGGCGGCACCCAGACCGCCCCGCCCTACCTCGGCGTCCTGGCCGCGCTCTCCGCGCTCTTCCTCGGCTCCACGTCCACCGCGCTGACCCTGCTGCTCGTCTGCTCGGTCCCGCTGGCCGGCTTCACCGCGTACTTCGCGGCCCGCCCGATCGTCGAGTCCCGGCTCCTGCGCGCCTGGGGCGCCATCGCGTACGCGTTCCTGCCCGCCGCCACCGGGGCCCTCGCCACCGGCCGGCTCGGCACCGCGGTCCTCGCGATCCTGCTCCCGCTGATCGCCCGCGCCGCGGTCGCCGCCCACGGCTTCAACAGGCCCGACCGCGGCAGCTGGCGCGCCACCTGGGCGTACGCCTTCCTGCTCACCTTCGCGTCGGCGTTCACCCCGATCGTGTGGCCGCTCGCCGTCCTCCTCGGCCTCGGCGTCCTCTTCGTCCACCGCTCCGACATCACCGCGTACGGGCTCCGCTTCCTCGCCGCCGTCGGCACCCCGATCCTCGCCCTCGCGCCCTGGTCGCTCTCCCTGCTCACCGACCCCGCCGCCTTCCTGCACGAGGCCGGTCTCGACGTCCGTACGGGCACGGCGACCGCGCTCGACCTGCTCGCGACGAGCCCCGGCGGCCCCGGCACCACCGGCGGCCTCCTCCTCATCGGCCTCGTCCTCGCGGCCCTCGCCGGCCTCCTGCGCGAGGAGCGCAGGTTCGCCGTCCTCGCCGCCTGGACCGCGGCCCTCGCCGGACTTCTCTTCGCCGTCCTCTCCAACGGCGCGGACGGCACCGGCTGGGCCGGCCCCGCCACCCTCGTCTACGGCGCCGCCCTCATCGCCGCCGGCATGATCGGCGCCGAGGGCGGCCGCACCCGCGTCGCCGCCCACGGCTTCGGCTGGCGCCAGCCCGTCGCCGCCCTCATCGCGCTCGCCTGCGCCGTCGGCCCCGCCGTCGCCGCCGCCGGCTGGATGATCGGCGGCGCCGACGGCCCGCTGACCCGCCGCGACCCGGTCCAGGTCCCGGCCTTCGTCGCCGAGGAGAGCGGCACCCGCGACCAGCCCCGGACGCTCGTCCTCGGCGGAACCTCGCCCGGCGAGGTCACGTACACCCTGGTCCGCGGCTCCGGCGCCCGCCTCGGCGACGGCGAACTCTCCGCCACCGCCGACACCGACCCCCGCCTCGACGCGGTCGTCGCCCACCTCGTCGCCGGCTCCGGGGCCGACCAGACCCAGGAACTCAGCGGCTACGCGATCCGCTACGTCCTCGTACGGGACGGGGCGCCGCGCCAGATGAGCCGCGTCCTCGACGCGACCCCCGGCCTCAGCCGCCTCAGCCAGCTCGACGGCAGCGCGCTCTGGCGCGTGGACCGCGAGATCGCCCGGATCATGATCGTCCCGCCGGCCGCGAAGACCGGTGAGACGGCGGCGACCGGTGAGACGGCGGCGAGCGGTGACACGGCGAAGCCGGTCGCCGTCGCCGCAGGCCCCGTCGAGGCCCACACCGACATCCCGGCCGGCCCCGCGGGCCGCGTCCTGCGCGTCGCCGACCGCGCCGACGAGGGCTGGACCGCCACCCTCGACGGCAAGGAACTGACGGGCACCACCGTCGACGGCTGGGCCCAGGGCTTCGAGCTCCCCGCCCAGGGCGGCCGCCTCGACCTCACGTACGACCAGCCGCTCACCCACACCATGTGGACCTGGACGCAGTTCGGCATCGCCGTCGTCCTGCTCGTCCTCGCCCTGCCGGGCCGCCGCCGCGAGATCGACGACGACCTGCCCGAGGAGGAGCTCGCGATCCCCGCCCAGGCGACCGACGGCGACGGCCGCCGCGCGCGCCGCCTCCGCGCCGCCGCGGAGGCGGAGGCCGCCGAGGACGCCGGGACCGAGGCAGAGGACCAGGAGCAGCACCCGGCTCCGGTCCCGATCCCGGAGCAGCAGGCGTACGAGCCCCGGGAACAGGCACAGGACCAGGCCTGGGACGGCAGCGGGTACGACCCGGCCTACGCCCAGACCGCCCAGCCCCAGGCGCAGGACCAGGGCGGCGTCCAGGACCCGACGCACACCCAGCCGTACGCGGACCAGGGCTACTACCAGGAGTACGCGGCGGACCCGTACCAGCAGCAGCCGTACGCGTACCCCCAGCAGGGCTACGA
This sequence comes from Streptomyces sp. NBC_01255, assembly GCF_036226445.1. Lineage (NCBI taxonomy): Bacteria > Bacillati > Actinomycetota > Actinomycetes > Kitasatosporales > Streptomycetaceae > Streptomyces > Streptomyces sp. NBC_01255. The sequence continues at coordinate 5,305,132 of NZ_CP108474.1, forward strand.
ACAGCAGCAGCCCCAGCAGTACGCGGACCAGGGCTACGAGCAGCAGCAGTACGACCCGCAGGCGCAGTACGAACAGCAGCAGCCGCAGCAGCAGTACGACCCGTACGCCTACGGCTACGACTACCCCCAGGGTCACGAGACCGAGCAGCGTCCCGACGGGAGCAGCAACCAGTGAAGCGCACGACCCTCTCCCTGATCGCGGTCACCACGGCCCTCACCGCCGTCACCGGCTTCGCCACCCTGACCACCCCGGACAGCACCCCCGCCGCCCCCGTGGCCAAGGCCCCCACCCGGCTGCCCGTGCAGCGCGCGGGCCTCGTCTGCCCGGCACCGAGCACCTCCGAGGTGGCCGAGACCGTCTACACCTCGTACACCCCGGCAGGCACGCCGGGTACGACCGCGGCGGGCACGACGGCGGGCACCTCCGCCAAGGCGGAGCAGCCCACGGCCCAGCTGCGCCCGGCGGCGAGCGGGGCGACCCGCGGCGGCAGCTCGGGCGGCGGCAAGAAGTCCAAGGCCCCGAAGGCCCCCGCCACCGTCACCGCCCCCGGCAAGCCCGTGACCGCCGAGGCGAACGGCGGCTCCGCGCCCGCTCTCACCGGCGCGGCGACCGGCACCCTGGCCCCCGGCTGGAGCGTCCAGCAGACCACCGCCGTCACGGCGGGCGGCGCCCGCGGCCTCCTCGGCCTCACCTGCGGCGCCCCCGACACCGACTTCTGGTTCCCGGCGGCCTCCACGGCCAAGGAGCGCCAGGACTACGTCCACCTCACCAACCCGGACGACACGGCCGCCGTCGCCGACATCGAGCTGTACGGCCCCGAGGGCGTCCTCAAGTCCCAGTTCACCGAGGGCATCCCGGTGCCCGCCCGCTCCACGGTCCCGGTGCTCCTCTCCACCCTCACCGGCGCGTCCGCCGAGCGGGACCTCACCGTCCACGTCACCACCCGCACCGGACGCGTCGGCGCCGCCATCGGCGCGGCCGACGACAAGCTCGGCAGCGACTGGCTCGCCGCCGCGGCCGACCCGGCGAGCAGCGCCGTGCTCCCCGGCATCCCGGCCGACGCCACCTCCGTACGGCTCGTGGCCTTCGTCCCCGGCGACGACGACGCCGACCTCAAGATCCAGCTGGCCACCCCGACGGGCACGATCGTCCCCGCGGGCGCAGGCACGCTGCACGTGAAGTCCGGGATGACGGCCTCCGTCGACCTGCCGGACCTCACCCGGGGCCAGGCGGGCTCCCTGCTGCTCACCCCGAGCGACCCGAAGAAGGCGACCCCGGTGGTGGCCGCCCTCCAGGTCGTCCGCGGCAAGGGCGAGAGCACCGAGATCGCCTTCATCCCGGCGACGTCGGCGATCTCCGCCCGCGCCACGGTCGCCGACAACCGTGCCAAGGCGTCGACGCTCGCCCTCACGGCGACCGGCGCCGACGCCCAGGTCAAGGTCACGGCCTCGGCGGGCTCGCGAGGGGGCACTCCGGTGTCGAGGACGGTCACCGTCAAGGCGGGGACGACGACGGCCCTGACCGACCTCGTCCCCCAGGGCTTCAAGGGCGCCTACGCGCTGACCGTGGAACCGGTCTCGGGCGGCAAGGTGCACGCGTCACGGACGCTGGCGCTGCCGGAGGACGACGTCAAGATGTTCACGATCCAGCCGCTCTCCGACGACCGGGGCACGGTCGAGGTCCCGTCGGCGCGCCAGGACCTCAAGGTCCTCGAAGACTGAGCAGGGCGGCACACGCCCCGTAAGAGTGGTTCCGCCACCCTTACGGGGCGTTCTTGTACCGGGAGCCACTTCTTGCCCGTACGGGGGTCAGCCCTGCCCGTACGGGGTGAGTCCTCCCCACACGGAGGTCATACCGGGGGTCAGCCGCCCGTACGGGGGTCAGCCCTGCCCGTACCGGGGATCAGTCCTGCCCGTACCGGGGGTCGACCGACTCGGGGGAGAGCCCGAGGAGCTCGGCGACCTGCTCCACGACCACCTCGTGGACGAGGAGCGCGCGCTCGTCGCGGCTCTTCGAACGGATCTCGACCGGCCGCCGGTAGACGACGACCCGGGCCGGCTCGCCCTTGTCGGCGGGCGCCGAACCGCCCAGCGGCACCGTCTCGCCCGGCACGGGCGGCGGCACCTCCATCACGAGGAACTCGATGTCCGCCAGCTGCGGCCAGTGCCGTTCCAGGCGCTCGACCGAATCCAGCACCAGATCGCGGAAGGTGTCGGACCGGCTCGTGGAGAGCGGCACCTGGGGCGGGGCGACCGGCCCCCGCATCCCGCGCCCGTGACGGTCGCGGCGGCGGACCCGAGGCTCCGCCGGGGGCTCCGTGGAGGGGTGCGAGGGGTTCGGCGGCACAGGACTGTCCATCACTGACGCAGCGTAACCCTCCTCGGTGTTTCCGCACCGTGGCGGATCCTCGCCACGTTCCCCCACCCCACCACCCCAACTGTCGAAACCTGAACATTCCGGCCGCCCACGCGCCCGAATCGGCAGCGTGTCACGATCGGCCATCTGGCCCTGGTTGACCGGATTTGTATCCCCGACTGTCCGGATCGCCTCCTGCCCCCACCGCCGTACGCCCCCTCCCGTGCAGGTCAGCACCGCCGCGGCACGAAGGCGGGTGTCGGAGGTCACAGCGCGACACGGGGGAGTGACCTGAGGGAGAGTCGTCGCGGCCCGGTCAAGAGTGCGGTACCGTCCAACGTCGTGAGCCCTGTACGTCGCTGTTCGCGCACCGCGTGCGGCCGCCCTGCCGTCGCGACACTGACGTACGTCTATGCCGACTCGACTGCGGTCCTCGGCCCGCTCGCCACCTACGCCGAGCCCCACTGCTACGACCTGTGCGCCCAGCACAGCGAGCGCCTCACCGCGCCGCGCGGCTGGGAGGTGGTGCGGCTCACCGACGGTTCCGCCCCGGCCCGCCCCAGCGGCGACGACCTCGAAGCCCTGGCCAACGCGGTACGGGAGGCGGCCCGCCCCCACGAGCGCACGGCCGAGGCCGGCGGCAAGGGCGGCGGAGGCCGTGGCGGAGACCCCATGGAGGTCGGCCGCCGAGGGCACCTCAGGGTGCTCCGTTCGCCCGACAACTGACGCCAACCGGCCACCGTCCGCGTAGCCCCGATCCTCTCCGGGTAGCTTTGGCGTTCCTACACGCGCCGCACACGCGTGCCGAGAACTCAGGAGGGTGATCCGTGACTGCCGATCTGTCGCAGATCGTGAAGGCGTACGACGTCCGCGGAGTGGTACCGGACCAGTGGGACGAGGAGCTCGCGGAGCTCTTCGGCGCCGCCTTCGTACGGGTGACGGACGCGGACGCGATCGTCGTCGGCCACGACATGCGACCCTCGTCGCCCGGCCTCTCGAACGCCTTCGCGCGTGGCGCGGCCCGCCTCGGCGCCGATGTCACCCTCATCGGGCTCTGCTCCACCGACCAGCTGTACTTCGCCTCGGGCAGCCTCGGCCTGCCGGGCGCGATGTTCACGGCCTCCCACAACCCGGCCCAGTACAACGGCATCAAGATGTGCCGCGCGGGCGCGGCCCCCGTGGGCCAGGACACCGGCCTCGCCGACATCCGCGCCCTCGCCGAGGAGTGGTCGGAGACGGGCGCCCCGGAGGCGGCCGCCACCGCCGGCACCATCACCGAGCGCGAGACCCTCGACGACTACGCCGCCCACCTCAAGGGCCTGGTCGACCTCACCGGGATCCGCCCGCTGAAGGTCGTCGTCGACGCGGGCAACGGCATGGGCGGCCACACCGTCCCCACGGTCTTCGAAGGCCTCCCGCTCGACACCGTCCCCATGTACTTCGAGCTCGACGGCACCTTCCCGAACCACGAGGCCAACCCCCTCGACCCGAAGAACATCGTCGACCTCCAGGCCCGTGTCCTCGCCGAGGGCGCCGACCTCGGCCTCGCCTTCGACGGCGACGCCGACCGCTGCTTCGTCGTCGACGAGCGCGGCGAGCCGGTCAACCCGTCCGCGATCACGGCCCTCGTCGCCGCCCGCGAGCTCGCCAAGAACCCCGGCGGAACGATCATCCACAACCTGATCACCTCCTGGTCCGTGCCCGAGGTCGTCCGCGAGAACGGCGGAGCCCCCGTCCGCACCCGCGTCGGCCACTCCTTCATCAAGGAGGAGATGGCGAAGACCGGCGCCATCTTCGGCGGCGAGCACTCGGCGCACTACTACTTCAAGGACTTCTGGAACGCGGACACCGGCATGCTCGCCGCGCTCCACGTCCTCGCGGCCCTCGGCGGCCAGGAGGGCACCCTCTCCGACCTGGTCTCCGCCTACGACCGCTACGCCTCGTCGGGCGAGATCAATTCCACGGTCGCCGACCAGCAGGCCAGCACCGCGAAGGTCAAGGCGACGTACGCCGCCGAGGACGGGGTCACCTTCGACGACCTCGACGGCCTCACGGTCACCGCCGCCGACTGGTGGTTCAACCTCCGCGCCTCGAACACCGAGCCGCTGCTCCGCCTCAACGTCGAGGCCCGCGACGAGGCCACCATGACCAAGATCCGCGACGAGGTCCTGGCCCTGGTCCGCGCGACCGGCTGACACCACCCCGCCGGGGGTACGGGAGGACCGGCCGCCGAGCCGCGCCCCCCGTCCCCCGGCGGTAGGCTGACCTGGCCCGAAGGGCAGCACCACCACCGTTTGTTCGAAGGGACACCCCATGCCGCTCGAAGCCGGCCTCCTGGAGATCCTGGCCTGCCCCGCGTGCCACGCTCCGCTGAACGACCGCACGGCGGACGAGACCCCCGAACTGGTCTGCACCGGCACGGACTGCGGCCTCGCGTACCCGGTCCGCGACGACATCCCGGTCCTCCTCACCGACGAGGCCCGCCGCCCGGCCTGACCCACCCGGTGCTCCCCGCCCCGAGCCCCGCGACACCCGGCCCCGGAACACACCAGACACCCCGGGGCCCGGGCCGCAGAACGACGCCCCCGAGCCACCTCACGGTGGCTCGCGGCGCGCCCCCACGGGCCGCATCGCCCGCCCGCGCGACACCCCCTGGCGCGGTGCCCCGCAGAGGCAGCGGGCGGCGGGTGCCCCGCCTGGTAGCCGTGCCACGACCGGCGCCGACGGCGACGGGCACCCCGGCCCACGGGCCCGCAGCCCCGCCGGAATCCCCGGAGGGCCCGCCGCCGACGGCGAGCACCCCCCACGGGACGACCCGCACCTCTGTCTTCCCACCCGCACGGGTGGTGCACGTGGGAACACAAAAAGCCCTGCCGAAGGCAGGGCGCACCCGGCACCACCGCGCACCCGGCACGCGCACCCTCACCCGCGACCACCGCGCACCCGATACCCGCACCCGGCACCACCACCCGCAAACACCCCGCACCCACCCGGGAGGCACCGCCACATGCTCGACGAGACCCTCCTCGACGCACCGGACGCCCTCGCCCTGGCCGACCGTCGCGGCCTCCTCCGCGGCGCCGCCGAAGCCGGCGCCCGGGTACGGACCGCCGCCCGCCACGCCAGCGAGGCGGGCATCGCCGCCCTGCGCCCCGAGGGCCGTCCCCGCGCGGTCCTCGTCGCGGGCCCCGGTACCGCCGCCGCGGGCGTCGCGGACCTGATCGGCGCCCTCGCGGGAGCCTCCGCCCCCGTCGTACGGCTCCAGCCGACCGGCGTCGCCCCCGCCGCGGGCGCCCTGCGCTGGGCCCTGCCCGGCTGGGCGGGCTCGGTGGACCTGCTCCTGCTGCCCACCACCGACGGCTCGGAACCCGGCCTCGCGCTCCTCGCCGAACAGGCGTACCGCCGCGGCATCACGGTCGTCGCCGTCGCCCCCAAGGCCTCCCCGCTCGCCGAGGCGGTCGGCGGCTCGCACGGCCTGTTCGTCCCGATGGCCACCGCCCCGAACGAGTCGCCCGACGAGTACGCGGAGAGCCTCGCCGCCAGCCCCGGCGCCCTGTGGGCCCTCTTCACCCCGCTCCTCGTCCTCCTCGACCGCGTCGGTCTGGTCGACGCGCCGCAGGAGGCCCTGGAGAAGGTCGCCGACCGGCTCGACCGCACGGCCGAGCGCTGCGGCCCGGCCATCGCCACGTACAGCAACCCGGCCAAGACGCTCGCCGCCGAACTGGCCGACTCGCTCCCGCTGATCTGGACCGAGGGGACCGCCGCGGGCCCCGTCGGCCGCCGCTTCGCGAGCGTCCTGGCCGAGCTCGCGGGCCTGCCCGCGCTCGCGGCGGAACTCCCCGAGGCCCTGCCCGCGCACGGCGTGCTGCTCGCGGGCGACTACGCGGCGGGCGCGGACCCGGACGACTTCTTCCGCGACCGAGTCGAGGAGTCGCAGGCGCTGCGCGCGAGGGTCGTCCTGCTGCGCGACAGACCGGCCGACGGCCTGACCGCCGCCCCGGCGGCGAGGGAGCTCGCCCTCGGCCACGAGACGGCCATCAGCGAACTGGAACCCGAGGAGGGCGGCGACCTCGAAACCCTGGCCGAACTGCTCGCCGTGACCGACTTCGCGGCGGTCTACCTCGCCCTGGCGACCCCGGGCCGCCCGGACCACGGGCACTGACCCGCCGCGTCCATCACCCCGTCACCACCCCGTCCCCCACCGCGTCACCCACCCGTCACCCGCCCCCTGTCACCTGTCACCCGACACCCCTCACCATCCGTCACCACCCCGAGGAGCTGGCAGGCATCATGGACCGCCTCGTCAACACCGTCCGCCCCTACGCCTGGGGGTCCCCGACGGCCATCCCCGAACTCCTCGGCGTCGCCCCCACCGGCGAACCCCAGGCCGAGATGTGGATGGGTGCCCACCCCGGCGCCCCCTCCCGCACCGAGCGCGGCCCGCTCAACGAGCTCATCGCCGCCGACCCCGTACGCGAACTGGGGGAGCCCTCCGTCGCGAAGTTCGGCCCGCGCCTCCCCTTCCTGTTCAAGGTGCTCGCCGCAGGCGCCCCGCTCTCCCTCCAGGTCCACCCCGACCTGGACCAGGCCCGCGCGGGCTTCGCCGCCGAAGAGGCCGCCGGCATCCCCGTCGACGCCCCGCACCGCACTTACAAGGACGCGAACCACAAGCCCGAACTGATCTGCGCCCTCACCCCCTTCGAAGGACTCTGCGGCTTCCGCGCCCCGACCGAGGCCGCCGACCTCATCGCCGCGCTGGGCGTCGACTCCCTCAAGCCGTACGTGGACCTCCTCCACGCCCACCCCGAAGAGGCAGCGCTCCGCGAGGTCCTGACAGCCCTGCTGACAGCCGACCGCGAGGAGATGGCGCACACCGTCGCCGAGGCAGCGGCCGCCGCGGACCGCCTGGGCGGCGCCCACGCCCCGTTCGCGAGCCTCGCCCACCACTACCCGAGCGACCCCGGCGTCATCGCCGCGATGCTGCTCAACCACGTCGTGCTCCAGCCGGGCGAGGCGCTCTACCTGGGCGCGGGCGTCCCGCACGCCTACCTCGACGGCATGGGCGTCGAGATCATGGCCAACTCCGACAACGTGCTGCGCTGCGGCCTCACCCCCAAGCACGTCGACGTCCCCGAACTCCTGCGCGTCGTCCGTTTCGAGCCGAACGACGCCGGCGTCCTGCGCCCCGAGGCCTCCCCGTCCGGGGAAGAGGTCTACGACACCCCGATCGACGAGTTCCGCCTCTCCCGCTTCGTACGGGCCGAGGGCGCCGCCCCGACCGACGTCACCACACCCACGCCACAGATCCTGCTCGCCGTCGCGGGCCGCCCGAAGGCCGGCGAGGTCACCCTCGCCCCCGGCCAGTCGGTCTTCGTGCCGGCGGGCGAGACCACCGAACTCTCCGGCGAGGGAACGGTCTTTCGCGCGACCGTCGTGGCCTGACCGCCGTGGCCTGATGCGAGAATGACCGGCCGAACCGCGGCGACAGAGCCGGAGCATCGACGAAGGGACCTCGTACACCCATGAGCGCGTCAGGCGGAACCAAGGCGATCGTGGCGGCACTCGCCGCCAATCTCGCGATCGCCGTAGCCAAGTTCGTGGCGTACCTCTTCAGTGGGTCGTCCTCGATGCTCGCGGAGAGCGTGCACTCGCTCGCCGACTCCGGCAACCAGGGCCTGCTGCTCCTCGGCGGCAAGAAGGCCCAGCGCGAGGCGACCCCGCAGCACCCCTTCGGTTACGGCCGCGAGCGCTACATCTACGCCTTCCTCGTCTCCATCGTGCTCTTCTCCGTCGGTGGCATGTTCGCCATCTACGAGGGCTACGAGAAGATCAAGGACCCGCACGCCATCGAGGCCTGGTACTGGCCGGTCGGCGTCCTCGTCTTCGCGATCATCGCCGAGTCCTTCTCCTTCCGGACCGCGATCAAGGAGTCGAACGAGGTCCGCGGCGGCCTCACCTGGACGCAGTTCGTCCGCCGGGCGAAGGCCCCCGAGCTCCCCGTCGTCCTCCTGGAGGACCTCGGCGCCCTCGTCGGTCTCGTGCTCGCCCTCGCGGGCGTGGGCCTCGCCCTCGGCACCGGCAACGGCGTCTGGGACGGCATCGGCACCCTCTGCATCGGCGTCCTGCTCATCGCGATCGCGATCGTGCTCGCCGCCGAGACCAAGTCGCTGCTCCTCGGCGAGTCGGCCGGTATCGACGACGTCGAGAAGATCGAGGCGGCGGTCGTCGACGGTGTCACCGTCACCCGCCTCATCCACATGCGCACGCTGCACCTCGGCCCCGAGGAGCTGCTCGTCGCGGCCAAGGTCGCGGTCCGCCACGACGAGACGGCGACCGAGGTCGCGAACGCCATCAACGCGGCCGAGGAGCGCATCCGCGCGGCGGTCCCGATCGCCAGGGTGATCTACCTGGAGCCGGACATCTTCAGCGAGACCGCGGCCGCGGCGGGCGAGAACCCGGCCAAGGCACCGGGCGACTCCGCCCACTGACCCACCACGGCGAGGCCACCGACCCCGCCACCACCACCATGCCCCCGCGACCTCCAGGTCACGGGGGCATGGTGCGCTCGCACGACTCATCGAGTTGATCAAGCCAGAACGGACCACCGCTGGCCAGAACTGACGTGAACCCGCCCGAACTGCCTCCGATGCGGACTGTGGGCGGCCGCACCTGTCGGTGTAGATTCGAGATCAGCCAGACGTCGCTGCTGATGGCGGTCGGGCGGTCCAGCGGACCGGCCGAGGGAGAGAGGGCCTCCGACGACGGCACCGTGGAAACGCCCGGGCATTCGTGTGCCCAGGTCCGCCCGTGGTGCCCAGGTGCCAACCGACCCTCGCACTCCCACCACATGAGGAGCAGCACAGTCATGACGACTGCCGCCCATCAGGACTTCAAGGTCGCCGACCTCTCCCTGGCCGTCTTCGGCCGCAAGGAGATCACCCTCGCCGAGCACGAGATGCCCGGCCTGATGTCGATCCGCCGCGAGTACGCCGAGCAGCAGCCGCTCGCCGGCGCCCGCGTCACCGGCTCCCTGCACATGACCGTGCAGACCGCCGTCCTCATCGAGACGCTCGTCGCGCTCGGCGCCGAGGTCCGCTGGGCCTCCTGCAACATCTTCTCCACCCAGGACCACGCAGCCGCGGCCATCGCCGTCGGCCCGAACGGCACCCCGGAGAACCCGCAGGGCGTCCCGGTCTTCGCCTGGAAGGGCGAGACCCTGGAGGAGTACTGGTGGTGCACGGAGCAGGCCCTGACCTGGCCGAACACGCCCACCGGCGGCCCGAACATGATCCTCGACGACGGTGGTGACGCCACCCTCCTCGTCCACAAGGGCGTCGAGTTCGAGAAGGCCGGCTCCGCCCCGGACCCGTCCACCGCGGACAGCGAGGAGTACGGCTACATCCTCCGTCTCCTCAACCGCACCCTCACCGAGAACCCGCAGAAGTGGACCCAGCTGGCGTCCGAGATCCGCGGCGTGACCGAGGAGACCACGACGGGCGTCCACCGCCTGTACGAGATGCACCGCGAGGGCGAGCTCCTCTTCCCCGCGATCAACGTGAACGACGCCGTGACGAAGTCGAAGTTCGACAACAAGTACGGCTGCCGCCACTCCCTCATCGACGGCATCAACCGCGCCACCGACGTCCTCATCGGCGGCAAGACCGCCGTCGTCTGCGGCTACGGCGACGTCGGCAAGGGCTGCGCCGAGTCCCTCCGCGGCCAGGGCGCGCGCGTCATCATCACCGAGATCGACCCGATCTGCGCGCTCCAGGCGGCCATGGACGGCTACCAGGTCACGACCCTGGACGACGTCGTCGAGACCGCCGACATCTTCATCACGACCACGGGCAACAAGGACATCATCATGGCCGCCGACATGGCCAAGATGAAGCACCAGGCCATCGTCGGCAACATCGGCCACTTCGACAACGAGATCGACATGGCCGGCCTCGCCAACACCCCCGGTGTCGTCAAGGACGAGGTCAAGCCGCAGGTCCACACCTGGACCTACCCCGACGGCAAGGTCCTGATCGTCCTCTCCGAGGGCCGCCTGCTGAACCTCGGCAACGCGACCGGCCACCCCTCCTTCGTCATGTCGAACTCCTTCGCGGACCAGACCCTGGCCCAGATCGAGCTCTTCACGAAGCCGGAGGAGTACCCGACCGACGTCTACACGCTGCCGAAGCACCTGGACGAGAAGGTCGCCCGTCTCCACCTCGACGCCCTCGGCGTCAAGCTGACGACCCTCCGCCCGGAGCAGGCCTCGTACATCGGCGTCACGGTCGACGGTCCCTTCAAGCCGGACCACTACCGCTACTGATGCCCCGGCCGGCGGCCCCCGCGCGCTGACGCGACGCCGCCCCGGACACCCGTAGAGGATCAAGGCAGGCCCCCCGCACCCCCGTGTCGGGGGGCCTGCCCCGTCCAGCCCTCACCACCGCTTCCGGAAGCGCACCCTCCCGAGGACCGATCCATGCCCCGCGGCCGATATTCGCTCCATGACCCGCACGACCACACCCCCCTCGGTGAAGAACACTTCCACTGCGCCCCCGGCCCCTCCGGCTGGCGCTACGTCTCCCAGACCGTCACCCCCTCCGGCGACCACCTCGGCTCCGTCGACCTGGCCGTCGACGAACTCGGCCGCCCCATCCGTCTCGAACTCAACGCCGCGAGCTGGCAGGTCCGCGGCGCGGCCCTCGACGGCGTCACCTGGGTCCGCACGGACCCCACCGGAACCCACGCCACCGAAGGCAATGTGCGCGCCCACGCCTTCACCGGCACGTCCCCGGCGTTCCTCGTCGCGATCACGCGACTCCTGCGACTCACCCCCGAGTCCCCCGAGACCCGCCTCAGGCTCGTCGCCTTCACGGATCCGGTGCTCGCCCCCCTCACGGTCGACCAGTCCTGGGCCCTGCTGAAGAGTGAAGCGCACGCCACTGACAACGGCCCCCTGATCGTCGACGAGTACCAGGTCAGCACCCTGGACACGGGGGAGCGGCACACCGTCCACATCGCCGGCGACGTGGTCCTCGCCGCCCCCGGCATCGAACTGGAAGCCCTGGAAACACCGCCCTCGGTCTTCCCCTGACCGTCTTCCGCTGACCGTCAGGCGGGCGGAGCGAACCCGGTGGCCCGAGGCCCGTCCTCGTCCCGCACCGCACCGGCCGCCGGCACCACCGGCGTCACGACGACCGGAGCGACGACAGGAGCAGCCGACAGGCCCTCCACCGACGACGGGGCGAACGCCCGCCGGGAGTCCCGCGCCTGCCGCTCGGCGACGACCCCCGCCAGAAAGGCGTCGGCAGGCACCCCCGGCGGCGGAGGCGTCCCGGTCACCGCCACCAGCTCGTCGGCCAGCCGCTCGGCGAGCCGCCGCCCCACGAACGGGTCCAGCTCACCCGCCCGCGTCAGGTACTGACGTATCTCCAGCCACAACCGCTCCGGTACCGACGACAGATCGATCCCGGCGAACCGCCCCACCAGCCAAGGCGGCGGCGGAGGCACGACGAGAGCCCGAGCAGCAGGTATCCGCTCGCGCACGACCAGAGTCCCCGCGAACACATCCCCGATCCGTCGCCCCCGCTCGGACACGAGCGAGGCGATACAGGCGATCGCCCCGAAGGTCATCAGGATCTCCACGACGCCCATCGCCCCCCGGACCAGCGCGTGCCGGAACCGGATCGGCCCTCCGTCGTCCCGCACGACCCGCAGCCCGCAGGCCAGCTTCCCCAGCGACCGCCCGTGCGACAGCGTCTCCACCGCGATCGGCGCACCCACCAGCACCAGCAGAAAACAGGCGATCGATATGGCCGTCGCCGCGGCCTCGTCCAAGGACGCCGTCGCGAACGCCAGCCCGATCATGACCAGCAGATACACGGCCCACACGACGACGAGGTCGATGAGCACCGCCAACGCCCGGCTCGGCAGCCGCGCCGACTGCAGCCCCAGGACGACGGCGTCCCCCGTCACCACCCCACTCACGGCGCCCACCTCTCCCAGACTCTCCGAGACTCTCCGAACGCCAGTCTGCCAAGCTGATCCGCAGCGCGCCGCAGTAGTACGGACCTGTCCGCAGCAAGTGCCTGGAGCAGCAGCCGATCATGGACCTCGACGTCTACGTCACCGCCCACCGCGCCGAGTGGGAACGCCTGGACCTCCTCCTGCGCAGGGGCGGCAAGCTCACAGGCGCCGAAGCCGACGAACTCGTCTCCCTCTACCAGCGCACGGCGACGCACCTCTCCATCGTCCAGTCCACCGCCCCGGACCCCCAGCTCACGGCCCGCCTGACCCAGCTCGTCGCCCGGGCCCGCGCCACGGTCACCGGCACCCGCCGCTCCTCCTGGCGCGACGCTGCCCACTTCCTCACCTCCGGTTTCCCCGCGGCCGTCTACCGCTCCCGCCACTGGTGGATCCCGACAGCACTCGTCTCCACCCTGCTGGCCGTCCTCATCGGCTGGTGGATCGGTACGCACCCGGAGGTCCAGTCCTCGATCGGCGCCCCCACGGAGCTCCGGGAGATGACCCGCCCCGGCGGCCAGTACGAGACGTACTACTCCAGCCACCCGGCGGCGTCCTTCGCGGCCCAGGTTTGGACGAACAACGCCCAGGCCGCCGCCATGTGCCTGGTCCTGGGCGCGTTCCTGGGCATCCCCGTACTGGGGATCCTCTTCCTCAACATGCTGAACCTCGGCGTCGGCATCGGCCTCATGTCCTCCGCGGGCCGTCTCGACGTCTTCCTGGGCCTGATCCTTCCCCACGGCCTGCTCGAACTGACAGCGGTCTTCGTCGCCGCCGGCACGGGCCTCCGCCTCGGCTGGACCGTCATCGACCCCGGCCCCACCACCCGCCGCGCCGCTCTGGCGGAGCAAGGACGCGCGGCCGTCGGCATGGCCATCGGCCTGGCCCTCGTCCTCTTCGTCTCGGGCCTGATCGAAGGCTTCGTCACCCCCTCGGGCCTGCCGACTTGGGCCCGCATCGCCATCGGCATCGCAGCTGAGCTGGCCTTTCTCGCGTACGTCTACATCCTGGGCGGCCGCGCCTCCCGCGCCGGCGCCACGGGTGACCTCGACGAACCCGACCGCAGCGCGGCACTCCCCACCGCAGCCTGATGTGCGGACCACCCCGCTGACCTGCTAGTCTCCTCCGGTGCCCACAAAAGCCCTTGACACGGCTGCTGTGGGGAGGTAGATTCAAACGGTTGCCTGGAACTGGACAGTTCGGCAGCAACCGAGTAGAGTCTTACTCACTCCAGTCGGGAATTCTTCCCCGGAGTCATTCCGATTCTCATTCGAATCACGAAAGCCACCGATTAGGTCGGCCGAAATGAATCTGATAAAGTCGGAAACGCCGAAAGGCCCCCGGAGTGAAAACAAAAGGGACCGGAAAGCACCGAGGAAATCGGATCGGAAAGATCTGATAGAGTCGGAAACGCAAGAACACGAAGTACCGAAGGGAAGCCCGGAGGAAAGCCCGAGAGGGTGAGTACAAAGGAAGCGTCCGTTCCTTGAGAACTCAACAGCGTGCCAAAAATCAACGCCAGATTAGTTGATACCCCGTCCATCTTCGGATGGTCGAGGTTCCTTTGAAAAAGTCCACCCCTAGCCGGGTGGCACACAGCGAGGACGCTGTGAACGATCGGTCTTATTCCGACTCGATCGTTCCGCTCAACGCGAGTGTATCGCCGGATTACCGGCAAACATTCACGGAGAGTTTGATCCTGGCTCAGGACGAACGCTGGCGGCGTGCTTAACACATGCAAGTCGAACGATGAAGCCCTTCGGGGTGGATTAGTGGCGAACGGGTGAGTAACACGTGGGCAATCTGCCCTTCACTCTGGGACAAGCCCTGGAAACGGGGTCTAATACCGGATAACACCGGCTTCCGCATGGGAGCTGGTTAAAAGCTCCGGCGGTGAAGGATGAGCCCGCGGCCTATCAGCTTGTTGGTGGGGTAATGGCCTACCAAGGCGACGACGGGTAGCCGGCCTGAGAGGGCGACCGGCCACACTGGGACTGAGACACGGCCCAGACTCCTACGGGAGGCAGCAGTGGGGAATATTGCACAATGGGCGAAAGCCTGATGCAGCGACGCCGCGTGAGGGATGACGGCCTTCGGGTTGTAAACCTCTTTCAGCAGGGAAGAAGCGAAAGTGACGGTACCTGCAGAAGAAGCGCCGGCTAACTACGTGCCAGCAGCCGCGGTAATACGTAGGGCGCAAGCGTTGTCCGGAATTATTGGGCGTAAAGAGCTCGTAGGCGGCTTGTCACGTCGGGTGTGAAAGCCCGGGGCTTAACCCCGGGTCTGCATCCGATACGGGCAGGCTAGAGTGTGGTAGGGGAGATCGGAATTCCTGGTGTAGCGGTGAAATGCGCAGATATCAGGAGGAACACCGGTGGCGAAGGCGGATCTCTGGGCCATTACTGACGCTGAGGAGCGAAAGCGTGGGGAGCGAACAGGATTAGATACCCTGGTAGTCCACGCCGTAAACGTTGGGAACTAGGTGTTGGCGACATTCCACGTCGTCGGTGCCGCAGCTAACGCATTAAGTTCCCCGCCTGGGGAGTACGGCCGCAAGGCTAAAACTCAAAGGAATTGACGGGGGCCCGCACAAGCAGCGGAGCATGTGGCTTAATTCGACGCAACGCGAAGAACCTTACCAAGGCTTGACATATACCGGAAAGCATTAGAGATAGTGCCCCCCTTGTGGTCGGTATACAGGTGGTGCATGGCTGTCGTCAGCTCGTGTCGTGAGATGTTGGGTTAAGTCCCGCAACGAGCGCAACCCTTGTCCTGTGTTGCCAGCATGCCCTTCGGGGTGATGGGGACTCACAGGAGACCGCCGGGGTCAACTCGGAGGAAGGTGGGGACGACGTCAAGTCATCATGCCCCTTATGTCTTGGGCTGCACACGTGCTACAATGGCCGGTACAAAGAGCTGCGATGCCGCGAGGCGGAGCGAATCTCAAAAAGCCGGTCTCAGTTCGGATTGGGGTCTGCAACTCGACCCCATGAAGTCGGAGTTGCTAGTAATCGCAGATCAGCATTGCTGCGGTGAATACGTTCCCGGGCCTTGTACACACCGCCCGTCACGTCACGAAAGTCGGTAACACCCGAAGCCGGTGGCCCAACCCCTTGTGGGAGGGAGCTGTCGAAGGTGGGACTGGCGATTGGGACGAAGTCGTAACAAGGTAGCCGTACCGGAAGGTGCGGCTGGATCACCTCCTTTCTAAGGAGCACAGTACCGATTGCAGACAAACGTTCTGCACGGTCAGCTCATGGGTGGAACGTTGATTAGTTGGCACGGTCTCAAGGATCTCCTCACAAGTACTGCTTCGGCGTGGAAAGTGACGGGGATGCGGAGGATCGTGCCTGGCACGTTGTTGGGTATCTGAGGGTACGGCCGTATGGTCGTTGCCTTCGTGATGCCGGCCCCAGTGAACTCATCGGCTTGTCCGGTGGGGTGATGGGTGGCTGGTCGTTGTTTGAGAACTACACAGTGGACGCGAGCATCTGTGGCCAAGTTTTTAAGGGCGCACGGTGGATGCCTTGGCACCAGGAACCGATGAAGGACGTGGGAGGCCACGATAGTCCCCGGGGAGCCGTCAACCAGGCTTTGATCCGGGGGTTTCCGAATGGGGAAACCCGGCAGTCGTCATGGGCTGTCACCCATGCCTGAACACATAGGGCATGTGGAGGGAACGAGGGGAAGTGAAACATCTCAGTACCCTCAGGAAGAGAAAACAACCGTGATTCCGGGAGTAGTGGCGAGCGAAACCGGATGAGGCCAAACCGTATGCGTGTGATACCCGGCAGGGGTTGCGCATGCGGGGTTGTGGGATCTCTCTTTCACAGTCTGCCGGCTGTGAGACGAGTCAGAAACCGTTGATGTAGGCGAAGGACATGCGAAAGGTCCGGCGTAGAGGGTAAGACCCCCGTAGCTGAAACATTAACGGCTCGTTTGAGAGACACCCAAGTAGCACGGGGCCCGAGAAATCCCGTGTGAATCTGGCGGGACCACCCGCTAAGCCTAAATATTCCCTGGTGACCGATAGCGGATAGTACCGTGAGGGAATGGTGAAAAGTACCGCGGGAGCGGAGTGAAATAGTACCTGAAACCGTGTGCCTACAAGCCGTGGGAGCGTCGGAAACAAGCTTGCTTGTTTCTCGTGACTGCGTGCCTTTTGAAGAATGAGCCTGCGAGTTTGCGGTGTGTTGCGAGGTTAACCCGTGTGGGGAAGCCGTAGCGAAAGCGAGTCCGAATAGGGCGATTTAGTAGCGCGCTCAAGACCCGAAGCGGAGTGATCTAGCCATGGGCAGGTTGAAGCGGAGGTAAGACTTCGTGGAGGACCGAACCCACCAGGGTTGAAAACCTGGGGGATGACCTGTGGTTAGGGGTGAAAGGCCAATCAAACTCCGTGATAGCTGGTTCTCCCCGAAATGCATTTAGGTGCAGCGTCGTGTGTTTCTTGCCGGAGGTAGAGCACTGGATAGGCGATGGGCCCTACCGGGTTACTGACCTTAGCCAAACTCCGAATGCCGGTAAGTGAGAGCACGGCAGTGAGACTGTGGGGGATAAGCTCCATGGTCGAGAGGGAAACAGCCCAGAGCATCGACTAAGGCCCCTAAGCGTACGCTAAGTGGGAAAGGATGTGGAGTCGCAGAGACAACCAGGAGGTTGGCTTAGAAGCAGCCACCCTTGAAAGAGTGCGTAATAGCTCACTGGTCAAGTGATTCCGCGCCGACAATGTAGCGGGGCTCAAGCGTACCGCCGAAGTCGTGTCATTGCAGCAATAGGGCCAACGCCCGCTGTGATGGGTAGGGGAGCGTCGTGTGCCGGGTGAAGCAGCAGCGGAAGCTAGTTGTGGACGGTTCACGAGTGAGAATGCAGGCATGAGTAGCGATACACACGTGAGAAACGTGTGCGCCGATTGACTAAGGGTTCCTGGGTCAAGCTGATCTGCCCAGGGTAAGTCGGGACCTAAGGCGAGGCCGACAGGCGTAGTCGATGGACAACCGGTTGATATTCCGGTACCCGCTTTGAAACGCCCAATATCGAGCCCATTAATGCTAAGGCCGTGAAGCCGTTCCGGACCCTTCGGGGAAAGGAAAGTGGTGGAGCCGTCGACCCAAGGTGGTAGTAGGTAAGCGATGGGGTGACGCAGGAAGGTAGTCCAGCCCGGGCGGTGGTAGTCCCGGGGTAAGGGTGTAGGGCGTGTGATAGGCAAATCCGTCACACATTAAGCCTGAGACCTGATGCCGAGCCGATTGTGGTGAAGTGGATGATCCTATGCTGTCGAGAAAAGCCTCTAGCGAGTTTCATGGCGGCCCGTACCCTAAACCGACTCAGGTAGTCAGGTAGAGAATACCGAGGCGTTCGGGTGAACTATGGTTAAGGAACTCGGCAAAATGCCCCCGTAACTTCGGGAGAAGGGGGGCCATCACTGGTGATCGGATTTACTCCGTGAGCTGGGGGTGGCCGCAGAGACCAGCGAGAAGCGACTGTTTACTAAAAACACAGGTCCGTGCGAAGCCGTAAGGCGATGTATACGGACTGACGCCTGCCCGGTGCTGGAACGTTAAGGGGACCGGTTAGTCACATTTCGGTGTGGCGAAGCTGAGAACTTAAGCGCCAGTAAACGGCGGTGGTAACTATAACCATCCTAAGGTAGCGAAATTCCTTGTCGGGTAAGTTCCGACCTGCACGAATGGCGTAACGACTTCTCGACTGTCTCAACCATAGGCCCGGTGAAATTGCACTACGAGTAAAGATGCTCGTTTCGCGCAGCAGGACGAAAAGACCCCGGGACCTTTACTACAGTTTGATATTGGTGTTCGGTTCGGCTTGTGTAGGATAGGTGGGAGACTTTGAAGCCGTGACGCCAGTCATGGTGGAGTCGCCGTTGAAATACCACTCTGGTCGTGCTGGATGTCTAACCTCGGTCCGTGATCCGGATCAGGGACAGTGTCTGATGGGTAGTTTAACTGGGGCGGTTGCCTCCCAAAGGGTAACGGAGGCGCCCAAAGGTTCCCTCAGCCTGGTTGGCAATCAGGTGTTGAGTGTAAGTGCACAAGGGAGCTTGACTGTGAGACCGACGGGTCGAGCAGGGACGAAAGTCGGGACTAGTGATCCGGCGGTGGCTTGTGGAAGCGCCGTCGCTCAACGGATAAAAGGTACCCCGGGGATAACAGGCTGATCTTCCCCAAGAGTCCATATCGACGGGATGGTTTGGCACCTCGATGTCGGCTCGTCGCATCCTGGGGCTGGAGTCGGTCCCAAGGGTTGGGCTGTTCGCCCATTAAAGCGGTACGCGAGCTGGGTTTAGAACGTCGTGAGACAGTTCGGTCTCTATCCGCTGTGCGCGTAGGAATATTGAGAAGGGCTGTCCCTAGTACGAGAGGACCGGGACGGACGAACCTCTGGTGTGCCAGTTGTCCTGCCAAGGGCATGGCTGGTTGGCTACGTTCGGGAGGGATAACCGCTGAAAGCATCTAAGCGGGAAGCCTGCTTCAAGATGAGTATTCCCACCTCCTTGAGAGGGTAAGGCTCCCAGTAGACCACTGGGTTGATAGGCCGGATGTGGAAGCCCAGTAATGGGTGGAGCTGACCGGTACTAATAGGCCGAGGGCTTGTCCTCAGTTGCTCGCGTCCACTGTGTTAGTTCTGAAGTAACGAACACGCCCCCTTTGGGTGGTGCGGCGGTTCATATCTTCATAGAGTTTCGGTGGTCATAGCGTTAGGGAAACGCCCGGTTACATTCCGAACCCGGAAGCTAAGCCTTTCAGCGCCGATGGTACTGCAGGGGGGACCCTGTGGGAGAGTAGGACGCCGCCGAACAATCATTGTGGGAAAGCCCCGCACCTTATGGTGCGGGGCTTTTCTGCGTTTACAGGGAGTATTCCTTTCGGTGGTGGGCCGAAGGTGGATGTCCGTGTCAGAGGCGGCCGGCTGCTTTCAGGGCGAGGTAGGCGTCGGCCAGGGCGGGAGCGAGGGTCTCGGGGGAGGCGTCGACGACAGTGACGCCGTGGCGGCGGAGCTGGTCCGCGGTACGGACGCGCTGGGACTGCGTCTGGGTGGCCGCGGCGGCTTCGTAGACGCCTTCGACCGTGCCGCGGGTGCCTGCCATGGTGGCGATCTTCGGATCGGCGACGGAGGCCACCAGGACCGTGTGGCGCTGCGCGAGCTGCGGCAGTACCGGGAGGAGGCCCTCTTCGATCGGGGCCGCGTCGAGGGCCGTCAGAAGGACGACGAGTGAGCGGCGCGGGGCGCGCGACAGGGCAGTGGCGGCGAGGCCGCGGGCGTCCGTCTCCACCAGCTCCGGTTCGAGCGGGGCGAGGGCGTTGACCACCGCGGGCAGGACGTCACCCGCGGACCGGCCCTGGACCTGGGCGCGGAGACGGCGGTCGTAGGCCACGAGGTCCACGCGGTCGCCGGCTCGGGAGGCGAGCGCGGTGAGGAGGAGGGCGGCGTCCATCGCCGCGTCCAGCCGGGGAACGTCGCCGACGCGGCCGGCCGAGGTGCGGCCGGTGTCGAGGACGATGAGGATGTGGCGATCACGCTCGGGGCGCCAGGTGCGGACGGCGACCGCGGTCTGTCGGGCCGTGGCCCGCCAGTCGATCGAGCGGGTGTCGTCACCCGGGACGTACTCGCGGAGGCTGTCGAACTCGGTGCCCTCACCGCGGGTCAGCACGCTGGTGCGGCCGTCCAGTTCGCGGAGGCGGGCCAGGCGGGAGGGCAGGTGCTTGCGGCTGGTGAAGGGCGGCAGGACACGGACGGTCCAGGGGACCTCGTGGTTGCCCTGCCGGGCGGCGAGGCCCAGGGGGCCGTACGAGCGGACGGTGATCCGTTCGGCTCGGCGGTCGCCGCGGCGGGTGGGGCGCAGGCTCGTGGTGAGACGGCGGCGCTCGCCGGCGGGGACCGTGAGCTTCTGGCGTGAGGCGGCCTGCTCGGTGCCGGGAAGCCAGCTGCTGGGCGGCCAGGCGTCGCGGAGCTGGGCGCGGAGGCGGCGGCGGGACGGGTTGGTGACCGTCAGCTGCACCTCTGCCGCGTCACCGAGTCGAACGAATGTGTCACCACTTCGGGTGAATTGGAGCGTTCGTACTGGCGCGGCCAGGGCGTAGTCGCACAGAATTGCTAGTGAGAGGGGCGCGTTCACCGCGAGCATCCCCGCCCAGCTGGGGGCGAGGATGCCGACGGGGAGCGATCCGAGGGCGGCGAGCAGCGCGGTTCGTCCGGTGAGGGCCATGGGGCGCTCTTCTCAGCGGGGGACGGGGACGTGGGCGAGGATCGAGTTGATGACGGAGTCACCGGTGACTCCCTCCATCTCGGCCTCGGGCCGCAGGTGGATGCGATGACGCAGGGTGGGGAGCGCGAGGGCCTTCACATCGTCCGGGGTGACGTAGTCCCGGCCGGTGAGCCAGGCCCAGGCGCGGGCGGTGGACAGCAGGGCGGTGGCGCCTCGGGGGGAGACCCCGAGCGTGAGTGAGGGGGATTCACGCGTGGCACGACAGATATCGACGACATAGCCGGCGATCTCGGGGGAGACCGCGACCTTGGCCACGGCGGCCCGGGCGGCTTCGAGTTCGGTGGGACCCGCGACCGGGCGGACGCCGGCGGCCTTCAGGTCGCGGGGGTCGAAGCCCTCGGCGTGCCGGGTGAGGACCTGGATCTCGTCGGTGCGTGAGGGCAGAGGGACCGTCAGCTTCAGGAGGAAGCGGTCCAGTTGGGCTTCGGGGAGAGGGTAGGTGCCCTCGTATTCGACGGGGTTCTGGGTCGCGGCGACCAGGAAGGGCTCGGGGAGCGGGCGCGGGATGCCGTCGACGGTGACCTGACGCTCTTCCATGGCCTCAAGGAGCGAGGACTGGGTCTTCGGGGGTGTGCGGTTGATCTCGTCGGCGAGCAGCAGGTTGGTGAAGACCGGGCCGGGCTGGAAGGAGAACTCGGCGGTCCGGGTGTCGTAGACCAGCGAGCCGGTGACGTCGCTCGGCATGAGGTCGGGGGTGAACTGGACGCGTTTGGTGTCGAGTTCGAGAGCTGCGGCGAGCGAGCGGACCAGGAGGGTCTTGGCGACTCCCGGGACGCCTTCGAGGAGCACGTGTCCCCGGCAGAGCAGGGCGACGACGAGACCGGTGACGGCGGGGTCCTGGCCGACCACGGCCTTCGCGATCTCGGTGCGCAGGGCCTCCAGGGAGGCGCGGGCGCTGTCCGAGTCCGTAGCGGTCTCGGGGGTCGGGGCGCTCATGAGGTGCGTACCTCTCTTTCGAGGGCGTCGAGTTGGTCCGCCAGGCGGATGAGGGTGGCGTCGTCGGCGGGAGCCGGGCCGAAGAGAAGCGTGCGGGGGTCCGCGCCGGTCTCGGGGAGACGGGTGGAGAGAGCGGGGAGGAGGCGCTCGGGGGAGTGGGCGTCCTGGACGGGGACGCCGAGGAGGGGGGCGATGCGGGTGCGGGTCGCCGTGCGAAGGACGGTGGCGGCGCGGTCGCGGGCGTTCGCCTTGCGGTAGAGGCGGGCGCGGCCCTCGGTGGTCTCGGAGGCGCGGACGGCGACGGGGAGTCGTTCGGTCACCAGGGGGCCGAGGCGGCGGCCGCGCCAGATGGCCGCGAGCAGGGCGGCGACGGCGAGTTGGAGCGTGCCCCACAGCCAGCCGGAGGGGATGAGCGTAAGGAAGTTGTCCGTGGTGTCGCCGGTGGGTGCGTCGGCGGTGGCCGAGGTGTCGGCGAGGGAGGGGAGGTACCAGACGAGATGGGGTTGGGAGCCGAGGAGTTGGAGGGCCAGCGAGGCGTTGCCCTGCTGGTCGAGGCGGTTGTTGTAGAGGATGTCGGGCGAGCCGAGGAGGACGGTGTCGGCGGTGCCGGTGTCGCCGGGGAGGCGGACCAGGGTCGGCCTGCCGTCGGACGGGTAGCAGGCATCGGCCTCGGTGCCGGGGGTGATCACGTAGCGCTCGCCGCCGAGCTCGACGCTGCCGGCGCGCGTGGCGGCGGGCAGGGTGCAGGCGGGGGCGCGGTTCGTCACCGGGGTGTCGGCGGCGCTGGTGACTTGCGGGGCCAGGGTGGGGAGGGAGGCGAGGCCGGCGCCGAGGAGGACGGTGCGTGCGGCCGAGTGCGTCATCGTCTCGCGCAGAGCGGCTTGTTGAGCTTCCGTCAGCAGGTCGGGCGTGGTGACCAGGAGGGTGGCTCGGGTGTCCGTGGCCGCCGTCGCTTCGTCGAGCGTGGTGGCTGTGGTGACCGTGACGCCGCGGTCCCTGAGGAGCTCGGCCACGGCACGGCTGCCGGTGGGGTCGGCGGAACGGGGGTCGAGGGCGCCGTGGGATTCGGTGGAGCGGATCGTCGCGAGAGCGATGCCGCCGATGAGGATCAGGGCCAGGACGAGGGCGGCGCCGCGGGCGCGGGTCCAGATCTGGCGGGCGGACAGGGCGGTCGAGGTGGACTCGACGGCCGGTCGGCTCATGAGGGCGTCCCCGGGGAAGCGGCGTCGAGGGTGGGGCGGGTCCGCTCCAGGGCGGTGTCCAGTTCCTCGATGCGGCGGTACGCGGGCTCGTCGGCGGTGCGGCCGCCGTATGTCACGTCGTCGAAGGCGCGGGCCGCGAGGCGCAGGTCGTCCGCGTGGGAGGGGAGTGAGCGGCCGGCTTCGGCGGCGGCCTCGTCGGCGGTGCGGCCGGGGCGGGGGTCGAGCAGGACGCGTTCTTCGAGGGAGCGGACGATGGCCCGCATGCGTTCTTGGACGGCTTCGTTCCAGTGGCCGGCGGTGGCGTGGCGGGCGGCGGCCGCGCGGTGCTCGTCGGCGGTGCGGGGGCCGTCGGCGAAGAGGGAGTCGCCGGTGGTGCCGGGCGACCGGTGGGGGGTGCCGAGTCGCCACCACAGGGCGGCGACAAGGGCGATGACGATCAGGAAGACGGCGACGACTCCCACGCCGCCGCCGGGGGTGGCTCCGGAGGCCGCGCCGAAGAGGTCGTCGACCCACTCCCAGAAGCGGTCGAGGCCGCGCTGGAGGAAGTTCGGGTCGTTCGCGTGGTACATCGGCTCGGACAGCTCCCGCTCCGCCGCCTCGCGGGCGGGGATGCGGGAGATGTCCACCGGTACGTCGCCGTCGGCGCGCAGGAGCGTGAGTGGTGCGGTCGTTCCCCCCGGGACCGTCACGGCATCAGCCCCCGATGGTCTCGGCGCCCGGAGTGGGGCCGTAGCCGGGGAGTCCGGCGGCCCGGGCCAGTTCGAGGTCCAGGGCTTCGCGGCGGATGCGCTGGTCCACGTAGAGGAGGACCGTCACGCCGGCCGAGATCGGGTAGGTGACCGCGCTGGTGAGTACGCCGCCGATGCCGGTGACGATCAGGAACGGCCAGCCGAAGGAGGTGGAGGAACCGTCGAGCAGGCCGGCGAAGCCGTCGCCGTCGACCGCGATGCCGACGATGGCGAACGGGATCGCGATGATCATGGCGAAGATGAAGATCAGCAGCTGGGTGAGGATCGTGATGCCGAAGATCCGCCACCACGCGCCCTGCACGAGCTTGGCCGAGCGCTTCAGCGAGGTCATGATGTCCTGCCGCTCCAGCATCAGGGCGGGGGAGGCGAGGCTGAAGCGGATCACCAGCCAGACCATCGCCGCTGTGGCGCCGAGCCCGAGGAGCAGGATCAGGGCCACGCCGGCGGCGCCGCCGATCAGGAGACCGGGCAGCAGACCGGCCAACATGATGCCCGCGCTCAGTGCGGCCAGCAGCAGGGTCAGCCCGGTGAGCTGGAGCAGGCGAGGCCGGGCCTCGCGCCAGGCCTCGCCGAGCGAGACCGGGCGGCCCACGACGGCGCGGCTGATGACGACCGTCAGCAGGGCGGCGCAGAACACGGAGGCCATCAACGTGACGAGCAGGGCGGGGCCGAGACCGATCAGGGAGTTCTCGGCCGACTGGATCGACTGCTCCAGCTGCTCGGCGGGTGTCGCGTCGGGGCTGATCGCCGGGGTCGCGGGGACGAGATACCGCTCGGCCAGAATGCTGACGATCTGGGAGATCACGGCGACCGTGACCGAGAAGGACAGCACCGTGCGCCAGTAGGTGCGCAGGGTCTTCACCGAGCCGTCGAGGATCTCGCCCATGCCCAGGGGGCGCAGCGGGATCACGCCCGGCTTCGCGGCCGGCGGCTTGCCCCAGTGGGTGTTCGGGGGAGGGGGTCCCCAGTTCCGGCCCGGGGCCGGGGGTGGCGTCTGGCCGGTGGGCGGGGTCCACTGGCCGGCGGGCGGCTGGTCCTTGGACCACTGAGGGGCGGAACCGTTCGCGTCGGCGGGAGTGGTGGGCCGGGGGATCCCGGAACCGTCCTGGCCGTCGGAGGGGGCGGATCCGGGCGAGGTCCAGCCCGGAGTGTCGTTCACGGTCGTCCACCTCGGGGAAATGGTCGCGGTGCCGGATCGGCGAACCGGCTCGGTCACGGCGGCCGACACCTGACACGGCGGCGGGCCGGGTGCCATCGTGCCACGCGGGACGCGCCCGTGGGCGGGAGCGGCCTTGTCGTTCGTACCTTTGTCCGGACCTTCATTGTCCGGCCGGTAGGCGGCACACTGTGCGAATACCCGACCAGGACGCGCGATCCGTGCGACGGCGGGCCGAGGGGAGCGCGATCCACGAGGTCGTGGCCCAGGCTGAGGGAGTCGCTGTGGGACAGGTCACGGCAGGTAACGATTGGCTAATGGGATGATGTCGATATGAAGGGACGCGTTCTTGTCGTCGACGACGACACCGCACTGGCCGAGATGCTCGGCATCGTGCTGCGGGGTGAAGGGTTCGATCCGTCGTTCGTCGCGGACGGTGACAAGGCGCTTGCCGCATTCAGGGAGGCCAAGCCTGACCTGGTGCTGCTGGACCTGATGCTGCCGGGGAGGGACGGCATCGAGGTGTGCCGGCTCATCCGGGCCGAGTCGGGTGTGCCGATCGTCATGCTGACCGCGAAGAGCGACACCGTCGACGTGGTGGTGGGCCTGGAGTCCGGGGCCGACGACTACATCGTCAAGCCGTTCAAGCCGAAGGAGCTCGTCGCCCGTATCCGGGCGCGGCTGCGGCGGTCCGAGGAGCCGGCGCCGGAGCAGCTCACCATCGGTGACCTGGTCATCGACGTGGCCGGGCACTCCGTGAAGCGGGAGGGGCAGTCCATCGCCCTGACCCCGCTCGAGTTCGACCTGCTCGTCGCCCTGGCGCGCAAGCCGTGGCAGGTCTTCACCCGTGAGGTCCTGCTGGAGCAGGTCTGGGGATACCGGCACGCGGCCGACACCCGGCTGGTGAACGTGCACGTCCAGCGGCTGCGCTCGAAGGTCGAGAAGGACCCCGAGCGTCCGGAGATCGTGGTGACCGTCCGTGGTGTCGGGTACAAGGCGGGGCCGAGCTGACATGACTACAGGCAGTACTGCTCCGAAGCCCGGGGACCCGGGAGACCGTACGGGGCGGGCTGCCGGACCGGGGCGGGGGGGCCCGCGTTTCGGCCGTCCGCTGGGCGGGCGGCTCCTCAACGACGGTGCGCCGGGTGGACCGGTGTTCCGGCTCCTCGCTCGCTGGCTCCGCCGACCGCTGCTGCCCGCTGTGCGGCTGTGGCGGCGGAACATTCAGCTGAGGGTCGTCGCGGGCACGCTCCTGATGTCCCTCGGAGTGGTGCTGCTGCTCGGCCTCGTCGTCATCGGGCAGGTCCGTAACGGGCTGCTCGATGCCAAGGAGAGGGCCGCCCAGAGCCAGGCCGCCGGCGGGTTCTCCGCCGCCCAGGACCGGGCGGCGACGACACCGTCCGCACCGGGCCAGCAGGCCGGCGGGCGGACCGGCGCGTCCGTGAACTGGCGCTCCACACTCGTCGAGCAACTCGCCAGTGGCGGCCAGAGTGCCTTCAACGTGGTCGCGCTCTCCCTCGACAACGGTGACACCGCGAGCCGTGGCGCCCGCGCCTCCGGCGAGGTCGACCCGACCACGAGCATCCCCGCCGGCCTGCGGCACTCCGTCGCCCAGGGCACGAACACCTTCCAGAAGTCGACCCGGATCCACTACACCAGCGGCAAGGCGTCCGAGGCCGGGCTGGTGATCGGCAAGCGGCTGAACGACGCCGACGGCACCCCGTACGAGCTGTACTACCTCTTCCCGCTCACGCAGGAGGAGGACTCGCTCACCCTCGTCAAGGGCACCCTTGCGACCGCCGGGCTGTTCGTCGTGGTGCTTCTCGGCGCCATCGCCTGGTTCATGGTCCGCCAGGTCGTGACGCCCGTCCGGATGGCCGCCGGGATCGCCGAGCGGCTCTCGGCCGGCCGCCTCCAGGAACGGATGAAGGTCACCGGCGAGGACGACATCGCCCGGCTCGGCGAGGCCTTCAACAAGATGGCCCAGAGCCTCCAGCTGAAGATCCAGCAGCTGGAGGAGCTGTCGCGGATGCAGCGGCGGTTCGTCTCCGACGTCTCGCACGAACTTCGCACCCCGCTGACCACGGTCCGGATGGCCGCCGACGTCATCCACGAGGCCCGTGTCGACTTCGACCCCGTCACCGGGCGCGCCGCCGAACTCCTCGGCGACCAGCTCGACCGTTTCGAATCGCTGCTCTCCGACCTCCTGGAGATCAGCCGCTTCGACGCGGGAGCGGCAGCCCTGGAGGCGGAGCCGATCGACCTGCGCCAGGTCGTGCGCCGGGTGATCGGCGGCGCCGAACCCCTCGCCGAGCGCAAGGGCACCCGGATGGTCGTCCTCGGCGACGAGCAGCCCGTGGTGGCCGAGGCGGACGCCCGCCGGGTCGAGCGGGTGCTGCGCAACCTCGTCGTCAACGCCGTGGAGCACGGTGAGGGCCGGGACGTGGTGGTGAAGCTCGCTGCCGCCGGCGGTGCCGTCGCCGTCGCCGTCCGCGACTACGGCGTCGGACTCAAGCCGGGCGAGGCGACCCGGGTGTTCAACCGCTTCTGGCGCGCGGACCCCGCCCGCGCGCGCACCACCGGCGGTACGGGCCTCGGCCTGTCGATCGCCGTGGAGGACGCCCGGCTGCACGGCGGCTGGCTCCAGGCCTGGGGCGAGCCCGGCGGCGGTTCGCAGTTCCGGCTGACCCTGCCGAGGACCGCGGACGAGCCGTTGCGGGGCTCCCCGATCCCGCTGGAGCCCGAGGACTCGCGGCGCAATCGTGAGCAGGCCGCCGCCGGACTCGTACAGGAGAGCGCGCGCCGCGTGGCGGTTCCGGCGCAGCCCGTCGGGGACCGGCCGTCGCTCCCCGTACCGTCGAGGCTGCCCGCGTCGCCGCGGGCGACCGTCGACCTGACGGCCCTGCCCGGCAGCGGCGCCAGGGTGGTGCCGCGAGCGGCGACGGACAGCGACGGTGGGGCGAGCACGGCGACGGCCGGGGGAACCGGGAACGCGGAGCGGGAGGACGGGACACGTGGGCGCTGACTCCCGAGTGGGACGCGCGGGGCGGGGCCGGAGCACGCGGGCGGTGGTGCTCGCCGCGTGCGGCGGGCTCGTCGTCACCGGGTGCGCGACGATGCCCGACAGCGGGGAGGTGGAGACGGTCAAGGGGGCGAACCCCGGCGACTCGCAAGTGCGGGTCTACGCCGTCGCCCCGCGGGAGAACGCCGACCCGGACGAGATCGTCGACGGCTTCCTGGAGGCGATGACCAGTGACGACCCCGGCTTCGCCACCGCCCGCAAATACCTGACGAAGCATGCCTCGCAGACGTGGAAGCCGGCGCAGAGCATCACCGTGCTCACCAGCGCGCCCGACCGTGAACCGGCCGACCGCAACGTCGACCCGGACAACCAGGGCCGCGCCTACCCGCTCTCCGGCCGCAAGATCGCGACGGTGGATGCCCGCCACGCCTACGAGCCGAACAGCCCCGCCACGTACGTCGAGTCCATCCACGTCGTGCAGCAGCCCTCCGCGGACGGCAAGGGCAAGGAATGGCGCATCGACAGCCTGCCGTCCGGCCTGGTGCTCGGCGAGGCCGATTTCCTGCGCAACTACCGGTCGGTCAACAAGTACTACTTCGCCTCCGGGGAGGACTGGGTCGTGGCCGACCCGGTCTACATCCGGCAGCGGCAGGACCCGGTCACCCGGATGGACCCGGTGACACAGACCGTCAAGGCGCTGCTCGAAGGACCGACGAACTGGCTGAAGACGGCCGTCGACTCGCAGTTCCCCTCCGGTACGGAGCTGAAGGCGGGCGTCACCTCCCTGACGACGGACGACCAGTCCACGCTGAAGGTGCCGCTCAACGCCAAGGCCGAGCTGGTGAGCGGCGAGGCGTGCCGTCGGATGGCGGCGCAGCTGCTCTTCACGCTGGGCGACCTGACCTCCGTACGCGTCGAGCAGGTCGAGCTCCTGAAGCCGAGCGGGGACTCGCTGTGCCGCCTGGGCAAGGGGCAGGCGGCCGAGTTCGCGGCGGTCCGCAACACCGTGCCCGAGGAGCACCCGTACTTCCTCGACGAGCACGGCAAGCTGATGATGCTCGCGGTCCAGGGCAAGGAGGCCGACGAGCCGGCCGAGCTGCCGGGGCCGTTCGGCAGTGGGACGACCCCGCTGTCCTCGGTCGCCGTCGACCACGGCGAGACCCGGGCCGCCGGGGTCGGGGCGAACGGACGCGATCTGTTCGTCTCCTCGATCACCACGGAGCAGGACCCGCTGCCGGCGGTGCTGTCGAGCAAGGGGGCCCGTCCCACGGACCGGCTCTCGGCACCGAGCTGGGACGGCCAGGGTGACCTCTGGGTTGCCGACCGCAACCCCGCGACGCCGCGTCTGTGGATGGTGCCGGACGGCTCCGGCGAACCCGTCGAGGTCCGTACGCCGTGGCTGACGGAGGGCACGCGCGTGGAGGCACTGAAGGTCTCGGCGGACGGCGTGCGGATCGCCCTGCTGGTCAAGCAGGGGGAGCGCACCACCCTGCAGATCGGCCGGGTCGAGCGGCAGAAGGCGGGGGCGGAGCCCACGGTGTCCGTCGAGGGCCTGCAGCCCGCCGCGCCGCGCATGGAGTCGGTCACGGCCGTCTCCTGGGCCGGACCGAGCCGGCTGGTCGTCGTCGGCAAGGAGGCGGGCGGCGTCCAGCAGATCCGTTACCTCCAGACCGACGGCTCGACCTCGGCGAGCTCGGTGCTTCCCGGCCTGAACGGGGTGACCTCGGTCGCCGCGCCCAACGGCGACGGGGCACCGGTGGTGGCGAACTCCGGGAACGACGGCATCGTCCGGCTGGCGCCGGGGCTGAACTGGCAGCCGGTGGTCAAGGCGGGCGCTTCGCCCGTCTACCCCGGGTAGGGAGCGGGAAGGCCCGGGCCGGTGTCCGGGTCGGTCTCCGTGTCCGGCCGGGACGCGACCTGACGGACTCGGGGTGTCCGGGCGGGAATCCCGCGCGGGCCGACGAGCCCCGGCCCTCGGGGCGCCCCTCCCGGTCGGTTCGGGGTGCGCGACCGGGTTTTCCACAGGGGTGGTCCGCGGCGGCGGGAGCGCGCACAGTGGAGTCATGCGGGGGTGGTGGCGCGAGATCGCCGGGCTGGTGCTGCCGGTCGCCTGCGGAGGCTGCGGCAGGCCGCGCACTGTCCTGTGCCCGGAGTGCGCGGGCGCGCTGGCCGGGGCCGGACCGCGCAGGGTGCGGCCCGCGCCCGAGCCGGCGGGGCTGCCGGCGGTCCATGCCGTCGCGCCGTACGCCGACGCCGTACGGGAACTCCTCCTCGCTCACAAGGAACGCGGGGCGCTGGCACTCGCCGGGCCCCTGGGCGGCGCGCTGGCCGCCGCCGTGGCGGCCGCTGCAGGGCCCGCCACGGGCCTCGTCTCCCCGCCGCTGCTCCTGGTACCGGTGCCGTCCTCACGGCGCTCCGTGCGGGCGCGTGGCCACGATCCGACGCGACGGATCGCGCTGGCCGCCGCCGCCCGGCTGCGGCGCGCGGGACGGGCCGCACGGGTCGTGCCCGTGCTGCGTCAGCGGCGGTACGTGGCGGACCAGGCGGGTCTCGGTGCACGCGGGCGGCTGGCGAACCTTTCGGGGGCGCTCGAGGTCGTACCAGGCGGTGCGCGTCTTCTCGGGACCGGAAGGGTGGTTCTCGTGGACGATCTGATGACGACGGGCGCTTCGCTCGCGGAGGCGGCGCGCGCACTCGGAGACGTACACCTTCCGTTCATTCCCGGATTACCGCAGGCATTGACGGAAAGATCGCCGACACGTTCCGCGCAGCATGGATTCGAACAGCGGCGGGCGGCTGTGATCGCATCCTCTCCCGCTTCGTTCGAAATAAACCGGAACTCGCCAGGAACTTGGATCGTTGCAGGTGGTGAGAGGTGAAAGCGCCCGAACGGAGGTATGTCGCGGTAGCGGGTGCCGACACCCGTCCGAAGGGGCTATGTTCGGTTGTGAGGAATGGCGAACGCCACTGCCTCGCCGAATACATGGTTGCGCCTACAGGACAGGAGTTCAGGGCGAATTAACCTCTTGTCGATGGGGTGGGGATCTTGTCGACTGGGGAGGAGGAGGTGAAAGTCGCCAAGTCCGAGCTCCGGTAACCACCGGAGTCTGGTGCAAAGGGAGATGCCCGGCGGCCGAGGAGCCGATCAGGGCGATCCGGGAACGGAGTTCTGCGTGGACATCGTCGTCAAGGGCCGCAAGACCGAGGTGCCCGAGCGGTTCCGCAAGCACGTGGCCGAGAAGCTGAAGCTGGAGAAGATCCAGAAGCTCGACGGCAAGGTGATCAGCCTCGACGTCGAGGTGTCCAAGGAGCACAACCCGCGGCAGGCCGACAGGTCCGACCGCGTGGAGATCACCCTCCACTCCCGAGGCCCGGTGATCCGGGCGGAAGCTGCGGCAGGCGACCCGTACGCAGCCCTCGACCTCGCCAGCGACAAGCTGGAGGCCCGGCTGCGGAAGCAGCACGACAAGCGTTACACCCGCCGTGGCAACGGCAGGCTGTCGGCAGCGGAAGTCGGGGACGTGGTGCCCGGCGCCGCCCAGCTCAACGGAGACGGCCAGCTGGTCGCCGACGAGTCCGACAAGGTGCCCACCACGATGATGGGCTCGATCGAGGTTCAGGGCGAAGGCCCGCTGGTGGTGCGCGAGAAGACCCACCGGGCCGCCCCCATGACGCTCGACCAGGCGCTCTACGAGATGGAGCTGGTCGGCCACGACTTCTACCTGTTCGTCGACGCCGACAACAAGCAGCCGAGCGTCGTCTACCGGCGACACGCGTACGACTACGGCGTCATCCACCTGGAGAGCGACCCGCTCGCCGAGGGTGGCGGCGCCGGCGGTGCGCTCGGCGGCTGACAGACCGCCACCGCATCACCCACATCCACCTCAGGTGTCCCTCACGGTGCCCCTGGAGCGCGGTTCGCGCCCCCAGGGGCACCCCCGTGCGCCCATGGGTAACCCCGCGCGCCGCCGGGGCATGAAAGCATGTCGTGCACGCCAACCGGTGCTCGTCGAGCATCGGTTGGAGGACCGGAAACGAATTCAGGCCACGGCCTTCAGGGGGAGGAACGATGGCGGACAGCTTCGGGCCGGTGCTCAGGGGACGTGAGCCCTATGGCGCGGTCACTCCGGAGAGCACGGCGGAGGGATTGGATTCGGACAGCGGCGACTGCCGCAAAGAGCCGATTCGGGTCCTCGTCGTGGACGACCACGCCCTCTTCCGCCGGGGTCTGGAGATCGTCCTCGCCCAGGAAGAGGACATCCAGGTCGTCGGCGAGGCCGGTGACGGGGCCGAGGCGGTCGATAAGGCCGCCGATCTGCTGCCCGACATCGTCCTGATGGACGTGCGGATGCCCCGGCGCGGCGGCATCGAGGCGTGCACCTCCATCAAGGAGGTGGCCCCCAGCGCGAAGATCATCATGCTGACGATCAGCGACGAGGAGGCCGACCTCTACGAGGCGATCAAGGCCGGGGCGACCGGCTACCTCCTCAAGGAGATCTCCACCGACGAGGTCGCGACGGCGATCCGCGCGGTCGCGGACGGGCAGTCGCAGATCAGCCCGTCGATGGCGTCCAAGCTCCTCACCGAGTTCAAGTCGATGATCCAGCGCACCGACGAGCGCAGGCTCGTGCCCGCGCCCCGGCTGACGGACCGTGAGCTGGAGGTCCTCAAGCTCGTTGCGACCGGGATGAACAACCGGGACATTGCCAAGGAGCTGTTCATCTCCGAGAACACGGTGAAGAACCACGTGCGGAACATCCTGGAGAAGCTGCAGCTCCACTCCCGCATGGAGGCCGTGGTGTACGCGATGCGGGAGAAGATCCTCGAGATCCGGTAGGGCGCTCGCGCGCCCGTCCCGTCAGCTCAGGGCCCGTACCAGCTCCGGTGCGAGCTCGGGGTGGTTCACGCGCTCCGGGACCACGGACACCGCGTCGCAGCCGACCCACTCGGCGGCCTCGCGCAGTGCCTGCGCCACCGCCGGAACGGCCTTGGGGCCGTCCAGGGTGATCTGCCGGGCGACCAGGGTGCCGCCCTCGCGCGCCGGGTCCACCCGGCCGACCAGACGGCCTCCGGACAGGACCGGCATCGCGAAGTAGCCGTGCACCCGCTTCTGCTTCGGCACGTACGCCTCCAGGCGGTGCGTGAAGCCGAAGATCCGCTCCGTCCGCGCCCGCTCCCAGACCAGCGAGTCGAACGGCGAGAGCAGCGTCGTCCGGTGCCGGCCGCGGGGCTCGGTCGCCAGCGCCGCCGGGTCCGCCCACGCGGGCTTCCCCCAGCCCGCCACCGTCACCGGCACGAGCCCCGACGCCTCGACCACCGCGTCGAACTGCTCCCCCTTGATGCGGTGGTAGTCGGCGATGTCCGCGCGCGTGCCCACGCCCAGCGCCTCGCCCGCCTGCCGCACCAGGCGCCGCACGCACTCGGCGTCGTCCAGCTCGTCATGGAGCAGCGCCTGTGGGACCGCCCGCTCCGCCAGGTCGTAGACCCGCTTCCAGCTGCGCCGCTCGACCACCACCACCTCGCCGTGCATCAGCGCCCGCTCGACGGCGATCTTCCCGTCGGACCAGTCCCACCACTCGCCCTTGTTCTTCGCGCCGCCCAGCTCCGTCGCGGTCTGCGGGCCCTCGGTCCGCAGCTGGTCGATCACCTTGTCGTACGCCCCGGCCGACAGATCGTGGTGCCAGTGCGGGCGGTCGCGGTACGCGCGGCGGCGGAACGCGAAGTGCGGCCACTCCTCGATCGGCAGGATGCAGGCGGCGTGCGACCAGTACTCGAAGGCGTGAGCGTCGGTCCAGTAGGCGTCCTCGACCGTCTTACGGCCCACGGCGCCCAGGCGCGCGTACGGAATGAGCTCGTGCGAGCGGGCCAGTACGGAGATCGTGTCGAGCTGGACCTGACCGAGGGCGCGCAGCACCCCGCGGACCCCGGACCTGCGGTCGGGAGCGCCCAGGAACCCCTGAGCGCGCAGCGCGATCCGGCGGGCTTCGTCGGCGGACAGTTCGGCGGCGGGGCGCGGCGCAGTCGTCATGGAACGCACCCTAGGGCCCGGCACTGACAGTGACGGCTGGCGGTTCAGCCCTGGGCGGGCTGGTCGCGGGCCGGGAGGTACGGCAGCGGGCTCGGCAGGCCGAAGTCCGAGGGGAGCAGGGCGCCGACCCAGCAGTCGCGCAGCGTGCCCTTGTTGACGAGGCCGGCGCGCTGGACGCCCTCCACGGCGAAGCCGACGCTCTCGGCCACCGCGCGCGACCCGGTGTTGCCGAGCTCCGCGCGCCAGAGGAGACGGGTGCAGCCCAGGCTCGTGAACGCCCAGTGGGCCAGGGCCCGGACGATCTCCGTCATGTAGCCCTGGCCCCGGTGCTCCTGGCGCATCCAGTAGCCGACCTCCCAGACTCCCGAGCCGCGGCTGGTCAGCGAGCTCGCCGCGAGCAGAGGGCCGCCGGCCACGGGCTCGACGGCGAAGGTGTAGTCCGAGTCCTCGCGCCAGCCGTCGGGCACCAGCCGGTTCAGGAAGAAGTCGGCGTCCTGCCGGGTGTAAGGGTCCGGGACGACGGTCCAGCGCCGGATGTCCGGGTCCTGGCAGATTTCGTACACCGTGTCGAGGTCTTCGGGGACGAAGTTCCGCAGACGCAGTCGGTCGGTGGTGAGGGTGATCGGCTCCATGCCTGGATTGTCGTGAGCCGCCCGGCCGGAAGCGAACACTTTTCGGGTGGGGCGGCACCTTCCGCCCACCTCGTGCGTTCTCTTTGAGGGTGGCCTCGCGGCTCGGGCACTGCGGGCCTCCCTTCGCGAGGGCGGTCTCGCTTACGATGGCCGTTGCGGTGGGGACCACCTGCCGTGCCCGCGCTCGCGTCGATCACAAGACCCAGTGCCAGGCCCGACCGGCAAGGAGACCAGCCTCAGTGTCCGTCTTCAACAAGCTCATGCGTGCAGGCGAAGGCAAGATCCTGCGCAAACTGCACCGCATCGCGGACCAGGTCAACTCCATCGAAGAGGACTTCGTCAACCTCTCCGACGCCGACCTGCGGGCGCTCACCGACGAGTACAAGCAGCGGTACGCCGACGGCGAGAGCCTCGACGACCTGATGCCGGAAGCCTTCGCGACCGTGCGTGAGGCCGCCAAGCGCGTCCTCGGACAGCGCCACTACGACGTCCAGCTGATGGGCGGCGCCGCGCTCCACCTCGGCTACGTCGCCGAGATGAAGACCGGTGAGGGCAAGACTCTCGTCGGTACCCTGCCGGCGTATCTCAACGCGCTCTCCGGCAAGGGCGTGCACCTGATCACGGTCAACGACTACCTGGCCGAGCGCGACTCCGAGATGATGGGTCGCGTCCACAAGTTCCTGGGTCTGAAGGTCGGCTGCATCCTCGCCAACATGACCCCGGCCCAGCGCCGTGAGCAGTACGCCTGCGACATCACGTACGGCACGAACAACGAGTTCGGCTTCGACTACCTCCGCGACAACATGGCGTGGTCCCAGGAGGAGCTCGTCCAGCGCGGCCACAACTTCGCCTGTGTCGACGAGGTCGACTCGATCCTCGTCGACGAGGCCCGTACGCCGCTGATCATCTCCGGCCCCGCCGACCAGGCCACCAAGTGGTACGGCGACTTCGCCAAGCTGGTCACCCGCCTCACCAGGGGCGAGCCCGGCAACCAGCTCAAGGGCATCGAGGAGACCGGCGACTACGAGGTCGACGAGAAGAAGCGCACCGTCGCCATCCACGAGGCCGGTGTCGCCAAGGTCGAGGACTGGCTCGGCATCGACAACCTCTACGAGTCGGTGAACACCCCGCTTGTCGGCTACCTGAACAACGCCATCAAGGCGAAGGAGCTGTTCAAGAAGGACAAGGACTACGTCGTCATGGACGGCGAAGTCATGATCGTCGACGAGCACACCGGCCGTATCCTCGCCGGTCGCCGCTACAACGAGGGCATGCACCAGGCGATCGAGGCGAAGGAAGGGGTGGCGATCAAGGACGAGAACCAGACCCTCGCCACGATCACCCTGCAGAACTTCTTCCTCCTCTACTCGAAGCTGTCCGGCATGACCGGTACGGCCATGACCGAGGCCGCCGAGTTCCACCAGATCTACAAGCTGGGCGTCGTCCCGATCCCCACGAACAGGCCGATGATCCGCAAGGACCAGTCCGACCTGATCTACCGGACCGAGGTCGCCAAGTTCGCCGCCGTCGTCGACGACATCGCGGAGAAGCACGAGAAGGGTCAGCCGATCCTCGTCGGCACGACCTCCGTCGAGAAGTCCGAGTACCTCTCGCAGCAGCTCTCCAAGCGCGGTGTCCAGCACGAGGTCCTCAACGCCAAGCACCACGACCGCGAGGCGAGCATCGTCGCGCAGGCCGGCCGCCGCGGCGCCGTCACCGTCGCCACGAACATGGCCGGTCGCGGTACGGACATCAAGCTCGGCGGCAACCCGGACGACCTCGCCGAGGCCGAGCTGCGCCAGGCCGGTCTGGACCCGGTCGACCATGTCGAGGAGTGGGCCGCGGCCCTCCCCGGCGCCCTGGAGCGCGCCGCGAAGGCCGTGAAGGCGGAGTTCGAGGAGGTCAAGGACCTCGGCGGGCTGTACGTGCTCGGCACCGAGCGGCACGAGTCCCGCCGTATCGACAACCAGCTGCGCGGTCGTTCCGGCCGTCAGGGCGACCCCGGCGAGTCCCGCTTCTACCTCTCGCTCGGCGACGACCTGATGCGCCTGTTCAAGGCGCAGATGGTCGAGCGCGTGATGGCCATGGCCAACGTGCCGGACGACGTGCCGATCGAGAACAAGATGGTCACCCGGGCGATCGCCTCGGCCCAGTCGCAGGTCGAGACGCAGAACTTCGAGACGCGTAAGAACGTCCTGAAGTACGACGACGTCCTCAACCGGCAGCGCCAGGTCATCTACGGCGAGCGCCGCCGCGTCCTGGAGGGCGAGGACCTGCACGAGCAGATCCAGCACTTCATGGACGACACGATCGACGACTACATCCGCCAGGAGACCGCCGAGGGCTTCGCGGAGGAGTGGGACCTCGACCGTCTGTGGAACGCCTTCAAGCAGCTCTACCCGGTGAAGGTCACCGTGGACGAGCTGGAGGACGCGGCCGGGGACCGGGCGGGCATCACCGCCGAGTTCATCGCCGAGTCCATCAAGGGCGACATCCACGAGCAGTACGACGCGCGTGAGAAGCAGCTCGGCTCGGAGATCATGCGTGAGCTGGAGCGGCGCGTGGTCCTGTCGGTCCTGGACCGCAAGTGGCGCGAGCACCTCTACGAGATGGACTACCTCCAGGAGGGCATCGGCCTGCGCGCCATGGCGCAGAAGGACCCGCTGGTCGAGTACCAGCGCGAGGGCTTCGACATGTTCACCGCCATGATGGAGGGCATCAAGGAGGAGTCCGTCGGCTACCTGTTCAACCTGGAGGTCCAGGTCGAGCAGCAGGTCGAGGAGGTCCCGGTGCAGGCGAGCGGTCCGTCCCTCGCGAAGGAGGACGCGGTGCCCGCCGGCGCCGGGCGTCCGGAGATCCGCGCCAAGGGGCTCGACGCGCCGCAGCGGCCGGACCGGCTGCACTTCTCCGCGCCGACCGTCGACGGTGACGGCGGGGTCGTCGAGGGCGACTTCGCCTCCGACGAGGAGGCCGGCGACGGGATGACGCGGGCGGAGCGTCGTAAGGCGCAGAAGAACGCGAGCGGTGGGCGTCGTCGCAAGAAGTGACACGGTTGGCCGCAGTGGCCGCAGTGGCCGCAGTGGCGGCGGTGGCGGCGTGAGGCCGTGACGGCGTGACGTGGAGGGGTTGGCACCCGGTGGGTGCCAGCCCCTTCGTCATGGGTGCCGGGCGGCCACGCCGAGCCCGTCGAGCTCCACGGCGGCGCAGCGCCAGCGCTGATCGGCGCCGAGCTCCAGGCGGAACGCCATGGCCCGGACACGACGGCCGGTGGCGATGCTCGCGAAGGCCTCCATGGTCGTGCGGTGGGGGTCCAGCTGCACGGAGCAGCGGCGAAGGACGGGGCGGGGTCCGAGTGACCGCAGGGGCGTCGCCGGGGCGAGCCGGACGAGCTGCTCGTACGCCTCGCCGACGGTGTGGCCGAGCATCCAGTGGACCGGCCGCTCCCCGCTGAGCACCGCGAGCAGGCGCTCCGCGAAGACGGTGTGCGGGGGACGTGCGCGGGGCGGTGTGCGGGGGTGGGTGCCCGCGCCGCCGCGGGGGCGGGTGCCGGCGGGGCCGCCGGGGGCGGTGCGAGGGAGAGGAGTGCGGGGGCGGGTGGTGGCCGTGTAGCTGTTCATGGTGGGCCCCTGTCGTTGCGTAACCGATTGGTACCAGTCGGTAACTTCCGTTGGGGATCTTGTACGGGTGAGGCATGAGCCCCCGCAAGGAGTCCCCGGCCGCGGGGCCCTCCCGGGGGCGAATCACCTATCAGGGTGACGCGGGGGAAAAGCCGCTCTTCAGGGCCTTGGCGGGGCTGTCCGGCGGTGGACGGGCGGTGCGTTCGTCCCGCCACCCCGAAGGGGGACTCCGCACGTATCCTGAGGGCCTCTCCGTCTACGAAAGCGGCCAGCCATGCGCGTGTACGTCCCCCTGACCCTCCCCGGTCTCGCACAGGCGCACAAGGCGGGCGAGCTGGGCCCCGGCCCGCTGACCGCCTACGCCGTCACCCCGGCGCTGCGCGAGTGGTACGTCTCCGACGACATCGAGGAGCTGGAGTACGCGGCGCTCAACCGGGCCGCCTCCGCCTCCCTGCGGCTCCTCGCCGGTGACCCCCAGGCGCCCCGGCGCCGGGTCGTCGTCGCCGTCGACGTGGCCGACAAGGACGCCACCGCGGATCCCGACCGGGGGCTCGACGCCGGTTCGATCGGCGAGGTCCGGATCGCCGGTGCCGTACCGCTGGCCAAGGCCGCGGCGGTGCACGCCGACGCGGACGACGCCGAGGCGGACGTCACCGCGGCGGCTTCCGCGCTCGGGGCGGCGGACCAGGGCGACGACGACGCGCGCTTCGTGGTGGACGGGGCCGAGGATCACGAGCTGCTGTGGTTCGGGGTGCAGGAGATTCCCGGGCTGCTGGGGTAATCCGTCGCCTGTGGTTCGTTGTCGGAGGTGGCCGGTACCGTTTCTCCATGGGGAAGCACGGTAAGCATCTGGTCTGGGACTGGAACGGGACACTGCTCGACGACATCGGCGCGGTGATCGGGGCGTCGAACGCGGCCTTCGCCGAGATCGGGCTCGAACCGATCACGCTGGAGCGGTACCGCGAGCTCTACACGGTGCCCGTGCCGAAGTTCTACGAGCGGCTCATGGGGCGGCTGCCCACCGACGAGGAGTGGACCGTCATGGACGGCGCCTTCCATCGGCACTACTGGGCGCGGGCGGAGGCGTGCGCGCTCACGCTCGGCGCGGCGGAGCTGCTCGCCGCGCGGCAGGACTCCGGCTTCACGCAGTCGCTGCTGTCGCTCGCGCCGCACGCGGAGCTCATACCGCTCGTGCGGCGCCATGGGATCGCCGAGCGCTTCGTCCGGATGGACGGGCGGGTCGGCGACTCGACGGACGGGAAGTCCGGGCACATGGTGCGGCACCTGGAGGCGCTGCGCGTCTCGGCGGACCGGGTCGTCGTGATCGGCGACGCGGCGGACGACGCGGTGGCGGCGGCGCACGTCGGTGCGAAGGCGGTGCTGTACACCGGGGGGTCGCACAGCCGGGATTCGCTGGAGCGGGTGGGGGTGCCGGTGGTGGACTCGCTGGCGGAGGCGGTGTCCGTGGCGGAGGAGCTGGTGTAGCCGGGTCGGGCCGGGCCGGTGCTGTGGTGCCGGTCGGTGGGCCCGTGCGGGCCGGTGGAGTGCGCCCGGCCTTCGGCCGGGCTGGGGTTCCCACCCGCACCACCCGTACTTTGACGTCGACCTCGGGTCTTCCCGTGGGCGGCCGACCGCCGTCGGCGGCTGCCGGCCGGTGGGGGGCATGGGAACCGCCGCCGTCGCCCGCCGGGGACCCCCCCGTCGGCCGCCGACGGCCGGTGGGGAATCCGTCGGCGTCGGCGGGCGGTGGGGTGGGAGACGCTTCCGTGGGTGTCAGGCCTTGGCGCGGAGGACCTTCAGGAATTCGCGCATCCAGGTCGGGTGGTCCGGCCAGGCTCGGGAGGAGACCAGGAGGCCGTCGACCACGGCCGCCGCGTCCTGGAAGGTGGCGCCCGCCGCCTGCATGTCGAGTTCCAGGGCCGGGTACGCCGTGACCCTGCGGCCCTCCAGGCCGCCGACCGCCGCCGTCAGGAGCGGGCCGTGGCAGATCTGGGCCACCGGCTTGTCCGCGTCGAAGAAGGCCTTCAGGATCTTGCGGAGCTCCGGGTCGTTGCGCAGGTACTCCGGTGCCCGGCCGCCCGGGATCACCACCGCCACGTACGCGCCCGGGTCGACCTCCGAGAAGGCCAGGTCCGCGGGCCAGGTGTAGCCCGGCTTCTCGGTGTACGTGTCGAAGCCCGGCTCGAAGTCGTGGACGACGAAGCGGAGCTGCTTGCGCGCCGGGGCCGCGATGTCGACCTCGTAGCCCTCCTCCAGTAGCCGCTGGTAGGGGTACATCACCTCCAGCGACTCCGCCGCGTCCCCGGTCACGATCAGGATCTTCGCCATGGCTCTCCCAGATCACAGATGGTCGGTCTGTCGTGCTGTGCCCATGCTTGCGTACACGCTGCCTCCGGCGGGCCGCTTTGCCAAGAGGACACGTGTCGCTGTCCATAACGTCAAACTTGGCCCGCTCTTTTGTACGCATACGGCTCATGACGGTTCGGGGGGCGGGGGCGATAGGCTTTTGCCGTGATCAGCGCGATACGCCGTGGGGGCAGCGAAGCCCCCGGCTGCCGCCCGGACCGCGACAGCGGCCGGGTCGGCCCTGCGTTCGCCGATCCTTCTCGTCCGGACGCGCCACGTTCCGTGGCCGATAACGATCCGGGCATCTCTCATCCGGGCATAACGTCGTCTTCGACCGGAATCACCGCGTCGAGGCGTTGTGTCCTTTCTTCCACCGACGTCACGCAACGGCGCGCGACAGGAGTCAGAGGACATGCAGACCAAGCTGGACGAAGCCAAGGCCGAGCTGCTCGAAAGGGCCGCTCGGGTAGCTGAGCACAGCCCGGTCGGGGGGCGACTTCCGACGGGGCCGGAGGGTGCCGGGGAGCGCCCGGACCGGGACACCGTGCTCGAATACCTCCAGCGCTACTACCTGCACACCGCGCCGGAGGACCTCGGCGACCGGGACCCGGTCGACGTGTTCGGCGCCGCTCTCTCTCACTACCGGCTCGCGGAGAACCGTCCGCAGGGCACGGCGAACGTGCGCGTCCACACCCCGACGGTCGAGGAGAACGGCTGGACCAGCAGCCACTCCGTCGTCGAGGTCGTCACCGACGACATGCCGTTCCTCGTCGACTCCGTCACCAACGAGCTGTCCCGCCAGGGCCGCGGCATCCACGTCGTGATCCACCCGCAGGTCCTCGTCCGCCGTAACGTCGCCGGCAAGCTCATCGAGGTCCTCTCGGCGCAGATCCAGGGCGAGCTGCCGCACGACGCGATCACCGAGTCCTGGATCCACGTCGAGATCGACCGCGAGACCGACCGCGCCGACCTCAAGCAGATCACCGCCGACCTGCTCCGCGTCCTGTCCGACGTCCGCGAGACGGTCGAGGACTGGGACAAGATGCGCGATGCCGCGCTGCGCATCGCCGAGGGCCTCCCGGCCGAGCCCACCGCCTCCGACCTGCGGCCCACCGAGGTGGACGAGGCCCGCGAGCTGCTGCGCTGGCTCGCCGACGACCACTTCACCTTCCTCGGCTACCGCGAGTACGAGCTCGTCAACGGCGACGCCCTGTCCGCCGTGCCCGGCACCGGCCTCGGCATCCTGCGCTCCGACCCGCAGCACGCCGGCGACGACGAGGGCCACCACGCGCACCCCGTCTCGCCCTCCTTCAGCCGGCTGCCCGCCGACGCCCGCGCCAAGGCGCGCGAGCACAAGCTGCTGATCCTGACGAAGGCCAACAGCCGGGCGACCGTGCACCGCCCCTCGTACCTCGACTACGTCGGCGTGAAGAAGTTCGACGCGGACGGGAACGTCATCGGCGAGCGGCGGTTCCTCGGACTGTTCTCGTCCGCCGCGTACACCGAGTCCGTCCGTCGCGTCCCCGTCGTCAAGCGCAAGGTCCAGGAGGTCCTGGCGGGCGCCGGCTTCTCGCCGAACAGCCACGACGGCCGTGACCTGCTCCAGATCCTGGAGACGTACCCGCGCGACGAGCTCTTCCAGACCCCGGTCGACCAGCTCCAGTCCATCGTCACCAGCGTCCTGTACCTCCAGGAGCGGCGCCGGCTGCGGCTCTACCTGCGCCAGGACGAGTACGGCCGCTACTACTCGGCCCTCGTCTACCTGCCGCGCGACCGCTACACCACCCGCGTCCGGCTGCGGATCATCGACATCCTCAAGGAGGAGCTCGACGGCATCAGCGTCGACTTCACCGCCTGGAACACCGAGTCGATCCTCTCCCGGCTGCACTTCGTCGTCCGCGTCAAGCCCGGCACCGAGCTCGCCAAGCTGACCGACGCCGACGTCGACCGCATCGAGTCCCGGCTCGTCGAGGCCGCCCGCTCCTGGGCCGACGGCTTCGGCGAGGCGCTCAACGCCGAGCTGGGCGAGGAGCACGCCGCCGAGCTGCTCCGCCGCTACGGCAACGCCTTCCCCGAGGGTTACAAGGCCGACCACTCGCCGCGCGCGGCCGTCGCAGACCTGGTCCACCTGGAAGCCCTCGCCCGTACGGACAAGGACTTCGCTCTCTCCCTCTACGAGCCCGTCGTCGCGGGCCCCGGCGAGCGCCGCTTCAAGATCTACAAGACCGGCGATCCGATCTCCCTCTCCGCCGTCCTGCCGGTCCTCAACCGGCTCGGCGTCGAGGTCACCGACGAGCGCCCGTACGAGCTGCGCTGCTCCGACCGCACCCGCGCCTGGGTCTACGACTTCGGTCTGCGGATGCCGGCCCCGACGGGCAACGGCGGGGACTACGTCGGCGACGACGCCCGCGAGCGCTTCCAGGAGGCCTTCGCCGCCACCTGGACCGGCGAGGCCGAGAACGACA
Source organism: Streptomyces sp. NBC_01255 (assembly GCF_036226445.1). Lineage (NCBI taxonomy): Bacteria > Bacillati > Actinomycetota > Actinomycetes > Kitasatosporales > Streptomycetaceae > Streptomyces > Streptomyces sp. NBC_01255. The sequence continues at coordinate 5,347,942 of NZ_CP108474.1, forward strand.
ACTTCAACTCCCTCGTCCTCTCCGCCGGGCTCACCTGGCGCGAGGCGATGGTGCTGCGCGCCTACGCCAAGTACCTGCGCCAGGCCGGTTCGACGTTCAGCCAGGACTACATGGAGGACACCCTCCGCAACAACGTCCACACCACCCGGCTGCTCGTCTCCCTCTTCGAGGCCCGGATGGCCCCGGAGCGCCAGCGCGCCGGCACCGAGCTGATCGACGCGCTCCTGGAAGAGCTGGACGCCGCCCTCGACCAGGTCGCGAGCCTGGACGAGGACCGGATCCTGCGGTCCTTCCTCACCGTCATCAAGGCGACCCTGCGGACCAACTTCTTCCAGAAGGCGGCGGACGGGAACTCGCACTCCTACGTGTCGATGAAGTTCGACCCGCAGGCCATCCCCGACCTGCCCGCCCCGCGCCCCGCCTTCGAGATCTGGGTGTACTCGCCGCGCGTCGAGGGCGTCCACCTGCGCTTCGGCAAGGTCGCCCGAGGCGGCCTGCGCTGGTCCGACCGCCGTGAGGACTTCCGTACGGAGATCCTCGGCCTGGTCAAGGCGCAGATGGTGAAGAACACCGTCATCGTGCCCGTCGGCGCCAAGGGCGGCTTCGTCGCCAAGCAGCTCCCGGACCCGTCCGTGGACCGCGACGCCTGGCTCGCCGAGGGCATCGAGAGCTACAAGACCTTCATCTCGGCGCTGCTCGACATCACCGACAACCTGGTCGCGGGCGAGGTCGTGCCGCCGGTCGACGTGGTCCGCCACGACGAGGACGACACCTACCTCGTCGTCGCCGCCGACAAGGGCACCGCGACCTTCTCCGACATCGCCAACGGGGTCGCCGAGGCGTACGGCTTCTGGCTCGGCGACGCCTTCGCCTCCGGCGGCTCCGCCGGCTACGACCACAAGGGCATGGGCATCACCGCCCGCGGTGCCTGGGAGTCGGTCAAGCGCCACTTCCGCGAGCTGGGCCACGACACGCAGACCGAGGACTTCACGGTCGTCGGCGTCGGCGACATGTCCGGTGACGTCTTCGGCAACGGCATGCTGCTGAGTGAGCACATCCGGCTCGTCGCCGCCTTCGACCACCGGCACATCTTCATCGACCCGAACCCGGACGCGGCCACCTCGTACGCCGAGCGCCGCCGCCTCTTCGACCTGCCCCGCTCGTCCTGGGCCGACTACGACACCTCGCTGCTCTCCGCGGGCGGTGGCATTCACCCCCGTACCGCCAAGTCCATCCCGGTCAACGCGCAGGTCAGGGCCGCCCTCGGCATCGAGGACGGCGTCACCAAGATGACCCCGGCCGAGCTGATGAAGGCCGTGCTCCACGCGCCCGTCGACCTGCTGTGGAACGGCGGCATCGGTACGTACGTCAAGGCCGCGGTCGAGTCCAACGCGGACGTCGGCGACAAGGCCAACGACGCCATCCGCGTCGACGGCCAGGACGTGCGCGCCCAGGTCATCGGCGAGGGCGGCAACCTCGGCGCGACCCAGCTGGGCCGTATCGAGTTCGCCCGCACCGGCGGCCCCGAGGGCCAGGGCGGCAAGGTCAACACCGACGCCATCGACAACAGCGCCGGCGTCGACACCTCCGACCACGAGGTCAACATCAAGATCCTGCTGAACGGGCTCGTCGCCGAGGGCGACATGACCGTCAAGCAGCGCAACAAGATCCTCGCGGAGATGACGGACGAGGTCGGCACGCTCGTCCTGCGCAACAACTACGCGCAGAACACGGCCCTGGCCAACGCCGTCACCCAGTCGCCCTCGCTGCTCCACGCCCACCAGCGCTTCATGCGCCGCCTGGGCCGCGACGGCAGCCTCTCCCGGGAGCTGGAGTTCCTGCCCAACGACCGGCAGATCCGCGAGCTGCTCAACAACGGCCGCGGCCTGAGCCAGCCGGAGCTCGCCGTCCTCCTCGCGTACACCAAGATCACGGTGGCCGACGAGCTGATCGGTACGGAGCTGCCGGACGACCCGTACCTGCGCGGGCTGCTCCACGCGTACTTCCCGACGCTGCTGCGCGAGAAGTTCACCGAGGCCGTCGACAACCACGCCCTGCGCCGCGAGATCATCACCACGGTCCTGGTCAACGACACCGTCAACACCGGTGGCTCGACCTTCCTGCACCGCCTCCGCGAGGAGACCGGCGCGTCGATCGAGGAGATCGTCCGCGCGCAGACCGCGGCCCGGATGGTCTTCCGCCTCGGCCAGGTCTGGGACGCCGTCGAGGCCCTCGACAACCAGGTGCCCGCCGACGTCCAGACCCGGATGCGGCTGCACTCGCGCCGGCTCGTCGAGCGCGGCACGCGCTGGTTGCTCAACAACCGGCCGCAGCCGCTCCAGATCGGCGAGACCATCGAGTTCTTCGCCGACCGGGTGGACGAGGTCTGGGGCCGGCTGCCGGAGCTGCTGCGCGGCGCGGACCTGGAGTGGTACCAGTCGATCGTGGCCGAGCTGACCGAGGTCGGCGTGCCGGAGGAGCTCGCGCTGCGGGTCGCCGGCTTCTCGTCCGCCTTCCCGATCCTCGACGTCGTCGCGATCGCGGACCGGACGGGCAAGGAGCCGCTCGCGGTGGCCGAGGTCTACTACGACCTGGCCGACCGGCTGCGGATCACCGACCTCATGGACCGGATCATCGAGCTCCCGCGCAGCGACCGCTGGCAGTCGATGGCCCGCGCCTCGATCCGTGAGGACCTGTTCGCGGCGCACGCCGCGCTCACGCAGGACGTCCTGACGGCGGGCAACGGCACGTCGAGCCCGGAGGAGCGGTTCAAGGCCTGGGAGGAGAAGAACGCGGCGATCCTGGGCCGCGCGCGGACGACCCTGGAGGAGATCCAGGGCTCGGACACCTTCGACCTGGCGAACCTGTCGGTGGCCATGCGGACGATGCGCACGCTGCTGCGTTCGCACAGCTGATCGTGAAGTGAGGAAGGGCCCCGCCGGTGTTCCGGCGGGGCCCTTCCGTCATTCCGCCGCCGGGGTGGCGACCGTCGAGGTCCACAGGCGGCGGGCGGCGAGCAGCGCCGCCGCGAGGAGCAGGGCGTTGCGGACCGCCATGACGGTGAGGCCTGCGGGGGTGCCGGCGAGGACGTCCAGGTACAGGACGGGGTACGCGAGCGAGCTCAGCGCGGCCGCCGGGAGCAGCAGCAGGGCCACCGGGCGCATCACGGTGCTGCGGGAGGTCAGGCAGACGGCGGCGAGCCCGAGCAGCCAGATCATGTACTGGGGGCTGATGACCCGGCTGGTGACGGTGAAGAGCAGGACGGCGGCGAAGGCCGCGTCGAGCGGGGTCGCGGGGGTCCAGCGCCGGGCCCGGACGCGCCAGAGCAGCAGCCAGCCGAGGGCGATGACGGTGAGCAGCAGGGCGAGGTGGCCGAGGCTGGAGACGTACGGGCCGACGTACTCGAAGGAGCCGTAGCGGAACTCGACCCGGCCCGGCCAGACGCCGGCGGCCCGGGCCAGCGCGAGGGCCGTGCCGCCCAGGGACTCGATCTGGATGCCGCGGTTGCCCTGCTGGCGGAGGAAGCCGAACGACCCGGAGAAGAACAGTGCGAGGGTGGCGACGAGGGCGACCGCGGCGGTGACGGCGGCGGTCCAGGCCTCGCGGGTGGTTCGGCCCCGGGGGGTGCCGATCAGGACGAGCGCCGGCCACACCTTGACCATGGCGCCGATTCCGGCGAGCGCCCCGCCGAGCTGGTGGGCGCCCGTCGAGCGGGCGTTGACGGCGAGCAGGGCGAGGACGGCGAGGGCGGTGGTGTGGACGTCGTACCGCGCGAGGGGGAGGTGCAGGAGGAGCGGGAGGCCGCAGACCCAGTACCAGGCGCCGTGGGTGACGCGTTCGCTGTCGGCGCGGGCGAGGGCGAGGGTGATGACCGCGTCCGCGAGGAGGGCGAGGGCGACGAAGGCCTGGAAGTACGTGAGCGAGGGCAGGATGCCCGGGGCCATGATCACGAGGCCCGCGCCGGGCGGGTACTGCCAGGTGACGTCGCCCGGCGGGAAGGTGCCGGTCGCGAACTGCCCGTACCAGTGCTCGTAGAGGGCCACCTCGCGGCCGACCCCGCCGATGCCGAGGTCGTCGCGGAGGAGCAGCAGGAGCATGCCGACGCGGGTGAGGAGCCAGACGGCGGCGAGGGCGAGGGCGGGGCCGCGGCCGACCATGACGAAGGTGGCGGAGGTGAAGGTGTCCGATGTGAACGGGGACCCGGTCAGGGAGGGGGGAGGGGGCGCGGTGGCGGGTGGGGGCGCGGGTGGTGGTGCCATCGGCGCGACCGGAGCGGCGGGGGACACGGGGGATGCGGGCGCGGCGGAGGGTCGGGGCTCGGTGGGTGACGGAGGGTCGTTCCGGGCCCGGCGGCGCGGCGGCTGCGGGTGATCGTTCGTCATCCCTCGGCACTCTAGTCCGGTATGCACTATTTCTTAGGTCTTGTCGCCCTCGTACCCGTGTACTCCTCGTACGCCGCCACCACCTCCTTCGCCGGGCCGTCCATCCGCAGGGTCCCCGCTTCCAGCCACAGCGCCCGCTCGCAGGTCTCCGTGATGGTGGAGTTCGAGTGGCTGACCAGGAAGACCGTCCCCGCCTCCGCCCGCAGCTCGTCGATCCGCCGCTGACTGCGCCGGCGGAAGCGCGCGTCGCCGGTCGACAGGGCCTCGTCGATGAGCAGCACGTCGTGGCTCCTGGCGGCGGCGATGGAGAAGCGCAGCCGGGCACCCATCCCGGAGGAGTACGTCCGCATGGGGCGGGAGATGGCGTCGTCCTTCTCGTTGATGCCGGAGAACTCGACGATGTCGTCGTAGCGCTCCCGGACCTCGGCGCGGCTCATGCCCATCGCGAGGCCGCCCAGGACCACGTTCCGTTCGCCGGTCAGATCGCCCATCAGGGCCGCGTTGACGCCGAGGAGGGCGGGCCGGCCGTGGGTGTAGACCTGGCCCCGCTCGACGGGCTGGAGGCCCGCGACGGCCTTCAGGAGCGTCGACTTGCCCGATCCGTTCGAACCGATCAGGCCGATCGCCTCGCCCCGGTACGCGGCGAAGCTCACGCCCTTCACGGCGTGGACCCGGCGGCCGGCCGGAGCCGTACGGCCGCGGCGCAGCATCCGGCCGAGGGCGGCGGTGGCGCTGCCGCGGCCACCGGGGTGCCCGCCGTGGACGGTGTAGGTGATGTGGACGCCGTCGACGACGACGGTCGGGGTGCGCGTCTCGATGTCGGGGGTCTCAGCCACGGCCGTACGTCTCCTCCGCCTTCCAGAACCAGATGAAGCCGCCCGTGAAGGCCGCCAGGGCCCAGCCGACGGCCAGCGCCCAGACGTGTGGCGGCAGCTGCGCCGCCGTGTAGCTCTCGATCAGCGCGAAGCGCATGAGGTCGATGTAGACCGCCGCCGGGTTGCACTGGAGGGCCAGCACCACGGCGTCCGGGAAGCGGCCGGTGCTCGCCAGGTTCTGGATCGACCACATGACGCCCGAGGCGTACAGCCAGGTGCGCAGGACGAACGGCATCAACTGGCTGATGTCCGGGGTGCGGGCCGCCAGCCGTGCCAGGACGAGGGCGGCGCCGGTGTTGAACAGGGCCTGGCAGAGGAGCGCGGGGACGGTCAGCAGCCAGCTCCAGGTGGGGAGCTCGCCGCAGCAGACGAGGATCACGCCGAGCGTGGTGAGCGAGAGGAGCAGCTGCTGGAGCTGCTGGAGCGCGAGGGCGATCGGGAGGCTCGCGCGCGGGAAGTGCAGGGCGCGGACCAGGCCCAGGTTGCCGCTGATCGCGCGGGTGCCGGCCAGGACCGTGTCGGAGGTGAAGGTCCACACGAAGATGCCGGTGAGCAGGAACGGGACGTAGTCGGGGACGCCGTGCTTGGCGTTCATGAGGACGCCGAAGATCGCGTAGTACACGGCCGCGTTGAGCAGCGGCGTCATCACCTGCCACACCTGGCCGAGTCGGGCCTGGCTGTACTGGGCGGTGAGGCGGGCGGTCGCGAAGGCGGCGATGAAGTCGCGGCGGGACCAGAGCTGCCGGACGTAGGCGGGGAGCGAGGGGCGGGCCCCGCTGACGGTCAGGCCGTGGCGCAGGGCGAGCGCGCGGAGGTCCTCGGGCGGGGGCCGTCGCCGGTCTTCTCGTGCGGGTGGGGCGAGGGTCGTGGTCACGCGGGCCGCTTTCGACGAAGGGTGCGGATGTCGTCGGCGATGGAACGGGTCCGTATCGTCGCTACGGGGAGGTTAGGGCGCTCGCACGTCGGAACGCAACCGTATCGTCGTGACGTCGTCGTTGGTTAGGATGCCGTTCATGACCGAACCGACCCCCCGCCGCGCCCCCGCCGGAGCCGCCGTACTCCGCGAGGACGTGACCGAGGCCATCCGTGACGCCGTCTTCGAGGAGCTCGCGGCCGTCGGCTTCGCGCGGATGTCCATCGAGGGCATCGCGCGCCGCGCGGGCGTCGGCAAGACCGCCGTCTACCGGCGGTGGAAGTCCAAGCTCTCCCTCGTCCTCGACCTCGTCGGCGCCTTCGCCGCCCAGGGCGTGCCGGTGCCCGCCACCGGCTCACTGGACGGGGACGTGCGCGCCCTCCTGGAGATGGCCTCGTACGCCCTGCGCCACCCGGTCGCCTCGCAGGTCATCCCCGACCTGCTCGTCGAGGCCGCACGGCAGCCGGAGATCGCCGACGCCATCCGCGAGGCGCTGCTCGACGGCCAGCAGGGCGTCATGGCCCGGATCGTCCGCGAGGCCGTCGCACGCGGCGAGCTCCCCGAGGGCACCGACCCGGCCGCGGCCCTCGACCTCGTCGTCGGTCCGCTCTACTGGCGCCTCGTCGTCGTCCGCACGCCGCTGCCCGAGGGGTACGTGGACGGGCTCGCGCGCGCGGCGGTGGCGGCGCTCAAGGCCTGAGGCCGCCGACTGCCGACTGCCGACCGCCGGGGAGTGCTACTTCACCGCGCCCGCCATCACCCCGGTCGCGAACTGCCGCTGGAACGCGAAGAACACCGCCAGCGGCACCACCATCGACAGGAACGCCCCCGGCGCCAGCACGTCCACGTTGTTGCCGAACTGCCGGACCTGCTGCTGGAGCGCCACCGTGATCGGCGGCGACTGCGAGTCCGCGAAGATCAGCGCGATCAGCATGTCGTTCCACACCCACAGGAACTGGAAGATCCCCAGCGAGGCGATCGCCGGACCGCCGAGCGGCAGCACCACCCGTGTGAAGAGCCGCACCTCGCCCGCCCCGTCGAGCCGCGCCGCCTCCAGGAGCTCGCGCGGGATCTCCGCGAAGAAGTTCCGCAGCAGGAAGATCGCGAACGGCAGGCCGAACGCGGTGTGGAAGAGGACGACCCCGAGCGTCGTCTCGAAGAGCCCGACCGCGCCGAAGAGCTTCGACACCGGGACCAGCGCGACCTGCACCGGGACCACGAGCAGGGCCACCACCCCCAGGAACCACCAGTCCCGGCCCGGGAACTCCAGCCACGCGAAGGCGTATCCGGCGAACGAGCCGAGGACGAGCACGAGGAGCGTGGCCGGGACGGTGATCAGGACGGTGGAGAGGAGCGACCCGGTGATCGTCCCGTCGGCGAGGAGCCCGGTGTAGTTCTCGGTGGTCAGCCGCGCCGGGGCCGTGAACGCCTCCCACCAGCCGCTCGCCGCGATGTCGGAGGGCGAGCGGAAGGAGGAGAACAGCAGCCCGGCCGTCGGCAGCAGCCAGAACAGCCCGGCCAGGACGAGGAAGACGCGGACCGCGCCGCCGGCCGCGCGGGCCGCGATCCGGGAGACGCGTGAGGTCTTCGGAGCGGGTGGGGTCGACGGGGTGGGTGGGGTCGACGCGGCGCGTGCGGGGGTCGGGGCGGGAGCGGGCGTCGGGGCGGGAGCGGTCATCGGCGGGTCTCCCTTCGGATGCGGCGGATGTTGACCGCCATCACCGGCAGCACCAGCAGGAGCAGCACGACGGCGATGGCCGAGCCGACCCCGAGGTCCGCGTCCGTGCCGAAGGACGAGCGGTACAGCTGGAGCGCGAGCACGTTCGCGTCGTCCTGCGCCGAGCCCGGCGCGATGACGAAGACCAGGTCGAAGACCTTGAGCACGTTGATCATCAGCGTGACGAGGACGACCGCGAGGACCGGGGCCAGGAGCGGGACCGTGATCCGGCGGAACACCTGCCACTCGTTCGCCCCGTCCACCCGCGCCGCTTCGAGGAGTTCGCGCGGTACGGCCGCGAGCCCGGCGCCGATCAGCACCATCGCGAACCCGGCCCACATCCACACGTACGCGCCGATCACGGCCGGCGTGACGAGCGAGGGGCCCAGCCACTCCACGCCGTTGTACTGCTCCCGGAAGTTGCTCGCGGGGAGGCGGAGTACGGCTCCGTCGGCGCGGTCGGCGGGCAGGGCGAAGGTGCCGTCGGCCGCCGCCGTGGCCGTGGCGACCACCTTGCCGTCCCGTACGGCCTCGATCCGCAGCCCGGCGAGGCCCTGTTCGGCCGGGTCGACGACGTTCGGCTTCCCGCCGCCGCCCTTGGTGAAGTCCAGCCAGGCCGTTCCGCTGATCGTGTCCGCGGCGGTCGGCGACGCGGTCGGCTCGGCGGCCGGGCGGGCCTCCTTCGGCATCCGGCCCGGAGCCACCCCGACGAGCGGCAGCCGGACGGGCTCCCCGGCGCGTACCGCCTCCTTGGTGACGTACGCGCCGCCGCCGGCCGCCGTGAGCGGGTGCACGGGGAGCGGCCGGGCCCGGGGGAAGCCCGAGGACTCGGCGAAGGTGTCGTGGACCCCGACCCAGACGGCGTTGGCGACGCCCCGGTCCGGGTCCTGCTCGTAGACGAGCCGGAAGATGATCCCGGCCGCGAGCATCGAGATCGCCATCGGCATGAAGACGACCAGCTTGAACGCTGTGCCCCAGCGGATGCGTTCGGTCAGGACGGCGAACAGCAGACCGAGGGCGGTGGCGACCGCGGGGGCGAGAACCAGCCAGATCAGGTTGTTTTGTACGGCGGTGCGCAGCGAGTCGTCGGTGACGAGCGCGAGGTAGTTGTCCAGGCCCACGAAGGAGGAGCCGGAGCGGTCGAAGAACGAGCGCTGGACGGAGTATCCGATCGGGTAGACGACCAGCGCCCCGAGCAGGAGCAGCGCGGGGAGCAGGAACCCCGCCGCGACCGCCCTGCTGTTGCTGTTGCTGTTGCTGTTGCTCGTGCTCGTGCTCTTGTTCGCGCTGCGGATGCGGGTGGCCTTCGGCATGCCGGGGCCTCAGCTCTTCGCGGCGGCCCGGTACGCCTTCGCCGCGTCCGCCTCCAGGCGAGCCTGGGCCCCGGCGACGTCCTTCGGGTTCTTCAGGAAGTCCTGGAGCGCCTTCCACTCGCCCTTGCCCGGAGTCCCGCCGAACGACTGCGGCATCTGGTCCGACATGTCGAAGCGGAAGTCGTCGCCGGCGCCGATGAGGGCCTTGGCGATCTCGCGCTGGACGTCGTTCGGATACGCGGCCGGGTCCAGGTTCTTGTTGGGGGAGAGGAAGCCGCCCTCGGCCGCCCAGATCCTCGCCGCGTCAGGGGAGGCCAGGAAGGCGAGCAGCGCCTGCGCGCCCTTGGTGTCCTTCAGCGCCACGGCCGCGTCGCCGGCCGTCACGACGGGAGCGATGCCGTCGCCGACCGTCGGGAACGGGAAGGCCTTCGCGTCCGTACCGATCTTCGCCTTCGTCTGGGCGATGTTGACGGCCGCGAAGTCGCCCTCGAAGACCATCGCCCCCTTGGGCTGGTCGCCGCCCGTGAAGGTCTGGGTGACGGAGACCGGGTACTCGGTCTGGAGCGCGCCGCTCGTCCCGCCCGCGAGCAGCGCCGGCTTCCCGAACAGCTCGGCGAGCGTGGTGAGGGCCGCGGCGACGGACGGGTCGGTCCACTTGATCTCGTGCTTCGCCAGCTGGTCGTACTTGGCCGGGCCCGCCTGGGACAGGTAGACGTTCTCGAACCAGTCGGTGAGGGTCCAGCCGTCCGCGCCGCCGACCGAGACCGGGGTGACGCCGGAGGCCGAGATGGTCTCGGCGGTGGTGAGGAACTCCTTCCAGGTCTTCGGCTCGGTCGCGCCCGCGTTCTCGAAGACCGCGGTGTTGTACCAGACCAGGGACTTGTTGGCGGCCTTGAAGTAGACCCCGTACTGGGTGCCGTCGACCGCGCCGAGCTTCTGCCAGCCGGGCGAGTAGTTCGCGGCGAGCTGGGCCTCGGCCTCGGGGCCGACCGGCTTCAGCCACTTCTGGGCGGCGGCCTGCTGGATCGCGCCGACCTGCGGGAGCATCGCCACGTCGGGCGGCGAGCCGCCGGCGATCTTCGTCCCGAGGAAGTTCACGATCGGGTCCTGGGCGGGCACGAACGTGACGGTCGCGCCGGTGCGCTTCTCGAACTCCTTGAGGACCTTGGTGAAGTTCTCCTGCTCGGGGCCCGTCCAGACGGCGGCGACCTCGATCTTCTCGCCCTTGAGGGAGGTGCCGGTCGTGGCGTCGCCCGGGCCCGGGCGGGCCTCGCCGTCGCCGCCCCCGCCGCAGGCCGCGAGGACCAGTGCGGTGAGCGCCGTGAGCGCCGTGGTGGTCACTGCGGCCTTGCGTGGACGAAGAGTTGTCCGCATCGCTGCCCCGTCTCTCCCGTGCGCGTCGCTGTCCCGTGCCGACAGGTCTACGCCGGATGCCGGAGCCCCCGCAATACCGCCTTCCGTGTCAAGTGGGGGATCGTGATGCCCTCGTGACGTGCCGTCAGGCGCGGGTGGCGGGCGCGAGCGGCGGTATCGGCGTCGCCTCGACCGAACGGGCCGCCCGGTCCAGGGCGCTCGCGAGGAGGGCCAGATCCGTCGGGCCGTTGCCCAGCTCGCGGACCGGGCGGCGGGTGGGCGGGTCGCCCATCCGCTCCCACTCCAGCGGGACGACCACCGGGCGGAGCGTCGCCGTCCGCGGGATGCGGCCGGTGACGCGGCCCGCCTGGAACGGGGTCACGCGGCCGTCCGGATGGCCGAGCCTGCCCCGTCCGGCCGCCGGTACGTCCGGGCCCGCGGCCACCGGGGGCGGATCGAGCACGATCCGCAGCCGGGCCCCGTGGGCCAGCTCCGTGTCGGCGGTACGGTCCGGGCGGGCCGAGGTCGCGACGAGGTGCACCCCGAGCCGCTCGCCGTGCCGGGCGACGGCCTCCAGGGCCCGTACGACGGACCCGGCGGCCGGCCGGCCGGAGGCTCCGAGCGCGGGGGCGACCAGGGCGTCGAAGTCGTCGACGAGGACGACGAGCCGCGGCAGCGGCCCGGCACCCGCCGCCCGGGCGGACGCGGACTCCCCGACGGCGGGCCGCGGAATCCGCCCGCCGGCCTGGTCGCTCACTCCGGGCTGCTCGCTCGCGGGGTGCGGTACGCGGCCGCTCGGGTGGTCGGCGAGGTCGCCGTCGCCCGTGCGGAGGGTGCGGCTGCTCGGGCGGTCGTCCAGGGACCCGCCCTCGCGGCGGGGGAGCCGCCCGCTGGGCGTGTCGGCGAGGAAGGCGTCCCCGCCCGCGGACCGCGCCCCACCGTCACGCGCCACCCGCCCGCTGGAACGGCCGTTCAGGTCGTCGGCGCCGGGGTACGGGACCCGCCCGCTGGAGCGCCCGCCCAGGTCGTCGGCACCGAGGTGTTGTACGCGGCCGCTCGGGCGGTCGCCGAGGTCGCCGGAGCCCGTGCGGGGCACGCGCCCGCTGGAGCGCCCGCCCAGGTCGTCCGCGCCGGGGTACGGGACGCGGCCGCTGGAGCCGTCGTGGAGGCTGCCGTCACCCGTGCGGAGGGTGCGGCCGCCGGTGCGGCCGTTCAGGTCGTCCGAGGCCGAGTACGTGATCCTGCCGCTCGGGCGGCCGCCGAGGTCGCCCTCGGGTGTGCGGGCGCCGCGCGTGCTCGGGAGGGAGCCGATCGTGCCGTCGCCCGTGCGCAGGGTGCGGCCGCTCGGGCGGTCCGTCAGATCGCCCGGGTCGGACACGCGGACGGTCGCGCGGGCGCCCTGCGGTACGGATTCCGCCGCGCTCGGGGAACGCTGGCCGATCAGCCGGTCGGCGTTGGCGGCGGGCGCGGCACGGGACCCGCGCCGGTCGGCGAAGTGGCCGTCGCCCAGGAGCTCCGCGCGGCGCTTCAGCTCGGCGCCGAGCGCCTGCGCGAACTCCCGCATCCGTACCGGGTCGGAGGCGACGAGGTGCTCGGTGACGTGCGGCAGCTCCGTACAGACCGCGAGGCCCTCGCCGCGGTCGCCGCCCGCTCCGTCCACGAGGAGCAGGCCAAGCCGGTCCGGGCGGCCGCCGGCCGCGAGGGACGCGGCGATCGAGCGGAGCAGCTCCGTGCGGCCGCTGCCCGCGGGGCCCTCGATCAGCAGGTGCGGGCCCTCCTGGGTGAGGTCCACCGACAGCGGGCCGCGCGGGCCCGCGCCGAGCACGGCCGTCCCGTCCCCGGCGGAGGCCCAGCGGGCCAGCAGGGAGGCGGGGGTCGCCCGGGCGAGGCCGAGCTCGTCGAGCAGGCGCGCCGACGGGGGCAGCGTGGCGGCCCGGCCGTGCGGCGCCGCCGCCGTCTCCGTACGCAGCGGGGCGAGGGCCCGGCCGAACCGGTCGGCCCAGGCGACGGAGACCGCGTCGACCACGCCGACCGTGCCGTGGCCCGCGACCCGGCCGCCGGAGGTGCGGACCAGCCGCAGCGCCGTCGCCACGTCGCCGCTCAGGAGCGCGGCGGCCCCGCACTCGCGGAAGGCGAGGGACGCGGCGCAGGCGGCCTCGTAGGTGGCGGCCACCGGCGATTCCGGGGTGGCCGAAGGTGCCTCGGCGAGGCACAGGAGGTGGATGCCCGCCGCCGCTCCGGCGCCCGCGAGCCGCGCGACCGTCTCGCGCAGCGCGGCGGAACCGGGGTCGCCGTCGACGATCACGACCGTCGCCGTCCCGGCGTGGCGCGCGGCGGCCTCGGCGACGGACGCGCGGTCGGCGCTGGGCCAGCCGGGCCCGAGGGGACCGTCGTCGAGCCGCCGGGTCAGCTCGGTCGTCCGGGCCTGGGCCTGCTCGCGGTCGTACGCCAGGAGCAGGCGGCAGTCCTGGCCGTGGGCCGGGCGGGCGTGCGGGAGCCAGCCGAGCCAGCCCCAGGCGCGGCGCCGCTCCTCAAGGGAGCGGTTCCGGTCGGCGCTGATCAGCACGATCTCCAGATCGGCGGGGGAGTGCAGGGCGGCGAGCTGGGCCACGACCGAGCGGGCGAGCCCGGCGAGCCGGTCGGCGGGGCCGGCGAGACCGAGCGAACCGGCCTCGCGCAGTCCGACGGTGACGGGCACTCCGGAGAGCTCGGCGCGGTCGGTCGTGCCGAGCCGGACCACGAGGGACTCGGCGTGGTCCTGGGCCCGCTCCCAGAGGCGGGGGCCGGGGCCGAGGGCGGTGAGCAGGACGGTGGCCGGGTCGGGCCAGGTGTCGGCCACGGCGCCGGGGCCGGTGGCCGTGCCCCGCCCGCCGGGGCCCGGACGGGCACCGCTCAGGGCGCCGGCGGGCGTGCCCGCGTGGGTGTCCGGGGCGGACCCGGAGCCGGTGTCCTGGGCCGGGAGGTCCTCGCGGCCGCCCGCGAGGCGCCGGGCCCACGCGCCGAGCCCACGCTTCCCGCCGGGACGGCCGGGCGCCGGGGCCGGTTCCGTGCCCTGGCGGCGGGACTGCCGGGTCCTGCTGTGGGCCTCGCCGCCGGTGTGGTCGTGGGGGCCCCGGGGCTCCTCCGCGCGCGTGTGGCCGGCGGAGCCGGGGCGGTCGCCGTAGGGCTCGGCGGCGTACGGATCCGCGTGCGGACGCGCGTACGGATCGACGTACACGTCGTCGTGCCGGGTGTCCTGGGAGGCGTGGTGAGAGGTGTCGTGCGCGCCACCGCGCGCGCCCCCGTGCGTGCTGTCGTCGGCCGCGTGTCCCGAGGATGCGTGTCCCGAGGCCGGGTGTCCCGAGGACGCGTCGGGACCGGCGGGCGCCTGCGTCGCGGCCGGCCCGGCCGTCCCGCCCGCGACCCGCAGGTGGCCCTCGCCGTCGGGGGTCGTCGCCACCGTCTCCGTACCGCCGGGTTCGTCGCCGGGGCCGGTCAGCCGGAGGGCGGACTCGCCGAGGCGCAGCAGGGAGCCGGGGAGGAGCCGGACAGGGCGGTCGCCGACCGGCACGCCGTCGAGCGTCGTGCCGTTCGTCGAGCCCAGGTCGGAGACGGTGACGCGGCCGTCGGCGCCGACGGTCACCGTGCAGTGCGCGCGCGAGACGTCCGGGTCGTCGAGCGGTACGTCGGCGTCGACGGAACGGCCGATTCTGATCGCTCCGCCGTGCAGCAGGTGCACCCCGCCCGCGTCCGGTCCGGCCACCACGTGCAGCCGGGCGGAGGCGGCCTCGCCGACCCGGTCGTCGGGGCCGGGGACCTGGAGCGAGAGGACGGCGCCGTCGACGAGCGGAGGCTCGCCGAGCACACAGCGCCTGCTGTCGAGCCGGTCCCCGCCCGCGTAGAGCACGGTCGTGCCCGAGGCGGAGGTGTCGGGGCCGGTGACGGCGGCGGCCAGACCGGAGGCGACGGCGGCGAGCGCCGTCCCGGCGGGGGCCGTGACGAGGACGTCACAGGCGCGCCCGGAGCCGTGGCCGCCGTGGCTGCCATGGCCGGAGTGCGGCGCGAGGACGGTCAGCCGGATCTGCATCGCCGTCAGCGGTCCCTTCTGCGCGAGATGCCCGGCAGGGGAACCGCCCTGTGACTCCCCCCACCCGGCACGGACGCGTCGTCCGGTACAGGTCGGCACGGCGCGGGGGGCTCCCGACCCCACCGATGCGACGTGCTGTAGGCATCCTCGCACCTGCCACCGACAACCCGCCCCCGGGTCGGCCACAAGTGATCTTGAATGGTCGGCTGTGGTCCTAAAAATGCCTGGTTGGGCATGCCTTCGGAGCATGCCTGGCAACCGCCGCGGTCCGCGGAGCGTCTTCTTCCGGACAAGTTCGGTGCACGATCCGGCTGTGGACGACCGGCCTGTGACCCGTTCGGCGGCACTAAAGTGGGTCGGACACCCGGACGGGTCACAACAGAGGACAGGGACCCCGGGGACCACACGAGACCACCCCAGGACCACGATCAGCAGGGAGCGCGTGACGTGCGGCCTATCGGCAGCAAGTACCTGCTCGAGGAGCCGCTCGGACGCGGCGCCACGGGCACCGTCTGGCGAGCCCGCCAGCGGGAGACGGCGGGCGCCGAGGCGGCCGTGCCCGGCCAGCCCGGCGAGACCGTCGCGATCAAGGTCCTCAAGGAGGAGCTGGCCAACGACGCGGACATCGTGATGCGCTTCCTGCGCGAGCGGTCCGTGCTCCTCCGGCTCACCCACCCGAACATCGTGCGGACCCGCGACCTGGTCGTCGAGGGCGACGTCCTCGCCCTCGTCATGGACCTCGTCGAGGGCCCCGACCTCCACCGGTACATCAGGGAGAGCGGACCGCTCACCCCGGTCGCCGCCTCCCTCCTGACGGCCCAGATCGCCGACGCGCTCGCCGCCAGTCACGCCGACGGCGTCGTCCACCGCGACCTCAAGCCGGCCAACGTCCTGCTCGCCGAGCAGGGCGGCCAGATGCACCCGATGCTCACCGACTTCGGCATCGCGCGCCTCGCGGACTCCCCGGGCCTGACCCGGACGCACGAGTTCGTCGGCACGCCCGCGTACGTGGCGCCCGAGTCCGCCGAGGGGCGCCCGCAGACCTCCGCCGTCGACATCTACGGCGCGGGCATCCTGCTCTACGAGCTCGTCACCGGCCGGCCCCCGTTCGCGGGCGGCACCGCCCTGGAGGTCCTCCACCGGCACCTCAGCGAGGAGCCGCGCCGCCCCTCTACCGTGCCCGGCCCGCTGTGGACGGTCATAGAGCGCTGCCTCAGCAAGGACCCCGACCGCCGCCCGAGCGCCGAGAACCTGGCCCGCGGCCTGCGCGCCGTCGCCGCCGGCATCGGCGTCCACGCCACGCCCGCCCAGATCGAGGCGGCGGACGGCGTCGGGGCGCTCCTCGCCCCGGACCCGGCGCCCGCGCCCGTCCCGGAGACCCCGGGGGCCGCCGACGCCACCCAGGTGCTGCCCAGCGGCGCCGGGAACCCGTTGCAGTACGACCCCGCCGCCGCGACCAGCGTGATGCCGACCAGCGGCCCGGCGGGCGTCGCCGACCCGACGGCCGTCATGCCCCCCGTACCGGCCCAGCCGCCGCAGTCCGAGGACCCGCACCCCTGGCAGAACCAGCTGCGCGCGGCCCGCGACCGCAACGAGCAGACGCAGGTGCAGTACCTCGACCCGAGCGAGGACCCGCTGCGCCGCCGCCCGCAGCGCCCGCAGCAGCAGGGCCAGCCCGGCCAGTACGGGCAGCAGGGCCAGCAGGGCCAGCCCGGCCAGTACGGGCAGCAGGGCCAGCAGGGCCAGCCCGGCCAGTACGGGCAGCAGGGTCAGTACGGGCAGCAGGGGCCGCCGCAGCACCAGCAGCAGCGCCCGGCGCCGCCGCAGCAGTACCAGCAGCAGCACCAGCCGCAGCAGTACGCGCCCCCGCCGCCCCCGCAGCAGTACGCGCAGCCGCAGCAGCCGCCCCAGCAGCAGTACACGCCCCCGCAGCCGCCGCCCCAGGCGCCCGCGCCGCGCGAGCCGCGCCCGCCGCGTCAGCGCAGCGCCAACCCGATGCGGATCCCCGGCCTCGGCTGCCTCAAGGGCTGCCTGTTCACGATCGTGCTGTTCGTGGTCGCGGGCTGGCTCATCTGGGAGCTGACCCCGCTCCAGGGCTGGATCGCCGAGGGCAAGGGCTACTGGGAGGCCATCGGAGACGGCATCTCGACGGTCACGGACTGGATCTCCACGATCGGCGAGGCCACCGGCTCCGGGGGTACTACCGGCGGTACGGGGCAGTAATACTGCCGATTTATCGACTTCCGAGGGGTGATTTCCGTTCGGAAGTGACGACCGGCGGCTGCGGACGCGTAGCTTTGACGCGAACCGCAGCCGCTGAGGGAGCAGTCTTGGCACGGAACATCGGCAGCCGCTACACCGCCCACCAGATCCTCGGGCGGGGCAGCGCCGGAACGGTGTGGCTCGGCGAGGGACCCGAAGGGCCCGTCGCCGTCAAACTGCTGCGCGAGGACCTGGCGTCCGACCAGGAACTCGTCGGCCGCTTCGTCCAGGAGCGCACCGCCCTGCTCGGCCTCGACCACCCCCGGGTGGTCAAGGTCCGCGACCTCGTCGTCGACGGCAACGACCTCGCCCTGGTCATGGACCTCGTGCGCGGCACCGACCTGCGCACCCGTCTGGACCGGGAGCGGCGGCTCGCCCCCGAGGCCGCCGTCGCGATCACCGCCGACGTCGCCGACGCCCTGGCCGCCGCGCACGCCGCCGGGGTCGTCCACCGGGACGTCAAGCCCGAGAACATCCTGCTCGACATGGAGGGCCCGCTCGGCCCCGCCGGCGCCCACCCCGCCCTCCTCACCGACTTCGGCGTCGCCAAGCTGATCGACACCCCGGGCCGCACCAAGGCCACCCGGATCATCGGCACCCCCGACTACCTCGCCCCCGAGATCGTCGAGGGCCTCCCGCCGCGCGCGGCCGTCGACATCTACGCCCTCGCGACCGTCCTGTACGAACTGCTCGCCGGCTTCACGCCCTTCGGCGGCGGACACCCCGGCGCCGTTCTGCGCCGCCACGTCACCGAGACCGTCGTCCCGCTCCCCGGCATCCCCGAGGAGCTGTGGCAGCTGATCGTGCAGTGCCTGGCGAAGGCCCCGGCCTCCCGTCTGCGCGCCTCCGAGCTCGCCGCCCGCCTCAAGGACGTCCTGCCGCTCCTCAAGGGCATCCCGCCGCTGGACGTGGACGAACCCGACTCGGAACCGGCTTCGGCGTCCGCGTCGGAGCCGTACGAGGAGGACGCGTACGCCACCGGTACGGCTGCCGGTGAGCCCGGTCCGCGCCGGGCCGCCGTCCCGCTCGTCCCCGGCGCCTCCGCCGACTCCAACCGGGACACCCACACCTCCATGCGGGTACCGGCCCCCGACGAGCTCTCCGGCGGCCCCCTCGGCACCGCCCGGGCCCCCCGCCCGGCGGGCGCCCGGCGCCCCGGCTCCGCCCGCCACAAGGCGGGCGTGGTCCGCAAGCGCCGGATCACCCTCGCCGTCGCGGCGGTCGTCGTCGCCGGAGCACTCGGCGCCGGCGGCTACCTGGCGGCCTCCGGGGACGGGGACGCGCCGCCGCAGGACTCGAAGCAGTCCTCCCAGCCGTAAGGGCGGCTCCCAGCCGTAAGGGCGGCCGCCCGGCCACAGGGGACAGCCGTACGGCCGTCACGGCCAAAGGTTCGGCTCCTCGCCCGGAGCCGTTACGCTGGACGCGTGGCAGTCGTCGATGTATCCGAAGAGCTGAAGTCCCTCTCCTCGACCATGGGGTCGATCGAGGCCGTCCTGGACCTCGAGAAGCTGAGGGCCGACATCGCCGTGCTCGAAGAGCAGGCCGCGGCCCCGTCCCTGTGGGACGACCCGGAGGCGGCGCAGAAGATCACGAGCAAGCTTTCGCACCTCCAGGCGGAGGTCCGGAAGGCCGAGACCCTGCGCGGGCGGATCGACGACCTCTCGGTCCTCTTCGAGCTCGCCGAGGAGATGGACGACTCGGACACCCTCGCCGAGGCCGAGACGGAGCTCACCTCCGTCCGCAAGGCCCTCGACGAGATGGAGGTCCGCACGCTCCTCTCCGGCGAGTACGACGAGCGCGAGGCCCTGGTCAACATCCGTGCGGAGGCCGGCGGCGTCGACGCCTCCGACTTCGCCGAGCGGCTCCAGCGCATGTACCTGCGCTGGGCGGAGCGCCACGGCTACGCGACGGAGATCTACGAGACCTCGTACGCGGAAGAGGCCGGCATCAAGTCGACCACCTTCGTGGTGAAGACGCCGTACGCCTACGGCACGCTCTCCGTCGAGCAGGGCACCCACCGACTGGTCCGCATCTCGCCCTTCGACAACCAGGGCCGCCGTCAGACGTCCTTCGCGGGCGTCGAGGTCCTCCCGGTCGTCGAGTCCTCCGACCACGTCGAGATCGACGAGTCCGAGCTGCGCATCGACGTCTACCGCGCCTCGGGCCCCGGCGGCCAGGGCGTCAACACGACCGACTCGGCGGTGCGCATCACGCACATCCCGACCGGCATCGTCGTCTCCTGCCAGAACGAGCGCTCCCAGATCCAGAACAAGGCGAGCGCCATGAACGTCCTCCAGGCCAAGCTCCTGGAGCGTCAGCGCCAGGAGGAGCGCGCGCGGATGGACGCGCTCAAGGACAGCGGCAGCTCCTGGGGCAACCAGATGCGCTCGTACGTCCTCCACCCGTACCAGATGGTCAAGGACCTCCGGACGGAGTTCGAGGTCGGCAACCCGCAGTCGGTCCTGGACGGCGAGATCGACGGCTTCCTGGAGGCCGGCATCCGCTGGCGCAAGCAGCAGGACAAGTAGTCTCCCCGGCTGACCCGTTCAGCCGTACGAGTCCGGGCCCCGCACCTTCTCGGTGCGGGGCCCGGACTCGTTCCGTACCGTCGTGCGGATTCGCTGACGCAAGCGGAAGCGGGGCCGTCGGGGCGCTTTGTCGACAAGGGAACTGCTGTCGCCGGGCCCGGAGTTACGGGTTTACGTCACAGTTGCATCGTCTCATGCCGGTCACTTGTGGATCTTTCGGGCATCGCACGCGCAACGGCCTTGACGCTTCATCGGAAACTCGGAAGGGTGACGTACTGGCATGCGCATTTCTGGGGCGCGTGTGAACGGGGGCCGGCCCAGTCGTGACGCCACCCCTGCTGCGCGGGGCCCCGAGCGCTGCCCCATGACGAGTTTGAGCTACTGGGGGTAGCAGCCAGATGACCAAGCAGATGCGAATCCGTTTCGCGCGCATTGCCGCCGGAGCGGTGATCGCCGCCGGAGCTTCGCTGACCGCGGCCGGTGCCGCGCAGGCCGTGGGTGCCTTCGGCGAGGGCGAACCGACTCCGACGGAGACGTGCCTTCCCGGCACCGCCGGTTGCGATGCCACGCTTCCGCCGACGACCCCGCCGGTGGAGACCACGCCTCCGGTGGAGACGACTCCGCCGGTGGAGACCACTCCGCCGGTCGAGACGACCCCGCCGGTGGAGACCACGCCTCCGGTGGAGACCACTCCGCCGGTCGAGACGACCCCGCCGGTGGAGACCACTCCGCCGGTCGAGACGACCCCGCCGGTCGAGACCACCGAGCCCGGTGGCGGCGAGACCACTGAGCCCGGCGGTGGCGAGACCACCGAGCCCGGCGGTGGCGAGACCACCCAGCCCGGCAACGGCAACAACGGCAACAACAACGGTGGCAACGACAACGGCGGTAACGGCAACGGCGGGACCGAGCCCGGTCCGACCGACAGCCCCGTGACCCCGGACGAGGGCACCGACGGTGGCTCCACCGGCTCCGGTTCCGGCGACCCCGGCACCTGCACCGTCGACCTCGACGGCGCCGAGTGCGTGGACACCGGCAACAACAACACCGACACCAACAACGCCGGCTCGCAGCCCGTGCAGCAGGGTCAGGCGAAGGAGGAGCTCGCCGAGACCGGTGCGGCCGAGACCTCGTTCCTGATCATCGGCGCCGCGACCATGATCGCCGGCGGCATCGGCTTCCGCATGCTGCCGCGTCTCGTCGCCGGTGGCGGCAACGCCGCCGTCTGACACGACCGCGTGAGCGCGTGAGAGCGCGCGCATGACGAAGGGCCGGGGAGATCAGTCTCCCCGGCCCTTCGTCATGCTCCGGCTCGTGCGGCGTCCTCGTATGGCGTCCTCGTGTGGTGTCTCTCGGACCGCCGAGACGCCTCTCAGGCCGCCTGGACCACCGCGAGCAGGGCGATCGCGGCCAGTAGGGCGATCGCCAGCGTCAGCAGCATCGCGGGGGACGGACCCTGAGGGGTCAGACGCTCCCGGTTCGCGCGGCAGACGGGGCAGCGGCCCTCGGCGACCGGGGCCGCGCAGTTGGCGCACACCAGTCGGTCGTAGGTCATGCGCTCTCCTCCTCCCGCACAGGGATCCACACCAGGACAACGCCCGGAGGGGTCCGGACGTTCCCCCTACCACTGTGCCAGCTCCGGGGCGTTTCGGCGCGCCCCACCGGATTGCCCGCCTTCCGCCCGGAAGGGCGAAAAGGATAAAGCACGCAAGCCAGGACCGCGACTGCGCGGGCCATCCCCGTTCGCGTAAGGTCACGCACACCTACTCCCGGCCGACCGTGGTGCATCCGTGATCCGATTCGACAACGTATCCAAGTCCTATCCGAAGCAGAACCGCCCCGCGCTCCGGGATGTCTCCCTGGAGATCGAGAAGGGGGAGTTCGTCTTCCTCGTCGGTTCGTCCGGCTCCGGAAAGTCGACTTTCCTGCGGCTGCTCCTGCGTGAGGAGCGCGCCAGCCAAGGCCAGGTGCACGTCCTCGGCAAGGACCTGGCCCGGCTCTCCAACTGGAAGGTGCCGCACATGCGGCGCCAGCTCGGCACCGTCTTCCAGGACTTCCGTCTGCTTCCCAACAAGACCGTCGCCGAGAACGTGGCCTTCGCCCAGGAGGTCATCGGCAAGCCGCGCGGCGAGATCCGCAAGGCCGTACCGCAGGTGCTCGACCTGGTCGGGCTCGGCGGCAAGGAGGACCGGCGGCCCGGCGAGCTCTCCGGTGGTGAGCAGCAGCGCGTCGCCATCGCCCGCGCCTTCGTCAACCGCCCGATGCTGCTGATCGCCGACGAGCCCACCGGCAACCTCGACCCGCAGACCTCCGTCGGCATCATGAAGCTGCTCGACCGCATCAACAGGACAGGGACCACCGTCGTCATGGCGACCCACGACCAGAACATCGTCGACCAGATGCGCAAGCGCGTCATAGAGCTGGAGAAGGGCCGCCTCGTCCGCGACCAGTCACGCGGCGTCTACGGATACCAGCACTGAGCAGGTAGGGGACAGAACACACCATGCGCGCTCAGTTCGTGCTCTCGGAGATCGGTGTCGGTCTCCGGCGCAATCTCACGATGACCTTCGCCGTCATCATCTCCGTGGCCCTCTCGCTCGCCCTTTTCGGTGGTGCCCTGCTCATGCGCGAGCAGGTCAGCACGATGAAGGACTACTGGTACGACAAGGTCAACGTCTCCATCTTCCTCTGCAACAAGGCCGACGCGGCCGACGGGGCCAAGTGCCCCAAGGGTGCCGTCACGGCGCAGCAGAAGGAGCAGATCAAGGACGACCTCGAGGAGATGGACATCGTCGAGTCCGTCTACCAGGAGTCGACCGACGAGGCGTTCAAGCGGTACAAGGAGGAGTACGGCGACACCGCCATCGCCTCCGTCATCACGCCGGACCAGATGCAGGAGTCGTTCCGGGTCAAGCTCAAGGACCCGGAGAAGTACAAGGTGGTCGCCACCGCCTTCGCCGGCCGTGACGGCGTCGAGTCCGTCCAGGACCAGCGGGACACCTTGCAGAACCTCTTCGACCTGATGAACGGCATGAACATCGCCGCGCTCTGCGTCATGGGCCTGATGCTGGTCATCGCGCTGATGCTGATCGTCAACACCGTCCGTGTCTCGGCCTTCAGCCGCCGCCGCGAGACCGGCATCATGCGGCTCGTCGGAGCGTCCAGCTTCTACATCCAGATGCCGTTCATCATGGAGGCCGCCTTCGCCGGGCTCCTCGGCGGCGGCGTCGCGTGTGTGCTCCTGCTCGTCGGCCGGTACTTCCTCATCGACCACGGCATCGCGCTCGCCGAGAAGATGCAGCTGGTCAACTTCATCGGCTGGGACGCCGTCCTCGCCAAGCTGCCGCTCGTGCTCGCCATCGGTCTGCTCATGCCGGCCGTGGCCGCGTTCATCGCGCTGCGCAAGTACCTGAAGGTGTGAGAAGACACCACTGACGGCGGATGGCGTCGTACGGGCAAAGCCCGTGCGGCGCCATTCCCTTGTCCTAGAGTGGGCGCCATGCCGGCCGACGCCGATCACCGCCTCTGTATCCGGCCCCGCGGACTGCTCCGTGGGGCCGTTCTGACGTTGGTCTTCACCGGTGTCCTCGCCACCGCCGCCGCCA
This sequence comes from Streptomyces sp. NBC_01255, assembly GCF_036226445.1. Classification (NCBI taxonomy): domain Bacteria; kingdom Bacillati; phylum Actinomycetota; class Actinomycetes; order Kitasatosporales; family Streptomycetaceae; genus Streptomyces; species Streptomyces sp. NBC_01255. The sequence continues at coordinate 5,370,956 of NZ_CP108474.1, forward strand.
CCGGGTCCCTGCCCCGGCGGGACGCGGGGGATGACCGGTCGCCGGATTCCGCCCGTACGGCCACGGTGGACCGCGCCGCCCTGAACCGGGCCGCCGCCGCGGCCATGGCCGACGGGAAGTCCGGCAAGCAGGCCGCCGAGGAGTTCGTCAGCCGCAGCGGCGACCGCTGGGGCGCGGTGTACGACAAGAAGGAGTACGCCGACTTCGAGCAGGCCCTCGACGGCGCCTACACGGGTGTCGGGCTCTCCGCCGGCCGGGCCGCCGACGGCACCGCGGTGCGGGTGACCCGCGTCCAGGCGGGCGGCCCCGCCGAGCGGGCCGGACTCCGGGCCGGCGACCGGCTCGTCTCCGTCGACGGACGCCCGGTCGGCGGGCTCTCCGTCTCCGAGGTCGTCTCCCTGCTCCGCGGCGACGGCGTCCCCGGATCGGCCGTCGCCCTCCGGGTCGAGCGCGGCCGCGCCGCCTGGACGGAGACCCTGCACAGGGCTCGGCTCGCGACGGACCCGGTCACCGTCCGCCGCCTCGACGACGGGGCGGTCCTGATCAAGGTGGCCGCCTTCACCAAGGGCGCGGGCGCGCGCGTACGGGACGCGGTACGGGACGCCCCGGCCGGCGCCGGCGTCCTCCTGGACCTCCGGGGCAACGCCGGAGGGCTGGTCGCGGAGGCCGCCGTCGCCGCCTCCGCGTTCCTCGACGGCGGTCTCGTCGCCACGTACGACGTCGAGGGCGAGGAGCGGGCCGTGTACGCGGACGGGGGCGGCGACACCGGCCGGCCCCTGGTGGCGCTGATCGACGGCGGCACGATGAGCGCGGCCGAGCTGCTCACCGGCGCCCTGCAGGACCGGGGCCGGGCCGTCACGGTCGGCTCGCGGACCTTCGGCAAGGGCTCGGTGCAGATGCCGAGCGCGCTGCCGGACGGTTCCGTCGCGGAGCTGACCGTCGGCCACTACCGCACGCCCGCCGGGCACGCGGTGGACGGCCGGGGCATCACCCCCGACCTGACGGCGGCGGAGAAGGCCGAGGAACAGGCTCGTACGGTATTGAGTGGCCTCGGAGGGGGCTCGTAGTGCGAAAATAGCCGCACTATGGCAAAGGGACTCGTGAACGTGCAGGGCAAGCCTGCGAAGAAGAGCGCGGACAAGGCGCCGGAGCGCAAGCTCATCGCGCAGAACAAGAAGGCGCGCCACGACTACCACATCGTCGACACGTACGAGTGCGGTGTGGTCCTCATGGGCACCGAGGTGAAGTCGCTGCGGATGGGCCGGGCGTCGCTGGTCGACGGCTTCGTGCAGATCGACAACCACGAGGCGTGGCTGCACAACATCCACGTGCCGGAGTACACCCAGGGCAGCTGGACGAACCACTCGGCGAAGCGCAAGCGCAAGCTGCTGCTCCACCGCGAGGAGATCGACAAGCTGGAGGCGAAGTCGAAGGAGACCGGTCACACGATCGTGCCCCTCGCGCTGTACTTCCTGGGCAGCCGGGTGAAGGTCGAGATCGCGCTCGCCAAGGGCAAGAAGGAGTTCGACAAGCGTCAGACGCTCCGCGAGAAGCAGGACACGCGCGAGACCAGCCGGGCGATCGCGGCGGCGAAGCGGAAGCAGCGGGCGGCCCAGGCCGGCCAGTAGGCGGCCGGTACCCGTCGGTCGCCGTTAATACGCTGGCGACGGCGCCCGTCGGTCACGTACGATGGGCCGTGCACACCCCGCAAGGTGCGCACTTTGAAAAATAAACATGGGGATGATCGGTTTCGACAGCGGATACCGATGCAGAGGAAGCGTGTCGAGGAAGCGGCAATGATCTCGTTAACCATATGTCGCAACCAATAATCGCCAACTCCAAGAGCGATAACTCCCGCTTCGCCCTCGCTGCCTAATTTTAGGTAACGACAAGAAGCCTCTGTGAGGAGCGTCAGCCCGGGGGTGGTCCCGACCCGGATCCTGGCGTCATTTAGGGATCTAAACCTCTAGCCCCGGTCACGGGGGTTAGAGGGAAATCAAACAGTGACTGAGCCCGTCGGAGACTTGTCCGCGTGATCTCCGGGGCTGAGAAACTCGTAGCGGACTGCACACGGAGAAGCTCTGCTTCCGTACCGTTGGACGCGGGTTCGATTCCCGCCATCTCCACCGAGCGTCCGAGGGGGCCAGCCCCGCTCGGACACCTCATCCCATGTGGGCGAAGGCCTGGCAGTCAGCACGACTGCCGGGCCTTTGTCATGTGTCGTTGGCGGTAGCGGGCCTTGGGGGTCCTCACCTGTCCTCTGCCGAGGAAGCTGGGCTTCAGTCGCCGGGAGTTATCGGGCTCCTCGGGCGGAGGTGCGCAGACGCGGATGCTCTGGTGGCGACCCTGCGTGCCTGCAACCGGGCCGCGAACCAGGCTTCCGAGGTGGCGTTCGCCAAGGACCTCAAGCGGCGGAACATGTTGCAGGACGAGGTGTACTACCGGCTCAAGGCGGACTACGACCTCGGTGCCCAGCCCGCTGTGCGGGTGGTGAAGAAGGTGTGCGACGCCTACGCCACTCTGAAGGCGAACACGAAAGCCGGAAACCTCGGCGGGGAGGGCTCGAATCGCCGTCTTCGGGCGGAGGCGAAGCCGATCCGGTTTCGTGAGGACGCGGCGCAGCCGTTCGACGACCGCATCCTGACGTGGAACCTCGACGCCCGTACGGTGTCGATCTGGACTGTCGCGGGGCGTATCAAGCACATCCCGTTCGTCTGCTCCGAGCAGGCGATGGAACTCCTGGCCTCCCGCAAAGGCGAATCCGACCTGGTGATGCGGGACGGCAGGTTCTTCCTGATCGCCACCATCGACCTGCCCGAGCCCGAGGTGTTCGAGCCGGAGGGGTTCCTCGGCGTGGACCTGGGCATCGTCAACATCGCGACCACCTCGGACGGCGAGATCATGGCCGGACGCGGGCTCAACCGGTACCGGCAGCGGCACCGCGATCTGCGGCAGAAGCTGCAGAAGAAGCGCACCAAGAGCGCGAAGCGCGTCCTCAAGCGTGTCCGGCGCCGCGAGACGCGGCGCGCGGGATCAGCGGGCACGACTGCATTCCTGGGCGTTCGCCCAGCTCGGCGGTTTCGTCGAGTACAAGGCGCGTCGGGCGGGGGTGCCCGTGGTCTTCGTGGACGCGCGCAACACCTCGCGCCAGTGCTCGGAGTGCCGGCACACCCACCGTACGAACAGGGTGACTCAAGCAAGGTTCGTCTGCCGGTCCTGCGGGGCCGTCATGCACGCGGACCACAACGGCTCCCGCAACATCGCCCACCGAGGCGACGCCGCGTGGAAGCGGGGCGCGGTCAATCGCCCCAGAGTCAGCACACGCTGATTCCGGACGCGGGGGACAACGCGACAGCCAGCCGCGCTCCACCTGTAATCACGGCCCTTCACGGATCGGGTGACAAGCTCGGTCCTTCAGAGTCGAGAAGTTGACTTCCTTGTCGTCCGCCCGGTAGGCGGGGCGGTGCTCGTCGTCGATCCGGCGGGACCAGCTGCCCGACAGGTCGCCCTGCAGCGGCTCGGGCTTGCCGATGCCGGTGAAGGGGTCGCGCTGGATCTCGCCGATCAGGCGGGTGATCCCTCGTCCCCGGCCAACTCCCTCGGCTCGTCAATGGTCTTCGTGACCACGGACGAGCTCTCTCGGTCGCGGGCCACGGCTTCCATCAGGCGCGTGACGTCGGCGGGAGAGCGGAGCAGGTAGACGGTTTCCTGCCAGGAGTCGTAGTCGTCGGCCGACATGAGGACGGCGTCGCCGCTCTCGGAGGTGATGCGCACCGGGGCGTGGTCGGTGTTGACGCGCTCGATCAGGGGGAACAGGGTCGCCCTGGCTTCGTTGGCACTTATGGACATGGCACCACTCCTCTGATTCGTGCGAGACCAGGGTGCGAGAGTGGTACCGGAAGCCCGCGCGGGCTTCAGCGGACGGGAGGACCGGCGGTCGTCGTGGTCGCCACGCAGAGGATCAGCGCCAGGGTGGCCGCCGTGAGCGGGACGAGGAAGCCGAAGGCGGGGAAGGGGGCGTGGTCGGCGGACCAGCCGCCGGTGGCGGAGCCCGCGGCGATGCCGGCGAGGAGGGCGGTCACCGCGAGGGTCATGCCTTCGTTGAGCTGGGACGCGGGCGTCAGGCGCTGGACCAGGCCCATGCCCGTGACCATCGTCGGGGCCGTCGCCATGCCCGCCAGCAGCAGGCCGCCCGCGAGCGCGAGGAGCGAGCCGGTCGTGGCGGCGAGCAGCGGCAGCGTCATCAGGACGGCCATCGCGGCCAGGCAGGTGCGGAGCCGGACGGTGCGGCGGGCGCGGCCGTAGAGCAGGCCCGCCGCGCAGGAGCCGGCCGCCTGGAGGGCGAGGACGGGGCCGGCGACGGGGCCGTCCACGTACGCGAGGGTCACCACCTCCATGGAGCCGAAGACCGCGCCGGTGGCGAGGAAGACCGCGAGCAGCGGCACCATGCCCCGGGTCCGCAGCGGGGAGCCCGTGGCGGTGCGGGGGGCGATCGGTGGCTCGGTGGAGCGCTGGGCCGCGAAGAGCAGGACGCCGGTGAGGAAGAGAGCCGCGGCCGCGAGGGTGCCCGCCTCCGGGAAGAGCGTCGAGCAGAGGAGCGCGGCCAGCACCGGGCCGAGCATGAAGCAGAGTTCGTCGGTGGCCTGCTCGAAGGCGTTGGCGGTGTGCAGGGCGTCCCGGTCGCCCCGGAGGAGGTGCGCCCAGCGGGCCCGGGACATGCCGCCGGTGTTCGGGGCGGTCGCGGTGGCGGCGGTGACGAGGAAGAGCGTCCAGGCGGGGGTCTTCTCGTGGACGCAGAGGAGCAGGAGCAGATGGCCCAGGACCGCGTACGCCGTGGCCGGGACGGCGATACGGGCCTGGCCGTACCGGTCGACGAGCCGGGCGATCCAGGGGGCCGTCAGGGCCCCGGCGGCGAGGCCGGTGGCGGTGACCGAACCGGCCAGGGCGTAGGAGTCGTAGCGGCCCGCGATCATGATCACGGCGCTCACGCCGAACATGCCCATGGGCAGCCGGGCGATCAGATTGCCGGCGGTGAAGGCGCGGGTGCCGGGGAGGGTGAAGAGGCGGAGGTAGGGGTTGCGGGGCGAGCTCCGGCGTACGGCGGTCCGGCGGTCGGAGTCCCGGTGCCCGGCGGTGCGGTGTTCGCTGTAGCGAGGGGCGAGGGCCGGGCCCGCCGGGGTGAGGGTGAGGTCCGGTTGCGGCATGGATCAAGGTTCGCGGGCGGGGGGCCGGGGGGTCCAACACCTGATCGGTGGCCATTCACGCACCTGTGTTGTTAAATGCGGCGGTGACCTTCTCCGGCCCCTCGTATGACATCGACCCCCGCCTTCTGCGCGCCTTCACCGCCGTCGCCGAGGAGCTGCACTTCACCCGTGCCGCCGCCCGCCTCTACCTCGCCCAGCAGGCCCTCAGCCGTGACATCCGGCGCCTGGAGAGGGAGTTGGGCGCCGAGCTCTTCGTGCGGACCACCCGGCAGGTCGCCCTCACCCCCGACGGTGAACGCCTCCTCCCGTACGCACGAAGGGTGTTGGCCGCCCACGACGAGCTCGGCGACGCCTTCCGCGCCACGCCCCGGCCGCTGCTCGTCGACCTCAACACCCCCGGCCTCGCCCAGGAGCGCATCCTGCACCGGGCCCGCGAACTCGCCCCCGAGCAGGAGCTGATGGCCCGCTACGAGAGCGGACTGACCGGCGCCGCGCGGGAGATCCTCGCAGGGCGGCTCGACACCTCCTTCGGCCGGTACGGAGGGCTGGCCGCCGACCTCAGGGCGCGGCTCGACTCCCAGTTCGTGCGGTACGAGCGGATGGCCGTGATCCTCCCCGAGGACCACGAGCTCGCCGCTCTCCCCGAGGTGCCGCTCGCCCGGCTCGCCGGGGAGCAGGTCTACGCGGGCGCGGGCAACGACCGCACGCCCGAGTGGACCGACCTCGCCGCGCGGCTCTTCGCCGGGCGCGGGATCGAGGTCGCCGCGCCCGCGCCGCTCGCGATCGGCCACGAGGAGTTCCGCCGGATCATGGCCAAGCACCGCAACCCGGTCCTCGCCGTCGTCGACTTCCCGCCCATGCCGGGCTGCGTCCTCCGGCCCCTCGTCGACCCCGTACCCCTGTCACCTGTGAGCCTGGTGTGGCGCAAGGGGCTGCGCCACAGCGGCCTGGACGCCCTGCGGACCGCCGCCGCGGAGATCGGCGCCCGCGAGGGCTGGCCGACCCGCCCACCCGGCTCCTGGCTCCCGGAGGGGGAGCCGGGGGTGCCGTAGGGGCGCTCACAGAGCCGTCGCGCGCCGGGTGAGAGCAAGGTTCCGTCGCCGTCACGTCGCGGCACCGGGCTGAAACGCGGCCTCCCTAGCGTCGGCGTCAGGTGGACCGGGGCTGTGGACGCCCCAGGACCCGACACCCGCGGAGGTACGACATGGGCGGCGGCCGGTGGATCGAGCAGTGGGAGCCGGAGGACGAGACCTTCTGGCGTGAGAAGGGGGAGCGGATCGCGCGGCGGAACCTGATCTTCTCCGTGCTCTCCGAGCACATCGGCTTCTCCATCTGGAGCCTGTGGTCCGTCATGGTGCTCTTCATGGGGCCGCAGTACGGCGTCGACCCGGCCGGCAAGTTCTTCCTGATCGCCACCGCCACCTTCGTCGGCGCGCTGATCCGGATCCCGTACACCTTCGCCGTCGCCCGCTTCGGCGGCCGCAACTGGACCGTCTTCAGCGCCCTGTTGCTCCTGCTGCCCGCCGGCTTCGCCTTCGCGGTGATGGAGCCCGGCACCTCGTACACGACGTTCGTCCTGGTGGCCGCGCTCACCGGCGTCGGCGGCGGCAACTTCGCCTCCTCCATGACCAACATCAACGCCTTCTTCCCGCTGCGGAAGAAGGGCTGGGCACTCGGGCTCAACGCGGGCGGCGGCAACATCGGCGTCCCCGTCGTGCAGCTCGTCGGCCTGCTCGTCATCGGCACCGCCGGGGCCATGCACCCGAGGATCGTGCTCGGCGTCTACCTGCCCCTGATCGTCGTCGCCGCCGTGTGCGCCGCGCTCTTCATGGACAACCTCGCCCCCGTCAAGAACGACACCGGCGCCGCGAAGGAGGCCGTGAGGGCCCGCCACACCTGGATCATGGCCTTCCTGTACATCGGCACCTTCGGCTCGTTCATCGGCTACAGCTTCGCCTTCGGCCTCGTGCTCCAGACCCAGTTCGGACGCACCCCGCTCCAGGCCGCCTCGCTCACCTTCGTCGGCCCGCTCCTCGGTTCCCTCATCCGGCCGATCGGCGGCTCCCTCGCCGACCGGCACGGCGGCGCCCGCATCACCCTGTGGACGTTCGTGGCGATGGCCGCCGCGACCGGAGTGGTGATCTACGCCTCCGTCGCCGAGTCGCTCGCCGTCTTCCTCGTCGGCTTCATCGGCCTCTTCGTCCTCAGCGGCCTCGGCAACGGCTCCACGTACAAGATGATCCCGGCGATCTTCCTCGCCCAGGGGCACCGCAAGGGCCTCTCCGGGGACGCGGCCGAGGCCTACGGGCGGCGGCTCTCCGGGGCCTCCATGGGCCTCATCGGGGCCGTCGGCGCGCTCGGCGGACTCGGCATCAACCTCGCCTTCCGCCAGTCCTTCCAGACCGCCGGCACCGGCACCGGCGCCTTCGTCGCCTTCCTCGCCTTCTACGCCGCCTGCATCGTCGTCACCTGGGCGGTATACCTTCGGCGGCCGACGGCCGTGCCCGAGACCGCGGAAGGGGCCGCGGACGGGACCACGGGCGAGGTCGTCGACGAGCGGACCCGGCCCGGATACGCGAAGGTGTGATCCACGGTGCCCGGCGCGGACCGTAACGACCAGGAAATACGCGCGAACCGAGTCCGTCACGCATCCCCGTCAGGCTCTGGCCCCATGGACGAGCAAGAACACGGCCCCCTCGCCGGCTTCACGGTCGGTGTCACCGCGGCGCGGCGCGCGGACGAACTCATCGCGCTGCTGCGCCGGCGCGGCGCGGCCGTCGTCCACGGCCCCGCCCTGCGGATCGTGCCCCTCGCTGACGACACCGAGCTCCTCGCCGCCACCAAGGAACTCATCGCCCACGCCCCGGACGTCGTCGTCGCCACCACGGCGATCGGCTTCCGGGGCTGGGTCGAGGCCGCCGACGGCTGGGGGTACGGCGACGACCTCCTCGCCGTCCTGCGGCAGGTCGAGCTCCTCGCCCGGGGCCCGAAGGTCAAGGGAGCCGTACGGGCCGCCGGACTCACCGAGTCCTGGTCGCCCTCCTCGGAGTCCATGGCCGAGGTCCTCGACCGGCTCCTCGCCGAGGGCGTGGCCGGCCGGCGCATCGCGCTCCAGCTGCACGGGGAGCCGCTGCCCGGCTTCGTGGAGGCCCTCACGGCCGGCGGCGCCGAGGTCGTCGGCGTCCCCGTCTACCGCTGGATGCCCCCGGAGGACCTCGGCCCGCTGGACCGGATCCTCGACGCGACCCTCGCCCGCACCCTGGACGCGGTGACCTTCACCAGCGCCCCGGCCGCCGCCTCCCTCTTCTCCCGGGCGGAGGAGAGGGGCGTACGGGCCGAACTCGTCGCCGCGCTCCGGCACGACGTGCTCGCGGTGTGCGTGGGGCCCGTGACGGCGCTCCCGCTCCAGGCCGAGGGCATCGTCACGTACCAGCCGGAGCGGTTCCGGCTCGGCCCGCTCGTCCAGCTGCTCTGCAAGGAGCTCCCGGCCCGCGCCCGGGTCCTGCCGGTCGCCGGCCACCGGGTGGAGGTCCGCGGCCACGCGGTCCTCGTCGACGGCGGCCTGCGCCCCGTCCCGCCTGCCGGGATGGCCCTCCTGGGGCTGCTCGCCCGCCGCCCCGGCTGGGTGGTCTCCCGGGCCGACCTGCTGCGGGCGCTGCCCGGCGCCGGCCGCGACGAGCACGCGGTGGAGACGGCGATGGCCCGTCTCCGGACGGCGCTCGGCACCCCGAAACTGATCCAGACCGTCGTCAAGCGCGGCTACCGGCTGGCCCTGGACCCGGCCGCGGACGACAAGTACGACACGCCGTAGAGCCGTCCGGGAAGCGGGCGTTACGGTACGGGGATGATCGCCGATGGCCTCCGTATCCGCCCCGCCGACCCGGCCGGCCCCGCCGACGCGGAGGCGCTCGCCGCCGCGCTGCTGCGGAACCGGGAGCACATGAAGCCCTGGGAGCCCTACCGGCCCGAGCGGTACTACACGGCCGAGGGGCAGGCCGAGCGGCTCGTGGACGGCGGGGTGCGGTGGTTCGCGGTCGACGGGGACCGGGTGGTCGGCTCCGCGACCCTCTCCGGCATCGTCCTCGGGCCGTTCCGCAGCGGCTCGCTCGGCTACTGGGTCGATCACGAGTACACCGGGCGGGGCGTGGCCACCGCCCTCCTCGAGGAAGCCTGCCGCGCCGCCCGCGAGGAGCTCGGCCTCCACCGGATCGAGGCGTGCACCGTCCTCGACCACGTCGTCTCCCAACGGGTCCTGGACAAGGGCGGGTTCGTGCAGATCGGCACCGCGCCCCGCTACCTCCACATCGCCGGGGAGTGGCGCGACCACCACCTCTTCCAGCGGCTCCTGCACGACGACCCGCCGCCCGGCTTTCCGGGATCCCTCCCGGTGAACGGTGATCGCGCCTGACACGGTGCCCCCCGGTGGCGTACGCTCGACGGCTGCCCAGTGCACGTCAGAAGGGGGCCTTAGGTGGCCGCGCAGGAAGCCGTGGACACGGTCAGAGACCGTGAGATCGGTGTCGAGCAGGAACATCTGGATCAGGTCTACCGCCGGCTGGAGGAGAAGATCCACGAAGCGGAGTTCCTGATGAACGACGCCGCCCAGCGGGGCCAGGTCGGCACGCCCGGCGCCCTCGCCGAGCGCGACGCGCAGGTGTTCCGCGCCGGCATCCACCTCAACAGGCTCAACAACGAGTTCGAGGACTTCCTCTTCGGGCGGATCGACCTGCTGTACGGCAAGGACGGCAAGAAGGGACCCGACGGCGCGTACACCTCCGTGGAGCCCGCCGAGGACGCCGTACGCCAGGACAACACCGCCGACATCGGCGAGACCCTCCACATCGGGCGGATCGGCGTCCTCGACTCCGACTACGCCCCCTTGGTGATCGACTGGCGCGCGCCCGCCGCCGCGCCCTTCTACCGGTCGACCCCGGTCGACCCGGGCCGGGTCGTGCGCCGCCGCGTCATCCGCTCCAAGGGCCGCAGGGTCCTCGGCGTCGAGGACGACCTCATGCGCCCCGAGCTGCGGGCCACCCTCGACGGGCGCGAGCTGCCCGTGATCGGCGACGGCGCCCTGATGGCCGCCCTCGGCCAGGCCCGCAGCCACACCATGCGGGACATCGTCTCCTCCATCCAGGCGGAGCAGGACCTCGTCATCCGCGCGCCCGCCGCCTCCGTCACGTACGTGGAGGGCGGCCCCGGCACCGGCAAGACCGCCGTCGCCCTGCACCGGGCGGCCTATCTGCTCTACCAGGACCGGCGGCGGTACGCGGGCGGCATCCTCATCGTCTCGCCGACCCCGCTCCTCGTCTCGTACACCGAGGGCGTCCTGCCCTCCCTCGGCGAGGAGGGCCAGGTCGCGATCCGCGCCGTCGGCAGCCTCGTCGACGGCTGCGAGGCCACCGCCTACGACGAACCGGCCGTCGCCCGCATCAAGGGCTCCTCCCGCATGCTCCACGTCCTGCGGAAGGCGGCCAGGGGCGCCCTGGAGACCCCGGCGCCCCGCCGGCCGGCCGCCGGGGACCAGCTGGAGTTCGGCGAGGAGCCCGCCGAGCCCACCGGAACGCCCACCCGGCTCCGGGTCGTCGCCTTCGGCCGCCGGATCGAGCTGGAGGCCGACGACCTCCGGCGCATCCGCCACAACGTCCTCGGCGGCACCGCCCCCGTCAACCTGCTGCGCCCGCGCGCCCGCCGGCTGCTCCTCGACGCGCTCTACGCCAAGTCCGGCGCCGTCGGCCGGCACAGCGACCCCGAGCTCGCGGCCGAGCTGCGCTCCTCCTTCGACGAGGACGTCTCCACCGAGGACTCCTTCCTCGGCTTCCTCGACGCCTGGTGGCCCGAGCTCACCCCGCGCAAGGTGCTCGACGCGATGGCCGACGAGCGGCGGCTCGGCCGCTGGGCCCGCCGGATCCTCAACCCGGGCGAGGTGCGGCGGCTCGCCCGCTCGCTGCGCCGCCGGGAGCTCTCCGTCCACGACGTGGCGCTCCTCGACGAGCTGCACACCCTGGTCGGCGCGCCGGCCCGGCCCCGCAAGAAGCGGGAGTACGACCCGCTGGACCAGCTCTCGGGCCTGGAAGAGCTCATGCCCGTACGGGAGGAGACGCAGCGCGAGCGGGCCGAGCGGCTCGCCGCCGAGCGCACCGAGTATGCGCACGTCATCGTCGACGAGGCGCAGGACCTCACGCCCATGCAGTGGCGGATGGTCGGGCGGCGCGGCCGGCACGCCACCTGGACGGTCGTCGGCGACCCGGCGCAGTCCTCCTGGTCGGACCCGGACGAGGCCGCCGAGGCGCGGGACGAGGCCCTCGGCAGCCGGCCGCGGCGCCGCTTCGAGCTGACCGTGAACTACCGGAACCCGGCGGAGATCGCCGAGCTCGCCGCCAAGGTCCTCGCCCTCGCCATGCCGGGCAAGGAGTCGCCGCGCGCGGTCCGCTCGACGGGCGTCGAGCCCCGGTTCGTCCCGGTTCGGGAGACGTCGGGGAAGGCGGACTTGGCCGAAACCGTTCGGTCCGAGGCCGCTCTGCTCCTGGAGCGGGTCGAGGGCACGGTGGGCGTCGTCGTCGCCATGAACCGGCGCGCGGAGGCCGCCCGCTGGCTCGCCGAGCTGGGCGACCGGGTGGTGGCGCTCGGCTCCCTGGAGGCGAAGGGCCTGGAGTACGACGCGACGGTGGTCGTCTCGCCCGCGGAGATCGCGGACGAGTCGCCGGCCGGCCTGCGGGTGCTCTACGTGGCGCTGACGCGTGCGACGCAGCAGCTCACGGTGGTCGCGGCGGCGGGGGACATGCCGGACGAGGCGGGGGTGCCGGACCTGCTCCGGGACTGAGCTCCCGCGCCGTCCCGGGGTTGATTTCCAGTCAACCTGTGGCGCTGGAATCACTATCCAGGGTGGTTTGTTAGCCTTGTCGTGGCACCGGCTCGATCCAAGCCCCCGGGCCCAACCTTCGTCCCTTAGAGGGACCACTTGCCGCGAGGCGAGCATGGCGGGTCGGTGCCATTTAGACATACGTACAAAAATGAGGCTCCAGTCACCTCCGGTGACTGGAGCCTCTTCTGTTCCCCCGAGACTTCTCGTATGGTGGAAACTACTTTCCGAAAACAAAATGACCGCATTACCTGCTACCGGCAGGTAGGTGCGACCATCGGAGGGCGCCGCCAGGCAACCAGCCGGGGCGGCGTAGCAACGAAGCTCAGGGAAAGCAGAGGAACTCGGCCATGGCAACGGCGCCCAGCGTCTCGTATTCGATGACGGTCCGGCTGGAGGTTCCCGCGAGCGGAACCGCGGTCTCCCAGCTCACCACGGCGGTGGAGTCCCACGGCGGATCCGTCACCGGCCTCGACGTGACCGCCTCCGGCCACGAGAAGCTGCGGATCGACGTCACCATCGCCGCGACCTCCACGGCGCACGCCGACGAGATCGTCGAGCAGCTCCGCACCATCGAGGGTGTCGTCCTCGGCAAGGTCTCCGACCGTACGTTCCTGATGCACCTCGGCGGCAAGATCGAGATGGCGTCCAAGCACCCCATCCGGAACCGTGACGACCTCTCGATGATCTACACGCCGGGCGTCGCCCGGGTGTGCATGGCGATCGCCGAGAACCCCGAGGACGCCCGCCGCCTCACCATCAAGCGCAACACCGTCGCGGTCGTCACCGACGGCTCCGCCGTCCTCGGCCTCGGCAACATCGGCCCGATGGCCGCCATGCCGGTCATGGAGGGCAAGGCCGCCCTCTTCAAGCGCTTCGCCGACATCGACGCCTGGCCGCTCTGCCTCGACACCCAGGACACCGACGAGATCGTCGCGATCGTCAAGGCGATCGCCCCCGGCTTCGCGGGCATCAACCTGGAGGACATCTCGGCGCCCCGCTGCTTCGAGATCGAGGCCCGGCTGCGCGAGGCCCTCGACATCCCCGTCTTCCACGACGACCAGCACGGCACGGCCATCGTCGTCCTCGCCGCCCTCACCAACGCGCTGCGCGTGGTGAGCAAGGGCATCGGTGACGTACGGGTCGTCATGTCCGGTGCCGGCGCGGCCGGTACGGCCATCCTCAAGCTGCTCATCGCGGCGGGCGTCAAGCACGCCGTCGTCGCCGACATCCAGGGCGTCGTGCACGCGGACCGCGCGGACCTCGTGGACGCCCCGGCCGACTCGCCGCTGCGCTGGATCGCCGACAACACCAACCCCGAGGGCGTCACCGGCACCCTCAAGCAGGCCGTCGTCGGCGCGGACGTCTTCATCGGCGTGTCGGCCCCGAACCTGCTGGGCGCCGAGGACGTCGCCGCCATGGCGGAGGGCGCCATCGTGTTCGCGCTCGCGAACCCCGACCCGGAGGTCGACCCGGCCGCCGCGCGCCAGACGGCCGCCGTCGTCGCCACGGGCCGCTCGGACTTCCCGAACCAGATCAACAACGTGCTGGTCTTCCCGGGTGTCTTCCGCGGCCTCCTCGACGCCCAGTCCCGTACCGTCAACACGGAGATGATGCTGGCGGCGGCCTCGGCCCTCGCCGACGTCGTCACCGAGGACGAGCTCAACCCGAACTACATCATCCCGTCGGTCTTCAACGACAAGGTCGCGGGCGCGGTCGCCGGAGCCGTGCGCACCGCGGCCAAGGCCGCGGGCGCGGGGTCGAACGGGCGTTGACGCCGTGTGCCGGGCGCGCGCCGACCGTACGTGTCGAGCGCGCGCTGACGGCGCGTCGCGATTCGCGATGCCGCAAACCCGCCTTTAGGGTGGCTTTTCGGCTCCGCACGGAAATCGTGGAGTCGACGGAACGTCACCACCACGGGGCTCCGGCGCTTTTCGTGTGACCCCAGGGGGTGCCGGATTGGCGTTCCCGCCGCTGGTGGGGGCAGGATGCGTGTTTGGGCGCGAGGGTCTGTCATTAGACCCGGGTCCGGGGACTGTCCGAAGGCCCTGGCAGCATCGGCTTCGCTGTACCCAATCACGCGGCTTCCGCCGCGTGGCACGCCTCACAGGCAAGAAGAACACGGGAGTAACAACATGAACCGCAGTGAGCTGGTGGCCGCCCTGGCCGACCGCGCCGAGGTGACCCGCAAGGACGCCGACGCCGTGCTGGCCGCTCTCGCCGAGACCGTCGGTGAGGTCGTCGCCAAGGGCGACGAGAAGGTCACCATCCCCGGCTTCCTGACCTTCGAGCGCACCCACCGTGCCGCTCGCACCGCTCGTAACCCGCAGACCGGCGACCCGATCAACATCCCGGCCGGCTACAGCGTGAAGGTCTCCGCGGGCTCGAAGCTCAAGGAAGCCGCCAAGGGCAAGTAAGGCCGCCAAGGCCGCGTAAGCAGCCTGGAGGCGCAGAAAGGGCGGCCACCCTGTCAGGGGGTGGCCGCCCTTTCGTTTGCGCCTCAGAAGGCGCTGTACGGGCCTCGGGAGGCCCGTACAGTCCTGCTAGACCAGTGCGCTGCCCGGAAGCTCGACCTTCGCGCCCAGCTCGACGAGCTTCTCCATGAAGTTCTCGTAGCCGCGGTTGATCAGCTCGATGCCGTGGACCCGGGACGTGCCCTGGGCCGCCAGGGCCGCGATCAGGTACGAGAAGCCGCCGCGCAGGTCGGGGATGACCAGGTCGGCACCCTGGAGCTTCGTCGGGCCGCTCACGACCGCCGAGTGCAGGAAGTTGCGCTGGCCGAAGCGGCAGTCGGAGCCGCCCAGGCACTCGGGGTAGAGCTGGATGTGCGCGCCCATCTGGTTCAGCGCGGAGGTGAAGCCGAGACGCGACTCGTACACCGTCTCGTGGACGATGGAGAGGCCCGAGGCCTGCGTCAGGGCCACGACCAGCGGCTGCTGCCAGTCCGTCTGGAAGCCGGGGTGCACGTCCGTCTCCAGGGCGATCGCGTTGAGCGAGCCGCCCGGGTGCCAGAAGCGGATGCCCTCGTCGTCGATCTCGAAGGCGCCACCCACCTTCCGGTACGTGTTGAGGAAGGTCATCATCGAGCGCTGCTGGGCGCCGCGCACGTAGATGTTGCCCTCGGTCGCCAGCGCCGCCGACGCCCAGGAGGCCGCCTCCAGGCGGTCCGGGAGCGCCCGGTGGGTGTAGCCGTCGAGGCGGTCGACACCGGTGATCCGGATGGTCCGGTCGGTGTCCATGGAGATGATCGCGCCCATCTTCTGCAGTACGCAGATGAGGTCCTCGATCTCGGGCTCCACGGCCGCGTTCGACAGCTCGGTGACGCCCTCGGCGAGCACCGCCGTCAACAGCACCTGCTCGGTCGAGCCGACCGAGGGGTACGGGAGGCGGATCTTGCAACCGCGAAGACGCTGGGGGGCCTCCAGGTACTGACCGTCGTCCCGCTTCTCGATCGTGGCGCCGAACTGGCGCAGCACGTCGAAGTGGAAGTCGATCGGCCGGCCGCCGATGTCGCAGCCGCCGAGGCCCGGGATGAAGGCGTGGCCCAGGCGGTGCAGCAGCGGGCCGCAGAACAGGATCGGGATGCGGGACGAGCCGGCGTGCGCGTCGATGTCGGCGACGTTCGCGGACTCCACGTGCGTCGGGTCGAGGACGAGTTCGCCGGGCTCCTCGCCCGGACGGACCGTCACCCCGTGCAGCTGGAGCAGTCCGCGGACCACGCGGACGTCACGGATGTCGGGAACGTTGCGCAGTCGGCTGGGACCGCTGCCGAGCAGGGCGGCGACCATCGCCTTGGGCACGAGGTTCTTCGCGCCGCGGACGCGGATCTCGCCCTCCAGCGGGGTTCCGCCGTGGACAAGCAGGACATCGTCTGTGCCGGTCATGAATCTCGCGTTCCGGTGGGGTCGGTCGGGTGGCCAGAGAAAAGGGTAAGGGGCCATGAGACCCCTTTCGGGTGTGTCGGGGGGTCTGGCAGATGTAATGAATTCGGCACAACACCCTCTGTTCCCGTGATCTTGCGGAGCGTCACCGTCCGCTTGTGCCGGTTCGTCCACGCGGGAAGAGCCCCCGCGCCCTTCTGAACTGCGAAGGCCGTCGACTTCCCGCCACCGCGCCCCGATCGCCCCCGACAGTGCCCGCGAACGCCGAAGATGCGGGATCATGTGTCGCATGACCGAGGTGTCCTCGCTCACAGGACGGCTGCTCGTGGCCACCCCCGCGCTGGCGGACCCGAATTTCGACCGCGCGGTCGTCCTGCTGCTCGACCACGACGACGAGGGCTCGCTCGGCGTGGTCCTCAACCGGCCGACGCCGGTGACCGTCGGCGACATCCTCGCGCCCTGGGCCGGACTCGCCGGCGAGCCCGGCGTCGTCTTCCAGGGCGGCCCCGTCTCGCTCGACGCGGCGCTCGGCGTCGCCGTGATCCCCGGCGACGAGGGCCCCCTCGGCTGGCGGCGGGTGTTCGGGGCGATCGGCCTCGTCGACCTGGAAGCCCCGCCCGAGCTGCTCGGACCGGCCCTCGGCTCCCTGCGGATCTTCGCCGGGTACGCCGGCTGGGGCCCCGGCCAACTGGAGTCCGAGCTGGGCGACGGAGCCTGGTACGTGGTCGAGTCGGAGCCCGGCGACGTCTCCGCGCCGCACCCCGAGACCCTCTGGCGGCAAGTGCTGCGCCGCCAGCGCGGCGAGCTCGCCATGATCGCGACGTACCCCGACGACCCGTCCCTCAACTGACCCCCACGGCTTTCAGTACCCTTGGCGGTTATGAGCACTCTCGAGCCCGAGCGCGGGGCAGGTACGGGAACCCTCGTGGAGCCGACTCCGCAGGTGTCCCACGGTGACGGCGACCACGAGCGCTACGCCCACTACGTCCAGAAGGACAAGATCATGGCGAGCGCCCTCGACGGGACTCCCGTCGTGGCGCTGTGCGGGAAGGTCTGGGTGCCGGGGCGCGACCCCAAGAAGTACCCGGTCTGTCCCATGTGCAAGGAGATCTACGAGTCCATGGGCGCCGGCGGTGGCGACAAGGACAAGGGCGGCAAGGACAAGTAAGCGGGGATCCCTCGGGTCCTGACGTCGGGGACGGCCCCCGTCGCGCGTGCTTCGGCACGCGTGACGGGGGCCGTTTCGCGTTTCCCGGGCGCCTCGGCCTCTTCCCGGCCGCCTCGCCGTTGCACAGGGTGCTTTCGCCGGTCACGGAGTGGTTGAGGTGGTCGAGACCTCTTGTCGGCTCACCGGAAGCACGCCTAACCTCACGCGTGTTGTGCAGAACGAAACGCGCATTGCGCATGTTGCAACGCACGCATCCGGAGGGGATCCGCCATGAAGCTTCCTGCCAGCCTCGCCGCCACCGCCGCCGTACTCCTGCTCGCGGGCCTCACCGCCACCGCCTGCGCGCCCCAACCGCAGACGGCGCACGGCAAGGCCGCGGCGGACGAGAAGAGCGGCACCCTACGCGTCTGGCTGTTCCAGGAGGTGAGCAACAAGCCCAAGGAGCAGGTCGTCGACCAGGCCGTCGCCGCCTTCGAGAAGCGGAACCAGGGCGCGAAGGTCGAGATCGAGTACATCCCCGTCGAGACCCGCGCCCAGCGCGTCAAGGCCGCGTTCAACGACCCCGAGTCCGCGCCCGACCTCATCGAGTACGGCAACACCGACACCGCCGGATACGTCAAGGACGGCGGACTCGCCGACATCAGCGCCGAGTTCGCGGCCTGGGACGAGGCCAAGGACACCGACCCGACGGCGAAGCAGTCCGTCACCGTCGGCGGCAAGGTCTACGGCGCCCCGCTCTTCGTCGGCCTCCGCGCCCTCTACTACCGCACCGACGTCTTCAAGGAACTCGGCCTCACCGCCCCCAAGAGCCAGGCCGAACTGATCGCCACCGCGAAGAGGATCCGCAAGGCGAAGCCCGACCTGTACGGCATCGCCGTCGGCGGCGCCTACACCTACGGGGCCATGCCCTTCGTCTGGGCGGCGGGCGGCGAACTCGCGACGGAGAACAACGGCTCCTACAAAGCAGCAGTCAACAGCGAGGCCGCCGTCAAGGGCATCGCCACCTACACCTCGCTCTTCGGCGACGACAACTGCCCGGCCGCCAAGTGCGCCCAGATGGGCGGCAACGCGACCGTCACCGCCTTCGCCTCCGGCAAGGCCGCCATGGCCATCGGCGGCGACTTCAGCCACGCGGCCGTCGAGGCCGGCACGGTCAAGGGGAAGTACGCGGTCGTCCCGCTGCCCGGCACCGCTCCCGGCTCCATCGCCCCGGCCTTCGCCGGCGGCAACAACATCGGCGTCCTCAAGAGCACCTCGCACCGCACCCTCGCCGTCGACCTCCTGAAGTCCCTCACCGGCAAGGACACCCAGGGCAAGCTCTTCGACGCGATGGGCTTCCTCCCCACCTACACCGACGTGCGGGCCGCCGCCGCACAGCGCCAGCCCTTCGTGAAGCCCTTCATCGACACCCTCGACGCCGGCACCAAGTTCGTCCCCGCGTCCCCCGGCTGGGGCCAGATCGACTCCTCCCTCGTCCTGCCGACGATGTTCCAGGAGGTCGTCAGCGGCCGTAAGGACGTCAAGGCGGCGGCCGACGACGCCGCGAAGAAGATGGACGCGGCCTTCACGCCGGCGAGCTGAGACGCGTGACGACCCAGATCGAGCTCACGGAGAAGCGGACCGGCACGACCGCGCGCCCGGCCCCCCGGCGCGGCGCGCGGACCCCCCGCACCGCCCGGCGCACCAGCGCCTGGACCCCCTGGCTGTACCTCCTGCCCGCCCTCGCCGTCATCGGCGGACTCCTCGTCTACCCCGTCTACCAGCTGGGCCTCATCTCCTTCCTGGAGTACACCCAGGCCCAGGTCAGCGGCGGCGAACCCACGTCCTTCAAGGGGTTCGGCAACTACACGACCCTCTTCACCGACCCCCAGTTCTGGCAGGTCCTCCTCGCCACCGTCCTCTTCGCCGCCGCCTGCGTCGTCACCACGCTCGCCGTCGGCTGCGCCCTCGCGGTCCTCCTGACCCGGGTCCGGGCCCTGCCCCGGCTCGCCCTGATGGTGGCCGCGCTCGGCGCCTGGGCCACGCCCGCCGTCACCGGCTCCACCGTCTGGGTCTTCCTCTTCGACCCCGACTTCGGGCCGGTGAACCGGCTCCTCGGCCTGGGCGACTTCTCCTGGACGTACGGGCGGTACAGCGCCTTCGCCCTCGTCCTCCTCGAAGTCGTCTGGTGTTCCTTCCCGTTCGTGATGGTCACCGTCTACGCGGGCATCAAGGCCATCCCGTCCGAGGTCCTGGAGGCCGCCGCCCTCGACGGCGCCTCGCAGTGGCGGATCTGGCGCTCGGTCATGGCGCCGATGCTCCGGCCGATCCTGGTCGTCGTCACCATCCAGTCGATCATCTGGGACTTCAAGCTCTTCACCCAGATCTACGTGATGACCAACGGCGGCGGCATCGCCGGCCAGAACCTCGTCCTCAACGTGTACGCGTACCAGAAGGCCTTCGCCTCGTCCCAGTACAGCCTGGGCTCGGCGATCGGCGTCGTCATGCTGCTGATCCTGCTGGCCGTGACCCTGGTCTACCTGCGGCTCCTGCGACGCCAGGGAGAAGAACTGTGAGCGCCCCGACCTCCTTCCGCATCCGTACCCGGATACGGCGGCCCGGGCGCCTCGCCGCCGAGGCGGTCACGCTCCTCGTCGCGGCGGCCGTCGCCTTCCCCCTGTACTGGATGGTCCTCTCCGCCCTGAAGCCGGCGGGCGAGATCCAGTCGACCGACCCCCGGCCGTGGACCCTCTCCCCGTCCCTCGACTCCTTCCGGCGCGTCTTCGACCAGCAGGACTTCGGCCGCTACTTCCTCAACTCGCTCCTGGTGGCGGGCACGGTCGTCCTCGCGTCCGCGCTCATCGCCTTCCTGGCGGCGACGGCGGTCACCCGGTTCCGCTTCCGGTTCCGGACGACGCTCCTCGTCATGTTCCTGGTCGCCCAGATGGTGCCGGTCGAGGCCCTCACCATCCCGCTGTTCTTCCTCATGCGGGACTTCGGACAGCTCAACACCCTCGGCTCGCTGATCCTGCCGCACCTCGCCTTCTCGCTCCCCTTCGCGATCTGGATGCTCCGGGGCTTCGTCAAGGCGGTCCCGGAGGCCCTGGAGGAACAGGCCCAGATCGACGGGGCGAGCCGCACCCGCTTCCTGTGGCAGATCCTCTTCCCGCTGGTCTTCCCCGGCCTGGTGGCGACGAGCGTCTTCTCGTTCATCTCGACCTGGAACGACTTCCTCTTCGCGAAGTCCTTCATCATCAGCGACACCTCGCAGTCGACCCTGCCGATGGCCCTGCTCGTCTTCTTCAAGCCCGACGAGAACGACTGGGGAGGAATCATGGCCGGGTCGACCGTGATGACGATCCCGGTGCTCGTCTTCTTCGTACTCGTACAGCGCCGCCTGGTCTCCGGACTGGGCGGGGCGGTGAAGGACTGACGTGATGGCAGACGACCTGGACCTGATCCCCGCGCCGCTGACGGTCGAGCAGCCGGGGAGCGCCCCGGGGCGCTTCACGCTCGACGAGCGGACGACGCTCGACGCCGACGCGGGCACCGAGAGCACCGCGCGCTGGCTGCGCGCCACCCTGGGCGCCGCCACCGGACTGCCGTTCGCCGCCGGCGCCGGACCGCACGCCGTCCGGCTGCGGATCAGCGAGGAGGTGGCACGGGAGCACGGCCCCGAGGGCTACCGCCTCTCCACGGACGGGTCTCCCGACGGCTCGGCCGCCGACGCGGCCGTCGTCATCGAGGGCGGCGGCCCCGCCGGGGTGTTCTGGGGAGCCCAGACCCTCCGGCAGCTCCTCGGCCCGGACGCGTACCGCAAGGCGCCCGTGACGGCGGGGGAGTGGAGCCTGCCCCGCGTCACCGTCCGGGACGCGCCCCGCTTCGGCTGGCGCGGGCTCCTCCTCGACGTCTCCCGGCACTTCCTGCCCAAGGACGACGTCCTGCGCCAACTCGACCTGCTCGCCGCCCACAAGCTCAACGTCTTCCACTTCCATCTCACCGACGACCAGGGCTGGCGCATCGAGATCAAGCGCCACCCCAAGCTGACCGAGGTCGGCGCGTGGCGGTCCCGTACCAAGTGGGGACACCGGGCCTCGCCCCTCTGGACCGAGGCCCCGCACGGCGGTTTCTACACCCAGGACGACATCCGCGAGATCGTCGCCCACGCCGCCGAACGGCACATCACCGTCGTCCCCGAGATCGACCTCCCGGGCCACGCGCAGGCCGCGATCGCCGCGTACCCCGAACTCGGCAACACCGACGTCGTCGACACCGCCGCCCTCACCGTCTGGGACACCTGGGGCGTCAACCCGAACGTCCTCGCCCCGACCGAGGCCGTCCTCCGCTTCTACGAGGGCGTCTTCGAGGAGGTCCTCGGCCTCTTCCCGGCGGCCACGTCGCCCTTCGTCCACGTCGGCGGCGACGAGTGCCCCAAGGACCAGTGGAAGGCCTCCCCGACCGCCCAGGCCCGCATCAAGGAGCTCGGGCTCGCCGACGAGGACGGGCTCCAGTCCTGGTTCATCCGCCACTTCGACCGCTGGCTCGCCGCACGCGGACGCCGCCTGATCGGCTGGGACGAGATCCTGGAGGGCGGCCTCGCCGAGGGCGCGGCCGTGTCGTCCTGGCGGGGGTACGCGGGCGGGATCACCGCCGCCGAGGCCGGCCACGACGTCGTCATGTGCCCCGAGCAGCAGGTCTACCTGGACCACCGTCAGGCGCCGGGCGACGACGAGCCGATGCCCATCGGGTACGTCCGCACCCTGGAGGACGTCTACCGCTTCGAGCCCGTCCCGCCGGGGCTCTCCGCGGAGGCCGCCGCCCACATCCTGGGAACCCAGGCCAACGTCTGGACCGAGGTCATGGAGAACCGGGCCCGCGTCGACTACCAGGTCTTCCCGCGCCTCGCCGCCTTCGCCGAGGTCGCCTGGTCCGCGCTGCCCGCCCCCGACGACCGCGACTACGCGGGCTTCGAGCGCCGGATGGACACCCACTACCGGCGCCTCGACGCCCTCGGCGTCGACTACCGCCCGCCCGCCGGACCGCACCCCTGGCAGCGACGCCCGGGAGTGGTCGGACGGCCTCTGGAGGGGACGCCCCCGATCGTGTGAGGGAGGTCGCGCCCCCGGTTCACCCAAGAGCGGCGAAACGGAAGTTACCGTCGCTCCTGGGGCGTCCCGGACGGAACAGTCCTTCGCGGACCCTCGCGCCGGACGGCTCGGAAGATGTGCCAGAGTTGCCACGTCCGGCCTGTGAGCACGTACGGTACGCCCACACGCAGGCGCGACCGCCGGGCACAGTCGGGGACCACCGGGACACCGGGAAGGGGCAGCGGGTTGACCACGCACGCACCACAGACGGCGCAGTCCGTGACGCTGCCCGCCTCGCTCGACGAGGCCGTGGCGGCGCTCACCGCGATGCCGGCCGCCGTGCCCGTCGCCGGCGGCACCGACCTGATGGCCGCCGTCAACAGAGGTCAGCTCCGCCCCGCCGGACTCGTCGGCCTGAGCCGCATCAACGAGATCCGCGGCTGGCAGTACCAGGACGGCCACGCCCTCCTCGGCGCGGGCCTCACCCACGCCCGGATGGGCCGCCCCGACTTCGCCGCCCTCATCCCGGCCCTCGCCGCCGCGGCCCGCGCCGCCGGGCCGCCCCAGATCCGCAACGCCGGCACCCTCGGCGGCAACGTGGTCACCGCCGCGCCGACCGGCGACTCGCTGCCCGTGCTCGCCGCCCTGGAGGCCGACCTCGTCGTCCTGGGCCCGCTCGGCACCCGCGAGATCCCCGTCTCCCACCTGCTCGCGGGCCGCGACCTGCTGGCCCCCGGCGAGCTGGTCGGCTTCGTCCGCGTACCGCTGCTCCACGCCCCCCAGGTCTTCGTCAAGGCCACCGGCCGCACCGGCCCGGCCCGCGCCACCGCCTCCGTCGCCGTCGTCCTCGACCCGGCCCGGCGCGGGGTGCGCTGCGCGGTCGGCGCCGTCGCACCGATGCCTCTGCGCCCGCTGGAGGCGGAGCGCTGGATCGCCTCGCTGGTGGACTGGGACAACGACCGGGGCCTGGCCCCGGAGGCGCTCGCGGCGTTCGGCGAGTACGTCGCCGCCGCCTGCATTCCGGACCCGCCGGGCGACGAGCAGCTGCCGCCGGCCGTACTGCACCTGCGGCGCACGGTCGCCGCACTCGCCCGACGGGCACTGGGGAGGGCACTGGCATGAGCAACGACGAACAGCACGGGAACCCGGGCGGCTGGGAGCCGATCCCGCAGAGCGAGGGCTACGACGGCGACGCGACCGCCTTCGTCCAGCTGCCGCCCGACTTCATGCTGGACGGCGTGCCCCTGGAGGCGCCGGGCCACGGCTACGTACCGCCGATGATCATGCCGCTGCAGCCGCTCACCCCGGCGGCGGCGACCGATCCGTCGGCGACGGGCACGTGGAACGTGCACCTGCCGACGGAGGCGGAGCAGGTCCAGCACTACGATCACGTCGAGCAGGTCGACCACGAATTCGGCCAGGGCGGCCAGGGGACCGAGTACTTCGAGCAGGGCGAGTACGTCCAGCACTTCGAGCAGCCCGTCGAGGGGTTCGGCCAGGACCCGCACGCGACGGCGGAGTGGAACTTCACGGGCACGGCGGGCTCCACGGGCCAGTGGGAGATCCCGGTCGCGGCGGAGGCCGCCGTACCGGACGCCGTCGCGCCGGAGGTGGCCGAGCCCCCGCTCCTCACCGCGTACGACCAGGCCCCGGCGACCCTGCCGGGCGGCGCGCCCGCGCCCTGGGCGCTCCCGGAGGAGCCGGTCGCCGAGGAGCCGGTCGCCGAGACCGAGGTCGTCGACGCCGGCGAGGCGGAAGCAGCCGCAGAAGCCGAAGCGGCCGCGGAAGCCGAAGCAGCCGCGGAAGCCGAAGAGGAGCCCGAGCCGGAAGAGGCCCCGGCGGCGGTCCCCGCGGACGCCGCGGCCGACGCTCCGGCCGAGGGGGTCGACGCGACGGCCTCCGCGCCCGGCGGCGCCTTCGCCTCCACGGACAGCGACGAGCACCCCCACACCTCGTACACCCTGCGTGTCAACGGCACCGACCGGCCCGTCACCGGTTCCTGGATCGGCGAGTCCCTGCTCTACGTCCTGCGCGAGCGCCTCGGCCTCGCCGGGGCCAAGGACGGCTGCTCCCAGGGCGAGTGCGGCGCGTGCAACGTGAAGGTCGACGGCCGGCTCGTCGCGTCCTGCCTGGTCCCGGCGGCGACCGCCGCCGGCTCCGAGGTGCGGACGGTCGAGGGGCTCGCCACCGACGGCGAGCCGTCCGACGTGCAGCGGGCGATGTCCAAGTGCGGCACCGTCCAGTGCGGCTTCTGCATCCCGGGCATGTGCATGACCGTGCACGACCTCCTGGAGGGCAACCACGCCCCCACCGAGCTGGAGACCCGCCAGGCCCTCGCCGGCAACCTGTGCCGCTGCTCCGGCTACCGGGGCGTTCTCGAAGCCGTACGGGACGTCGTCGCCGAGCGCGAGGCGAGCGCCGCGGCCACGGCACACGCGGCGCCCGACACCGGGGCGGCCGAGCCCCGCGTCCCGCACCAGATTCCCCACCCGCACGACGGAGGCATGGCGTGAGCAGCGACGCGACCACCGCCGTTCCCGTTCCCCTGCTCCTGGACACCCCCGGGGCACCGGACCAGGAGCCGGCCGCGCACGGCCTCGGCACCTCGCTCCCGCAGGCCGAGGCGCGGGCGAAGACCGAGGGCACGTTCCCGTACGCCGCCGACCTGTGGGCGGAGGGCCTGCTCTGGGCCGCGATCCTGCGCTCCCCGCACCCGCACGCCCGGATCGTCTCCGTCGACACGTCGGCCGCGACGGCCATGCCGGGCGTACGGGCCGTGGTGACCGCCGCCGACGTGCCGGGCGCGGCGACGTACGGCCGCCGCGTCGCCGACCGGCCCGTCTTCGCCTCCGACCTGGTCAGGCACCACGGCGAGGCCCTCGCGGCCGTCGCCGCCGACCACCCCGACACGGCCCGGCTCGCCGCGGCCGCGATCAGCGTCGAGTACGAGATCCTCGACCCGGTCACCGACCCCGAGAAGGCCTTCGCCGCCGAGGCGCTGCACCCCGACGGCAATCTCATCCGGCACATCCCGCTGCGCTTCGGCGACCCGGAGGCCACCGGCGAGGTCATCGTCGAGGGCCTCTACCGGATCGGCCGCCAGGACCCGGCGCCGATCGGCGCCGAGGCCGGGCTCGCCGTGCCCCGCCCCGACGGAGGCGTCGAGCTCTACACCGCGTCCACGGACCCGCACACCGACCGGGACCTGGCCGCCGCCTGCTTCGGCCTCCAGCCCGAGCAGGTCAAGGTGGTCGTGACCGGCGTCCCCGGCGCCACCGGAGACCGGGAGGACCCCGGCTTCCAGATCCCGCTGGGCCTGCTCGCGCTCCGTACCGGCTGCCCCGTGAAGCTCACCGCCACGCGCGAGGAGTCCTTCCTCGGCCACGCCCACCGCCACCCCACCCTGCTGCGCTACCGCCACCACGCGGACGCGGAAGGGCGCCTGGTGAAGGTGGAGGCGCAGATCCTCCTCGACGCGGGCGCGTACGCCGACTCCTCGTCCGAGTCGCTCGCGGCGGCCGTGGCCTTCGCCTGCGGCCCGTACGTCGTCCCCCACGCCTTCGTCGAAGGCTGGGCGGTCCGCACGAACAACCCGCCGTCCGGCCATGTGCGGGGCGAGGGCGCGATGCAGGTGTGCGCCGCCTACGAGGCGCAGATGGACAAGCTCGCGGCCAAACTGGGCGTGGACCCGGCCGAGTTGCGCATGCGGAACGTGATGGCGACCGGCGACATCCTGCCGACCGGACAGACCGTGACCTGCCCGGCCCCGGTAGCCGAACTTCTCTCCGCAGTACGGGACTTCCCGCTCCCGCCGCTCCCCAAGGACACCTCGGAGGACGACTGGCTGCTGCCCGGCGGCCCCGAGGGCGCGGGCGAACCCGGCGCGGTGCGGCGGGGCGTGGGCTACGCCCTCGGCATGGTGCACATGCTGGGCGCGGAGGGCATGGACGAGGTCTCGACGGCGACCGTACGGGTCATGGACGGCGTCGCCACCGTCATCTGCTCGGCCGTGGACACCGGTTCGGGCTTCTCCACGCTCGCCCGCCAGATCGTCCAGGAGACCCTCGGCATCGACGAGGTGCAGGTCGCTCCCGTCGACACCGACCAGCCGCCGGCGGGCCCGTCCGCACACGGCCGCCACACGTGGGTCTCGGGCGGGGCGGTGGAGCGCGCGGCCAAGATGGTCCGTACGCAGCTCCTCCAGCCGCTGGCCCACAAGTTCGGCATGTCGACCGAGCTGCTCCAGATCACCGACGGCAAGATCACCTCGTACGACGGCGTCCTGTCGACGACGGTCACGGAGGCGATGGACGGCAAGGAACTCTGGGCGACCGCCCAGTGCCGACCCCACCCCACCGAGCCCCTCGACGAGCACGGCCAGGGCGACGCCTTCGTCGGACTCGCCTTCTGCGCGATCCGCGCGGTGGTGGACGTGGACATCGAACTCGGCGCCGTACGGGTCGTGGAGATGGCCGTCGCCCAGGACGTCGGCCGCATCCTCAACCCGGCCCAGCTCGCCACCCGCATCGAGGCGGGCGTCACCCAGGGCGTCGGCGCGGCCCTCACGGAGAATCTCCGCACCGCCAGAGGTCTGGTCCGGCACCCCGACTTCACGGGCTACGCACTTCCGACATCCCTGGATGCCCCGGACATTCGCATCGTGAAACTCATCGAAGAGCGCGATGTCGTGGCCCCGTTCGGCGCGAAGGCGGCGAGCGCGGTCCCGGTCGTCACCTCACCCGCCGCAGTGGCCTCAGCGGTGCGCGCCGCGACCGGACGACCCGTCAACCGGCTCCCGATCCGCCCGCAGGCGGCGGTCGCCGTGCCCAATTCGTAACCATGTGATGTCCGTTGCTTGTGCAACCCGGAGGTGCGCACTGTCGTCGTTCCTGACTACAGTGAACTCCTAGACTTGGATTGACGCGGCACGGTAGTTCACACGGGGGAGGAGCGCGGGCATGCAAGCCTCGTTGGGTGGGATGGCGTCCGGGATGCGGGCGCAGGCTGTCAAGTACAGCGCCGACTCCATGGAGACGTTCAGGAAGCGGATCGACGGGCTCATCGCAGAGCTCCAGGGCTCGGGCGCCGGAACCGGCCAGCTGAAGGCCGACCCGGTGACCCGCACCCAGTTCGGCGGCGGCGGCCCCGCGTGGGGCGAGGCCGAGGGCGCTTACGCGGCGTACGACGGGACGCTCTCGCGTCTGGTGGAGCTCTCCGGGCTGCTCAACGACTGCCTGGTGGGCCTGGGGATCGCGGTCGTCGCCTCGAAGAACGGCTTCGAGGAGATGGAGGACGACATCAAGCGCAAGATGATCGACATCCACCAGCGGACCTTCGACGCCAAGGAGAAGGCGGACAAGGCAGCGGGCCGTGGGGCGTCGGCGAGTAGCGGCGACAAGGCCGCCGAGAGCGACACCTCCTTCCAGTAGGCGGGTGCGGACGGAATTTCGGGGACACGGGGAAGAGGCGAGAGATGAGGCCTGCAGAGGGCGGCGGAGGCGGCGGAACCAACTTCCGCGGCATGTCCCATCAGCAGATGTTGGCTTGGCTGGACGAGGCGAGCAGTTTCTACGTCGGCGACGCGGCGACCCGGCTGAAGTCGGTCTCGACGCAGCTGGAGGAGATCGCTGCCGAACTGAAGGCCAGCATGGACCGCATGGACTGGGAGGGCGAGGCCGAGAAGGCCTTCGCCGAGTGGGCCGCCAACGTGGCCAACTCGATCAAGGGGCTCGCGGACTACAGCGAGCGCGGGGCCGTCTGGATGGCCGACAACTCGTCGGCCATCGCGTCGGCGCAGAGCGCCATGCCCCGGTACACGTCGCACGCGTCCGCCAAGGAGAACCTCGAAGCGGCGCTGAAGTACCGCAACGACCCCGACTCCCGGACGATCGCCGGCAACACCCGGTCGCAGATGGCCGCGAGCGAAGAGCTCGATGCCATCAAGGCCAAGGAAGAGGCGAACCGCGAGGCGGCGGCGGCCGAGATGGAGCGCCTCTCGTCCGCGTACTCGTGGTCGAGCTCCAACATGAGGAACAACGTTCCTCCGACGTTCCCGCCGCCGCCGGGGGCGTTCGTGCCGCCGGACTCCGGAACCAGCCGGTGGGGCGAGAGGGAGCGCAGCCAGTACCCGACCAGCGACAGCCGGACCACTGGCACGGACACGCGGACCGGCACGGACAGCGGCCGCACCCAGCCGGACTCCCGGACCACGCCCGACTCGCCGGTGACCCCGCCGACGGGCGACCGGCCCAGCCCGACAGACGTGGTCAAGCCTGGCGACAGGCCCGACGTCCCGACCGACGTGAGGCCGCCCGACGTCAAGCCCGACGTTCCCGTGGACCTCGGCATCGACAACGTGGACACGCTGCCGCCGCAGACGCCCACCACGACCGGCCCGGGACCGACGCAGAACACGCCGCCGCCGATCACCAAGGACGGCGGTACGCCTCCGTACGTGACCACGGGCATGCCGCCGTTCCCCTCGAAGAGCGGACCGGGTCCCCTGACCTCCACCCCGCCCATCAGCGGCGGCGGCAACGGAAACCCTCGTGGCCCGGTGCCCGGCAGCCAGCGCACCGGTCTCGGCGTTCCCCGCGAGGGCATCAGCGGCGGACGCCAGGTGCAGAGCACGCACGGGCGCCCCGCGACCGGCATTCCGCGCAGCACCGTCATCGGCACGGAGCAGGGCGGGCGTAACAGCACGGGCATGGGCCGTGGCCCCATGGGCGGCGGTATGGGCAGCCCCATGGGTGGTGGCACGGGCGCCGGCCAGAACGGCATCAGCGGCGGTCGCCGCCTCGCCGGTGAGACCGGCGGGGTCGTCGGCGGCAAGGCACAGCGCCCCGGCGCTGCCGCAGGCGGCGCGCGTCCCTTCACGCCCGGCGGCTCCGGCCTCGTGCGCGGAGCCACGACACCGACCGGCCGCGAGCCCGAGGACACCAAGGGAGAGCGTCCCGACTACCTCGTCGAGGACGAGGAAACCTGGCAGCAGGGCAACCGCCGCGTGGCACCGCCCGTCATCGACTGATCAGCGCGAGGAAGCAGATGTCTACCAGCAGTACGCGTCGGAGCCGTGCCCGAGTGACCGCCTCGGCCGCCTTGGGGATGCTGCTGGTGGGCATCGCCTCCGTTCCCGCCCAGGCAGCGGGTGCCCGTGACAAACAGTGGCACCTCGACGCCATGGGGGCCGAGGAGATCTGGCAGCTCAGCACAGGCAAGGGCGTCACGGTCGCCGTGATCGACAGCGGCGTGGAGGCCACCCACCCCGACCTCCAGGGGCAGGTTCTGGACGGTAAGGACCTGGCCCCCAAGGCGGCCGGGGACGAGCACACCGACGGCGAAGGCCACGGCACGGGCATGGCGGGGATGATCGCCGGAACGGGCAAGGCCAACGGCGGGGCGGGGGCGTTCGGCCTCGCCCCCGGGGCGAAGATCCTCCCCATTCGGATTCCGGCCCCGGACCAGGACCGCAGCGCCGCGGCATCGGACGAGCAGTTCAACAGGGTGGTCCCCGAAGCCATCCGGTTCGCGGTCGACTCCGGCGCAAAGGTCATCAACATCTCGCAGGGCGCCAACGCGGGCTCGAAGGCGCTCACGGATGCTGTGAAGTACGCCCTCGACAAGGGGTCCCTCGTCTTCGCCTCCGTCGGCAACACCGGCCACAAGAGCAACAGAGTCGAGTACCCGGGGGCCACTCCCGGCGTCGTCGGTGTCGGCGCGGTCGATCAGAAGCTCACCCACCTCCCGATGTCCCAGCACGGGCGACAGGTCGACATCGTGGCCCCCGGCAAGGACATCTTCTCCGCCTGCAACGACGGTGGCTTCTGCAAGTCCAGCGGTACCAGTGACGCCACCGCCCTCGCGTCCGCCGCCGCCGCGCTCCTCTGGTCGAAGCACCCCGACTGGACCAACAACCAGGTCCTGAAGGTCATGCTCAACACCGTCGCCGGGCCGAAAGACGGCGACAAGCGCAGCGACTTCATCGGGTACGGGGCCATCCGTCCGCTCCGTACGCTGAAGACGCCCGGCGACCCCGGTCCGGCCGATGTCCGGCCCATCGACGACCTCACGGAGGTCGCGACCGCCACGCCTTCCGCTCCCGAAACCCTGCCCCCGGCCGACCCCGGCCCGGTGGAGACCACCACCGCCGCCCCCGCGCCTGCTCCGCAGGCAGCCGCGGCCGAAGAAGGCGGCAACACCGGGCTCTGGATCGGGCTCGGGATCGGTGCGGCTGTGCTGCTCGGTGTCGGTGTCGCCGTACCCGTACTCCGTTCGCGGCGAGGCTGAGTCAGCCCGTACCGCTGAACGTCCGTGACTCACTTGGGGAATCAGATGTCGTTCGACGACGAGTGGGGCCAACTCCGCAGCGAGAACGCTGCCATGAGGCTCAACGGTGTGCCCGCCGAATCCGGCGGTGGTGGTGGCGCCAGTGACTACAAGGTGACGTCCGCCGACCTCAAGGCCATCGGCAACGAGGCCCAGGAGCTTTTCCACTGGTTCGAGCGCGACGCCTTCCACGCGGGCGCGCAGACCGACGCGGCGGGCAAGAGCCTGGACGGCGACGGGTTCCTGACCGGATCGGCGTTGTGGGCCATGTGGAGCACCTGGCGCGACCAGGCCGAGACGCTCCTCAGTGCCTGCGCGCACATCCACAACCATCTTGAGGACACGGTCATCAGCCACGCCAACCATGAAGAAGTGCTGGTCACGAACTTCTCCATGTCCACGATCAACGAGCACTTCAAGTAAGCCGCCGGCAGGGCACAGCACAGCACGGCGCGGCAACGGCTGACGAGGGACGTTAGATGCTGAAGTTCGACCAGGTTCTCCACGCCCGGCTCGGCAGCCTCAAGGAGGCTGTGACGGGCTGGTCGGAGGCGGTTTCCAAGCTGGAGAAGTCCAAGGAAAAGGCCGAAACCGGGCTCAAGGGCAAGGCCGACAAGGCCGACTGGAAGGGCGAGAACGCCGGGATCACCCAGGAGTTCGTCCGGAAGACCGCCAAGGAGTTCGGCGACGCCCTCATCGGGGCGACCAGCATCCGCAACATCCTGCGGGACGCGGAGAGCGAGTTCCAGGCCGCGAAGAGCGAGCTGGAGAAGCTGGTCGCGGAAGCCCCGGGCAAGGGCATCCGCATCGACCAGGACGGCGTCGTCAGCTATCTGATCCACCCCGACCGCCGCGGCAAGGACTACGACGGGCCCAAGCCCGAGCAGGCCGAGTTCGAGGCGATGCGCTCGGCGATCAAGGCCGCGCTCGACCGGGCGAACAACGCCGACGACGTGGCCTCGCGGGCGCTGCGCGGCCTCGTCGGCTCGGACAGGAACAACTTCTCCGGCACGAGCTACGACTCGCTCGCCGCCGCCTCGAAGGCGCAGGACGCCGAGGACGCGCACGCCGCCTACGAGCTGTACAAGAAGGGCGACGAGGCCACCCCGGCGGAGATCGACAAGCTCAACGCCCTCTTCAAGGCCAACCAGAAGGACCCGTACTTCGCCGAGAAGTTCGCCCTGGAGGTCGGGCCGAAGGGCAGCATGGAGTACTGGGCCGACATGGGCGACCCGAGCGACGGCTCGCGCCTCGGTGTCGACCACCGGGACAAGCTGAAGGAGCTCCAGACGAACTGGAGCATGACGCTCGCCACCGCCACCCACTCCACGAGCCCCGAGATGGAGCAGTGGAAGTCCGACGTCATCAAGGCCGGCAGCGAGCCCATCCAGACGCGCGGCACCAGCCCGTACGGCTTCCAGGTCATGAGCAACCTGATGCGGGTCGGCGACTACGACGACAAGTTCCTGAAGGACTACGGCAACGGTCTCGTCGTCACCGAGCGGAAGATGACGCACGACGGACGCCTGCCGGCCGACCGGGCCTGGCACGCGATGGGCGGCATGCCGAGCCACCTGAACTGGCAGGGTGGCGACCTCGGCAACGACCCCATGATCGGCTTCATGGAGGCGCTCGGGCACAACCCCAAGGCGTCGACGGAGTTCTTCAACAGCAGCATCGACGTCACGCCCGAGAACACCAAGGACAACAAGAAGCTCGACCCCTTCGACTACTTCTCCAAGGACCGCCAGTGGCCCGAGGAGCTGAACGACAAGGGCGACAGGACCAAGGAGCCCGGCTACAACGCGCTCGGCCACGCCCTGGAGTCCGCGACCACCGGCCATCCGTACGACGCCGAGGTCGAGGGCCTCAAGGACGTGCGGACCAAGGAGAACGCGGAGGTCATGCAGAAGGTCGTCGAGCGGTACGGCGACGACCCCAAGTACATGCATGAGCAGAAGGGCATCGACGACAGCCTCGGCAAGATGGGCGCCGCCTACATCGACGAGCTGAACCGCTCCCTGGAGACGGACAGCGACACGACGATGGAGGAGAAGACCAACTCCCCCTTCGGTAACAACGACGACAAGGGCAAGTCCCGGTTCGGCGAGGAGTTCGACACCGGGCTGCTCTGGAACCGCGGCGACGCCGTCAACTTCATGGGCATCGTGTCGCAGAGCGAGACCGGCCACTCCACGCTCTCGGCGGCCGAGATGCTGTACACGACGAGCGTCCTCGACGAGGTGGGCCCCAAGCCCGGATCCAGCTTCGAGGACCGGGACCTCACCGACGCCCGGACGACCCTGCGCATCGGGTCGGAGGCGCAGGGAATCATGGACGAGTCCCGCATGGCGCAGATCGACAAGGACTACGAGAAGGACTCCGAGGAGCACAAGAAGGCCGTCGGCAAGACGACCGAGTGGGTCAAGTTCGGGGTCGGCGCGGTCGCGGCGGGCGGTGTCGTCGCCCTGACCGGCGGCGCCGGTGGCGTACTCGTACCGCTGGCCGCCGAGACGGTGGGTGGCGCCGTGGTGACCTTCATCGGCATGGAAGCCACCGACATGGCCGAGAAGTACGAGAAGGACGACCTGCTCAAGAAGAAGTCGGACGACCTGAAGGACGAGGCGCTGGCCATGGGCAAGGAGAACTCGCTCAGGCCGGGCATCGCCTACGCGAACGCCCCCGGCTGGAGCGAGCGGGACCGGAACTACCTCGACGAGGAACTGGTCAAGTACGTCCGCGACTCGCGTATGCACTCCCGCGACAACTCGCTCCCCGACCCGTACGAGCAGAAGAAGTGACCGACATGCGGTCTGCGTTGACGCGACTGGGGGCGGCCGTGGCCGCGGCCGCCCTCCTCGCCGGCTGCTCCGGCGGCGACGGCGGGGAAACCCCGAAGGAACCGGAGGGCCTGGCGGCGGCCGAGGTCTGCGGGGGCTTCGCCAAGGACGCGCCCGCTGCGGCGGCGCTCAAGGCCGCCATGGGCAGTGAGCGTTTCCGGGACAGCCTGTCCAACCCGGAAAAGGCCCTCGACCTGCTGCGGGACGCGACCAGTGCCCCGCTGGCCGACTCGTACAGGCCCCAGGCGGTGAAGTACTGCGGGCTCCTGCCCATGGAGAGCGGGAAGGACTCCCTCTCCATCGAGCTCAATCCGGCGCGAGAGGCACCCGGGCTGCATCCGGAGCACGCCAAGAAGGTGACCTCCTACACCACGGGGTTGCAGGCCTTCTCGTCCTCAGGGCTCGGCAGGATCTACTTCTCCTGCCGTCTCAAGGCGCCAGCCCACGAGATCGTCGTCGAGACGGTCGTCCGGGGCCCCGGGGGCGTCCCGGAGACCGACGTGGCGCAGCGGACACGCCTCATCACCCTCGCCAACGCGGCGGCCCGGCAGGTGTCCGGGGAACTGGGCTGCGAGGACGACGGGCTCGCGACGGGCGTGCCCTCGCGCACCGCGCACCCGGCATCGTGAGAGGGCGGGGCGGGTGCCGCCCCGCCCTGTCCTACTGGCCGTAGACCGGCATGGCGTAGAGCCGGCCGCCGCGGGCGATGAAGATGCGGTTCGCGTCGCTCGCCAGCTGGTAGGCGCCCTCGTTCTTCATCTTCGCGACGAAGAGGCGCTCGTGGGTCTTCTGGTGGACGACCTGGACGTGGGTGTTGTCGGGCGCGTGGACCCAGACCGTCGAGCCCGCCACGGCCGGGGGGTTGACCGTGCCGACACCCGTGCCGTCCAGGACCTCGTACCACTCCGAGACCGGGAAGTTGATGTCGAGCATGGTCTTGTAGCGGTAGATGTTGTATCCGTCGGCCGCGATGACGTGGTCGCCGTCGACGGCCGGCGTGCTCCAGCCGGGACCCCCGTCGTTCTTGGCCTCCTCGTCCCACAGGTAGTCGCCGCGGTCGAGGCGGCGGGCCATGAGCACGCGGCCGCCGAGGTAGGCGGTGTTGTCGCCGAGCGCGGGGGCCTGGCCGTCGGTGCCCTGGTCCTTGATGTCCCACTCCGTCTCGCCGGTCTCCGTGGAGAGCGCGGCGACGGAGCCGTCCCGGCCGTGGATCACGAGTCGCTTCCTGCCCACGGCGGCCTTCGCGGGGCCGAGGTGGGAGCGCGGCGAGGTCATCGGGCGCTTCCAGGTGGTGGCCAGGGTCCAGGCGTCGATCGCCCGCAGCTCGTTGTCCTTCGACACCAGGTAGACGTGGGTGTCGTCGGCGGCGAGGAGGTGGTCGACGTCGTTCTGGGTCTGCCAGACGGGCTTGCCGGTGGAGGCGACGAAGGCGTGCGCGACGCCGTTCCTGTCGACGCCTACGACGAGCCGGCCGGCGACGGAGACGTAACCGGCGGCGGTGTCGATCTCCTTGGCCCGCCACCGCTCCTTGCCCTTCGTGACGGAGAGCGCGAGCAGACCGCCCGTCTTCGCCTGCACGACCACCACGTCCCGTACCGGCAGCGGGAGTTCGGTCCCGTCGACCGCGATGTCGACGGGCCCCCACAGGGGCTTCGGGACCTCGCCGTACGCCGTGTCGATGATCGAGACGAAGGCTGCCTCCGGGGTCGCCACGGCGGGCGGCACATCGGCGGTCGGTGACTTCTCCTCGCCGCGGTTCAGCCACCAGGCGCCCGCCCCGCCACCCGCGCCCAGGACCGCCACGCCCACGGCCGCGCCGGTGAGGAAGCGCCGCCGGGTCGGCTTCCCGCCGGGTACGGCGGTCTCCTCGGGGGCCGCCAGGCGCTTCGTCGCGGTCTCGCGCCGCTTGATGTCCTCCGCCAGCGGGCCCTTGCGCCAGGCACGGTCGGCGCCCTTCGGCGGGGCGAAGGCCTGGGCCACCTGCGGCGGAGCCGGGCGGTACGCCGGGTCCTTCGCCAGGCACGGGCCGATCAGCTCCTGGAGCTCCGGCGGCACCAGGCTCAGATCCGGGGTGCCGTGGACGACCTCGTACTGCACCGCCGCCACATGGGCCGCGTCGAAGGTGCGCCGGCCGCTCGCCGCGTACGCGAGGACCGCGCCGAGCGAGAACATGTCCGAGGCCGGGCCGACGCGCTGCCCCAGGACCTGCTCCGGTGCCCCGTACCCCGGGGTGACCGGGATCTGGCCGGTCGTCGTGAGGGTCAGGCCGTGCTCGGGGCGGGCGATGCCGAAGTCGATGATCCGGGGACCTGTGGAGGTGAGCACGATATTCGCGGGCTTGAGGTCGCGGTGGACGAGCCCGGCGGCGTGGATGTCGTGCAGCGTGCGCGCGAGGTGGGCGGCGAGGGCGCGGACCGTCGGCACGTCCATCGGCCCGTACGCGCGGACGGCGACGTCCAGCGTCGGGCCGGCGAGGAACTCGGCGGCGATCCACGGCCGTCCGCCCTCCGTCTGCGCGTCGAGGACCCGGGCCACGCCGTGGCTCGTGACGGCCCGCGCCATGTCGGCCTCGCGGACGAAGCGCTGGGCGAGGTGCTGGTCGTGGGCGAGCTCGGGGCGGAGGACCTTGACGGCCGCGGGGGTGCCGGAGGCGTCCCGGCCGACGTACACCTTGCCCATGCCGCCCTCGCCGAGGACGCCGAGGAGGCGGTACGGGCCGAGCCGGAGCGGGTCGCCGGTGGCGAGGGGCTGCGTGGTCACGAAGGGTGCTTTCCGGTCGGTGGAGGTGGAGGTGGGGGTGGGGGTGGGGGTGGGGGTGGGGGTGGGTGCTCAGGCGAAGGGGATCGCCACGACCGACGACGTTCCGGCCCCGATGATGCGGGCCTGCTCCTTGTCGACGACGTACCGCGTGGCGTCCGTCGGGAAGACCCAGGCAGAGCGGCGGGTCGACAGGTCGACCGCGCTCAGGCCGCCCCGCACCGGCGCGTACGCGTACTTCTTCCCGATGACCGGCCTGTAGGTGAAGACGGGGGTCAAAGGACGGTTGCCGGGTTCCTCCGCCCAGAACTCCTTGCCCTTGGCCGCGCTGACGGCCACGAGTCCCTGACCGCTCACGTTCGTGTAGACGAGGTCGTCCGAGACGGCGGGCACCCCGTAGGCGAAGGGGTCCTTGCCGGTCCCGTACTCCCAGGCGACCGCCCCGTCCGTCAGGCGCACGGCCCGCAGACGGTCGCCGCCCGTGTAGACGTGCCGCTCGTCGGTGGAGAGCTGGCCGGGGACGAACCTGGCGGACTCCTTCAGCGGCAGCCGTCGCTTCCACAGCTGCCGGCCCGTGCGCACGTCCCTCGCCTGGAGGAGGAAGGAATCGAGGTCGCCGCTGTTCTTGCCCAGGATCAGCCGGTCGCCGACGACCTGGGCGAGCCAGGGCCGGACGCCGTCCCACTCGTACGGTTGCCGCCAGGCCTCCTTGCCCGTGCGCAGGTTGACTGCGAGGAGGTGCCAGCCGATGTTGTCCAGGTCCGAGTCGAGCTCCCGTTTGCCCAGGCGTGAGGCGGTGAAGAGGATGCCGCCGACCGCGGTGAGCATCTCCGTCGTCGTCCCGTCGATGCCCTTCAGCACGATCGTCCGGGCCGCCTCCTTGCCCGTGCGTGCCGCGAGCGTGCGGATCTTCAAGACCCCGGGGCCCTCGTAATTGCCGTCGGACAGGAAGTAGTTCGTGCCGTCGGTGGTGATCTGGTGGGGTTCGGAGACCATGGAATCGGCCCAGAGCTCGCTGCCGTCCTTCGTGTCGACGGCGCGGAACGAGACCGTCTCGGCGAAGCCCACGACATCCGCGCCGGCGAGCAGCGGGGCGATTCTCTCCTCGCGGTCGAGGACGTCGTCGTCCTTCCACAGCGGCGCGGGCGTGCCGTCGGCGGCCGTCGGGGCGGGGACGGCGGTGGGGCCGGTCGGGGTCGGGGTGGCGCCCGTGGCCGTACCGCCGTCCGTGTCCCGGGAGTTCAGCCACGCCCACACCCCCGCGCCCGCTCCCGCGAGGCCGAGCAGGGAGCCTCCGCCCAGGGTGAGGGCGCGGCGGCGGGAGAGCGGGGTGTCCGGGGCGGTCTCCGCGAACGCGGCTCCCGCCGGGGTCGGGAGGCGGTGCGGCGCGTGGA
This sequence comes from Streptomyces sp. NBC_01255, assembly GCF_036226445.1. Lineage (NCBI taxonomy): Bacteria > Bacillati > Actinomycetota > Actinomycetes > Kitasatosporales > Streptomycetaceae > Streptomyces > Streptomyces sp. NBC_01255. Next base: position 5,408,453 of record NZ_CP108474.1, read on the forward strand.
GCCAGACGTCCGTCGCGCGGCGGGCGATGTCGGCGAGGAGCAGCGGCGGGAGGTGGTCGGCGAACTCGCCGTGGCCGTCGTGGAGACGGGCGGTGATGTCGGCGGTGGTGGGGCGGGCCGCGGGGTCCTTGGCGAGGCAGGCCGTCAGGAGCGGCAGCAGCGCCTCCGGTACGCCGGTGAGGTCGGGCTCGGCGTAGCGCACGCGGTACAGGAGGTCGGCGGGGGAGCCCGTACCGAAGGGGCCGTGGCCGGTGGCGGCGAAGACCAGCACGCCCGCGAGCGCGAACACGTCGCCGGCCGGGGGGTGTTCCTGGCCGCTCGCCTGCTCCGGCGACATGAAGGCGGGGGTGCCGGCCGCCGCTCCCGTACGGGTCAGGTGGTCGTCGCCGGCCGCGCGGGCGATACCGAAGTCGATGATCTTCGGGCCGTAGGCGGTGACGAGGACGTTCGAGGGCTTCAGGTCGCGGTGGACCACGTCCGAGGAGTGCAGCTGGGCGAGGGCTCCGGCGAGTGCGGCGCCGAGGGCGCGGACGGTCGGCTCGGGGAGCGGGCCGCCGAGCGCGACGGCGTCGTCGAGCGGCGGGCCGAGGACGTACTCGGTGGCCAGCCACGGGGTCTCGGCCAGCGGGTCGGCGTCGACGACGGCGGCGCCGTGGCGCGCGCCGATGATCCGCGCCGCGTCCGTCTCCAGCCGGAAGCGGGCGCGGAAGGCGGGGTCGGTGGCGAGCCGGGCGTGGACGGTCTTGAGGGCGACCGTACGGCCGCCGGGCGTGCGCGCCAGGTAGACCGTGCCCATGCCGCCGGAGCCGAGGCGGGCGAGCAGGCGGTACGTGGCGACCGCGGCCGGGTCGTCGTGGGTCAGGGGCGACAGCATGAGGTCAGGTCCGTCGGATCGAGAGCGGGGGCAGGGAGAGGGGAGCGGGAGGACGTGTCAGGTGAGGGCAGGCGTGGCGGGCTCCGCGGGGCCCGCGTGCTCGGGTGCCACGGGCAACTCCGCGGCCAGCAGCTCCGCCGACTGGCGGGCGAGCGCGGCGACCACCCGGCCCGGCAGCCAGCCGGGGGTGAGCAGGGCGCCGGCCGAGTTCAGCACCGTCTGGTGCGAGGTCGGCGGTGCGAGCGCGGACATCACGGCGGCCGCCGTGGGGCGGTCGGCGGGGTCGCGGGCCAGACAGGAGGAGACCACCTGGCGCAGGGCGGGCGGGAGTTCCTCGCGTTCGGGGACGGTGTGGCCGGTGGCGGCGTACGCGAGGACGGCGCCGAGCGCGAAGACGTCGCCCGGCGGTCGCGGGCGGCCGCCCGAGGCCTGTTCGGGGGCGAGCGACCCAGGGTCGAGGCCCGGCAGGCCGGTGCGCGGCTCGCCGTCGGCCGCGGCGGCCCGTACCGCGCCGAAGCAGCTCAGCCGCGGGCCGTCGGCCGTGAGGAGGACGGCGGCGGGGGAGACCCCGGCGTGCGTGAGGCCCTGGGAGTGCGCGGCGGCGAGCGCCTCGGCGAGGGCGGCGCCGACGGCCCGGACGGTGGTCTCGGGCAGCGGGCCGCCGTGGACGGCGAGGGCCACGGGGAACGGGAGGGCGGGTACGTACGGGGTCGCGTACCAGGCGGGGCCTGACCAGGCAGGGCCTGCGGCCGGTTCGGTCAGTTCGGCCACGTCCGTCACCGGGGCGATCCACGGGCCGAGGAGGTGGCGGGCCGCGCCGGCCTCGGCGGCGAAGCGGGCCGGGTCGGTGCCGGGCAGCGAGGTGCTCAGGAGGACCGTACGGCTGCCGTCCGCGGTGCGGGCGACGAACCGGCGGCAGGGGACGGCGGAGGTGGGTGGGTCGAGGCGGGTGATCAGCCGGTACGGGCCGATCCGGCGGTCCGGGGGCGCACCCTGCTCCTGGGGCGCCCGTTGCCCGTGGGGCGCCCGTTGTCCGTGGGCCGCCCGCTGTTCCTGGACCGTCCGCGCCGCCGCCCCGGATGGCGCGGAGTCCCCTTGCGTGCGCGACCGTTCCACCGGTGATTCCCCCTGTTGCTGCGACTGGCGTGGCGACGCTCCCGGGGCGACCCGGGGCGGGTCGAGCCTACCGAGGCGGCGGGGCGTGGCGGCGGGGCGGGGCCCGGCCTCCGCGCCCGCGAGGTACGGGCCGGGGACGGGTGAGCCCGGAACGTCCGAGGCTGTCCGGGTTGCGAAGGTGAAGTGGGCCTGTGCGCGCGGTGAAGCGTCGTGAAGATCTCGTTCCGCCCAGGAATTCCGGGTGGGGAGTGCTCGAACGCATCACTGCGGTACTACGATCGCCGTGATTCCGTGGGTACGGAACTTGCTGAGGCGAAGCCGGAACGATCACCACGCGATCGCCGGCACGATCACCGCGCGGGGGAGAGCATGTCGTTCGACGAGGAGTGGGCGTCGGTCCGGTCCACCTCCACGGCCAGCGTGAGCATGAGGCTCAACCAGGTCGCTCCGGAGCCCGGCGGCGGGGGCGGCGGCAACGCCGACCTCAGCGTCGACCAGGACAAGCTCGGGGCCATCGGCAGCGCCGCCTACGCGCTGCACGGCCGGCTCGTCAAGGACGGGAACCACGCGCGGACGAACACCACGGAGGCGGCGACGGGCATGTCGAGCAACGGCTTCCTCACGGGCTCCGCGATGTCGACCGTGCAGGAGACGTGGAGCTCGCAGCTGAACACGCTGCTCGACGCCTGCGCCAACATCTCCAACCACCTCGACTACAGCGCGGCCTCCCACGCGAAGGAAGAGGAAGACATCAGGGCGGCCCTGGCGGCCTCCAAGATCAACGAGTACTTCAAGTAGTCCGGGGGCCCTGCTGTGTTGACCTACGACAACGTGCACCACGCGCCGCTCGACAAGATGAAGGCGGCGGCCGACGACTGGTCCGCGATGAAGGGCAAGCTGGACAAGCTCGCCGACGACGCCCGTACGACGATGGCCGCGAAGGCCAAGGACGACTACTGGCGCGGGGTGAACGCCGAGGTCACGAAGCCGTTCGTGGACAAGACGGCGAAGGAGTTCGAGGACGCCGCGAAGGCCGCCGACGGCATCCACAAGATCCTGGAGGACGGCTACAACGCCTTCAAGAAGGCGAAGGACGACCTCAGGACGATCGCCGAGACCGACGCCCCCGCGAAGGGCTTCCTCGTGAAGTCCGACGGCACCGTCGAGGCCAGGGAGCCGCTGTCCCAGATCAAGGACCCCGGTGCCCGGCACGACCCCGACTTCCAGGACCTCGTGCGCAAGGAGCGCGCCGACATCCAGGCGATGCAGGAGCGCATCAAGGCCATCCTGGAGGTCTGCACCGAGGCTGACGTGGCCTGCTCCAACGCCCTCAAGGCCAACATCACCGGGGACAAGAACAACTTCAGCGCCCCGAAGTACGCGAGCCTCGACGCCGAGGAGGCGCAGCGCGCCGTCGACCTGGCCAAGAAGGGCCGGGACATCTCGCACGAGGAGCTGATGCGCCTCAACGAACTGCTGAAGGACAACAGCGGTTCGAAGGAGTTCTCCAGGACCTTCTACGACGGCCTCGGTCCGAAGGGCTCCCTGGAGTTCTTCGGGCAGCTGTCCACGGACACGTACGACTACTCGAAGGTCGACAAGGAGCGCCTCGCGGACGTCCAGGAGCTCCAGAAGAACCTGGGCCTCAACCTGGCGACGGCCACGCAGGGCGGCGACGCCTGGACCGACAAGTGGTCCACGGACATGCGCAAGCTCGGCACGGAGCGCATCCCGCTGGTCAAGTACGACAACAACCCGGCCTTCGGGTACCAGTTGCTCGGCGGCATCATGCGCTACGGCGACTACGACAAGAAGTTCCTGGTCCCGATCGCGGAGCACGTCACCCAGCTCCACGCCAAGGACCCGTACATGTTCGCCGAGAGCAAGCCGATGGGCGGCGGCTGGCTCAAGAACCAGTACAACCCCTCGGGCGTCAACGGCTCCGGCTTCGACCCGATGGTCTCGATGCTGGAGGCGCTGGGGCACAGCCCGGAGGCCTCGAAGGAGTACTTCTCCAAGGAGCCGACGTCCTACAACAAGGACGGCAGCGTCGGCGGCACGATCGACCTGGACCCGAAGAAGGACGGGAGCCAGAACGACGGCTACCTGAAGTACTTCCAGAACAAGGAGTACGAGTTCTTCCCCGACATCGAGGGCCACAACCCGGACGACTGGAAGAAGACCGCCGACTACATGCCGGACGCCCTCGGCCACGCCCTGGAGGCGGCGACCACGGGCCACGGCTGGGACGACCCCACCCCCCAGCTGCACCGCGACGAGAAGTCCGCCGAGATCATGAAGCAGGTCATCGACTCGTACGGCACCAGCACCGAGCTGCGCGAACAGCACAAGCCGCTGATGGACAGCCTGGGGCGGATGGGCGCCGCCTACATCGACGACCTCAACTACTCCATGCACAACTTCGGCGGCACAGGGGACGCGGTCAACCGCAACGAGCTCTACCCGAACAGCAGCGATGAGACCCGGCGTACCGACTTCGGGTTCACGCAGTCGCTGGACTTCCTGAAGGCTGTCGCAGGGGACGAGGACGGGTACAAGAGCATTTCCGCCGCCCAGCAGGTCTTCGAGGCCAGCGGCATCAAGGCGCTGGAGAAGGACCGCGACGACGCCATGGCCTTCGCCCAGAACGCCACCCTCGTCCACGGCGTCATCGACGAGTCGCGCACCACCCAGATCGGCGAGGACTTCAAGGACGACGAGGACGCGAAGAACCTCAAGCTCGAACAGCAGGCCGAGTGGCGGAAGTCGGCGGTGAGCGGCGGTGTCGCGGCGGTCGTGGGAGTCGGCTCCGCGGTTGTGCTGGGCCCGGCGGCGGGTGTCGTGGCGGCCACCGTCGTACCGATCATCATGGAGAGCGCCGGCTCGGCCCTCAGTACCGAGTACGCCTCCGACAGCCTTCAGTACCTGAAGGACAACGAGTACAAGAACGACGACGAGGCGCGGAAGGGGATCGAGGGGGTCAGGGAGGCCGGCCGGGGCAGCGCGATGGCCCCGCTGATGAGCTTCGCGGACTCCATCGGGATGACGGAGGCCGAGAAGCGCGAGTTCTTCCGTCAGGCGCAGACCTCCTACATGGACGGCGAACAGCTCGTCAGCGGTACCGAGTCGAAGGTCAGGTGAGCATGTCGGTTGCCAGGAGGCGAGCGGGCGCGGGTTCCGCCGCCGCACTCGTCGTCGTTCTGTCGGTGGCGTCCTGCGGAGGCGGAGGCGGAGGCGGAGGTGAGGCCACCCCGAAGGTGAGTGCGACGGAGGCTGCGCGCACCGAGGCCGCTCTCAAGACATGCCAGAAGGTCTTCGGGGCGAAGAACGTAGATACCTTGCGGGCCGAGTTCGGGGACGGGCTCCGCGCGTACGACCGGTCGCTCTCCGAGATGAAGGAGCGCATGGTCACGGAGGCGCGCGGTTGGGCGGCCGCCGAGGACGATCTACGGCGCACCACCTACCGCCCCTGCCAGATCGAGGGCAGGGCCGAGGGCGCTGCGAGCTGGGTCACCAGCACCGCCGGGTGGTCCATGGACGACATCGGTTCCGTGAGCTCCGCGAAGGGCAGGCAGCGCTGGCGCAAGGTGGCCGACGGGGTCTACGTGGCCGTCCGCCCCGACATCGGGGGCACGCAGGTCGTCATGCCCTGCACGATCCCGGGTACCGCCGCGGGCCAGGGCAGCGAGCTGCCGCTCCAGGTCTCGGTGAACGACGAGGACCGGAAGGGGAGCGGGACCGTGTCGACGGAGCAGCTCCTGAAGTCCCTCGCCGAGAGCACGCGCGAGCTGCTGGGCTGCGAGGAGAAGGTCGCGGTCCCCGACGACCTGCTTCCGTGAGCTCTGCGCCCGGCGGACCGGCCGTCAGTCCTCGGCGATCTCGACCACCGGCGACAGCTGCGACAGGAGGAGGACGGTCGCGCGGGTGATCAGGGCCGCGAGGATGATGGTCGCGAGGCCCTCGACCCGCAGGTCCGAGAGTTTCGGGCCCAGCCAGGACAGCAGCCACCAGATGAGCGCGTCCTGGACGAAGCCGACCGCGCCGAGCGCGCCCAGGACGGGCAGCGGGACACGGCCCGACGGGCCCACGTGGACCAGCTGCGTGAGGACCGTCAGGACGACGGCCGCGACGAGCAGCGAGAGGACGGCGTCGACGGTCTCCGCGCCCAGCGTGATGCCGGGCAGCAGGCCGCCGGCGAGACCCACGCCCACGAGGATGCCCAGTCTGCGTCTGCCGTGATCATTCATGGGCGGACTGTGGCACATGCCCGGTGCGGGGTGGAAGATCTCGTCGATGAAGAGACGGTGATCGGTCGAGACGGTGATCGGTCGAGACGGTGATCGGTCGAGACGGTGATCGGTCGAGACGGTGATCGGTCGAGACGGTGATCGGTCGAGACGGTGATCGGTCGAGACGGTGATCGGTCGAGACGGTGATCGGTCGAGACGGTGATCGTAGAGACCGTGATCGGAATCGAACCGACGTAACTCGCTTTGCAGGCGAGTCCCTGAACCACTCGGGCACACGGTCGTGTTGTGCACTGGTACGACCGTAGAGCGGCGGCCGGGAGGGGCTCAAGGGGTTCGGGGGCCGTGCCATGCGACTGCAACGGGGCTGCCACACCCCGTTCACAGTCGGGCCCGGCGCGCGAGGGCGCCGGCTCAGGCGGACGTCTCGTCCGCGGTTGTTTCTGCGGTTGTTCCCGCGGGTGTTTCCGGGCTCGTGTGGAGGATCGCGCGTGCCTGCTCCGCGGCGCGCGAGGTGCTCTCGCTGACGAAGTCGAGGAAGCGGGCGATGTTTTCGAGGCGCGTACCGGCCGGGGTGTCGGGGCCGAGGACGCCGACGCCCTGCCGTGCGGTCTCGACGATCTGGGCGGTGGCCCGGGCGCTTGCCATCATCGACTGGTACCAGACGTCGGCGTCGACGGTGTAGCGCTCGCGGCGGCCTTCGTCGCGTTCCCGGCGGACGAAGGCCTGGCCCTCCAGGAAGGCGATCGCCTTGGAGACGGTCGCCGGACTGACGCTGAGGCGCTGGACGAGTTCGGCCGCGGTGAGACTGCCCGTGTCGCTCATGCAGAGGCACGCCATCACCCCGGACATCATCTTGGGCATGCCCGACTGCATGAAGACGGTGGTGAGGACTTCCTCGTACTCGCGCACGGCCTCGGGGTCGCGTCCGTGGGCCTGCGGGAGCGCCTCCGGGCTCCGGGGCGTGGCCTGCCTGCTCCGGTGGGCACGGCGTTCGGTGGCGCGGTGGGCCAGGTCGGCGCGGTAGCCGGTGGGGCCGCCGTTCCGCATCACCTCACGCGTGATGGTCGAGGTCGGACGGTCGAGCCGTCGGGCGATCTCGGCGTAGGCGAGGCCGTCGGCCAGCCCCAGCGCGATCTGCTGACGTTCCTGCTGGGTGAGCCTGCCACCTGGCATCGCTGTCTCCTTCGTGCTCCTCGGGTGCCGCCACTATAGCGTTCACGCTCATTTCATTGCAACGCGAAGGTGCTGGTTGTTGCGTTAGCTCGCATGATGGTTGCAATGAAATCTCGGCTTTCACCTGCGGTGATAGGGATTTGATGCAACGTGACCGTTGCTCGATCCTTGAACGCAACGTAGCGTTTCTCTTGTCGGAAACGGCACGGACAAGGAGTCCGGGCCGGAAAACACAAGGAGCGCATCATGCAGAAGTTCGCCACCACCGCCCCCGTCTCCGCCATCCTCGACATCCCGGCCGGCACCATCCGGTTCATCGCCGCCGACCAGACCGCCGGCACCACCGTCGAGGTCCTCCCCGCGAACGCCGCGAAGAGCAACGACGTGAAGGCCGCCGAGCAGGTCACCGTCGCCTACGCCGACGGCGTGCTGCGGATCGAGGCCGCCGAGCCGAAGAGCCGGATCCTGGGCAACTCCGGTGCGGTCGAGGTCACCGTCCAGCTGCCGGCCGGCTCCCGCGTCGAGGCCAGGACCGCCGCCGCCGACTTCCACGGTGTCGGGCGCCTGGGCGACGTGACCATCGAGAGCGCGCAGGGCACCGTCAAGCTCGACGAGACCGCGAGCGCCCACCTCACCCTCCAGGCCGGTGACATCACCGTCGGCCGCCTCGGCGGCCCCGCGGAACTCCGCACCCAGAAGGGCGACATCACGATCACCGAGGCCCTGGGCGGCGCGGTCGTGCTGCGCACCGAGTCCGGCGACCTGGAAGTCGGCGCCGCCCGCGGCGTCTCCGCCACCCTCGACGCCGGCACCGCCTACGGCCGCATCACCAACACCCTGCAGAACAGCGCCGGTTCCGCCGCCGAGCTGAACATCCACGCCTCCACCGCCCACGGCGACATCACCGCCCGCAGCCTCTGACCACCACCCCTCAGCCTCTGAAGGAGCACCCCTCATGACCGACTTGGCCATCGCGGCGAACGGGCTGCGCAAGTCCTACGGTGACAAGGTCGTCCTCGACGGCATCGATCTGGCCGTCCCGCAGGGAACGGTGTTCTCCCTGCTCGGACCGAACGGCGCCGGCAAGACCACCGCCGTCAAGATCCTCTCCACGCTCGTCTCCCCGGGCCCCGGCTCGGGCGCCATCCGCATCGGCGGCCACGACCTGGCCACCGCCCCGCAGGCCATCCGGGCCGCGATCGGTGTCACCGGCCAGTTCTCCGCCGTCGACGGCCTGATCACCGGCGAGGAGAACATGCTCCTCATGGCCGACCTGCACCACCTGTCCAAGCGAGACGGGCGCCGGGTCGCCGCCGAACTCCTCGAACGCTTCGACCTCGTGGAGGCCGCGAAGAAGCCCGCCTCCACCTACTCCGGCGGCATGAAGCGCCGCCTCGACATCGCCATGACCCTCGTCGGCGACCCGCGGATCATCTTCCTCGACGAACCCACCACCGGCCTCGACCCCCGCTCCCGCCACACCATGTGGCAGATCATCCGCCAGCTCGTCACCGGCGGCGTCACCGTCTTCCTCACCACCCAGTACCTCGAGGAAGCCGACGAACTCGCCGACCGCATCGCCGTCCTCAACGACGGCAAGATCGCCGCCGAAGGCACCGCCGAGGAACTCAAGCGCCTCATCCCCGGCGGCCACGTCCGCCTCCGCTTCACCGACCCCACCGCCTACCAGCGCGCGGCCCACGCCGTCGGCGAGGCCGCGAAGGACGACGAGGCGCAGACCCTTCAGCTCCCCAGCGACGGCAGCCAGCGCGCCCTGCACGCCCTCCTCGACCGCCTCGCCACCGCCGGCATCCAGGCGGACGAACTCACCGTCCACACCCCCGACCTCGACGACGTCTTCTTCGCCCTCACCGGCGGAACCGCCATCCCCCACCAGCCGAAGGATGCAGTCCGATGAGCTCTCTCTCCCTCGCCGTCCGCGACTCGTCCACGATGCTGCGCCGCAACCTCCTGCACGCCCGCCGCTACCCCTCCCTCACCCTGAACCTGCTCCTCACCCCCGTCATGCTCCTGCTGCTCTTCGTCTACATCTTCGGCGACACGATGAGCGCCGGCATCGGCGGCGGCGACCGCGCCGACTACATCGCCTACCTCGTCCCCGGTCTGCTCCTGATGACCATCGGCAGCACCACCATCGGCACCGCCGTGTCCGTCTCCAACGACATGACCGAGGGCATCATCGCCCGCTTCCGCACCATGGCCATCCACCGCCCGTCCGTCCTCGTCGGACACGTCGTCGGCAGCGTCCTGCAATGCGTGATGAGCGTCCTGCTCGTCGGCGCCGTCGCCCTCGCCATCGGCTTCCGCTCCTCCGACGCCACCGCCCTGGAATGGCTGGCCGCACTCGGACTCCTCGTCCTGTTCGCCACCGCCCTCACCTGGATCGCCGTCGGCATGGGCCTCATCAGCCCCAACGCCGAAGCCGCCAGCAACAACGCGATGCCCCTGATCTTCCTCCCCCTCATCTCCAGCACCTTCGTCCCCATCGCCTCCATGCCCGGCTGGTTCCAGCCCATCGCCGAGTACCAGCCCTTCACCCCCGCCATCGAAACCCTCCGCGGCCTCCTCCTCGGCACCGAGATCGGCCACAACGGATGGCTCGCCATCGCCTGGTGCATCGGTCTCAACGTTCTCGGCTACTTCTGGTCGACCTCCAAGTTCAACAGCGACGCGAAGTGACCGATCCGCACCCGATCCGCCCGAGGGCGGCGTACACCGACCACCACGTCGGAGTGCGCCGCCCCGTCGGCGTTCCCGGCGTTCCCGGCGTTCCCGGCGTTCCCGGCGTTCTTTGCATGACCGGGACCAGAGACCGAGGACCAAAGGACGGGAAACCTGACAGGGGTCATTCGGTGGTTGACCTCTTACTCTGGGGGGATGAGCGCCCTCGAACCCCGTGACGCCGACATCGACGCCGATGCCGACGTCGCCGCCACCCACAGCCCCGGACCCCGTGCCGCGTACGACGACACCAAGGGGTCCGTCCTCGACGGCGACCACCGGGCGCTCAGCATCGGCATCGTCTCCGTCGTCCTGCTCATCGCCTTCGAGGCGACCGCCGTCGGCACGGCGATGCCCGTCGCCGCCCGCGAGCTGAACGGCGTCTCCGTCTACGCCTTCGCCTTCTCCGCGTACTTCACCACCAGCCTCTTCGGCATGGTCCTGGCCGGCCAGTGGTCCGACCGGCGGGGGCCGCTCGGGTCCCTCGCCACCGGAATGACCGCCTTCGCCGCCGGACTGCTCCTCTCCGGCACCGCCGCCTCCATGTGGATGTTCATCCTTGGCCGGGCCGTGCAGGGACTGGGCGGCGGCCTCGTGATCGTCGCGCTGTACGTGGTGGTCAGCCGGGCGTACGCGGAACACCTCAGGCCCGCGATCATGGCCGCGTTCGCCGCGAGCTGGGTCGTCCCCTCCGTCGTCGGACCGCTCGCCGCCGGAACGATCACCGAGCACCTCGGCTGGCGCTGGGTCTTCGTCGGCATCCCCGCCCTCGTCGTCATCCCGCTCGCCCTCGCCCTCCCCGCGATACGCCGGACCGCCTCCGGCCCCGCCGACCCGGCGGCGCCCGTCGCCCCCTGGGACCGGCGGCAGATCGGACTCGCCCTCGCCATCTCGGCCGGTGCCGGGCTGCTCCAGTACGCGGGGCAGGAGCTGCGCTGGCTCTCCCTGCTGCCGGCCGCCGCGGGCGTCGCGCTCCTCGTGCCCGCCATCCGCGGGCTGCTGCCGCGCGGCACCGTCCGGGCCGCGCGCGGCCTGCCCTCGGTCATCCTGCTGCGCGGCATCGCCGCCGGGTCCTTCATCGCGGCCGAGTCCTTCGTGCCGCTGATGCTGGTCACGCAGCGCGGCCTGAGCGTGACCCTGGCCGGGCTCTCGCTCGCCGTCGGCGGCCTCACCTGGGCGCTCGGCTCGTGGATCCAGTCCCGGCCGTGGACGGAGCCGTACCGCGAACGCCTGGTCGTCCTCGGGATGGTCCTCGTCGCGCTCGCGATCGCGGCCGCGCCGAGCGTGCTGATCGCGGCGGTGCCGGTCTGGGTGGTCGCGGCGGCCTGGGCCGTCGGCTGCCTCGGCATGGGCGCGGTGATCGCCTCGACGAGCGTGCTGCTCATGAAGCTGTCGCCCCCGGAGGAGGCGGGCGCGAACTCGGCGGCCCTCCAGATCTCGGACGGCCTCTCGAACGTCCTGCTCCTCGCCGCCGGAGGCGCCGCCTTCGCGGCCCTGGGCGGCGGCGCGGTGGGCCACGCGGTGAGCTCCCACGCGGCGACGGGCTCCCACCCGGCGGCCTTCGCGGCGGTCTTCCTGCCGATGGCGGGGGTGGCGGCGGTGGGGGCGTGGGTGGCTACGCGGCTGCGGACGGAGCCGACTCGGGCGTGAGGTAGCCAGTACCAGAATGGCCCCATGCCGGTATCGTTCCGATATGGCCATGAACCTGCGTCTCCGCGACGACCAGACCGAGGCGCTGAGGCGGCGCGCCCAGGAAGAGGGCGTCAGCATGCACGCGCTCGTACTCCGGGCCGTGGACGACTACCTCGTACGGAGCGCACACGAGGCGAGGGTGAGGCAGGCCTCTCGCGAGCAGGCGGCCAAGTGGGGCGAACTCCTGGAGCGTCTCGCGTGATGTGCGTCTACCTCTCCGCCGAGGACGTCGTCGGGATCGCCGAGGACGCGTGCGGACACACCGCTCGTGCGTGACCTAGGGCTCGTCGCGGAGGCCGCCTTCAGGCCGACGTCGGTTCACGGCGGCGAGGACGTCTACCCGGGTGCTGTGGAGAAGGCCGCGGCCCTCCTCCAGTCGCTGGCCTTCCGCAGCCCGTTCGTCGGCCGGAACAACAGCACGGCCTGGCTGTCCTGCGTCACCTTCCTCGCCATGAACGGCGTCCAGCTGCGACCGGACATCGATGCCGCGGAACGCCTGGTCATCGCCGTGGCGACGGGTGAGACCGACGAGGTCGAGGACATCGCGCGCGGGCTCCGCGAGTTGGTCCTCGCCGACGTGAGCTGAATCGCAACCGGGGCATCCCCGCCCCGTTTCATACGAGGTTCCGACCGGGCCGCCGGTAAGGTGGCCCGGTTGTCATATCTGGACGAGCGTCGAACCCGGAGATCGTGACTACTACCACCACCTCCTCCCATCACCTCTCTCCCGCCTTCCCCGGACGGGCCCCTTGGGGTACCGCCGGCAAGCTGCGAGCCTGGCAGCAGGGCGCCATGGACAGGTACCTCCAGGAGCAGCCCCGAGACTTCCTCGCCGTCGCCACCCCCGGCGCCGGCAAGACGACCTTCGCCCTGACCCTCGCGTCCTGGCTGCTGCACCACCACGTCGTGCAGCAGATCACCGTCGTCGCGCCCACCGAGCACCTGAAGAAGCAGTGGGCCGCCGCCGC